>NZ_NGUO01000037.1 GCF_002206635.1 Polynucleobacter aenigmaticus | reverse complement strand
TTCAAATCTCCCTTGATTTAACTGCGAGGCTCCTACTGCTAGCGTATCTAGTCCGATACGGAGAATGTTCTTGCTGGCATTAATGTCTCTATCGTGGATGACTCCACAACAGTCGCAAGCCCATTCTCTTATTCCAAGTCCTGCGATACCTTTCGGCCTCGACGGTGGCTTTTCGCCACACGAAGAACAGGTTTGGGTTGTATTACTCTCATTGACCTCTAAAAAGACAACACCTGCCTCATGGCACTTGTATTCCAACATTGTCTTAAATTGACTCCAGCCTGCATCATGCACAGACTTCGCCATCTTGGTTTTAATGAGTTTGCTACTGGATACATTTCCGACAAAGATCGCACCATACTCATTGGCTAAAAGCCGTGAGAACTGGTGTTGATCGTTATTACGGCGATTCTTAATCTTGGCGCTAATGGTCTTCGAGAGCTTGGCTTTGTTAGCACGTTGGGACATGGCCAACTTACCCTCCAACTCCCGATAACGCCGCGAGACCATTTGATCGCCATCGCTGGTGACGGCGGTAGTCTTTAAGCCTAAATCAATACCAACAGTTTTAGTGCTTGTATTAACGGTAGCGATTTGAACCTCTACGGTCAAATTAACATACCAGCGTCCACGAGCATCTTGGCTAAAAGATCCACACTTAACGACTTTGTCTTGAAGATCATAAGACTTAAAAATGCCAATGGGTTTCTTTTGAAAAAAGATTTGGCCGTTGCGATAGACAATGGCATCTTTCTTAAAAGGTATCCAACCGAGAGATCGCTTGCTACCGCCACTCTTGCGCCAGGCCAGCCGGCACTTCTTAAACTGCTTGCGGCGGGTACAGTATTCAGCGCTAATAGCTTGAACTGTGGAGGCGGGGATATTTAAACCTTCTTTTGTAGCGCCAGCGGTGTACTTGTCCATCGTGTAGCTGGACATGAACTGCCCAGTGCGCTCGGTATGCTTGCTTGATAACTCATTACAAAAGTTCCAAACGAAGTTCACCTCTTTTGATTGAGCGTCCAAGAAAGCGCCATGCTTATCCTTGACGCGCTCCCGTAGAACCCGAATGTTTGTTTGCGGCGCTTTAGACATGCTGTGATTATATACAGTAGTCAGCAAATATTAGGCCGTTTATATCCCCACGGATAAATCGAAGGGCTTTACGCGGCTTTGGTAAAGAATGCTTCTAGGAAATAAAAAAACGC
>NZ_NGUO01000036.1 GCF_002206635.1 Polynucleobacter aenigmaticus | reverse complement strand
ATTGAGTTCGGTAATTTACCGGGCTCAATCCCTTTAGTTTTTGTTTGATTCGATCATGGTTGTAGTAATGGATATATTCCTTTAGCTGGGTTTTAAATGATTGAACATCGTCAAACTTTTGTTGGTAGAAGAACTCAGTTTTCATAATCCCAAACCAGTTCTCCATCACGGCGTTATCTAAGCAATTCCCTTTTCTAGACATGCTTTGAGTAACGCCTTGTTCTTGCAGGGCCTGTTGATACAGCCCCATTTGGTATTGCCAGCCTTGGTCGGAGTGCAATACTGGCCTGCCTTCATTCTTGAGTCGTTTGAAGGCGCTCTTTAGCATCTGCATTACAGAGCTGATCTGCGGCCGATCAGCAAGCTCATAGGAGATGATCTCTTGGTTATACAGATCTAAGATCGGTGATAAGTACACTCGCTCGCCCTTGATGTTGAACTCGGTGACATCGGTGACCCACTTTTGATTGGGCTTGGTAGCCACAAAGTTACGCTCCAGTAGATTGGGGGCTGTTTTACCCACAGACCCCTTATAAGACTGATAGCGCTTAGGGCGTACAAGAGACTTTAGTCCTAGTTGGCCCATGAGCTTTTGCACGGTCTTGTGGTTTAGGTATTGCTGTTGATTGCGTAGCTCTAGTAGCACCCGTCGATAGCCATAGCGGCCCTTGTGGCGATGGTAGATTGCGCTAATTTGAGTCTTAGCATCCAGATAGGGATCGGGCTCATGATGACTACTGGCTGCTCGCCAGTAGTAATACACGCTCTTAGCCAGTTTGGCGATCAGCAGTAAGTCTAATAAACGGTAATGCGGCCTTAGCTCAGTAATTACTTGGGCTTGTTCTCTTTTGCTGCTTTGCTCTGAGCTAAGGCTTCTAACTTTTTTAGGTAGGCAGCCTCCGCTTCGGCGTACTCCAAACGTCGTCGCAACTCTGCAGGTGTGAGTTCCGAGACAGGTCTTTTTGAGTAATGCTTTGATATTAAATTGGGACATAGGCTGTTGTCCTCTCTGTCGATTGGCAAGGGCTGTAATACCGCCCTCATTGTAGAGTTTTTGCCATCGCAATACAGTGCTCATGCTGCGGATGCCAAAGTGGGCCGCAGCTGGTCTGGCCGATACTTGGTGTTTGGTCATGTACTGCAGCACTTCAAGCTTGAACTGGGGAGGGTGACGTTGGTGGTCTGGAGTAAGGCCACCAGGGCCATGCG
>NZ_NGUO01000035.1 GCF_002206635.1 Polynucleobacter aenigmaticus | reverse complement strand
AAATTGGTTCCTGATGTATTGGCGGATTCAACTACGAAGTGCAACTTTGATAAACGCCTAGTGGCTAAGGATGTTTTAGTATCCAAAGCTTCTAGACCTGCAAGTCAAAGTAGCCATGACCTATCAACACCTTAGCCAAACTGAACGATATCAGATTTATATCCTCATGAAAGACGGAAAACCAACCCACGATTGCAAAGCTGATGGATAGACATAAGTCGACCATTAGCCGTGAGCTTGCTCGCAATACGGGAGGTAAGGGTTATCGACCTAGGCAAGCCTGTCTCTTGACGCAAGAACGATCCTTAGGCTCTCGCAACGCTACCCAGATTGCTGCTACCGACTGGAGCAAGGCAGTTGATTGCCTCTTAGACAAGTGGAGCCCAGTCCAAATTGCCAATCAAGTAGGCATTAGCCATGAGACGATTTACCGCCATGTCTATGCGGATAAAGCGGCTGGCGGTAGCCTATATCAACAGCTGCGCTGCCAAAAGAAGCGTAAAAAGCGCTATGCCAGCGGTCGGGAACGCAGAGGTCAGATCATCGGCAGAAGGCCCATTAGCGAGCGCCCGGTCCATATTGAGACTCGAGCCCAAGTGGGTCATTGGGAAGGCGATACCATCATTGGAGCCCATCACAAGCAAGCCGTAGTGACCTTAGTAGAACGTAAGAGTGGTTATGCCCTCATCGCCAAAGTCATCAATAAAACTGCTGATTCAGTAGGTAGCGCCATCATTAACAAACTGAGTCCCTTAGCCCCACTGGTCAAAACTATTACTTTTGACAACGGGAAGGAATTTGCAGGACACAGCAAAATTGATGCTGCATTAAATAGCACCACATACTTTGCCGATCCTTTTGCTAGCTGGCAAAGGGGATCGAATGAAAACTTCAATGGACTGCTAAGGCAATACATCCCCAAGAAAAGACAGTTATCAACCGTAACGGATGAGGAGCTTAGAATGATCCAAGATCAATTAAACAACCGACCCAGAAAGCGCTTGGGATTTAAAACACCAAGTGAAGTCTTTATGCAATCTTTAAACCGTGTTGCACTTCGTGTTTGAATCCGCCATTTATTGAATTAATGAATTTTTTATAAAAATTCATTAAAAAATTAGAAAATAACGCGAGCTACTGATAGCAACCGATTCTTGCCGCCAATGCCCTACATATCAGCTGATGATTTAGCGCAAATAGCCATGAACGCAGAGATTGTTTTGGGTCCAGATATGAAAAAACCGCCAGATTAATTGCACCGTCATTTTTATCTTTAAAAACCAATAAACCAAATCACTTGGGCAAATGAAACGATTAAGCAAGCCGGCTCATTCACCTAAGATTTCAC
>NZ_NGUO01000034.1 GCF_002206635.1 Polynucleobacter aenigmaticus | reverse complement strand
TTATCACTTGTTTAAAGGGCGACACAAGTGGTGACCTATTACCCATGCTCAGGTTCACCGTCAGCGCCCTTAACTATGCCTAACATAGCGTTACAAGTTTGGAGCTGAATGTGCCCCCTTATTTCTCACTCTGGGCGTAAGTGGTCATTGTGGAGGACGTTTTCGCCAAGGCCTCTATGGGTCTTGATCAACTGATCGATGCAACACACTACAAACTGCGTAAGCAAAAGGAGTGTTGCTCATGAAACAACGACCTCGAATCTATTACACCGCCACTCAAAGAGAGTTGATGTGGGATCGCTGGCAAAAAGGCGATAACCTTCATCAGATAGCGCAGTTATTTGATCGCCATCACCCCTCTATACAGCGTATTTTGATGCAGACGGGCGGCATCAGACCACCATCAAGATCTCGATCAGTTTTAGCGTTAACTTTGGCTGAGCGAGAAGAAATCTCCCGTGGCCTGGCAACTGGGCAATCACTTCGCTCTATCGCACAGCTTTTAGGCAGGTCGCCTTCTACGGTTAGTCGCGAAGTAAAACGCAATGGCGGTATTAAAGACTACCGATCAGCTGGGGCCGATAGCTCAGCCTGGGATCGAGCACTTCGCCCTAAGACTTGTAAACTGGTCTTGAACAAGCCCTTGGCAACTATCGTGACAGACAAGCTGCAGCTCTTGCAGTGGTCGCCACAACAGATTGCCGGATGGTTAAAGCAATCTTATCCAGATGACGAAAGCTATCAGGTGTCGCACGAGACGATTTATCGCAGCCTCTTTATCCAAGCCCGTGGAGCCTTAAAGAAAGAGCTCGTGGCGCACTTACGTCGCACTCGGATCATGCGCCGCTCACGCCATCACACGCTCAAAGATCGAGCTTTGGGCAGTATTAAAGGTGCCATATCCATTAGAGAGCGGCCGGCAGAGGTAGAGGATCGTGCGGTCCCTGGACATTGGGAAGGTGATCTACTTTACGGAGATGCTAATAGCCAGATTGCTACTCTCGTTGAGCGCCAGACTCGCTATGTGATGCTAGTCAAGGTTGCTCGCAAAGATAGTCAAACAGTCGTCAATGCCTTAATTAAGCATGCGAGGAAATTACCAGACGAGTTGTATAAGTCGCTCACTTGGGATCGAGGCAAAGAGATGTCTGAACACAAACGCTTTACCTTAGCCACGGATGTTCAGGTTTACTTTTGTGATCCCCAGCATCCTTGGCAACGAGGCTCAAATGAAAATACCAATGGCTTACTAAGACAATACTTCCCTAAAGGAATGAGCGTAGCCAATTACTCGCAGGCTAAGCTTAATGCCATAGCCAGGAAACTTAATGAACGCCCTAGAAAAACACTAAACTATCAAACACCGGCAGAACGTTTTGCCCAATCTGTTGCGTTGACCAGTTGAATCCAAGACCCAAAGCGGATGCTCAAAGCGCATTTAAACAACTCAAACCAAAAGATAAACCCATGCTGCACTCAGACCAGGGCTGGCAATACCAGATGGGGCTTTATCAACAGGCCTTGCACAAGCAGGGCATTACTCAAAGCATGTCTAGAAAAGGTAACTGCTTAGACAACGCAGTTATGGAAAACTGGTTTGGGATTATGAAACAGAGTTCTTCTATCG
>NZ_NGUO01000033.1 GCF_002206635.1 Polynucleobacter aenigmaticus | reverse complement strand
CTACTGTTATTGCTGAAGTGCCTACCGGTGTTGAAGTTGTTGCTGTGCTATTGGCTGTAGAAGCTGTCAAACCAGCAGTTGTACTTGCTGTATCGCCATTTACAAAGCCTACCAAGCTAACTGATAAGGCTGGGTTAGTAGTACCAAAGACTTTAGAGGCATCGTTAGCCGTTGCGGTCAAAGTTGCTTTAGTAACCGTTAACTGCCCTGCTACTACGGATACTGAGTAGTTAGTATCAGCAGTTAAATTTGCGTTGATAGAGTAGTCGCCGACATTACTAGCCGAAGTAGCTGTAGATGAATAAGAAGCTGTTGGTGTAGTACCGCCAGCAACTAAACCACTCATTGAGCCAGTAAAGACCGGCAGTGCTGCACCATAAACCTTAGAGGAGGCATCGGTAGTCACCGTCAAAGTAGCTGGAGTGATCCTTAAGGTACCATTAATCAAGGCAAAAGTGTAATTGCCTGAAGCCAAGTTGCCAGCAGTAGCTAAGATGGCGACTGAACCCACATTGCTAAGATTCGTTGCGGTGGTAGTTGGTGTAGCTGTACCAGTTATTACTGAAATGTCCTGACTATTTTTATAACCCGTGATGGTATTAGAGAGAACTGGAGTAGCTGTGCCGTAAACCTTAGTAGCGTCATTAGCCGTTACCAGCAAGGTAGCTGGAGTAACACTCAAAGTACCTGCTACTGGCGTAATCGTGTAGTTGGAAGCCAAGAAAGTGCCTGTGCCAGTAGGATTACTAGCAGTCACACCATAAGAAGCCACATCAGCCGTATTAACTGCGCCTGTACTAGCAAGAGTGACAGCACTAATTTGCTCACCGTTCACTAAACCAGTAGATGTAAAGTTTGTAGTGCCTAGAGTAGCCGTTTCACCATAAACCTTGGCGCTATTACCGGCCGTCACAGTCAACGGAGCCGCACTAATAACACCTGTTACACCAGTTGGTTGAGTAATCGTGTAGTTACTAGCTTGAGCACCTGTTAAGGTATCCGCTACTGTTACAGCCTGTGTACCGACATTGACGTTATTAAATGTACCTGACTGAACTAACACAACATTGTCAGCACCTAAAACACCAATCATCTGACCACCACTTAAGGTAGCCGTATTATTGCCATCGTAAGTTTTACCAGCAACTACTGTGTTGTTGATGCTTAGAACTGTAATGCCAGCAGGAGTGATTGATAGATTGCCATCCACAAAAGACACTGTGTAGTTAGCACTAGCAGTTAAGTTAGCAGTTGTTACAGCATAGTTGGCAACGCTACTGCCCTGCACTGCTGTTGTTGAGTAAGTTGCAGTGCCTGATACTGCATCGCCATTAACCAGACCAGTGACGGTATTAGAAAAAGCTGGTAAAGCTGAGCCATAGACTGCGGTTGACGGATTAGTTGTAATAGTCAGAGGAGCCGCAGTCACCCTTAAAGTACCATCTGCGTAAGTAAAGATGTAGTTACCAGAAGCCAAGTTGCCTGGAGTAGCAACAATCACTGAGCTACCAACACCAGTCGTTACATCAGTTGCAGTAGTTGGTGTAGCTGAACCTGTTACTACTGAAATGTTCTGACTATTTTTATAGCCTGTAATCGTATTGCTCAAAGCTGGAGTAGCTGCACCGTAAACCTTAGTAGCGTCATTAGCTGTCACAGTTAAGGTAGCTGGAGTAACACTCAAAGTACCTGCAACTGGCGCAATCGTGTAGTTATCAGAAGTACCAGCCGTTACGGTAATCGCTGAAGTGCTGACTGAAGTTAATACAGTAGCAGCGCTATTAGCAGTAGAAGCAGTCAAGCCACTAGCGCTCAATGCTGTATCGCCGTTCACAAAGCCAGTCAAGCCGACTGTCAGAGCTGGATTAGCATCCCCGTACACTTTAGTTGCATCAGCCGCAGTCGCAGTCAATGTTGCTTTAGTCACAGTCAAGTTGCCTGCCACAAAAGATACTGTGTAGTTTGCACTAGCAGTCAAAGCCGTTGTTACTGAATAAGTACCTACAGCGCTAGAAGCAGAACCAGTAGAGGTGTAAGTCGGAGCAGAAGTAGTGTCACCGTTTACCAAGCCAACTACAGTGCTTGAGAAAGTCGGTAAAGCTGCACCATAAACCTTAGTAGAAGCATCGGTAGTTACGCTCAAAGCGGCAGGAGTGATGTTCAAAGTACCGTTAGCGTAGGTAAACACATAGTTGCCAGAAGCCAAGTTACCTGGAGTAGCAACCAATACTGAGCCACCAACTCCGCTGGCTACTGTAGTCGTTGTAGTTGGTGTCGCTGAGCCTGTTACGAC
>NZ_NGUO01000032.1 GCF_002206635.1 Polynucleobacter aenigmaticus | reverse complement strand
GTAGTCCTTAAGCTCCGTTTTAAATGATTGAACATCTGAGAACTTCTTTTGGTAGAAGAACTCGGTTTTCATAATCCCAAACCAGTTTTCCATGACTGCGTTATCCAGACAGTTTCCTTTTCTAGACATGCTTTGGCTAAGACCTTGTACCTTCAAAGCCTGTTGATAAATCCCCATTTGGTATTGCCAGCCTTGGTCTGAGTGCAATACCGGTTGAGGCTGGCTGCATCCTCTAAGACGTTTAAATGCCACTTTTAGCATCTCCATCACCATGCTCACTTGTGGTCTATCGGTAATCGTATAAGAGATGATCTCTTGGTTATACAGATCCAATATTGGCGAGAGGTAAACCTTCTCGCCTTTAATATTGAACTCAGTGACATCGGTGACCCACTTTTGATTGGGCTTGTTAGCTGCAAAGTTACGCTGCAGTAGATTGGGGGCTGTTTTACCAATAGCGCCCCTATAGGACTGATAGCGCTTAGGGCGCACGGTGGATTTAAGCCCCAGTTGCCCCATCAGCCTTTGCACTGTCTTGGGGTCAAGGTAATGCTGCTCATTGCGTAATGCCAAATGAACACGTCGATAGCCATAGCGCCCCTTGTGCCGGTGGAAGATCTGATGGATCTGCGCCTTCGCCTCAAGATGGCGATCTGCTTTACTAAGGGCACTCGCCTGGTAGTAATAGACACTTCTAGGCATCCCAGCCATCGCCAAGATGGCTGGTAACCGGTATTTTTGCCTTAACCCCGTAATTACTTGGACTTGTTCTTGCTTGCCAAGTGCTTTTGCTGGGCTAAGGCTTCGAGCTTTTTTAGGTAATCGGTCTCCATCCTGCGGTACTCAAGCTCTTGCATGAGCTCATCTGGAGTCATCTGAGTCACTGGCTTATTGGTTGGGGTGAACGGTTTGAAGGGTTTGGGCATGGGAGCTCGTCCTTTAGGCTTAGCTTGCAAGGCTGCAAGACCACCTTCATTGTAGTAGTTTTTGTCCATCTCCCAAGGGTGGCAGGAGAGG
>NZ_NGUO01000031.1 GCF_002206635.1 Polynucleobacter aenigmaticus | reverse complement strand
GTGGTTATGCCCTCATCGCCAAAGTCATCAATAAAACTGCTGATTCAGTAGGTAGCGCCATCATTAACAAACTGAGTCCCTTAGCCCCACTGGTCAAAACTATACTTTTGACAACGGGAAGGAATTTGCAGGACACAGCAAAATTGATGCTGCATTAAATAGCACCACATACTTTGCCGATCCTTTTGCTAGCTGGCAAAGGGGATCGAATGAAAACTTCAATGGACTGCTAAGGCAATACATCCCCAAGAAAAGACAGTTATCAACCGTAACGGATGAGGAGCTTAGAATGATCCAAGATCAATTAAACAACCGACCCAGAAAGCGCTTGGGATTTAAAACACCAAGTGAAGTCTTTATGCAATCTTTAAACCGTGTTGCACTTCGTGTTTGAATCCGCCATTTATTGAATTAATGAATTTTTTATAAAAATTCATTAAAAAATTAGAAAATAACGCGAGCTACTGATAGCAACCGATTCTTGCCGCCAATGCCCTACATATCAGCTGATGATTTAGCGCAAATAGCCATGAACGCAGAGATTGTTTTGGGTCCAGATATGAAAAAACCGCCAGATTAATTGCACCGTCATTTTTATCTTTAAAAAACCAATAAACCAAATCACTTGGGCAAAATGAAACGATTAAGCAAGCCGGCTCATTCACCTAAGATTTCACAATGGCAGTTAATAGCTCGAAAGCGGACATTCCCCTGACCCTAATGTGGGGGTCGCAAGTCGACCTTGGATTCAACTGGTCAACGCAACAGATTGGGCAAAACGTTCTGCCGGTGTTTGATAGTTTAGTGTTTTTCTAGGGCGTTCATTAAGTTTCCTGGCTATGGCATTAAGCTTAGCCTGCGAGTAATTGGCTACGCTCATTCCTTTAGGGAAGTATTGTCTTAGTAAGCCATTGGTATTTTCATTTGAGCCTCGTTGCCAAGGATGCTGGGGATCACAAAAGTAAACCTGAACATCCGTGGCTAAGGTAAAGCGTTTGTGTTCAGACATCTCTTTGCCTCGATCCCAAGTGAGCGACTTATACAACTCGTCTGGTAATTTCCTCGCATGCTTAATTAAGGCATTGACGACTGTTTGACTATCTTTGCGAGCAACCTTGACTAGCATCACATAGCGAGTCTGGCGCTCAACGAGAGTAGCAATCTGGCTATTAGCATCTCCGTAAAGTAGATCACCTTCCCAATGTCCAGGGACCGCACGA
>NZ_NGUO01000030.1 GCF_002206635.1 Polynucleobacter aenigmaticus | reverse complement strand
AAGTCTTAGGGCGAAGTGCTCGATCCCAGGCTGAGCTATCGGCCCCAGCTGATCGGTAGTCTTTAATACCGCCATTGCGTTTTACTTCGCGACTAACCGTAGAAGGCGACCTGCCTAAAAGCTGTGCGATAGAGCGAAGTGATTGCCCAGTTGCCAGGCCACGGGAGATTTCTTCTCGCTCAGCCAAAGTTAACGCTAAAACTGATCGAGATCTTGATGGTGGTCTGATGCCGCCCGTCTGCATCAAAATACGCTGTATAGAGGGGTGATGGCGATCAAATAACTGCGCTATCTGATGAAGGTTATCGCCTTTTTGCCAGCGATCCCACATCAACTCTCTTTGAGTGGCGGTGTAATAGATTCGAGGTCGTTGTTTCATGAGCAACACTCCTTTTGCTTACGCAGTTTGTAGTGTGTTGCATCGATCAGTTGAATTCAAGACCCATAGAGGACCTTGGCGAAACGTACCTCCACAATGACCACTTACGACCCAGAGTGAGAAATAAGGGGGCACATTACAGCTCCAACTTAGTAACGACTATGTTAGGCATAGTTAAGGGCGCTGACGGTGAACCTGAGCATGGTAATAGGTCACCACTTGTGTCGCCCTTTAAACAAGTGATAACCATAGTTTCTCGGATGGTGGTTCTTTGTACGGTGTTATTAAATGGGTTAACTGGAACTTCAGCTTGAACTTCGGGGATAACCACCGGAACAATCACAGGAGCAGAAGTAATCGTTAAAACTCCATCCACAGTAGTCATGTTGTAGTTGTTTGCAGTGCCAGCGGCTACTGTTATTGCTGAAGTGCCTACCGGTGTTGAAGTTGTTGCTGTGCTATTGGCTGTAGAAGCTGTCAAACCAGCAGTTGTACTTGCTGTATCGCCATTTACAAAGCCTACCAAGCTAACTGATAAGGCTGGGTTAGTAGTACCAAAGACTTTAGAGGCATCGTTAGCCGTTGCGGTCAAAGTTGCTTTAGTAACCGTTAACTGCCCTGCTACTACGGATACTGAGTAGTTAGTATCAGCAGTTAAATTTGCGTTGATAGAGTAGTCGCCGACATTACTAGCCGAAGTAGCTGTAGATGAATAAGAAGCTGTTGGTGTAGTACCGCCAGCAACTAAACCACTCATTGAGCCA
>NZ_NGUO01000029.1 GCF_002206635.1 Polynucleobacter aenigmaticus | reverse complement strand
ATGAGATCGCTGATAGACCTCAGATCCGCTCGGTGATGGAGATGCTCAAAAGTGCTTTTAAAAGACTGGGTAATAGTGAGCAACCTATGCTGCACTCAGACCAAGGCTGGCAATACCAAATGGGGATTTATCAACAGGCTTTGAAGGTACAAGGTCTTAGCCAAAGCATGTCTAGAAAAGGCAACTGTCTGGATAACGCAGTCATGGAAAACTGGTTTGGGATTATGAAAACCGAGTTCTTCTACCAAAAGAAGTTCTCAGATGTTCAATCATTTAAAACGGAGCTTAAGGACTACATCCACTACTACAACCATGATCGAATCAAGGAAAAACTAAAGGGATTGAGCCCGGTTCAATACCGAACTCAATCCCTCGTGCTAACCTGATTAAACTGTCCAACTTTTGTGGGTCAGTTCAGATCGCTGGCTTTTTTGTTGGCTGCTATTCCGAGATTAATCTGGAATATTTGCTTTGCGAATGACTGGACCCCAGGCGTTGATTTCGCTTTCAAGATGAGACTTGAGGCCTTTGGCAGATACTTTATCCATTGGCACGATATCAATATTGGAATCTTCCAAGCGCTTTTTGACATCAGGAGTATTCAACGCCTTCTTGAGGGCAGCATTGATTTTGTCTAGAACAGGTTGAGGCGTTCCTTTTGGAGCGTACACACCATGCCAAACTTTGACTTCAAATCCTTTGAGGCCTTGTTCGTTCAAAGTTGGAACATTAGGAATGGCTGGCAAACGCTTCATAGTGGTTGTGCCAAATGCTTTTACACGACCATCCTTGATGTAAGGAATGGTTTGTGTAGTTTGGTCACACAAGAGATCAACTTGACCACCCAAGAGGTCGGTCAAGGCAGGACCAGTTCCCTTGTAAGGAATGTTGGTTAACCTAACACCTAAACGACTTTGAAATAATAAGCCGCATAGCTGTGACACTGCACCAGGGCCGGCGTTAGCCATCGTTACCTTAGAGCCGTTAGCTCGGATGTAGGCTTCGAGCTCTTTAAAGTTATTGGCAGGCAAATCTTTCTTGCCTAGCAATACCATTGGTACGTCAGCTACTTGACCGATGTACTCAAAGCTAGTCATTGGATCGTACGGGAGCTTGTCGTACAGTGCATTTGCTGTAGCCATACCCATATGGTGAATGTAGATGGTGTAGCCATCTGGAGCTGCGCGCGCTACTTTAGTAGATGCGATTGTTCCGCCAGCACCAGGAACGTTTTCAACTACAACAGTTTGACCCAAAGCTTGACCCATTGGCACTGCAATTAAGCGTGCGATAGTGTCAGTCGGACCACCAGCTGCAAATGGAACAACCAATTGAATATTTTTGGTAGGCCAATCTTTTTGGGCTGATGCCATGTTGCTAGTAAGTAAAGCGCTAGCGCCTGCAATGACAGCAATTCCAGCGAATAATGTTTTCTTAAATTTCATCAATGTCTCCATATATGTGATGCAAAGTAATTTTCTCACCTTTAAGCGCTATCGGCTTTAGGGTTTACCAGCAATTGCCAGTGTTCTTTGCGCTAATAAAACTACGGGGCGGTCAATCATGCGACCATCCAATTTTACTGCGCCACCTTTGGATGCCTTATCGGCCTCAATGACCCGATGAGCCCACGAGACCTCTTTGGCAGTAGGCATAAAGGCAGACTTGACCAAAGGAACTTGTTTTGGATGGATGCACAGCTTGCCACCAAAGCCCATTCTTTTGGCGCGTTCAGCGTCATCGGTGATGCGCTCAATATCGTCGGTTGAGGGAGTAACCCCATCTATTGGAGGGGCAATCTGCGCCAGGCGTGAGGCCAAGATAATCTGAAAGCGGGCAGTGTGAAGTTCACTTTCTTGGGGGTCGCACACCATCCCTAGATCTGCTTGTAAATCAATATTGCCCAAAGCGAGGCGCAACACTTGTTCGGAGTTCGCAATCTCATTCAGACGATCAAGGCCAATTGCAGTCTCAATCATGGGAATGATTGCGGTGTTCGGAAGAATTTGCGCGGCACCATTGATTTGATCGAGTGATTCGCTTTTGGGAATCAGCAAGCAAGCTGCATCCAGCTCTTGCACCAAGATCAAGTCCGCAGCGTAAAACTTACTTCCAGGAGAATTTGAGCGAATGATTAAACGCTTTTTCTGTGCAGCGGTAAATGTGGGCCAAGCAGTGCGGATTGCATCTCGTGCCATTTGTTTGTCTTCTTCGGCAACCGCATCTTCTAGATCAATGATGATGGCATCAGCGCCACTATCTAATGCTTTGACAAAACGCTCTGGGCGGGTACCTGGCACGAACAAGAAACTACTACTAAAGCCAATGGGTGTATCGAGTGGGTTCATAGGTTGGAACTTTAAATAAGGCAGCTAAAAATAGGACTGAATAAATTGGAGGATTGGAAAATCAGGACACTAGGAGATTAACAAGCCCATCTTGGCTTGTTTGCGGATATTCCACAAGCGCTCAATGGCTGCACTCATTTCAGTTGGAGTTGCACCACCACTAAAAGCGGCAAGACGCATGGCTTTATCGGTAATTTCAGTGCGACTTAAAGTGTTGCCGGGATCGCCTTTGGGCTCATCTACGCGACCTTCTAACACCTCACCATTGTGTAGATAGACTTTTACTTTGCCAATCCAGCGTTGCGGGTAAGCGCCATCCACTTCAGAGTCCAAAATCATCGTGACGCGATCACGGAATGCGCAGATCTCTTGATCATGAAAATGTTGGGCAAACTCTTGCAAGCCTGCAAATTGATAATGAGCAATTAGCGCTAAGACAGTCCCCATTGAAAACTTCGACTGATGCACTGTTGCTGGATCGGTCACGGGGCCAAGCACATCAATTGCACCTTGGTGTACTAAGGTTTCCACTTTGGCGATATCGCTAGGTTTGAGATTGTGCGCCAGCATCACTTGTAATAATGCGTCTGCAGCCGGGTGGGTATGACGGCAGGAGGCGTGATATTTAAAGCTAGTTTCTGCAATAGTCCAGCGACTACCTAATCTGTCTGTCAGCCTGCTAGGATCTGCATCACTCGACATGCCGGCAGCTAAGCCTTGCTTGCCTTCTAGGATATGTTCTGCGCCAGTAAAACCAGATTGAGCTAAGTAAGCTGACATGAGTCCGGTAGAGGAAGCATGTGCGGTATGCAACTGCTTGGAATCTGCAGCATCACGGAGGAACTCCCACAGGCCGGCAGACTGCGTACCAGCAGAGCCAAAGGCATGCAACATTTGCGCGGGATCTAGTTTGAGTAGGTGGCCCACTGCAGCAGCAGCAGCTAAAGTACCTGCGGTGCCGGTAGTGTGAAATATTTTGTAGTGTGAGCGCCCAAGAAATTCACCTACCCGAATGCCCACTTCATAGCCAGCAACAGCAGCGACCAAAAGATCTTCACCCGAAGCGCCAATCGTTTGTGCAGTTGCTAGTGCCGCAGGAAACACAACTGTAGCCGGGTGAAAGACGGAGCCATTGTGAACATCATCTTGCTCGGCTACGTGTGAGGCAGCTGCATTGGCTAAGGCAGCCAAGAAAGGGCTTGAGCTCGTCCGATCAATAAGGATTTCAGCGCTACCAGGATGAGTGTTGTTAAAGCCCCCCATGCTTTGAGCAAATTGCGTAATGGCCTCTACCGGGCGCGAACCTTTGCCGGCAATTGCTGAGCCGAACCAATCCACTAATAAATCTTCAGCGCGATTCAGGACCTCGTTTGGAATATCGCCAATCTTTAATTGCGACGCAAAAGTAGCTAAGGCTTTGGATGGGTGTGGAATTGTCATAGATAAATTATTTGTTGATTACGCCAATACAGCCGTTGCTTGCATCGTGAGCCATCCTTCATGATCCTCAGCCCAGATGGAAATTGTTTTTCCGGAAGAGTCTTTCTCAAGATCGGGTTTAGCGCTCACCTTAAATACATTGATATCAAAAGTCGGGCGAATGGCGCGGAACTCAAAACTTTTGAGGGTACAGCCGGGAATGCTTTGACGTACAAGATCTACCAATAAGGTGGCAATCAAAGGGCCATGAACAATAAGGCCAGGATAGCCTTCAACCTCAGTCACATATTTGCGATCGTAATGAATGCGATGGCCGTTGAACGTGAGTGCTGAGTAACGAAATAACAACACATCATCAGGCGCAATGGTCTTTGTCCACTTCGCATTGGTAGGTGCAGGCGTTGGTGCCACTGGCTTATCGTCTGGACCTGGAGCATCTCGATACACAATGTCATGCTCTTCAATCAAAGCCAGGCCGTCTTGATTGGAGATCTTATGTTTTACTAAAACAAAAATAAGGTCACCAGTGCGACCTGCCTTGTGGGTAACTGATTCAATTTTGGACACACGTTCGATTTCATCGCCCACTGACAGTGGCGCTAACCACTGGATACGACTGCCAGCCCACATGCGTCTTGGCAATGGCACGGGGGGCAAAAAGCCGCCACGTTTTGGATGTCCGTCGGAACCAATTTCCGATTGAAGGGCACAGGGCAAAAAATACAGCCAATGCCATAACTCTGGAAGAAAGGTCCCTCTACTTGGCGCTGGGTCAGGCCTGTCTAGTGTTGCTGATAAGGCTTTGACAGGCGCAGCGGTAACGGTGTCTTGAAGGGTCTCAGTTTTCCCGAGCCATTCTTGCAGATGGGTGATGGTTTGAGTTTCGATTCGCATAACTTCCATTATGCCAATTTCAGCCCCAATATTGCTTTGCTAGATCAATAAACTGGCGACTAGATAGCTGAGTAGTCCAGCAAGCGCGGAACCAGTCAAAACACTGATCACCCCTTTTTGAAACTTAAAGAGGGCCAGCCCAGCAAATACAGTGATCACTATAGAGACCCAGGAGATTGAACCGCCAAGACCATGGGGAAAGAAGACGTGATATGCAAAGAACAGGCCTAGGTTCGCTATCACGCCCACTACGGCTGCGGAGATTGCGGTCAGGGGAGCGGTAAAACTTAGCTTTCCATGAGTGGATTCAATCAATGGGCCACCAACGAGGACTAGAAAAAAGGAAGGTAGAAAAGTAAACCAGGTGGCAACGCAGGCGCCAAGCACCCCAAACCAAAATGGGTTGGTATTGCCAATCAGGTTTTGAATATGGCCAGCCAGATAACCAACAAAGGCCACCACCATGATGAGTGGTCCGGGGGTAGCTTCACCTAGGGCAAGACCATCCATCATCTGGCCAGCACTAAGCCAATGAAATTGATCTACCGCACCTTGGTATACATAAGGTAGTACCGCATAGGCGCCACCAAAAGTCAGAAAGGCGGCTTTAGTGAAGAACCAAGCAATTTGTGGGTAGAGTGTTTGCCAACCAAAAAACAGGACAAGCGCAATAAAGGGAATTGACCAGAGCAAGATAACAACTGAGCCCTGCAAAATGAGCCTTTTTGTAGAAAACTTGGCGTGGTCTGGGGTTGGTGTGTCATCGTCAATTAGCGCAGCACCATACTGATTGTCATTACCCTTGCCGTGCGAGCCGGCTTGCTGGAAATATTCTGGGTAACGTTTACCACCCCAAATACCAATCAAGGCAGCGCACAAAACAATAATGGGAAAAGCAAGATTGAGAACGAAGATAGCTAGAAATGAAATCAGCGCAATCGCGCGCAATGCTTGATTATGGATTGTGCGCTTACCAATTTTGACGGCGGCATGTAAGACGATTGCGGTTACTGCGGGTTTGATGCCAAAGAAGATAGCAGCAATCCAAGGTACCTGTCCAAAAGTCAGGTAAACCCAGGATAGGCCAATTAAAAGGAAGAGTGAGGGGATTACAAAGAGGGTGCCCGCCAAGACGCCGCCCCAGGTGCGATGCATGAGCCAACCGATATAAGTCACTAGCTGCTGGGCTTCGGGCCCAGGGAGAAGCATGCAATAGTTGAGCGCATGTAAAAAGCGCCGCTCAGAAATCCAGCGGCGCTTCTCAACAAGCTCTTGGTGAAGGACGGCGATTTGTCCTGCGGGCCCACCAAAGCTAATAAAACCGAGCTTAGCCCAAAACTTGAGGGCCTCGCGAAGTGGAACGGTCAAACTTCTTCCATTCCGCCAACGACTTGGCTAAAACCGTTATCTACATAAATGATTTCAGCGGTAATGCCATTGGCTAAATCGGATAATAAGAAAGCGGCAGTGTTGCCGACATCATCAATCGTGACGTTGCGACGCATCGGAGCTGTTTGCTCAACTGCTTCCAAAATTTTGCTGAAGCCTTTAATGCCGGCAGCAGCCAAAGTTTTAATCGGGCCAGCAGAAATGCCGTTAGCACGAATGCCTTTAGGCCCGACTGATCCAGCGATATAACGAACCGAGGCCTCAAGTGAGGCTTTTGCAAGACCCATGGTGTTGTAGTTCGGCACGTTGCGCATGCTACCTAAGTAAGTCAATGTGAGCAGGGAGGATTTATCGCGCAACATCGGCAAAGCTTCTTTTGCCATTGCTGGGAAGCTGTAAGCAGAGATATCGTGGGCAATTTTGAAGCCTTCGCGAGAAAGACCCTCTAAAAAGTCGCCGGCAATCGCTTCGCGTGGTGCAAAACCAATCGCGTGTACAAAGCCGTCAAATTGTGGCCAAGACTTTGCCAAGTCCTTAAAAAGAGCGGAAATTTGCTCGTCGCTACCAACATCGCAGTCAAAAATCAATTCAGTATTGAATTCTTTAGCAAAATCAACAATACGATCCTTAAAGCGCTCACCGACGTAGGTAAAGGCTAATTCAGCCCCTTCACGGTGGCATGCCTTGGCAATGCCATAGGCAATAGAGCGGTTGGAAAGAAGGCCGGTAATCAGAATTTTTTTGCCAGCGAGAAAGCCCATAATGTGTCCTTTGCTTCAAATGTGGTTTGCTATCTACAATTGTTGCATATATGCCCATGTTCCCCGCCATCCGCCAAATCCATACATTCTTACTCTTAGCTATTCTGGCTGGGCTAGCAGTGAATTCAGCCCATGGTGCCCAGGGGATCGCTCAGTATGGGAAACCCAAATATGCTGATGGGTTTAGCCATTTTGACTATGTCAATCCTCAAGCTCCAAGGGGTGGGACATTAATCCTGCCTAATCCGGATCGCCGCACCAGCTTTGATAAGTTCAATCCTTTTACCTTGCGGGGTGTGGCTGCCCCTGGCGTAGCTCAGTTGATGTTTGAGTCTTTGGCGGTAGGTAGTGCAGATGAAGTCTCTAGTGCGTATGGATTGATAGCGGAAGATATTGCTGTTGCGCCCGACAAGATGTCAGTGGTATTCCGCATTCGTCCAGAGGCTAAGTTCTCAGACGGTAGCGCTATCTTGGCGGGTGATGTGAAACACAGCTTTGACACCTTGATGAGCTCACTGGCAAATCCGCAATTCAAAACCGTCTATGCCGATGTAAAGCAGGCAGTAGTCGTTTCTGATCGAGTAATCCGCTTTGACTTTAAGAATCGTAATCCAGAGCTGCCGGTGATGGTGGGTACCTTGCCCGTGTTCTCTCGCAACTGGGGTAAGAAACCCGACGGCACGATTACTCCTTTCGATAAGCTCACTTTTGAATTGCCATTGGCTAGTGGGCCTTATGTGATTGAGTCTTACAAGGCGGGTAAGACCATGATCTTTAAGCGTAACCCAAACTACTGGGCTGACCAAGGCGGCAAGACCATCAATGTGCGTGTGGGTTTTTATAACTTTGACCGAATCAATTACAAGCTCTACAGTGATGATGCCGTTCGCCTGGAAGCCTTCAAAGCTGGGGAGTTCGATGCTTTAGTGGAATACCGCGCTAAGAATTGGGCGAAGAGTTATGTGGGTCCAAGGTTTAATGATGGCACCTTAGAGAAGAAGGCATTTTTAAATCACAACGGCGCCGGCATGCAAGGCTTTGCCATGAATGTCCGTAGACCAATTTTTCAAGATCCACGCGTACGCCAAGCTTTGGGTTACGCCCTTGACTTTGAGTGGCTCAATCGCCAACTCTTTTTTGAGCAATACAGTCGCATCAATAGTTACTTTACCAATAGTGATCTGAGCGCCAATTTCGATGGTCCACGCAAACCTACTGAAGCAGAGCTGAAGTTGCTAAAACCACTCAAAGCTCAATACCCCAAGTGGGTGCCTGACGCAGTCTTTGGTCCGATGCCCGCTGCACCTTCCACTGTTGCGCCAGATAGTTTGCGTCAGAACCTTCGTAAGGCACGTGACTTGCTGGCTCAGGCTGGCTGGCAATACCGAGATGGGGCACTGCGCAATATGCAAGGTGAGCCTTTCCGTTTCGAGATGGTGGAAGACGGCCCTTTTTTCTTAAGAGTGATTTCTTCCTACGTACGTAATTTAGAGAAGCTGGGTATTCAGGTCGATATTCGGACCAGTGACTTTGCTTTGCATCAGAAGCGCATGGATGAATACGATTTTGATATGACCACCATTCGTTTTCCGGATTCACAAAGTCCTGGCAATGAGCTGTGGGATCGCTTTGGTAGTCAAGCTGCCAAAGAAAAAGGTTCTGACAATGTGATTGGGGTTCAATCTCCAGTAGTCGATGCTTTGGTAGATGCTGTTGTGAAGGCTCAGACCCGTGAAGAATTACGTGCTGCGACGAGAGCCTTAGATCGGGTACTCTGGAATAGCCATTATGTGATTCCGCAGTGGTACAACCCAACGCACCGAATCGCGTATCGTAAGGAGATGCGCTATCCAGAGCCCCCCTTGTATTACACCGCCGAATCTTGGATTCTGCTTAATTGGTGGAAAGAAGGGGTGCGCTAATGCAGGGGCAAATGTGGTCCTATATTTTCAAGCGCATGCTCTTGATGATCCCTACCTTGTTAGGGGTTCTAACACTCACCTTTGCCGTCGTGCAATTTGTACCAGGCGGTCCAGTAGAGCAATTGATGTTAGAGCTCAAGGGAAAGGGTGATGCAGCAGTTAGTGGCGCCGAGTCCTCGGGTGGTGGTAGCAACTATCGCGGACGCCAAGGGGTGGATGCGGAGCGTCTGGCAGAAGTAAAGGTTCTTTATGGATTTGATAAGCCACCGGTAGAGCGCTACTTCATGATGCTCAAACGTTTTGCGCAATTTGATTTGGGCGAGAGTTACTACCAACATCAAAGTGTTTGGCAGTTGGTGATTTCAAAATTACCAGTGTCTATCAGTATTGGTCTATGGACATTCTTCTTAACCTACTTAGTATCGATCCCTTTGGGTATTGCCAAGGCAGTCAGGGATGGTTCGCGCTTTGATGCGATCACGAGCACGATGATTTTGGTTGGTTATGCCATTCCCGGGTTTGTATTGGGTGTCCTGCTGCTGGTTATTTTTGGCGGCGGTAGTTTCTTGCAAATCTTTCCTCTTCGGGGTCTGACTTCGGATAACTGGGACGAGCTGAGCATGATGGGCAAGGTGATGGATTATTTATGGCACCTTGTGTTGCCAATCACTGCATCTGTTTTGGGAAGTTTTGCAGTGATCACGATGTTGACTAAGAATTCATTCTTGGAGGAGATTCGTAAGCAGTATGTTTTAACTGCGAGAGCAAAAGGACTGACTGAAAAACAAGTTCTTTGGAAGCACGTTTTCCGCAATGCCTTGCTGCCTTTGGTAACAGGTTTCCCAGCGGCATTTATAGGAGCGTTCTTTACTGGCTCACTCTTGATAGAAACCCTGTTCTCCTTAGACGGACTTGGCTTGCTATCTTATGAGTCAGTGATGCGTCGCGACTACCCAGTAGTTTTTGGAACACTCTACCTATTTACTCTGATTGGCTTATTTACCAAGCTCATTTCTGATCTTTGCTATGTCTACATTGATCCGCGCATTCAGTTCGGTGCAGGGGGTGGATCATGAGTCGCTGGCATCGTTTTAAGAATAGCCGCATGGGTTACGCCAGCCTATGGATCTTCATGGTGTTATTTGGGCTCTCTATGTGCGCTGAGTTGATTGCAAATGACAAGCCATTAATCGTGCGCTATGAAGGCAAGTTTTATTTCCCGATCTTAAAGTCTCAGCCAGAGCGGGTCTTTGGTGGAGACTTTGCCACGCCAACAGATTTTTTAGATCCCGATATTCGTCACAACATTACAAGTAAGGGTAATTGGGCAATCTATCCCCCCATCCCATATAGCTATGAGACGCTCAATTACTTTTCAAAGGTACCGAATCCCGCGCCACCCTCTTTTGATAACTGGTTAGGCACTGATGATCGTGGGCGCGATGTCTTGTCGCGTCTCATTTATGGTTTCCGTTTATCGATCTTGTTTGGCTTGGCGCTCACCATTGTTGGCGTGAGCGTGGGCATCATCACTGGATCTTTAATGGGCTTCTTTGGGGGTAAGTTTGACCTCATCTCTCAGCGCTTAATTGAGATTTGGTCGGCCATGCCTGAGTTGTACTTGCTCATTATCTTTGCCTCCATCTTTAATCCGAGTATTTGGTTGTTGATTATTTTGCTAGCAGCTTTTGGCTGGATGGGTTTATCAGATTATGTGCGCGCTGAGTTCTTCCGTAATCGCGCTCTCGAGTATGTGCGTGCCGCACGAGCATTGGGATTGACCAATTTGCAAATCATGCGCCGCCATATTCTCCCCAATAGCCTGACGCCAGTCATCACCTTTCTTCCTTTTAGAATGAGTGCCGCGATTTTGTCGCTCACGAGCTTGGATTTCTTGGGTCTTGGGGTTCCACCTGGAACTCCCAGCCTTGGTGAATTGCTTTCGCAAGGCAAGAGTAATTTAGATGCGTGGTGGATTTCACTATCGACCTTTGTGGTGCTCGTTGCCACATTGCTGTTGCTCACCTTTATGGGGGAGGCATTGCGTGATGCTTTCGATTCTCGTAAGTCGGGCGCCATGAGTGGAGGGCGCTCATGAGTACCGTGAATGACTCGTTCAAACCAGCCGCTCCACTACTGCGTTATGAAGACTTCTCCATTTCTTTTGGGTCTGGTCGTCGTGAAAAGTTTGCTGTTAGCCATTTGGATTTAGAGATTGGAGTGGGTGAGCGGGTTGCTTTAGTCGGGGAATCAGGCTCTGGCAAGACCTTGACAGCGCTAGCCCCATTACGACTGGAGCCAGAAGGTGCCAAAACTGCTGGCCGAATTTTATGGAGTGGCGCTAAGAAATCAAATCAGCAATCAAGCAATCAAGCCAAAGCTGAGCCTGTTGATTTACTTTCACTACCGATGCAAGATATTCGAGACATTCGTGGTCGTGAGATTGCCATGGTGTTTCAGGAGCCAATGACTGCGCTCAATCCCTTATTTACTATAGGCAATCAAATAGTCGAGGCGGTACAGGTGTATCAACCTCTGATCTCCAAAGCGGATTGCACGTCTGCAGCGATTGACTTGCTCAAAAAGACAGGTATTCCTGAGCCAGGTAAACGCTTTCATTCTTATCCCCATCAGCTTTCTGGTGGGCAGCGCCAACGCGCCATGATTGCGATGGCATTAGCTTGCAAGCCAAGACTACTGATCGCTGATGAACCTACTACTGCTTTAGATGTGAGCTTGCGTCTGCAGATCTTAGATTTACTCAAAGAGTTGCAAGAAGAATCCAAAGAGGATGGCGGTATGGCGATTTTGCTGATTACTCACGATCTTAATTTAGTAAAGCATTTCGCTCAAAGAGTTGCCGTTCTCAATCAAGGCAACCTCATGGAAGTTGGCCTCACTAAGCAAGTATTTAAACATCCAGAAAATGCTTATACAAAAGCCTTGGTCAATAGTGAGCCGGTTCGTGATCTAGCGCCAGTCATGCCCTTAGCTCCCGTGCTGTTGAAGGCGGAGAACTTATCGGTCTCCTATCCAGGGACGGATTCAACGGGATGGTTTAAAAAGTCGCCACGTCACACAGTTCTTCGCAAGGTTGGGTTTGAACTTAAACAGGGGCAGACGATCGGCGTCATTGGTGAATCTGGCTCTGGCAAAACCACTTTAGGAATGGCAGTCCTAGGTTTGCTGGGTGATTCTGCTGCGCAGATTACTGGTGATGTAGATGTGCTGGGTACGGTTTGGCAAAAGTTGAAACCGGTAGAACGCCGCGCGATGCGCTCGAGTTTGCAAGTGATTTTTCAGGATCCATTTGGCTCACTTTCCCCGCGCATGAATATTATGCAAATCGTTTCTGAGGGCCTGGATGTTCACTTCCCACAGTTATCTGCGGCAGAGCGTGAGTCTCGTGTCTTGGATATTTTGCGAGAGGTAGGAATGGATCGCTCGGCGCTCCTGCGTTATCCCCATGAATTTTCTGGTGGTCAGAGGCAGCGTATTGCGATTGCTCGTGCCTTAATTCTGAAACCACAGATCTTGGTATTGGACGAACCTACTTCGGCGCTGGATGTGTCGATTCAAAAGCAAGTACTCGCCTTACTCACCGAGCTTCAGAAAAAATACAACTTGGCCTACCTCATGATTAGCCATGACTTGGCAGTGATTCGGGCAATGTCTCATGAAGTCATGGTTCTAAAAGAGGGTCGAGTAGTGGAGTTTGGGGATACCGAGACTTTAATTCGTCATCCCCGTCAAAGTTATACCCAGGAGCTTTTTGCAGCCGCCGAACTGACTTAGGGTCTTTTAGAAAGAGGATCTACAAGGCGCTAAATTGGTGCATTCATGCCCAATAATAGTAAATACCCTATTCAAAACAATGAGTTAGCCCTATGGCTAGGATTTGGATAAATAACGCTTCTTTGTTAGAATGGTCAGATGCTCTTTAAAAAAGACCTCTTTTCAGCGCTGATCAAACAAATGCCCAAGGCCTTTCTGCTTGCGTTCGTTCTCGCCACTCATCCAGCAATCGCGGCAGACTCTCCAGTTACTGATGCCAAAGAATCTTCAGTTGATGTTGCCAAAGACACTCCCAAAGAAAGCATGTTTCAGGCGGGTAAGTCCTACTTTGCTCGCGTATCTGACCGCTTGGCTGATTCCGTTACCGGTAAATCAGATGAGTTGATTAACCGTGCTATGGAAGTGATTGGCGTGCGTTATCGCTGGGATGCTGAGTTGCCACAATCTGGTTTGGATGGTAGTAGCTTTGTTGGCTATGTCTTTAAAGATAAGCTGGGCTTTTTGTTGCCGCGCAAGTCAACCCAAATGAGTCGTGTTGGTAAGCCGATTAATCGTGATGAATTACAGCCTGGTGACTTGGTGTTCTTCAACACCATGCGTTTAACTTTTTCTCATGTTGGCATTTATGTTGGCGACAATAAATTTATTCACTCTCCATCTAAAGGCACCAGTGTGCGTGTAGATGATCTTGGTAGCCTCTACTGGGATAAGCGATTTGACGGTGCACGCCGTTTAGACGGCAGCGACAACCTAGGTGATGCAGAGCGTCAAGAGTTGTTGAACGAAGTTAATAAACTCAAGCGCAAGTCCCGGAATCTGTAAGCTCTGGGGCCAGGGCAGTACTAGCCTTTCAGCTTTTCTTTAATCAGCCCCATTTGCTCCTGTGCGGCTACCTCGCCAGCTAGGATCGCAGCATTTCTGGATCTGAAGTCGCCACTACTCATTTGCTTGAGAAGGGGGGTGATCACAATGTCAGCGCTTTTGAGTTCGTATTGATTGATGCTCCGCTGCATGATGGAGATGGTCTGCTGTAGGATGCCGAAAGTTCCGCTGGCATCTTGATGCACAGGCTCTGAAGAGATGTTGACTGCGATCACGAGGGTGGCGCCCATCTGTTTGGCATAACTTACTGGGACAGGCGCGACTAAGCCACCATCCACATATTCTTTACCGCTAATGACAGCCGGCTGGAATACGCCAGGGACGCTACAAGAAGCACGCACTGCTAGGCCTGTATTGCCAGTTCTAAATAGAACGCCTTTACCGGACTGCAATTCGGTAGCCACAATTCCCAATGGAATGCGCATCTGCTCAATGGATTTATTTTGGACCTCACGGTTCACCATGTTTTGGAGGGCATCACCTTTAATAAGGCCGCCAAATCTACCGGCAAAAGGGAGGCCCCAGTCTGCGATGGTAGCTTCATCTAAATTTAAGGCGAGTCGATTGAGGTCATTACCCGTGGCGCCAGAGGCCAGTAAGGCAGCAATCACGCTGCCAGCACTGCTGCCCACCACGATATCAGGCCTGATCCCTTGAGCCTCGAGAGCCTTAATCACCCCAATATGAGCAAAACCTCGCGCAGCCCCAGCCCCTAGAGCAAGGCCGATGATGGGTTTGCGACTACCCATTGAGCCACACCCAGTCAGGCTTGAAGCCCCAATGAGGGCGCTAAAACCCAAGCCTAAGCTCAAGAAACGGCGCCTTGTATCAATCTCAGGCGATGAAAGTGGGGTTAGGGTGGTAATTTCATACATATAGCTATTGTATTGAGCCTCCCTTATAATGACCGAACAGTGAGCGAAAAGACTTCGTTTCAGCGCGGGTAGCTCTCGAAAGCGAATTTTTGTAGATGCAATGCCCGTAGTAGCTAAAGAGCGCCACCAGAACACCACCAACCCATTACTGAAATACACTTTTATACCCTAATCAGGTGATTGCCTGATAGCCCGAATTTTATGGATGATCACAATAAACGCGTAATTGAAACAGCCCTCTTGTGCGCGCAAGAACCATTGACAGTTGCTGATCTCACGCGCTTATTTGTCGAAGAGATCCCAGCTGGAGAGATTGACGTTACTCTTTTGGAGCTTCAAAAAGCCTGGGAAGATAAAGGCATGGAGTTAGTGCACATTGCTACCGGCTGGCGTTTTCAGAGTCGTTTGGTGATGCGCGAATACTTGGATCGTTTGACTCCAGAAAAACCGCCGAAGTATTCTCGTGCAGTAATGGAGACCTTGGCGATTATTGCCTATCGTCAGCCCGTCACCCGTGGCGAAATCGAAGAGATTCGTGGTGTTGCTGTGAGTAGTAACGTCATGAAGCAATTGGAAGATCGCGGTTGGGTAGAGGTTATTGGTCACAAGGAAACTATTGGCCGCCCTGGTTTATACGCAACGACAAAACAGTTCTTGGATGACTTAAGTCTCACCAATTTACAAAGCTTGCCAATGCTGGAAGATACTGCACCGATGGCTGCTGCTGAGCAATTGGGTCAAGCGGTAATGGAGTTTGATCCGACCGCTACTGTAGAAACAGTAATCGAGTTAGACGAAAACGGTCAGCCTCTTATTCAGGTAGAGAGCAAAGAAATTGCTGAAGTGGTTCCAGAAGAAGTAGAAGAAATAGCAGAAGAAATAGCAGATAAAACAACAGAAGAAGTTACCTCAGATTCTGAAGAAAAATCAGACGAACAAAAATAATTATTAATGACAAGCTCCAACGAAAACGATTCATCTCCGATTAAACCGACATCGGACAATTCCACCAATAGAGAGTCAGCGCCTTCCGGTTCGGAGAGTGCGACGACTGAAGGGCGCGAGGCTGGACCACGTCGGCCACGCCGTCAAGGTGCTGGCGCTAGCAAGCATCCTTTTAATAAGAAGCGCCCATTTAATAAGGATCGACCACGTCGCGAAGGCGGCGAGTCCAATGGTCCGCGTGAAGGTGGCAATAATCAACCTGTCAAAATCGCACCCAATCCAGCAGAGAGTGAAGCTTTATTTGCATCTGTGGTCTCTGGGGAATTTGACGCTGCATTAGACGCTCCTGAAGCCCTTGAAATAAAAAATCCCGACGGCCTTAATGAGAATGAAATTTCTCATCAGACTGGTGCTGAGCGCCGTGCGCAACGTGTGCGCCACGATGAGGATGCAGATGTTCCTAGCGAAGATGAGATGAGCAGTTTGCAATTTGCAAACATCGATGACTTACCACTCAGTTTGCGTGATGAGGTGTGGTCTGACCTAGATGGTTTAGACGACGACGCTGACGACGAAGATACCGTGAAGCTGCATAAAGTGTTGGCTGATGTCGGCATGGGATCGCGTCGTGACATGGAAGACTTAATCATCCAAGGTCGTGTTTCGGTAAATGGTTTGCCCGCACATATTGGTCAGCGCATTGGGCCAACTGATCAAGTGCGTATCAATGGCAAGCCAGTGCATCGCAAGANNCAGACTAA
>NZ_NGUO01000028.1 GCF_002206635.1 Polynucleobacter aenigmaticus | reverse complement strand
TGGCTTGGACTTGGCTCAAGAGAGTCGATTCGTCATGGTTGCTTCTGAAGCGGAGGCGGATGCCTTTCCAATTGAGGATGATCAGCAGGAGCCTTTAGTTGCGAGCCAGCACTTTGACCTGTTGAGTTTGATTGAAGATGAGATTTTGCTGTCCATTCCCTTGATTCCGAAGCATCCAGAGAGCGCCTGTCAGCCGCATGCCTCTTCATTTGGGGAGGGTGGGGAAGCAGCTGAAGCTTCAGAAAAGCCTCAGAATCCCTTTAACATATTGAAAAATATGAAGAAAAATTAATACCCCCCTTTTCATTTAGAGACGGGTTTCAAGTTTGTTTTAACAATAAATCAAGCATTTAGCGTATTTTCCATGTTAGAATATCGCCTTGCTTAGGAGTTCAATATGGCCGTCCAACAGAATAAAAAATCCCCATCCAAACGTGGCATGCATCGTGCGCACGACTTTTTGACCGCACCTGCTACGGCTGTTGAAGCCACAACTGGTGAGGCTCATTTGCGCCACCACATTTCACCAAATGGCTACTATCGTGGCCGTAAAGTTGTTAAAACCAAAAACGACTAATTCTTTAGTCTAAAAAGATAGAAGCGGCTCCAATAAAAGCCGCTTTTTTCTTGAACACACAACTTGCAGCAATTTAAGATTCTATGAGTGTCACTCTTGCTATCGATGCCATGGGCGGAGATCACGGGATAGTCGTCACAGTTCCCGCTTGTTGTGATTTCCTTGAAAAACATGATGATGTGAAGATTGCCTTGGTTGGCGATCCGGAATTACTTAAGGAAGCCTTAAGTCAGTTTCCAAAAGCGCCATTGGAGCGCATTCAAATTATTACCGCTAGTGAAGTTGTCTTGATGGATGATCCCATTGAGGTGGCACTGCGTCGCAAAAAAGATTCTTCCATGCGCGTTGCGATTGAGCAAGTTAAGGAAGGTTTGGCTGATGCCATCATCTCCTCTGGCAACACGGGCGCCTTAATGGCGATTTCTCGCTACATCCTAAAAACCCTAGATGGCGTTGATCGTCCTGCGATCGCTACCGCGATCCCTAATGAAAAAGGCCGTGGCACTACCATGCTGGATCTTGGCGCTAACGCTGATTGCGAGCCGATGCACTTGGTGCAGTTTGCGCAGATGGCCAATGTGATGGTTCAAGTGGTGGATGGTATTCAAAATCCTTCCATCGGTCTTCTCAATATTGGGGAAGAGGTCATTAAGGGTAATGAGGTGGTTAAGCAGACCAGCGAGTTATTGCGTCAGACCAATTTGAACTTTTATGGCAATGTAGAAGGTAATGATATTTTTAAAGGCACTACGGATATCGTAGTGTGCGATGGCTTTGTTGGCAACGTTGTCCTTAAGGCAAGCGAAGGTTTGGCCAAGATGATGAGCGGCTTAATTAAGCAAGAATTTAATCGCTCATTACTTACTAAATTGATGGCGATTTGTGCCATGGTGCCATTGTTGCGTGTGCGCAAGCGCGTTGATCATCGTCGCTATAACGGTGCAGTGCTTCTAGGATTGCGTGGTTGCGTGATTAAGAGTCATGGTTCTGCAGATCGCTTTGCATTTGGTTTTGCGCTGGATCGCGCCTATGAAGCAGCAAAGAATCGCATGGTAGAGCGCATCGCTCAAGCTTTTGCGGTGGAGACAAAATAATCATGAGTACATATTCGCGGATAGCGGGAACCGGAAGCTATCTTCCTGAGTTGCGTTTAACCAACCAAGACCTCGTTGAGCGTTTGGCGAAGATTGGTCTTGAGACTAGTGATGAGTGGATTGTGACTCGAAGTGGGATTTCTGCGCGTCACTTTGCGGCAGACAATCAACTGACGAGCGACTTAGCGGTGAAGGCTGCTCAGGCCGCCTTAGAGGCTGCTGCTTGTACTTCAGAGGATCTCGATCTCATTATTTTGGCAACCTCCACACCAGATCATTTGGGCGGCTTCCCAAGTACGGCTTGCGTAGTTCAAGACAAGTTGGGTGCTCATACCAACTGCGCTGCATTTGATGTGCAAGCAGTATGTGCTGGCTTTACTTACGCTCTAGCGATTGCTGATGCATTTATACGCACAGGTACTTACAAGAAAGTATTGGTTCTCGGTGCAGAAACCTTCTCTCGCATTTTAGATTTTCAAGATCGCACTACTTCAGTTTTGTTTGGTGATGGCGCTGGTGCAGTAGTGCTAGAAGCCTCATCTGAGCCTGGTATTTTAGCGACTGCATTGCATGCTGATGGTAGCCAGCGCGATATTTTGTGTGTGCCTGGACATGCTAAGCGGGGTGGTGTAGAAGGCTCTGCCTACTTGACGATGGATGGTCCTGCGGTATTTAAGCTGGCTGTGAAAGTGCTTGAACAAGTAGCGCATGAGGTCTTGGAAAAAGCCAATCTCAAGTCGGAACAAATTGATTGGTTGGTCCCACATCAAGCCAATATTCGTATTATGGAGAGCACTGCTCGCAAGATGGGCATGTCGATGGATAAAGTCATCGTCACCGTGCATGAGCACGGCAACACTTCTGCTGCATCCATTCCACTTGCCTTAGATGCAGGTGTCCGCTCAGGTCAAATTCAGCGTGGTCAACATCTCTTGCTAGAGGGTGTGGGCGGCGGCTTTGCTTGGGGTGCGGTAGCCGTTAAGTACTAGAGCAAAAGCAATACATCAACAACTATCAATCAGCGACTATTCCCATGACATTTGCATTCGTATTTCCTGGCCAAGGTTCCCAATCTGTTGGGATGCTCAATTCCATTGCTGATCGCCCCGAAGTCCGTGCGACGCTGGAGGAGGCTTCCGATGCATTGGGTGAAGATGTTGCAAAGCTGATTGCCGAAGGTCCTGCAGAAGCACTTTCCTTAACAACCAATACTCAGCCAGTAATGCTCACCGCAGCGATCGCGTTTTATCGTGCCTGGTTAGCCTCTGGTGGCGCCGTTCCCAAAGTGATGGCAGGCCATAGTCTTGGTGAGTACTCTGCTTTAGTTGCTGCTGGCGTAATTTCTTTTAAAGATGCCGTGCCTTTAGTGCGTTTTCGTGCAGAGGCTATGCAGACAGCTGTGCCAGTGGGTACGGGTGGCATGGCTGCGATCTTGGGCTTGGATGATGCGATTGTAAAAACAGTCTGTGCAGAAGCTGCCACATTATCTGGTGGCGTAGTGGAAGCAGTGAACTTTAATGCGCCAGGACAAGTGGTGATTGCGGGTGGTAGCGATGCAGTGACTAAAGCCTGTGAGTTATTAAAAGCGGCTGGCGCTAAACGCGCTTTGCCATTGCCTGTATCCGCACCATTTCATTCTTCTTTATTGCAACCTGCATCTGAAAAGCTTAAAGGCTACCTGGCCAATATTGAATTCAAGATCCCGACGCTTTCTGTTATCAATAACGTTGATGTAGAAATCTTGATTGATCCACTTGCTATTAAAGATGCCCTGGTGCGTCAAGCTGCCAAGCCTGTGCGCTGGCAGGAGATTATTAATGCAATGGCTGGGCAGGGCATTACTCAAGTAGTGGAATGTGGTCCTGGCAAGGTTTTGGCGGGATTGACTAAGCGTATTAATGAGAATGTTATTGGGATACCTATTTTTGATGAGTCTAGCCTCAATGAAGCTTTGGCTACAGTGAAGTAAAAGTAAAACGAATTAACGAATCAGTAAATCGATAGCGAAAGACAAATATGAATCTCGACTTAAGCGGACAAATTGCATTGGTCACTGGCGCATCGCGCGGCATTGGTCAGGCAATTGCAGATGAGCTAGTAAAGTGCGGCGCCAAAGTGATTGGCACTGCTACCTCCGAGGATGGTGCTAAAGCCATCAATGCGCGTTTACAGGCGAGTGGCGGCCGCGGAGAGGTACTGAATGTAACCGACCCAAAAGCGTGTGGAGACATCATTGATTTGATCGTGAAGGATTTTGGTGGCATCAGTATTTTGGTGAATAACGCTGGTATTACACGCGATAACTTGGCTATGCGCATGAAAACAGATGAGTGGACCGACGTGATCGATACCAACTTAAGTGCTGTTTTCCGTCTTTCGCAGGCAGTGATGCGCCCTATGATGAAGGCGCGGGCCGGCCGGATTATCAACATCACTTCTATTGTTGGTCATATGGGTAACCCCGGTCAGGCCAATTACGCCGCCGCTAAAGCAGGGGTTTCTGGCATGACCCGCGCATTGGCCCGTGAAATCGGTAGTCGCAATATCACTGTTAACTGCGTAGCTCCTGGCTTTATTGATACCGACATGACCCGTGCTTTGAGTGAAGAGCAGCAAAATGCTCTAAAAGCGAACATTCCTTTAGCTCGCCTCGGCAGTCCTGAGGATGTTGCTCAGGCAGTGGCATTTTTGGCCTCTCCAGCCGCTGGATACATTACGGGTAACACCTTACATGTCAATGGCGGTCTATATTTAGCTTAAATATTTAGCGGGAATTTAATCATTTTTTGGCGGATTTACTAATTTAGTCCGCCAAGCTGATAAAATCCTTTCATCGTTTTTTTACAACCCTTGGGGGAATTAATGGATAACATCGAACAACGCGTTAAGAAGATCGTCGCTGAGCAATTGGGCGTCGCAGAAGCAGATATCAAGAATGAATCTTCTTTTGTGAATGACTTAGGCGCAGACTCTCTTGACACTGTTGAATTGGTAATGGCTTTGGAAGACGAATTCGGGATTGAAATTCCTGATGAGGAAGCTGAAAAAATTACTACTGTTCAGCTCGCTATCGATTTTGCTCAGTCTAAAGCTCAGGGTTAATTCCCTAGCTTAGCTAATAACTATTACTGTGTCAGCATCAAATGGCCGTCGCCGGATTGTTGTTACCGGCTTAGGCCTGATCTCACCTGTTGGTAACTCAGTTGATGTAGCTTGGTCTAATTTGCTCGCGGGCAAATCAGGTATCGCTACCATCACGAAGTTTGACCACACCCCACTCAGCGTTCATTTCGCTGGAGAGGTGAAGGATTTCAATGTCGAAGAATACGTTTCTGCCAAAGAAGCGCGCCATATGGATACTTTTATTCATTATGGTATCGCTGCTGGATCACAAGCGATTCGCGATAGCGGTCTACAGGTAACGGAAGAGAACGCAGAGCGTGTTGGTGTGATGGTTGGTTCAGGTATCGGCGGTTTGCCGATGATTGAAGAGACCGGCGTTGAATTACTCGCTCGCGGCCCTCGTCGTATCTCCCCATTCTTTGTGCCGGGCTCAATCATTAATATGATTTCTGGGCACCTCAGCATCTTATTTGGTCTTAAGGGTCCAAACGTGGCTGCAGTGACTGCTTGCACAACTGGTTTGCATAGTATTGGATTGGCAGCCCGCTTAATTCAGTACGGTGATGCCGATGTGATGGTTGCCGGCGGCGCGGAATCCACTATATCTGCTTTAGGTGTTGGCGGCTTTGCTTCGGCTCGTGCGCTATCCACTCGCAATGATGACCCTGCAACTGCTTCACGCCCATGGGACAGGGACCGCGATGGTTTCGTTCTGGGTGAGGGTGCTGGCGTTGTCGTTCTTGAGGAATATGAGCACGCTAAAGCCCGTGGCGCAAAAATCTACTGTGAGCTCTTAGGCTTTGGCATGAGTGGTGATGCGTATCACATGACTGCACCTAATATGGATGGCCCACGTCGTTGCATGCTCAATGCCATGCGCGATGCCGGCTTGAATGCTGACCAGATTGACTACATTAATGCGCACGGTACTTCAACACCTT
>NZ_NGUO01000027.1 GCF_002206635.1 Polynucleobacter aenigmaticus | reverse complement strand
TTTGGCAGCGCAGCTGTTGATATAGGCTACCGCCAGCCGCTTTATCCGCATAGACATGGCGGTAAATCGTCTCATGGCTAATGCCTACTTGATTGGCAATTTGGACTGGGCTCCACTTGTCTAAGAGGCAATCAACTGCCTTGCTCCAGTCGGTAGCAGCAATCTGGGTAGCGTTGCGAGAGCCTAAGGATCGTTCTTGCGTCAAGAGACAGGCTTGCCTAGGTCGATAACCCTTACCTCCCGTATTGCGAGCAAGCTCACGGCTAATGGTCGACTTATGTCTATCCATCAGCTTTGCAATCTGGGTTTGGGTTTTTCCGTCTTTCATGAGGATATAAATCTGATATCGTTCAGTTTGGCTAAGGTGTTGATAGGTCATGGCTACTTTGACTTGCAGGTCTAGAAGCTTTGGATACTAAAACATCCTTAGCCACTAGGCGTTTATCAAAGTTGCACTTCGTAGTTGAATCCGCCAATACATCAGGAACCAATTTTAATTTAAAACACTGGTTTTTATAGAATCACAACTATAAGTTGTTCATTTAATTAAATATCTAGTTACATTAGAAAAACTCTATTTAAGGCTATAAATTTTTCGTAATTTTATGCCCTTGATATCTTTCAAGACTGATGGAGTAATCAATCCCTACCTGCGCTCAAAGCTGTAGTTAGCTACGGTGGGTCATCCAATAAACAATGGTTTCATATTTTTATTAGCACTATGTTAGTTACTTTCCAAACCTCACAAGATCGGGTTCGATTCTGTTTGGTGCTCGGCTACGCTTTGATAGCCATCCCCTCTGCCCAGGCCCAAGTGCCGAGTGCGGGATCATTTCAGCAAAATATCGACCAAGAGTTGCGTCAGAATCCTTTGCCGCAAAAGGCTGCCCCTAAGTTAATTCCTGAGCCTGAAAAAAAGGCAACTGGTGGCATTAGTTTTGTACTCAAGGCCGTCAAGTTCACTGGTAACACCGTACTTTCAAATTCTCAGATTGAGTCACTTATTGAGCCTTATCTCAATAAGTTGATTGATTTTGGTCAGTTACAAGTATTGGCTTCTGCAATTGAGGTCGCCTATCGTAATTCTGGTGCTATTGCTCGGGTAGTCATTCCACCCCAAGATATAAATAATGGCGTTCTAACAATTCAGATCGAAGAATCAATATTTGGTATCACCAAGATTGAAGGCGCTATTACACGTGTAAAGCCTCAGCAGATAATTGACATCATGAACGCTGCGCAAACTAGCGGTCAGCTGGTAGAGGTGTCTCGATTAGATCGAGGAATTTTGTTGTCAGATGACTTGCCTGGCGTCACTGTTGGCGGCGTTTTAGCGCAAGGCTCGACAGCACTAACTACCGATCTAATTGCTAGAGTGGCTGATGAGCCATTGGTCTTTGGAAATGCCCAGGCCGATAATACGGGACCCACTTCCATAGGGGCATACCGCGTCTTAGGAAACCTCGGAATTAATAGTCCTCTAGGTGTGGGCGATTTATTGTCGGCAACCTACTTATATTCTGAGGGAAGTAACTATGGTCGTTTAAGTTACACCGTGCCAGTAGGTAACGATGGTGTACGGGTTGGTGTGAATGCATCAACCCTTGATTACAAGCTCGTATCAGGCTCTTTTGCTTCTTATGGTGGCTTTGGTACAGCTCAAACTGCTGGTTTAGAAGCAAACTACCCACTAATCAGATCAAGAACGGCCAACTTGTATGTTGGTGCCAATGCCGACTACCGCCAATTTAGCAATAGTTATTCTGGTACCTTAGTTAGTCAATACAACGTGATGGATTACTCTGCGACCGTTTATGGCAATTCTTTTGATAGCCTTGCAGGCGGCGGTGGTAACCAAGGCAGTTTAACTTTAGTAACAGGTAGCGTAAATCTTGATGGTTCTCCAAGCCAGTCTTATGTGGCAAACAGCACCGGGGCACAAGGAAGCTTTACTAAACTACGCTACAGCGCAGCTCGTACACAAAACATTATTGATGACTTATCTCTATTCGCCAGTCTTACAGGTCAGGCCACTAACCAAAATTTAGATTCATCAGAAATGTTTTACCTGGGTGGCGCCTATGGGGTGAGGGCCTACCCCACGAATGAAGGCGCGGGTAGCCAAGGTCAATTAGCTACTGTTGAATTGCGTCAGAAATTCCCTGAGAACGTTGTAGCTGCTTTGTTCTATGACTATGGGCATGTCCAACAAAATGCTAATAACAGCATTAATGGTGCCAGCACTATTAATAGTTATGCCATGAAGGGTGCCGGTTTATCTCTGGGCTGGAAACCGGCCTCAAATATCGATTTAAAAACTATTTGGGCTAAACGTATTGGGGCTAATCCCAATCCCACCTCTATTGGCGGCTATCAAGACGGCACCAATGGAAGTAGTCAATTTTGGTTTATGGGGAGCATTGCATTTTGAAGATCAATAGACATAAAAATTCACTTAAAGTATCGACGTTCATTACGCTACTTGCATCCTCAGTGTATGCAGCACCTCCTGTCGCCACTCAACTTCCTACAGGCTCTGCAGTTGTTGGTGGTGCAGCGACGGTTAGCCAAGCTGGTGCGGTCATGCAGATCAACCAAGCCACTCCTAGAGCGGCGATTAACTGGCAGACTTTCAATGTGGGCTCTGCTGCAACAGTCAATATTGCCCAGCCTAATGCTTCCAGTGTTCTTTTAAATCGTGTTCTGGATACTAATGCCAGTCAAATCTTTGGCAAGGTAAATGCCAATGGACAGGTTTTCTTAGTGAATCCTAACGGGGTTTACTTTGCTCCTAGTGCGAGTGTGAACGTAGGTTCATTCTTGGCCACTACAGCCAATATCAGTACTGCTGACTTTATGGCAGGTTTAAGCACTTTTTCTGCTGGTGGTGCTACTGGTTCAATTATCAATGATGGTAATTTAACGGCTGCTTTGGGTGGCTATATTGCCCTTTTAGCTCCCTCCGTAATTAATAACGGGGTTGTGATTGCTCAGATGGGTACAGTAGCTTTGGCGGCCGGTAATGTTTACGAGCTTCAGTTTGCCGGCAACACACTCTCTAACGTTCAAGTATCTGCCTCTGCTGTGGATGCTTTTGTATCCAACGGTAACGCGATTTATGCACCAGGTGGCTTGATTATTCTGTCTGCTCAGGCAGCACACCAAATTCAAGGTGGGGTGATCGGCAATACAGGTGTTCTAGATGCAACAGGAATGACAAATAGTGGAGGCGTGATTCGCTTAACAGCTTCTTCAACGATCAATGTTGGCGGCGTCATTAAGGCTGATGCCGCACCAAACAGCGTAGGTAATGGCGGTAAAGTTGACATCATTGCTGATTTAACAAACTCCAATAGCAAAACCAATGTGACTGGCACGATTACTGCTAAAGGCGGTGATTTAGGTGGTAATGGCGGACAGGTTGATACTTCAGGTGCTCATGTTGATGTAGCGGAAACAGCTTCAGTTAATACCTTGGCTAAAAATGGCACATCGGGTAGCTGGACTTTAGATCCAGACGGATATGTAATTGCTGCCACAGGCGGCGATATGACAGGTGCTCAAGTAACGAGCGCTCTTACCACCAATGGTATTGTTACGATTGCTTCTACTAATGGGACAAACCCAACAAATACAAGCGGTAATGTAGACGTTAATGACAACATTACTTGGAACAACAATCAGCTAGTTTTGACTGCAACAAAAAGTGTGAATGTAAATGCACAGCTTGCAGTTTCTGGCACAGGTAGCTTAGCTATTAATACAGCCGCTGCAAATCCTGCCGCTCCAGAGGTTGGTCTTAACTACGGGCTGAACAGTGCTGGATTTTATGGCTCAACCACATTTACTCAGTCTGGTGCTGGCTACTTAACGATTAATGGCCTTGGCTACACAGTTGTTAATACCTTGGCGCAAGTACAAAATATCAATGCCAATCTGAATCTTAACTACGCACTCGGAGCATCCCTTGATGCATCCGCGACTGCAACTTGGAATTTGGATATTCCTAGTGGATTTTATGCTGGGTTTATCCCTGTTGGTTCAGTTGCCGCACCATTAAATGGTCATTTTGAAGGTCTTGGTAATACCATTTCTAACTTATATGTAACCCCCGTAACGAGTGCGGCGGCAGTAGGTTTTATTGGCTCAGTGGGAACTGCTCCTAATCTAATCGAAAATATTGGCTTAATTGGAGGCACTGTTGGACGCGCGTTTGGTGGTGCAACCCCATCTAGTGCTCAATCTGGTTTCTTATTAGGTGAAGGCGCTGCTGTTGTTGTTAGAAACAGTTATGCAACGGGCAACGTAATCGGTGGTGCTCATAGCGGTGGTTTAGTGGGCGAAATGGCGATTGGTGCCATTTACGGGAGTTACGCGACTGGTGCTGTTACAGGTGGTGGAGACTCGTTTGGTGGTTTGTTAGGTTTTATGAGTACTGGTTCTATAGCCAATAGTTATGCAACAGGAAATGTAGATGGCGGCGCAAACACTGGCGGCTTGGTAGGTCAATATAGCTCGGGCACAGTGAAGAATGTTTATGCCACAGGCAATGTTAATGGCGCAGCCAATACGGGTGGGTTAGTTGGTTACTATACTTCTGGAACCCTTGGTATAGCTTATGCAACTGGTAATGTTACTGGCGCGGCTAATGTAGGCGGTTTAGTCGGTGCTAAAACTTCCGGCACCGTTACATCCACTTACGCTACTGGCACTGTTGGTGGCGCATCAGGCATATCCGGCCTTATTGGTGGTGGAGATCAAACATTTATTACTGATAGCTTTTCTACTGGCGTGGTTCCTGGTGCAACAATACTTCCATCTTCTTACAACACACCTTATGGCAGTCTCTCTAGTAACTATTATGTCCCTGCAGATGGCTCTACCCCTTATTTGATTCCTTTGGCAACGACTGTTTATGTTACCCCTGACAATATGTCTCAGATATATAACGGTCTTGCATTTAGCGGTACTGGTACATCAACATTCTCAGCTCCAGTAGTTAATCCAGTTGGTACGTTGGTTTATACAATCCCAGCATTAACAGATGTAGGAACAAGCGTGATTAGCGTTTCGGGATATACCGGAAGCCAGAAATATAATTATGTTTATAAGACGGGTACTTTGAGCGTTACTCCAGCTACATTGACTGTAACTGCCAATAACGCAACTAAGGTTTACGGTGCAGCAACTCCAACCCTGTCTAATACCATCACTGGCTATAAAAACGGTGAGAACATTTCAGTCGTAACAGGCTCAGCGACACCAACTACAACGACTACAGTAGCCAGCGGAGTTGGTGGCTCAGTATTGGTTGCTACTCCAGGTAACTTGGCTTCTGGCAACTATGTGTTTACCTACGCTAACGGTACTTTGAACATCACTCCTGCCGCTTTGAGCGTAACTACCGATGCTTCTACTAAGGTTTATGGTGCAGCTTTACCGACTTTCTCAAGCACTGTAGTTGGCTTGGTAAACGGTGACACTACTTCTGCTCCGACTTACACCTCTACTGGTTCTGCTTCTAGCGCT
>NZ_NGUO01000026.1 GCF_002206635.1 Polynucleobacter aenigmaticus | reverse complement strand
AAGATCGAGCTTTGGGCAGTATTAAAGGTGCCATATCCATTAGAGAGCGGCCGGCAGAGGTAGAGGATCGTGCGGTCCCTGGACATTGGGAAGGTGATCTACTTTACGGAGATGCTAATAGCCAGATTGCTACTCTCGTTGAGCGCCAGACTCGCTATGTGATGCTAGTCAAGGTTGCTCGCAAAGATAGTCAAACAGTCGTCAATGCCTTAATTAAGCATGCGAGGAAATTACCAGACGAGTTGTATAAGTCGCTCACTTGGGATCGAGGCAAAGAGATGTCTGAACACAAACGCTTTACCTTAGCCACGGATGTTCAGGTTTACTTTTGTGATCCCCAGCATCCTTGGCAACGAGGCTCAAATGAAAATACCAATGGCTTACTAAGACAATACTTCCCTAAAGGAATGAGCGTAGCCAATTACTCGCAGGCTAAGCTTAATGCCATAGCCAGGAAACTTAATGAACGCCCTAGAAAAACACTAAACTATCAAACACCGGCAGAACGTTTTGCCCAATCTGTTGCGTTGACCAGTTGAATCCAAGGTTTTTTAGAGATCTTCAAGTTACTCTAAAAGGTAAGTGAGTGAATGTTTTTCCATTCACTCCTACGATTTCCCTATTTAAAACTCTCTCCGGTTAACATTTTTTAAGAATTATATCTACGGTTAGTAAGTCATATTTAAGAGTGGCGTGAAATTTTTTTGATCAATTCAACTCCAACCCTCATTACCTCGCTATTCTTATTTTTCGGGATATTTTCATTTGCGGGAGCTTATTTACTATTATCTACTTATAAAAATTATAATCAATCTTATATATCTATTTGGGCGATTGGCTGTTTTCTGATTGGCGTTGCCACTGTTTTTTTATCGCTAAAAGGGATATTGCCAAATTTTGCTACATTCATGCTTGGCAATGGTTTCAATATTGCAGCATATGTCTTTTTCTATTATTCCTATCAGAATTTAGTGGGTAAGCAGATCTACCTTAAATGGATTGCTTTAAAAGCTTTGATTGCAGCACTTTTCTTTCTCGCTGCTCTGATATTGGTTGGCGAATATTTTGATGTCAAATATCAGCCGGCTATTGTTGCAATCGGGGGATTGGTATTTAACTTTACCGTCTTTTTACCAGCCCTCAAGATTTATAAGCAACTGCAAATTCAGGTTGCTTTGGGGTTGCTAATCACCTTCTTTTTAAGTGGGCTGGTTTGGGTAGTTCGCTTTATTATGATTCTGTTTTATGGTCTTGGGTTTGTGTACGAAGGCGGCCTAACAAACGCCATCACTTTTATACTCCTCTGTATTTTTGGCATACTCAGGTTTATGTTTTTTACTAGTTTAGCTGGAACAATTGAGTGGGGCAAAAAAGAGGAGTTAATTACTGAAAACCACCTGATAAAAATGGAGCTCGCTAATAAAAATCTTGCTCAATCTGAGTTGCAACTATTAGCATCCTTAAGTGCGCTTGCAATGGCGCGTGATAATGAGACGGGAAACCACATTATTCGCACACAAAATTATGTAAAAGTGCTTGCTCTTCGCCTTCAAGCTGATGGGTATTATGTAGATCGCCTATCGGATCATGCCATTGAATTATTGTTTAATGCTGCACCACTTCATGATATTGGGAAAATTGGCATACCTGATCTCATCTTGCTAAAGCAGGGACCCCTTACGGATGAGGAGTGGACTATCATGAAAACCCATACCTTGATTGGAGAATCTGAATTAAGTACTCTAGAGATTAAGCGTGATGATGAATCGGGTGTGGTTGCAAAGGCTATCCTGATTGCAGGAGCTCATCATGAGAAATGGGATGGTAGTGGCTATCCCCGTGGTTTAGCTGGCGAAGCGATTCCTATAGAGGCTCGGATTATGTCGGTAGCTGATATGTATGATGCCTTGGTGAGTAAGCGTATTTATAAAAATGCATGGACACATGAGCAGGCAATTCAGGAGATTGTTTCTAAAGGTAATACTTATTTTGATCCTGTGATTGTTAATGCCTTTATTGCCGAACAGAATTCTTTCAAAGAAATTTCTAGAAACTATCAAGATAGTTAAGGATTGCCGTAATAACGAATGGGCTGTTAGATATCATCTTTTAGAGCTTAATTCGTAGTAATCACCATATACCCATCAATTTAGAATTGCATTTTATAGAAGCATTTTGCGGTTAATGGGTCTACCAACATCTTTGCAATCATCAAAATAGACAGAAGAAAGGGAGCCCCCTTCAATTTTTCTATGGATAGATGAATCAGGTGTTAACTAATCTGGATGTTGAGCCCGCTCTCGAAGGGCAATTTGGTGAGATGCCCAATGCTTCATTTGGGAGCTTGAATGCAGCCGGTCTCGTATTAGATTCCGCCTATCAAAATATTAGTAAAAAAGAATGGCAAGATTTAATTGAGCTTGCTCAGAAAGCGAGCATTGCTGATCGTATTAATGATATGTTTTCTGGAAAAATCTTCAATAGGAGTGAGCGGCGTCCTGTGCTGCATACTGCTTTACGTAATTGCTCAAAAAATCCCATTTTTGTAGAAGGTAAAAATGTCATGCCTGAGATTGAGGTGGTGTGGCAACGGATTCAATCCCTATGTAATGAATGGGATGGGGTCACTGATGTCATTCACATTGGAATCGGGGGATCTGTTTTTGGTCCCCAATTAGCAGTACAGGCATTGGCGAATTTACCTGGTATTAATAGCAGGGAAATGCGAATGCACTTTGCTGTCAATATAGACGGTGAAGAGCTTACCCAAATTTTTAGGCAAGCAAAGCCTGCTAGCACTCGTGTCATCATCGTTTCAAAGACCTTCAGTACAACAGAGACTTTGATGAATGCCAAGGCAGTAGTGAGTTGGCTAAAATCCAATGGCTGCAGCAATAAGCAACTCCAGGGCGCACTCTTGGCGGTTACTGCCAATCCTACTGCGGCGCAATTATTTGGCATTACGAGTGATCATATTTTCCCATTTTGGGATTGGGTGGGAGGGCGATTTTCTGTTTGGTCGGCAGTAGGCCTTTGCATCGCATTGCAGTATGGGTTTGAGACTTTTATGTCTTTTTTAAAGGGGGCTGAAGCAATTGACCGGCATTTTCAAGAAACTCCAATTGAGAAAAATGTACCGATATTAATGGCCTTAGCATTGCTACACCAGCAAAAAAAGTATTCCTCAACTGCCTATGCAGTCATTCCTTATGCAAATGCACTCAGCCTATTTCCATTTTGGTTACAGCAGCTTGAAATGGAGAGTCATGGGAAGGGTGTGGGGTGTGGTGATATACCTATACAGAACTCTTCTCCCGTTGTGTTTGGCAGCGTAGGAACTAACTCCCAACATTCCTATTTTCAACTACTACATCAAGGCGCTGAAATCATCCCAGTGGACTTCATTGCGGTGGGCGAGCCGATGAGTGATATTCCCGAAGCAGTCGATCATCACCGAATACTTTTGGCAAACTGCTTAGCGCAAGCGCAGGCACTATCTTGCGGTAAGACTTCTGAAATTCCCAATGAAAGCTACCCTGGTAACAAGCCCAGCAATCTTATTATCCTTCCCAAATTAGATGCTTTTCATCTGGGAGCGCTATTAGCTTTGTATGAAAGCCGTACAGTTGCTTTGGGAATTTTATGGGGAATCAACAGTTTTGATCAGCCCGGAGTTGAATTGGGAAAGCAGTTATCTGTGCCGATTGATTCAGCCCTTAAAAATGGTGCTGACATTGATCAGAGTCAGTTTGACTCAATTACATCCGATCGAATTGCTTACCTAAAGCCCTATTTCCAATAGTCAAAAAATGAGATGCAATAGGTTTTAAGTTTAAAGATATAAAAATTGCGTTATTAGGAATGAGATTGCGCTTATTGGGTCTCATTTTTTATAGCTTATTGAAACAATAGTAACTATTTACAAGGGGAAGAAGGCGTGAGTATTACTAAATATCAGCCAATAACTAAAGCAGTATTTCCGGTTGCTGGCTTAGGGACGCGTTTTTTGCCTGCCACTAAGGCAAGCCCAAAAGAAATGCTGAATGTCGTGGATAAGCCTCTTATTCAATATGCAGTAGAGGAGGCGATTGCCTCTGGTATTACTGAGCTCATTTTTGTGACTGGACGCAATAAGAGGTCAATCGAAGATCACTTTGATAAAGCCTACGAGCTTGAGGCAGAACTTGAGGCTAAAAATAAGACAGATCTCTTGGTGATGGTACGCAATATAAAGCCTAGCCATGTAGATTGTGTCTATATTCGACAATCTGAGGCGCTTGGTTTAGGGCATGCTGTTTTATGCGCAGAAAAGCTGGTTCGAGATGAGCCTTTTGCAGTTATTTTAGCGGATGATCTTTTAGACGGAAGGCCACCGGTGTTGTGTCAGATGATGCAAGTGCATAAGAAAAATCATACTTCAGTATTGGCTGTCGAAAAAATCAGACCAGAGAAAAGCTCCTCTTATGGGGTTATTGCTGGGATTGATGAAGGCGACGGCGCTTATAAAATCAATCGGATAATTGAAAAACCACAGCCAAAAGATGCGCCATCTAATTTGGGTGTCGTGGGGCGCTATATCTTATCCCCCAATATTTTTAAGCATATTCGTCAATTAAAACCTGGGTCTGGTGGTGAGTTCCAGTTAACGGACGCCATTGAATCCTTATTGCAGGTAGAAAAGGTAATGGCATATGAGTTCAAAGGGATTCGCTACGATTGTGGCGATAAGCTGGGGTACTTAAAGGCAACTGTTGAGTTCGCATTAAAGCACCCAGAGTTCAGTATGGAATTTAAATCCTACTTAATGGGCTTGGCGAATAAGTTTGGAATTGGGTCAAGAGCAGTTTAATGGATGCTGTGACTTCTGGCTTAAAAGTTCGCGCACTTCTTGGAAGGCGAGCCTTAGATAATGCCATCAATATGCTTGGTCAGGGCGTAGTCATCTCAGATGAAAATGGCATCATCATCAGTGTGAATGAAGCTTTCACATCAATAACAGGATATGTTCTTAATGACTTTGATGGAAAAGGTTATGGAGAGTTATTCAATGGTCCAAAAACCAATAAAAATACTATAGCCAAAATCGATTTGGCTTATATGGACTTATCTCACTTTTCCGGAGAGATATTGCACTACCGAAAAGGCGGAGCGGCATTTTGGAATGAATTGTCTATTTCCCCAATATTCAATAAACAAGGGGATATTTGCAATTTCATCATGACGATACGCGACATATCCGACCGCATCAAAATAGATGATAAAACGAAAAAATTAGCATTTTTTGATCAGTTGACAAATCTGCCTAATCGTAATTTATGCTTAGACCGCTTAAATCAGGCTCTTGTTCAAAGTAAACGCAGCGCTCTTTACGGGGCTTTGCTATTTATTGATATCGATAACTTGAAATTCATCAATGATCAATATGGGCATGAAGTAGGTGATTTATTACTGGCTGAATTTGCAAAACGCATTTCTAATGGTTTGCGGGCAAAAGATACTTCAAGCCGGTTTGGTGGTGACGAATTTGTTGTGATTTTAAATGAGTTTACAAATAATTATTCACAAACAGCCAGTCAGGTAAGTAGCATAGCAAATAAAATTTTATCTAGTTTGTCAAATAAATATACATTTACCATATGTCATGTAACGCGAGGCGAGACCTCCATTCAATTTGAAAGTTCTGCCAGCATTGGAGCCAGTCTATTTTTAGGCAATCAAATTAAATCAAGCAACATTATTAAGCGGGCGGATATGGCAATGTATGAAGCCAAAAAAATGGGCGGAAACCAAGTGAGATTTTATGCGCCATAAAAGGTATCAGAGTAAGGATACCAAGTGCAAGCTTGTCGTTTTTCACTGTATTAATACATCGGGGTTTACCGTTACATAATGGAACTTACAAACCAGATAATGTATTTGGGGGCAGCTCTAGTGACCTTGGTCATTGCTCTCAACTCGTCGGTAGAATTGAAGACTCGCATAGCAATCAATAGCTCTGGATTATATTGGTCCATCGCAGGCTATTTAATGGCCCTCTCTTGCTTTTCATTTGTCTTTTTTCCGTGGTCAGGCAAGGCCTTAACTATTGGGGACTTACTTCAGCTAGGCTCTGATATTGCTCTGGGATTGTTGTTTAGGGCAATCTACACGCGAATTACAAAAAAGCAGCTTGTTTATTTTATTTCGGGTACTTTGGCAACTTGCATGTTGTATGTGTGGGTTGTGATTAATGGAAATTATGGCGCTAGGGTGGAATTCATTGCCATATCAACTATTTTATTGTCTTTATGGCAATTATATGAACTGCATGGATGTTTTAAAAAAGATAAATCATATTATTTGCGATTTATATATTTAGCTATCTTTGTGCAAATTGCTTTACTGGTTTCTAGAGTAATAGTTACTGGATTGGATCTAAGTGCACACGCCTCAACTTTTGATGAACATCAGGATGAATTTTTTGTACGGCTCGCATATATTTTTTGTTACATAGTCATCTTTATCTTTTTAGGAAATTATTTTTATAATCATCTATGGAAATTATCAATTAGTCTTAATCAAAAACAAGAAGATAATATGTTATCTATTCTGAATTCTTTGGCTCTGGCTCGTGACGATGAAACTGGTCACCATATACTAAGAACTCAAAAATATGTGCATGCTCTTGCTATACGCTTGAAGTCAATTGGATTTTATGGGGCGCAATTAGAAGAAGCCTATGTGGATATCTTGTATAAGGCGGCACCATTACACGATATTGGAAAAGTAGGCATTCCAGATCAAATATTAAATAAGCCTGGTAGATTGACTGTTGAGGAGCGTAACATCATGATGACCCATGCAGCAATGGGTGCGTCAATACTGGAAGTAGCCAAAGATAAGATTGAGAATACAAACGATGTACTTTCTGTAGCATCTACCATCGCTGAAAGTCACCATGAAAAGTGGGATGGCACTGGCTATCCAGCTGGACTCAAGGGGAATGCTATTCCATTGTCAGCTCGAATCATGGCGCTAGCCGATGTTTACGACGCCTTAACGACAGTACGCCCCTATAAAAAAGCATGGACACATGAGGATGCTTCTGAAGAAATTATTCGTAATAGCGGTATCGCATTTGATCCGGCAGTTGTGGAGGCCTTCATCAGCGAGAAAAGCTACTTCAAGGAAGTGGCAGAAGCTTTTTATCTAGAAGAAAGAGCTGTATCTGCCGCTATAGGGAGTTAATCGTAGTGTGCATGAATTTGGGCGAGATTAAAGCATATTCAGAACATTGCCAACGGGCGATCCGAGTGCAGGGTTGCCAAACCAAGTTTTTCCAAAAATACTACCTCTCTTCAACTTATTAATATCTTTGATTGCAATATAAGAATGTGTTTTATTCTTTATGGTTGCTATCGTCATCAGATCGCCCCGTTGACTAATGTGGACTGCTTGGCAAAATTCATTGACTGAATTATCGTCCCAGCTGCCCGTGCTATAAACCGAATCTTTAAATATTTTTTTAATGTGCTCTAAATAGCGATCAATTGATGTTCGCATTTCAAGATCCACTCTTTTGTCAGTCGCCTTATTCATCAATATCTCCCATCTGAAAAGTAGATGCATATAAAAATTAGAATAGGATAAATGTATACCTTTTTTTAAAAAAATGGAATACGCATCACTACTAGTTTAATAATCAAAGTCTTATTTAAAGAAAATTTAGTATTTTTATTGGGTGGTTTAGTATTTTGACGCTATGTCCATAAGCCTTTTCTTTTAGATTTTCTAAGGTTTTTAGACTTTACGTATCTGGCTCTACATTCATAAATTGCACTTATTAGACTAACTTTGCAGTATTAAGGTCGCCCCAAACTCTGTATTTGTTCATTCTTACATCGTCATCAATTCATTTGGTTATTTGCAATAAAGACGACTCAGCTAGCCTTAAAAGCCCCAGAGTAACTCTAACTTAGTCTAGGGCTAGATGAGCGCCTTAATTGCCTAACCCTATCGATTTTGACCATACGCCTAATCTTTGGTGAGCGACATTTGTATTTTTTTATATTGGAATGTTTGTGCTGCTAGAGCGTTTATCGAAAACTGAGTTATCTAAATCGCTATTGCAATTTAAGCCGGCATTCTTTTATGTTGCCATCTTTACGGCTTGTATCAATTTACTGTATCTTGCACCATCTATTTATATGTTGGAGGTGTATGACCGAGTGTTGACTTCAAGCAATGTATCGACTCTAGTATTTCTGAGTCTTATTATCTTATTTCTATTTCTGATTATGTCGCTTTTGGAGTATGTTCGATCGGCCATGGTGATCAAGATAGGTGAGAGGCTTGATAACACCTTGAACCAAAAAATTTATACAGCCGCATTTCATCAGAATCTAAAGTCCAAGAAAATTAATGCAGGCCAAGCTATCGCCGATTTGACTACTATTCGGCAGTTTGTTACGGGCAATGGCTTGTTTGCTTTTTACGATGCCCCCTGGTTTCCAATTTATCTAATAGTCATTTTTCTTTTTAGCTTTTGGATGGGTATATTCGCATCAGTCTGCGTATTTATCTTATTTGCCTTAGCTTGGGCAAATACGCAGGCCTCCCATTTGCCTCTAAAAAATGCCAATGCATTGAACTGACCCCCAGTAGTTGGACAGTTTAGTTAGGTTAGCACGAGGGATTGAGTTCGGTAATTTACCGGGCTCAATCCCTTTAGTTTTTGTTTGATTCGATCATGGTTGTAGTAATGGATATATTCCTTTAGCTGGGTTTTAAATGATTGAACATCGTCAAACTTTTGTTGGTAGAAGAACTCAGTTTTCATAATCCCAAACCAGTTCTCCATCACGGCGTTATCTAAGCAATTCCCTTTTCTAGACATGCTTTGAGTAACGCCTTGTTCTTGCAGGGCCTGTTGATACAGCCCCATTTGGTATTGCCAGCCTTGGTCGGAGTGCAATACTGGCCTGCCTTCATTCTTGAGTCGTTTGAAGGCGCTCTTTAGCATCTGCATTACAGAGCTGATCTGCGGCCGATCAGCAAGCTCATAGGAGATGATCT
>NZ_NGUO01000025.1 GCF_002206635.1 Polynucleobacter aenigmaticus | reverse complement strand
TCCAAACGTCGTCGCAACTCTGCAGGTGTGAGTTCCGAGACAGGCTTTTTGAGTAATGCTTTGATATTAAATTGGGACATAGGCTGTTGTCCTCTCTGTCGATTGGCAAGGGCTGTAATACCGCCCTCATTGTAGAGTTTTTGCCATCGCAATACAGTGCTCATGCTGCGGATGCCAAAGTGGGCCGCAGCTGGTCTGGCCGATACTTGGTGTTTGGTCATGTACTGCAGCACTTCAAGCTTGAACTGGGGAGGGTGACGTTGGTGGTCTGGAGTAAGGCCACCAGGGCCATGCGCTTGATAGGCCAAAAACCAGTCTCGGACCTGCGAGTGATTAACCGCAAATAGGTGAGCAACCCGCCTTTGACCACCTGACTTTAAAAACTCTTTAACTACCTTTAGCTTGAACTGCTTGCTGTACTTGCTCATAAAACAAAACCCCCTTGGTTGGACTTGGCGTCCAACTTTTGGGGGTCAGTTCACATGTGCGGGATTATTTTTGATTTATCCGAAGTATTGCTGCGGGGCGCTCAACTTGAACGAGGGTTCAGCTTGAAGTGCGTAATGGATTGGGTGATGAGCACCAAACCAAAGCCTACAAATCCAATCAGATCTGCTTCAGTGGATGGGTAAGCAAGGGCAACACCGGCGATCACCATGATGATGCGCTCAAAGGTTTTGGTCTTTTCAATAAACCAACCCTGGAGACCACCAGCTAAACAAATGATGCCAACCACAGCTGTAAATGACACCCAGGCAATTTGCATCCAATCAGCTTGCTCTAGTGCTGCTGTCGAGCCCATCAGCAATAAGCTCACGCCAGACTTGTCGAGTACAAACATGAAGGGCACCAAAATAGCTGGCGCAACATACTTCCAAGTTTGCAATGTCGTCTTGTAGGGATTGCCTTTGCAAATCGCCGCTGCCGCAAAGGGCGAGAGTGCTGTTGGAGGAGACACCTCAGAAAGTACTGCGTAATAGAAGATGAACATGTGCGCAGCAAATTCTGGAACGCCAAGGTTAATCAAAGCAGGCGCTGCGATCACAGCGCAGATGATGTAAGACGCTGTTACTGGAACTGCAAGGCCAACAACCCACACCACTAAACCGGTAAAGATAGCTGTTAGTAAGAGAGAGCCGCCTGCATATTGAATGACGATGGAGCTGAACTTCAGACCCAAGCCAGTCAAGGTCACGGTGCCTACAATTAATCCTGCGCCAGCACAGGTAACAGCAATAGCTAAAACGCCAGTCGAGCCTGATGCAAGGGCTTTGGTGAGGTTGGACTTATAGAGTCCCGAGAATATCTTCTCTTTGCCCTGGAACCAATCCCAAGGAATGATCGCAGTATCACGACGTAACATGCTGGAAAGCGCCGAAACAACAGTCGCCCAAAACACTGACATCACTGGCGAGAAGCCAAACATCATAAACACCACAATGGAAATCAATGAGAAGAAATGGAACCAATATTTTTTGGTTAATTGCCAAGCACTTTCGGCTGCCTGGAAATGGATGTTCTTCATGCCATATTTGCGTACATCAATCTCTACCATGACCAATAGGCCAAGGTAAAACAAAATCGTTGGGATGGTTGCCATTAGCAACACATCTAAGTAGGAGATCTTCAGGAAGTCAGCAATCAAGAATGCCGCCGCACCAAGCACTGGTGGGGAGATGATTGCACCTAAGCCACCAGCCGCTAATAATCCGCCTGCAGCATTTTTTTCGTAACCTACTTTTTCCAGCATCGGCGCTGCCACGGAACCAACAGTCACGGTAGTCGCAACACCAGAACCTGAAGGGCCACCCAATAAAAATGAGGAGAGAACAATCGTTCTTCCAACACCAGAGGACTTACCGCCCATGGCGGCAAAAGAGAAATCGATAAAGAATTTGCCGGCGCCAGTGAACTGTAAGAAGGCGCCAAAAATAGTAAAGAGAATAATCAGTGTTGCCGATACGTCTACTGCCGTGCCATAAATACCCTCAAGGGTCATGTACATATAGCCGACTAAGCGATCAAGGTCATAGCCCTTGTGCGTCCATGGTGCTGGCAAGTAGTTGCCAAATAGGGCATACAACAAGAATAAAGAAGTGACAATAACTAGAACCATGCCATTGGTTCTGCGAACGCTTTCTAAAATCAACGCAATGAGGAAGACGCCCACCATGACATCGGTCGAGTTTGGGGCGGTATTACGATCAAAGAGATCATCGCCACTATTCAAGATGTAATAGGCGACAAATACCGCCCCGATGGCAAATAAGATGTCCCACCACATCAGGCGGTTTTTAAAGCGAGCGGCAATTGGGAAACTCAGGAAAACTAAGAACAGTACCAAGGCTACGTGGATCACACGAAGCTGCTGTGTAGGAACGATGGAGTAAGCAGCATACAAATGGAAGAGTGACATACCAACAGCCACTAGGGTGATGAACTTGGCCAAGAGACCTTTGTAGTCATTGGAGTCACCCTCCTCTTGCTTAATAAAGGCGTCTAATTTTTTTTGTGTCTCGTTGTCAATTACTGCTTGTGTCATGTCTCTACCTATGTTTTTTTATAAAGCTTTTTTGGCACTACTAATTCGGAACGATCAAAAAACTGAGGAGTGCCTTATGGGCACTCCTCGTATAACTATTAATTCACTTTGATATTTTTTTCTTTAAAGTACTTCAGTGCGCCCGGATGGTATGCGATTGGGGTGGACTTTTGTTTTTGATTTTCAAGGGTTACGTTGATGTATTCCTTGTGTGTACGAACTAGTTCCAATTTATTGTCAAATACTGCTTTGACAATTTTGTAAGCTTCATCGTCAGTCATATTGGCATTAACAACTAGGATGTTGGCTACGCCAGAAACTTTATTGTCCTTACCCATACCGCTATAGGTTTCTTTAGGGATATCAGCAGCAAAGTAAAGGTTGCCATATTTTTTATTCATGGCGGCTACTTCTGCAGCGTTATCCACCATGACGATTTTCATACCAGGGCTATTAGCCAAATCGGTAACTGCTGCAGTTGGTAGGCCGCCAACCCAGAAGAAAGCATCGATTTTGCGATCTTTAACGGCATTGACCGACTCCGCTACGCTCAAGCGCTCGCGTTTCACATCTTTGTCTTTATCAAGGCCTGCAGCTTCCAGCAAACGAAATGCCATCACTTCAGTAGCGCTGCCTGGGGCACCAGTACTAATGCGCTTGCCCTTTAGGTCTTTCATGGACTTGATCCCAGTGGAGTCCACTGTTACCACATGCATCAGATTAGGATACAAAACTAAGAGAGTGCGTAAATCCACCTTCTTGTTTGCAAACTTACCTTCGCCGTCTTTCGCATCTTTAGCGGCATCTGCCATGGAGAAGCCAACATAAGGTTTACCGGTACCGATGAGGTTCAGGTTATCTACTGAGCCGCCAGTCACTTCAGCGGTAGCCGACATTCCAGGTACTTTGCTGGAAAGCACTGAAGCGAGACCGCCACCC
>NZ_NGUO01000024.1 GCF_002206635.1 Polynucleobacter aenigmaticus | reverse complement strand
GGGCGAAGTGCTCGATCCCAGGCTGAGCTATCGGCCCCAGCTGATCGGTAGTCTTTAATACCGCCATTGCGTTTTACTTCGCGACTAACCGTAGAAGGCGACCTGCCTAAAAGCTGTGCGATAGAGCGAAGTGATTGCCCAGTTGCCAGGCCACGGGAGATTTCTTCTCGCTCAGCCAAAGTTAACGCTAAAACTGATCGAGATCTTGATGGTGGTCTGATGCCGCCCGTCTGCATCAAAATACGCTGTATAGAGGGGTGATGGCGATCAAATAACTGCGCTATCTGATGAAGGTTATCGCCTTTTTGCCAGCGATCCCACATCAACTCTCTTTGAGTGGCGGTGTAATAGATTCGAGGTCGTTGTTTCATGAGCAACACTCCTTTTGCTTACGCAGTTTGTAGTGTGTTGCATCGATCAGTTGAATTCAAGGTCATTAACAGTCTCCCGCTCATTGTGAATCTGCAAGTCGACCAACTTCTAAGTATCGTGTTTTGAGACGCTTATAGTCAAATTAGTCATCCGGCGCCTCACATCTCGACTCGAGGCGTCTAGTAGACCATTGATTGTTCCGAACAGATAGCAGCATATTCCATTGAACCAAAAGAAAAGGGGGGCATGTTTCATGATCCCCTTGGCACTACTGGTGAGGGTGTATTTTGGTATTATCTTTTTTATTAACCAGTCTAACTGATCTCTCCATTTATTAAAAAGTAATTCATTCATGAAAATCTTAAAAGTATACTTTTCTACATTCTTGTTTTTGATTGCTTCCCAAGTATTTGCTGATAATGCAAGCATATATTTCAATGGCGACATTTTGACGATGGATGGTGATAAACCAAGCTATGTTGAAGCGGTCGTAGTGAGGGGTAAGAAGATCACTTATGTCGGAAATATGCAAAATGCTTTAAATGAGGCCGGCACAAATCCAGTAATTCATGATTTAAAAGGCCAAACCTTATTGCCGGGATTTATAGATGCATGGGGCCACTTTACTTTGATTGCCCAAAATACGCTGGGCGTTAATCTTGGATATTTTTCAGATAAGCCTCCTCTTACAACTCAGGAGCTAATAGGCCGTTTGAAAGCTGAGGCTCAACCATTTAACGGTTGGATTATTGGCACAGAGTACGCGGATGCCTTTCTTACTGATGGTCCATTGACGATTGCACAGTTAGACAAAGCATTTCCTAATCAACCGGTATTTGTCAATAACATTTCTACTTTGACTGGAATTGTTAATTCAGCTGGCTTAAGGAGGCTGGGGATTAGCAAATCTACTAAAGTTGTGCAAGGAATGATTCCTGTCGATCCAAAAACAGGAAAACTAACCGGTGAATTGATCGGCATACCAAATGTGGATGCAACTGCCAAGGTGTTTGGTAAGTATTCCCAGGGCTTAACCCTGGAAACTTATCGCAAAGCTGAAAAGATTTATGCCGCAAATGGATTTACCACTGCGCAAAGTTATGAAACTACGATTGACGATATTCGTAATATGCGCCAAGCAGTAGATCGCAATATGATTAGCTTGGATCTTATTGCGTTACCAACCTATCTAGTCGTTGATCAATTGCTGGCGACCAATCAAAATTATCCATTTGGAATCTATACCAAGGGTAATGGTGGCTTTAAGGTTGCTGGAATTTTGGTCTCAACTGATGGCGCACCGCAATTACGTTTGGCTTATTTCACCAAGCCTTATACCGATACCACTGGATTTCCAAAGGATTGGCGAGGTATGGCTATTATTTCGCAGGATTTAGTTGATCATTACGCAAAGTTAGCCTACGAGAAAAATATCCAGTATTACGGGTATTCCAATGGCGATGCTGGAATTGATATGACTCTTTCTGGAATTACTAAAGCAATACGAGAAACAGGCATCACTGAAGACCGCAGAACATTGATTGCCCATTCATTTTTTGTTCGTGATGATCAATTGGATCAATATAAGACTAATAAAATCTTTGCCCAATTCATGCCTAACCACATCTGGATGTATGGCGATGTGTATAAAAAAATTCTGGGAGAAGAGAGGGCCAGTAATATGGTGCCGCTAAATTTGGCTCTAACAAAGGGCCTCCAATTTGGAATTCATAATGACACGCCCTCGTCTGGTCCAAGTGCATTGTTTACGATTTGGACCTCTGTAAATCGCAAGACTTACGGAGGGGACACCTTAGGCCCTGGTCAACGTGTCGATCCTTACATTGCACTTCGTGGGTTTACTTCTGTAGCTGCATATCAATATAAAGAAGAGGCGTCAAAGGGCAGTATTGCCACCGGAAAGCTCGCTGATATGGTGGTACTTGATCGCAATCCATTGAAAGTGGATCCAATGGAAATTAAGGATATTCAGATTGTAAAGACCATTAAGAATGGTAAAGATCTGTATGTTCGCCCATAGTTAGACGCATTAATTTCTTGTAATAGTTAAACCACCTTCGGGTAGTTTTTGCTTTTGGGTGACAGTCTCACATGGGTCGAGTCGAGTCACCTGTAATAAATAAATATGAGTGTCCGATCTTATTGTCTCGCTGCCTCATCAGAGTCCTTTAGTCTTATGACTTAATGTGGGTTGCTTGGCAGATAATGTGTCTTGTTATTGACTTAAATGCTAATTAGTATGTTGTCATGCAGCATAACTAACCCCTAAAGGAAACACCATGTCTAGCTATTCATTTTCGGCAAATCCAGCCAAATCTATTGAAGCCGTGCGCGCCTTGGGGCAAACAGCGTTGGGAAATGCGCATGAATTAGCGCAAATTAATTATCAAGTGGCGCAAGAATTGGTAAGCACAGCTCAAGCCAAGGCATCACAATTACTGAAAAGTCAAGATCCCAAAGCGGCATTAGAGTTGCTACAAGGAGAATCCGTACAAGAAGCCATTGCTCTAATTAAAGAATATCAAGAAAAGATTGCTCAGGTATTGCGTGATGGCAATGAAGAATTGGTCGGCGCTATGGATGCTCTAATTAATCAATCACAAGATGATTTGAAAGAATTCGTAGCGGCAGCCACTTCAAAAGCACCTGCTGGTTCTGAAGCGTTTGTAGCTGCTTTTACTACTGCATTTACTGCTGCAATTCAACACTTTGACCAAGTTCGCTCTACTGCTCAAGCGACATTTGCTAACTTCGAAAAGACTGCTGAAACAGGGTTGAACTCAGCTCAAGGTCAACTTAGTCAAGTGGTTAAAGCGCATAAAGCCGCTGCAAAGAAGGCAAGCGCCAAGTAATTAGAGTTTGTGGTTTATTCCACCGCCACTCAGAAATACCAAACCTGCCTAGGCAGGTTTTTTGTTGCCCAAGAAGGTCGCTTACGGGTCGATTTACCTGCGGTAACTATTGGTTCTAATGACTGCTTGCCACCCAACAACGGCCTACCGCCTTGAATAGGGCAGGCAATATCGTTATGATCAAGCGAGGCATCTTGACGGTCTAAGATTGGCGGTTAAGAATGCTGCAGATGTTTGCTACAAATAGAGCTTAGTCCTGAGAAAATATTTAACTTAATCATATGGTTATTTCAAAGTGGAGGAGAATCCATACCTCTCCGCCAATCAGACTCTGGATTTCATCAATTTAGAGAAAATATTGCAAGAGCCCCGCATTAACATGGGGCTTTTTATTTATACGAATTATGTAATACGCGGTTATTCATTAATACAAAGGGGCATTACTGTTGCAATCGAGTCACCAAGTACTTCATGATATTTTTGGCTTTGATCAATTTCGAGGTGCTCAAGAGTCTATTGTTCGGCATTTAGTCGCTGGCGGGGACGCTTTGGTCCTCATGCCTACTGGTGCCGGTAAGTCGCTGTGCTATCAAATTCCCTCGCTTGTTCGCCGTGGCGTAGGGGTAGTGGTTTCACCCTTAATTGCACTGATGCAGGATCAAGTTGATGCATTAACCCAGTTGGGCGTTAAGGCTTCATTCCTAAACTCCAGTCTGGATGCAACTACTTCTCAAAAGGTGACCAGTCAATTACTAGCTGGAGATCTTGACTTGATTTATGTGGCGCCAGAACGTCTGATGAGCTCTGGTTTTCTATCAATACTCGATAGACTCAATGCGGGCCCCGGAATTGCATTATTCGCTATTGATGAAGCGCACTGCGTTTCGCAATGGGGTCATGATTTTCGCCCAGAATATCGCCAATTAACTGTTTTGCACGAGCGATTTCCTAAGGTGCCTCGTATCGCCTTAACGGCTACTGCGGATGCGCCAACCCGAGCAGAAATTGTGGAGCGTCTTTCGCTGGAATCTGCCGAGCAGTTTGTCTCTAGCTTTGATCGTCCCAATATTAAGTATCGAGTTCTGCAAAAACAGAGTGCTAAACAACAGTTGGAGCACTTTTTAGATGCCGAGCATGTCGATGACTCTGGAATTATTTATTGCCTATCGCGTCGCAGTGTAGAAGAGACTGCGCAATGGTTAAAAGACCGCGGGTGGGATGCAATGCCGTATCACGCAGGTTTAAGTGTGGAAACACGCAGTGCTAATCAAAAACGCTTCTTGCGTGAAGAGGGCGTCATCATGGTCGCGACCGTAGCGTTTGGTATGGGTATTGATAAGCCCAACGTCCGCTTTGTAGCTCATCTGGATCTACCCAAAAGTATGGAAGGTTATTACCAAGAAACTGGACGGGCAGGGCGCGATGGCTTGCCTGCAAATGCCTGGATGGCCTACGGATTTGGGGATGTGGTGAGCTTGCGGCAAATGGTTGATTCTGGTGAAGCTTCTGAGGACCGTAAGCGGGTAGAGCGCCAAAAACTTAATGCTCTACTGGGCTATTGCGAATCCACGACGTGCCGCCATCAAACGATTTTGCGTTACTTTGGAGAGGCGCATGCTGGTAGCTGTGGTAATTGCGATAATTGTCTAGAGCCAGTGGCTACTTGGAATGCCACGCACGAAGTGCAAAAAGCATTGTCATGTGTGTATCGTACAGGCCAGCGTTTTGGTGTAACCCATTTAATTGATGTGCTTTTGGGTAAATTGACTCCTAGAGTAAAGCAATATTTTCATGAGCAAGTGAGTACATTTGGTATTGGCGCAGAACTCAATCAGGCGCAGTGGAATAGCATCTATCGTCAATTGGTAGCGGGGGGATATTTAGATGCTGATATTGCATTGCATGGCGGCTTAAAGTTGGCGGATAACATTGCCTTGCCCGTGCTGCGTGGTGAGCAAGAGGTTTGGTTGCGAAAAGAAACGGGCTACTCCAAGAGCAATGCTACGAAGTCTGGAGCAAAGAAGAGTTCTACACATCCCTTTAGTAATATTGCAGATGAAAACCTATGGGAGGCCCTCAAGGCTAAGCGTACTGAGCTGGCACGCGAACAAGGGGTGCCGCCCTATGTGATTTTTCATGACAGCACTTTGCAGGAGATGGTTAAATCTACTCCAACTACTTTGGACCACTTCAGTCGTATTGGTGGGGTGGGGCAAGCCAAGTTGGAGCGCTATGGCGAACGCTTTCTTAAGGTCATTCAGGAAAATCAAGAGCGCCCCGGCTAAATCACTATTGTTGCCAGCGGTTTTCTGAAAATAATTTCGTTGGTTTAGTGCGCCAAAGAGCCATGTGGCAATAACTCTCATTAGTCAATTCTTCAGATTATGGGTATCTGGAGTTGCTAATTGATTTACATGGGAAATGCTGAAGTCCCGAAGTTGGATATAGGGTTAAACCTACCGAAGGTTCGAATCCCCCCCCTCCGCCATATACAAGGCCTTTGCTGGCATATCTCTGCTGAGCTAGACAGCCAGCCTCAATAGGCATAGGATTGCATCAAGCATTGCCCTCCATCTGCGAGGGTCTCTAGGGTCTGACCATAAGGAGTGGCTTGATGAAGATATATCCCATTGCTCTTGAGTTAACAGTGTGGTTTGATTTTGGTATTAATCAATACGAAATCACAATTGATGAAAAATCATCTCTTTCCGTTAAGCGAACAGATGATGTATTACAGGCTCGAGATTTAACGGCTGCCGAGGTTGGTGAATTAATCGGCGCGATTCAGGCAGTTGAGGTGCCGGTGTTGAAGTTGACGGATGCAGATTCTGAAAAAGCATCGTATAGCTACGAGTTAATTATCGAGTCGGCCCACTTTTCTACTGAATTTAATTGGGAAGACTTGGATATTGCCGCAGATACTGACGGCTCTCTAGATTCTGTTTCAGGGCTGGCTCGGCTGGTCGAAAAAATAGGGAAATTTAATTAAAGCCAATTACTGATTGGTCTTGATGGCGGCTAATCTCTAAAGGTAACCACGTGATCAGCCACCAAGTGAATGCCTATTTTTTCGCCAATAGCATGATCGTGATGGCTTGGAACAAATGCAAAAATCTCAACACCAGATGCTAATTTGAGGGTGTATAGAAAGTCTGCACCCCTAAAGGTCTTGCGCACGACCTCTGCTTGCATGGCGCTATGGTCATCATGTTGAATATCATCGGCACGTAACAAAACATCAATTTCTTTGCCAATATCTTTGGAGTGATCATGATCTAACTCGAGTTCACCAAGCTCAATCTTCACTTTGTTTCCGGGTAGAACAATGCCTTTAACAAAGACGCCACGCCCAATAAAGTCGGCGATATAGCGATTGGCTGGTTTGTGATAGAGCTCATATGGCACATCCCACTGAAGCACTTTTCCGTCCGTCATTACGCCTACTTTGTCGGCAATAGCAAAGGCCTCAAATTGATCGTGAGTTACTAGCAGGGCAGTGATGTTATTTGCCTTGAGAATTTCGCGCATTTCACCAGCAAGTCGCTCTCTAAGTTCAATATCTAAACTGGAGAACGGCTCATCAAGCAGAATTAAATCAGGCTCTGGAGCCATTGCCCTTGCAAGTGCCACACGTTGCTGTTGGCCGCCACTGAGCTCATGGGGGTAAGCATCAGACTTATCTGAGAGCGACACTCTCTTAAGCCATTCCATGGCTACTGAGGATCTTTGATTGCTTGGGAGGTGTTGCAAGCCGAAGGCAATGTTCTCTAAAACGTTTAGATGTGGAAACAGGGCAAAGTCCTGGAAGACCATGCCTACTTTTCTTTGGTTGGTTTGGAGGTGGACGGTGGTGGAGCTTGCTAGCTTGTCTCTCAGTAGGATCTCACCCGCTTTAACTGGCTCAAATCCGCAAATAGCTCTCAAGACAGTGGATTTTCCGCAACCTGAGGAGCCTAATAAACAGCCAATCTCACCTTGAGCTAGCTCGAGATTAAGGCCTTTCACGGCCGTGACGCGACCACGACCATCTCGACTGGGATAGTCAATCTCCAGTTCTTTGATGGAAAGTAGTGTGCGAGTCGAGTTCATCCCTATAATTTTCTCATTAATGCTAATGAAGCTAATGGTTAAATACGTAGCTAGAGTCTAAACGGATTGCGGAGTTGATGAATCGTATTGTGGTGCCACTTGCCCTGTTGTTATTTTTGCCCCTCTTTGGCTTGGCAGCGCCATTCCTATTTCCAGGTGGCGATCTTTCGGCTACCGGCACTCTTAGCCATTTGTGGAATTTTGTGCTTGGAGGGTACATCTCCTCCACCTTGGTCCTCATTCTTGGTGTCGGAGTGGGGGTATTTATTCTTGGGGTCGGCAACGCTTGGATTGTTGCGAGCTATGACTTTCCTGGTAAGAGGGTATTTGAATGGGCTTTAATTCTCCCTCTGGCTGTACCTACCTATGTGATGGCCTATCTGTTCGTAGATCTCTTGCAATTCTCAGGCCCGATACAGAGCGCGCTTCGTACCTTGCTTGGAATGGACTCCTTATGGTTTTTTCCAGATCCAAGATCCATGAGTGGTGCAATCTGGTCCTTTTCATTCTGTCTCTTTCCTTATGTCTATCTCATTACACGTACCGCATTTCTAGAGCGTAGCGGTCGACTCATTGAGGCTTCGGAGACGCTGGGCTATAGCCCGCTGCAAGGATTTGTGAAATTGGTGTTGCCTATGGCAAGACCAGCGATCTTCGCTGGTATGGCTTTGGCACTCATGGAGGTCTTGGCAGATTTTGGTGCGGTGTCCTACTTTGGTATTCAGACTTTCGCTACAGGCATCTTTAAAGCTTGGCTTTCCTTTGGCGACCGAGTGGCGGCTGTACAGCTTGCCTTGGGCCTTTTAAGCTTTGTGTTACTCATCTTTTTTATTGAGCAAAGCAGTCGCTCAAAATTACGTTATGCATCCTCATCGCAGAGCAGGCCACTAGCAAAGCCATTACATGGCAGGGCTGCCATTTTTGCGTTTGCGTTTTGTGGCGGCACATTACTTTGCGGTTTTTTATTACCAGCTTTTGCACTTTTGCAGCTGCTATTTAAGCAGGGTCTCAATATTGATATTCGTTATTTAGATTGGCTAAGCAATTCTTTATTGGTTTCTATTCTTACTGCCTTGATCTCAGTAGTACTTGCAGTATTTTTTGCCTACTCAGTGAGGATGAATTCACGCTTAAGCTGGGTCAATCGCTTGCTGGGATTCGGTTATGCGCTGCCAGGCGCTGTGCTAGCGATCGGGATTCTTTCTTTCTTAGAATTCTTTCATTTGGCTTGGTGGATGTCGGTCAGTATGCTGGTATTGGTTTATGCCTATTTAGTTCGCTTCCTTTCCTCCAGCCTTCAAAGTGTAGAGGCGGGACTGTCACGCATCACGCCATCCATGGACGGATCAGCGGCTTTACTTGGGCTCTCTAGGATGCAAATTCTCAAGCGAGTGCATATTCCCCTACTGAAACGTAGTCTGATTACTGCTGGGTTATTTGTCTTTGTGGATGTGATGAAGGAGCTGCCTGCAACTCTGTTACTGCGCCCATTTAATTTTGATACCTTGGCGGTCGCAGCCTATCAATTGGCTGCTGATGAACGGCTGGCAGAATTAGCTTTACCTTCTTTGACCATTGTATTGGTTGGTCTTTTCCCTGTTTTTCTACTTTCCAGAGTAATCGCTAAATCTTAATTGATAATCATTCGTATTTGTGATAAATTAGATTCACTCTAATTCTGATCGTAAATACAGCAATGACAATTCAGTATGTTCAAAAATTCCTCGGAACTTATGCGCTAGTAGTGCTGAGCAGTGTGATAGCTCCATCACTACATGCCCAAGAGTCCAAGGAGTTAAACCTTTATTCAGCCCGCCATTACCAGACGGATGAAGCGCTCTATAGTGACTTTACTAAAAAAACGGGTATCAAAATTAATCGCATTGAGGCGGATGACAATGCACTGGGTGAGAGATTAAAAAGTGAGGGGGTCAATAGTCCTGCTGACGTTATTTTGATGGTCGATGCAGCAAGATTGTGGCGCGCACAAATTGATGGTTTCTTTAAACCAATTCATTCTCAATACTTAGAGAGCCGCATTCCGGAAAATTTACGATCTAAACCCGATCCAGAAGGGTCAACTTGGTTTGGTTTTTCTACTAGGGCTCGCTTGGTGGTTTACAACAAAGCTAAAGTAAGTCCACGGGATGTGGACACTTATGAGAAGTTGGCTGATCCAATTAACAAAGGCCAGGTTTGCACGCGCTCAGGCGCTCATCCATACATGTTGTCGCTCATTGGCTCGATGATTGAACGTCGCGGTGAGGCCGCAACCGAAGTGTGGGCTAAGGGAGTGGTGGCAAACATGTCTCGCCCACCAAGAGGTGGTGATACTGATCAAATTAAAGCAGTTGCTTCTGGTGAATGCGGCGTTGCATTAACCAATTCTTACTACTTAGTCAGACTTTTACGTTCGACCAAGCCAGAAGACCAGGCCATTGTTTCAAAAATTGGATTCGTTTGGCCTAACCAGAAAACTACTGGCGCGCACATTAACATTGCTGGAGGAGGGGTCGCCAAGAACGCTCCTCATCCTCAAGCCGCAATACAGTTTATCGAATACTTGGCCAGCGATTCAGCACAAGAATATTTTGCCAACGGCAATAACGAGTGGCCCGTAGTGAAGTCAGTCAAGATTGAAAATGAAGGGCTCAAAATGTTAGGGCCATTTAAAGCAGAAAGCATATCGATAGCAGCCATTGGTAAAAACCAGATTGCTGCCCAAAGATTGTTGGACCGGGTGGGTTATAAATAAAATTAGCTAGAATGGATTCATGTCCACTCCATTGAAGAGCTCTGTCATGAAAATTGGCCTATCCATTTTGGCTTTATCCGCAGGAGTTCTTTTATTGGCGTGCTCGACGCCGCCAAGCGAGTTTGGGGTTTATCGACAGTCTGATGGTACGGTTGGGGTGCATGCCCCTAAATCCGCTAAAGATACTGAGGCTCAGGCGGCCGCAGTAGAGGAGTGCAAAAAAACTAGGAAAGCGAAATGCCACTATTGTTGAAACTCGCAAAACAGTGAATGATCGCTTTCCTATGACCTACATTTTTGTGTGTAATACCTATTAATCTAGATTGAGTTGATCGCTGGCGATTAGCTCAGCAACCATTTCTTAATCGATTTATTCACACACATTGCATCTAAAGCCAGGCCGAAGAATTCTGAGCCATTGGTAACCATGCTTTCAATCGCCTCAACCTTGCCAGATTTCACACCGCGCAAGTAGGTGGCAGCACGATAACGCAGGAAGTGTTCATTCTGACCATCTTCATTATCCGTAGAGCAAATTTCTAAGTTGCCATAACGGGTTTCTGGGTTGATATTCAGAATAGATAGGCCTAATGCGCCAATGAGCTTTTCTGGAACGGGGATCGGTACATAGGAGTAGAGGGAAACTAACTGCTCTTCTTCATCAACTTCAATGATGTGGTCAACATCGAACACATCTTTTTCAGTCAATTCTGTTTCACCAGAATCACCGCCACCAAAAGTGGACTCAAATTGCAACATTGCTGTATTGCTATCTTTGGAGATCTCAATCATGTCAGGATAGCCAAGCAGGCCTTTCCACCAATACATCAATGAGAAGGTGCAGGGCTTGACTTCAACTAAACCCTTTTTGGTTGATTTAGCAAAGTACAGGCCATAGAACTCGTCATCTTCCTCGAGTCCGTATTGATCTACTTTTAGCTGTTTTGGTGCGGCTGCTTTAGGGGACTTCTTGGTAGTTTTCTTTAGAGCAGGTTTTTTGGCCACAACTTTTTTAACCGCTTTCTTAGCTACCGGTTTTTTAGCAATCACCTTCTTGGCGACTACCTTCTTAGCGACTGGTTTTTTCACTACCTTTTTTACGGCCTTTTTAGCTGGCACTGTCTTTGTGGCAACTTTCTTAACGGCTTTCTTTGCAGGGGCTTTTTTTACCACCTTAGTAGCTACTTTCTTTTTTGCTGGTGACTTCTTTGTAGCCATGGTCTATTACCCTTCCTTTTGGTAGTTAATGTGCTTGGAGCACAAATCGATATTACTTCAATTTCCATCTATTTTTACTTATACCTATATGGGGATTTACCTTGCAATATCAAGGGTGAAAGCTCGATAGCTTTAGAAATGCTTTTAATGAGATGGGGTGGCTTGAATTTAGTGCCCATCTTGCTACACTGGAGCGGTGTAGTTATGAATAACCTCAACCTGAAGAGAATCTATGTTCCCTGAATACCGCGAGTTAATTACCAAGCTAAAAACATCAGATCGTCACTTTTCTCATTTATTTGATAAGCACAACAACCTGGATCAAAAGATTCAGAAAATGGAGGCCCACGCTGAGCCGAGCACCCCTGAGGAGATTGAAACCTTGAAAAAAGAGAAGTTACTGCTAAAGGACCAGATCTACGCTGTCCTGAAAAAGGCTAGCGCTTAAATATCTAAGGCCATCAGGTTTGATATTTGGATCTGATGGTTTTTTATTCGGCATTAGGCTTTCTTCAAAAAACAGGCCTTGAGCAACATATTACCGGCTTCTGTTTTGCAATCCACCTCATGATCACCTGCAACTAGGCGAATCCCCTTAATTTTGGTTCCCACTTTAAGCGTAGTTGAGGAGCCCTTGACCTTCAGGTCCTTGACGAGGGTGACGGTGTCGCCATCTGCTAATAAATTACCGTTGGCATCCTTCACAATCAGCCCGCCCTCATCATCTTCCGTGGAAGCGATTATTGGCCATTCATGGCCGCATTGAGCGCAAACATAATTCTCGCCGTCGGGGTAGGTCATATCCTCCTGGCAGGCTGGGCATTTAGGAGGATTGGCGGTGGTGTTCATAGGGGAATAGTTGGCGTAAGTTATCTAAGGCTTAATTTTAGTCTAGCAGGGCGTCTATAAAGTTAGAATCAAATCACAATGACTAAAAGACTAAAGATCATCTTGATCATTCTGGGTAGCTTCATCTTATTAGGTGGAGTGGGTACTTGGTATGCCGCCTCTGCAGTCGACCCAATAAAGTTGACAAAAGTACTTGCTAGCTCGGTTAAGGCTGCTACAGGGCGGGATTTAAAGATTGCTGGACCGGTAACTTTAAGTTTCTTCCCTAGAATTTCAGTTTCAGCAGAGCGCTTAAGCCTAAGTAATGCGCCATGGGCAACTGCCCCTGAGATGCTGATCCTTAATCTCATTGAATTGGATATTAAAACCCTCCCGCTTCTGAGTAAGCGGATTGAAATTGCTAGCGTGAAGCTCAGTGGCCTGGAATTATTTTTGCAGAAAAATGCATCAGGTAAGGCTAACTGGGACATGAATGCAGCAGCATCGAATGCCACTGGCATCTCTGGTGATGGGCCTGTAGACACCTCTTCAGCTAGTGACAGCCTAATCTCCATGGGGAATATTTCTGTACTAGACGCTCAGATTCAGTATCAAAATGCTCTCAGCTCGGCTTCAAGCTATCAAATCAAGCGTTTGGTATTGGCGGAGAGTGGTGATAAAACCTCCATCTCCCTGAGTATGAAAACTCAAGAGCAAGTCTTGGAACTCAGTGGTAAAACGGGTTCTATTTCCAGATTGCTAAAGCAGTGGGACGTCGCTTCGAGCCACTTCCCATTGGATCTCAATCTCACTCTGAATGGCAAATCTATTCTGATCAAGGGTGAGGTGAATAAGAATCCCAAAGCCATGCCCAATATTGATTTAGCGCTAACTGCAAAAACATTTGACTGGCCATCTTTGGGGGCAATCACTCCAGCCCATCAAGCTGCTAATAATAGCGCTAAGCCGCATTCACCGGTGATGCAACAGACCAAAATACAGCAGCCCAGCTATTTATTTAGCAATGAAAATATTCCTTTTGATGCACTGCCTCAGGCCAAAGGGAAGATTGTGATTGATATTGCTGAGTTGGGTTTACCGAAGCGCAAACCAATCGAAAACCTGCAAGCCACTGTACAACTAAATGGCAGCGCAATTGATATTCCGCATTTGACATTACAGCTAGGTAAGGGAAGCGCTGATCTCCAGATCAAGCTCTCTCAGCTTGATACTGCCAGCCCCCTGCTCTTTGCTAAAGGGGTGACGAAAGATTTCACGCTCGAAAATTTATTAGCTCGGATTGATCCAAGCTCAAAGGTGGGTGGGGGTAATATGAAGCTGGCTTTTGATGTGAAAGCTTCGGGATCAAGCCTTCATCAGATGGCGGGAAATTCCAGCGGCAAGATTCAGTTAAGCATCAATCAGGCCAAAATGGGCTCCAACTTTTTGAATGATGCCGGTGACTTTGCTGTCACTCTATTGGACTCCATGAATCCCTTACGTAAAAAATCGACTGAAACGATTTTGGAGTGTGCAGTTGCCTATCTACCTATAGATAATGGGCAAATCAATATAGCCAATACCGTTGGTGCTGAAACTGATAGATTAGATGTAGTGTTGGCGGGTTCTATCAACTTGAAAACTGAAGCAGTGAACCTTACGATTGATCCTCGGGAAAAATCAGGTCTTACTACTGGCATAGATTTGGCTGGACTGGTAAAGATGGGTGGAACGCTGATGCATCCTAAGACGGGCATCAATCAAGCTGGAGTGGTGAATAGCGCTGTCTCGATTGGACTGGGGATCTTGACGGGGGGTGCAACTCTTCTGGCTGAAAACGCTAGATCGATGACTTCCAAAAGTCACCCATGCCGCGAAGCACTCCACCCCTGGTCCGATATTTATCCTGGGGCGGAGTAATTCTTAAAACAGCATTCCGCTAATAAATAAGCTGAATAAAGAAATAAAGATGCTGGCAAAGAAAGCTGTCCAGAAGCTGGAGATCGTAAAGCCGCTCACAAGTGCGGAAACCAGCATCAGTACCAAGGCATTCACAACCAGTAAAAACAATCCCATTGTGAGGACTGTCAGCGGCAGGGTAAAGAGGATTAATAAAGGCTTAACAACTGCATTCGCAAATCCAAGCAGTAGGGCGGCGATCAGTAGTGATCCACCATCTGCAAAACGTAGACCGCTAAACAGATAGCTGGCAACCCACAGGGATAAAGAGGTTAAGCCCCACTGGACTAAGAATGGTACTAAGTTACCCATGATGAACTCCTTTTATTTAAATTCACTATGTTAATGATGCTAAATATTATCAGGCTTCAATAGTGAGGAGGAACTTCATCTTTCGGGCTATTACTACCTGCACCATCCTCGCCACTGGCTTGCTCTTTAATGGATTTCAATTCTCGATATAGAAATTCAATTTGCTGCTGTTGCTTGTAGACCGTCTGATTGAGTTGATCAATGAGATCTTCCGTAAAGCTCAACTTGATTTCAAGGTTGGTGATGCGATCTTCAGTCATTTCAAATCCTTTATCTTTATCTTAGGCGTCGACTAATTCAAATCGACCATCTTCCATCTCTACTTTGGGTCTAATCCAAAAATCATGTGATTGCAAAGATTCATAGACATAAGCTGGCTCCAAGCTTGACTCGGTATTGGCTAGCAATACCACCTTGTAAAAGCCGCCGGTCTTGATATGCCTTAACTTACTGCCCGGCTTAAAGAGGCCGTCATCGGCGTCTGCCATTTTTGGTTTGCTCATGTCAAAAAAGTGCTTTCTCAGTATGATCTACGAATGACTAATTCAGTCCCGTACTCCATTCTAGATATATCTCCAATTCCTCAGGGATTTACTGCTGCGGATGCCTTGCGGAACTCTTTGGATGTTGCGCAGCATGCAGAGGCTTGGGGCTATACCCGCTATTGGGTCGCGGAGCATCACAATATGACTGGTAACGCCAGTTCGGCGACCGCAGTCTTGGTTGGCTATATTGCAGCGGGTACAAAAACGATTCGAGTGGGTTCGGGTGGTGTAATGCTGCCAAATCATGCTCCATTAGTCATTGCAGAGCAGTTTGGAACATTGGCATCGATCTATCCTGGCCGTATCGAGTTGGGCTTAGGTCGTGCCCCAGGCACTGATCAAATGACAGCCAGAGCCCTTCGTCGAGATTTAATGGGAAGCGATGATCGCTTTCCGCAGGATGTGCAAGAACTGCAGCACTATTTTGGCCCCATTCAAGAGGGGCAGGCGGTAAGAGCTATTCCCGGCGCTGATACTGAAGTTCCCATTTGGATCTTGGGCTCTAGCTTATATGGCGCTCAATTGGCTGCCCACTTTGGGCTGCCTTACGCCTTTGCTTCACACTTTGCGCCTGAGCAATTGCTTGATGCAATGTCCACCTATCGTGAAATGTTTAAGCCTTCCGATAAGCTAGCTAAACCCTATTCAGCTTTTTTGATGAATGTCGTAGCCGCTGATACGGACGAAGAGGCTGCCCATCTGTTTACCACCTTGCAGCAAAACGTGATCCGTATGCATCGCAACACTCGCGGGCAATTGCCGCCACCAATCGATAGCCTAGATGATTTCTGTGAGCCACATGAAAAGGCAACTGCTGCCAACGCTTTGCGGTGCTCGGCCGTCGGGTCCTTACAGACAGTTAGAAAAGAGATGCAGCATTGGCTGGATTTAACTGGCGCCAATGAAATTATTGTCACGGGCCAAATCTTTGATCATCAAGCGCGCTTGAGATCGTTTGAGATTGCGGCTGAAGCAGCCAAAGGCTTGCGCTTGAATTCTAAGGTTTGAAGGCCTTGTAATCGCTGGTAATCAGAATATGTTCTGGGGCTGCTCGACTGGCTATCTGGAGTACTGCATTGTCTTTGCTAATGAGTATCGCTGGTCTAAGTTGATAGGCTAGATCCAAAAAGATCTGATCATCGGCATCTTGGCATTTCCAGGGTGCAGGCGCTAGGTTGGAATCGTCTACTTGGTGTGCGATTGACTTCCATTGGACCAGAATGGCTGCTTGAGATTCCTCATCAAGCTTAAAGAGAGGGCGAGATAGGACATCAGCTAATTCTTCAAGTGTTTTCTGACTAGCCACAACTTGAATACTTTGTTCCAGAATCGCTTGTTTTAAATCAACCACTCTTTCATCGTTAAAGACAAAAATATCTAGCAAGATATTGGTGTCTAAAACTACGAGCTTCATGCTTGCTGATTACGCCAGATTTCTGGGGTGATGGTGACTTGGCCCATATCTGAAGATACATATGCTTCGCCATCTTGAATATTCACATGCAGGACCATGCTGCGTTCTACCAACTTATTGAGCTCCTTAGCTTGCTCCGCTGGAATAGAAATCACCTGGAGATTGCGTGCACGAGTCAACTTGTTAGCAATCCCATCCCACCAGATCTTGCTGGTGTGGCCGCCATAGCAATAGACGATTACTTGGTCGGAACGGCCGCAGGCTTTCAAGATACGGCGCTCATCTGGCTGACCAATTTCAATCCAGAGCTGAATGGCATCGGTGAGGTCTTTCACCCAGAGATCTGGTTCATCCGTATTGCTTAAGCCTTTAGTAAAGGCTAAATCTTCTTGGGCTTGCAGGGCAAACGCAATAATGCGAACCATCATCCGTTCTTCAGTTTCTGAAGGATGCTTGGCTATAGTGAGGGAGTGACTTCCGTAATAGTGGCGGTCAGAATCTGCGACGTGGAGGTCGACTTTGTGGATAGTTGCGCGTAGAGCCATGGCGTATTATCGCCTTTAAACTGCGCCCATCTGCCTCTGCCAGTATTATTTTGGAAATTGTCCCAATTTACTGTGTATCGTAGAGTCCCATGATCCGTATTACCGAACTTCGTCTACCTATTAGCCATGCCCCCGAGGCATTGGAAGAGGCGATCTTGAAGCGTCTGAATCTCAAGCCCGAAGACTTGATTCAGACTGAGGTCTTTAAGCGTAGCTATGACGCTAGAAAAAACGTGGCCCTTGCCTTTATCTACACCGTAGATTTGTCGGTGAAGGATGAAGAAAAATTGCTTAAGCGATTTGCAAATGATGTGCATGTGCGGCCATCTCCCGATACGAGCTACCATTTTGTGGCAAATGCCACCCAAGTTAAGGCTGAAATTTTTGAGCGCCCTGTAGTAATTGGTTTTGGGCCTTGCGGAATTTTTGCCGCCTTACTGTTAGCGCAGATGGGCTTTAAGCCGATCGTGCTAGAGCGGGGCAAGAAAGTACGTGAGCGGACTCAAGATACTTGGGGTTTATGGCGTAAGAATGTTTTAAATCCAGAATCTAATGTGCAATTTGGTGAAGGCGGGGCAGGTACGTTTTCTGATGGGAAGCTCTATAGCCAAATCAAAGATCCTAAGTTTTACGGTCGCAAGGTGATTAGTGAATTTATTAAGGCTGGTGCTCCAGAAGAAATTCGTTATGTTGCTAAGCCACATATCGGCACCTTCCGATTAGTTGGTGTTGTCGAAAAAATGCGCCAAGAAATTATCGAGCTTGGTGGGGAAATTCGTTTTTCACAAAAGGCGATCGGCTTTGATATCCAGGATGATCAGATCATGGGCATCAAAATAGAAGGGCAGCCTGATCTACCAGCTAAACATGTGGTGCTAGCTTTAGGTCATAGTGCACGCGATACCTTTGAGGCCTTGCATGTAGCCGGCGTCTATATGGAAGCAAAACCATTTTCTGTAGGCTTTCGAATTGAGCACCCACAGTCCTTGATTGATAAAGCTCGTCTGGGGCCACATGCTGGCAATGAACTTATTGGTGCGGCAGATTACAAATTGATCCACCATGCCAAGAATGGTCGCGCGGTCTATAGCTTCTGTATGTGCCCGGGTGGCACAGTGGTTGCCGCTACTTCCGAACCGAACCGTGTGGTGACAAATGGCATGAGTCAGTACTCGCGCAATGAGCGTAATGCTAATGCTGGCATCGTTGTCGGAATTACCCCTGAAGACTATCCTGGTGGCCCCTTAGCTGGTATTGAGTTTCAACGCGCACTGGAGTCAAAGGCGTATGAATTGGGTGGGTCGACCTATGAAGCTCCAGGACAATTGGTCGGAGACTTCTTGCTAGGCAAGGCATCTACTGAGTTCGGTAGCGTGATGCCGTCCTATAAGCCGGGCGTGCATCTCACGGATCTCGCTGATTGTTTGCCTCCTTATGCTATCGAAGCGATTCGGGAGGCTATCCCCGCTTTTGAGAAACAGATTAAGGGCTTCTCAATGAAGGATGCGGTGCTTACCGGAGTCGAGACACGTACATCCTCTCCTTTACGCATAACTAGAGGTGCAAACCTTCAGAGCCTGAATATCAAAGGTTTGTATCCTGCAGGCGAAGGCGCTGGTTATGCGGGCGGAATCTTGTCGGCTGGGGTTGATGGGATTAAAGTAGCGGAAGCAGTTGCACTTGACTATCTTTCTCAATAATTCAATAAGCTGACTTCTGATGAGTCCTGTAGTTCCTGTGCCCACCCAAAATGAAAAAGAAGTGCTTTTTCATCCAGAGCTATTGCAGAAGTTCGATATCAATGGACCGCGATATACCTCTTACCCAAGTGCCGATCGTTTTCATGGTGAGTTTGGTGAGGCGGATTACTTGGGTGCATTACAACGTGTAGCCAAAGTTAGTGAGCCGCTATCGCTGTATTTTCATATACCGTTTTGCCCCAATATTTGCTACTACTGTGGTTGTAACAAAATTATTACAAAAGACCACGGACGCAGCGCCAAGTACATCAAGTACCTTGCCAAAGAAATGGCGATGATTTGCGCTGCCATGGGTGCGCAGGGAAAAATTCCTGTGACTCAACTTCACTGGGGTGGCGGAACCCCTACATTTTTATCCCATGAAGAGATGATTGAGCTCATGCATCACACGCGCGAGCATTTTGACTTACTTTCTGGCGGCGAGTATTCCATTGAGATTGATCCTCGTCGTGTGACTGAGGCTGATATCGCCTTGCTAGCCGAGCTGGGTTTTAACCGCATCAGCCTTGGAGTGCAAGACTTCAATTTAGAAGTTCAGCAAGCAGTGCATCGCGTACAAACCATTGAAGAAACCCAGGCGGTGATGGATTGGTCCAGAAAGTATGGATTTAAATCGAGAAGCGTAGATCTTATCTACGGACTACCAAAACAAACCCCAGAGACCTTTAAAGAAACTGTCGATACAGTGCTCAAGATGAGTCCGGATCGGCTCTCTGTATATAACTATGCGCATTTGCCACACATCTTTAAACCTCAGCGCAGAATTGCTGAGGCAGATTTACCGGGCGCTGCGGATAAGTTGGACATTCTGTCGAATACGATTGAAAAATTGGGTGAGGCTGGCTACGTGTTTATTGGCATGGATCACTTTGCCAAACCGGATGATGAGTTAGCGATTGCTCAAAGAGAAGGAAAGCTACATCGGAACTTTCAGGGGTATTCAACTCAAGCTGAGTGCGATCTCTTGGCTTTTGGAATTTCTTCTATTGGGAAGGTTGACGATAGTTACTCTCAAAACGTCCGCACTCTGGATGAATACTATGCAGCGATTGATGATGGCCATCTACCAACGCTCCGGGGTCTACGATTGGATAAGGATGATTTACTGCGTCGTGAGTTAATCGGTGAATTGATGTGTCAATTTGCTCTGGATACCGATCAGTTTGCCAAATCCCATCAAATTATCTTCCCAAGCTATTTCAAAACGGAGATTGAAGAACTTAAACATCTAGAGGAGGCTGGCCTCCTAGAGTGGCAGGGCACCACAATGGTCGTGCCGATCAAGGGCAGGTTATTAGCAAGACGTGTAGCCATGACGTTTGATCGTCACCTCAGAGAGTCCCAGGCTAAGGGCACTTATTCCAAGGTTCTATAAGGAAAAAGCCTTCACATATTGAGTTAGTTTGATCTAGATCAAAAACTCAGAAAAACAGTGTTGCTTTTAAGCCCATAAAAAATTTCATTAGCTATTGCATTTGATTTGCATCAAATTGCTACCCCAGTATCACTTTGAAAATAGAGTCATCAAATTGATAATAAAAAAGGGAAACTATCATGCGAATTAAAACTCTAGTAGCAGCCATGGCAGCAGTAGCTTCATTGGCACCAATCGCCGCTCAAGCACAAGCAGCAGAAAACCCATGGATGGTTCGTGTACGTGCGGCTTATTTGGATTGGACAAACGGTCAGACTGAGACAGTTCAGGCCACAAACATAACAGCTCGCAAGCAAATGATTCCAGAATTTGATGTGAGCTATTTCTTCACCAAGAATATTGCTGCTGAGTTGGTGCTAACTTACCCGCAAACAGTAACTATTAATGCTGGTTCCAATAGCATTGGTACCGTTAAGGCATTACCTCCATCACTGGTACTGCAATATCACTTTACAGATTTTGGGGCATTCAAGCCTTACGTTGGTGCTGGTGTGAACTACACCATCTTCAGTAACCGCAATAATTTATGGCTTGGTGGTAATCAATACACTGTTGATAGTTCAAGCTTTGGCGCTGTTGGTCAAGTTGGTATGGACTACATGCTTGATAAAAATTGGGGTCTAAACGTGGATGTTAAGTACATCGCGATGAGCACCAATGTAAGTAGTGTTGCTACTGGAGCAAGTGTTGGTAAGCTTAACTTGAGCCCATGGACACCAGCTGTTGGCGTGACTTACAAGTTCTAAGAATATAGTTCTTAGTCTTTGAGATAGGGCCCCTAAGGGGCTCTATTTTTTTGCCTGTAATTTATTGGGTTAGGTGCTTGATGAGCATCTCAAATTTAGTGTTATCAAAGTTCTGATTATCAAACCGCTGTATTGCAGTGTGATTGGGTGGCTCGACTCTACGTTTGATATATTGATCCCAGTGCTTGAGTTTGTATTCATCTCTGGGGTCTGCGCGTTTCTCCATGCGATGCTTGGCTTCATTCTCGTCTAGATCTATCCAGGCAATTTTGATGCTCGATACGCTTGGGACTCCTAGCTCTTCTGGATTGAACATTCTGCCGCTTTGGATCTCCCTAGAGAACGGACCTACAAGGATGATGTTAACTCCCAGCTGAAGGTTTTCTTTCGCAATTGCGATGAGTCCGGCGTACTCCCAGTCTCTCAGGTTCTCGAGATAAAAAGGGCTATCTCGATCGTTGGGATTATGGGTGGTGAGCTCCATGACATGAGCGCTATAGGCCCCATACACCGTATCTTTGTCTAAAAGGAAAAAGTCCTCGCCAGTCCTCTCGATAATGAGGGGTAAGGCTTTTTTGGCTAAGGTAGTTTTACCTGTGCCTGCATGGCCTGCAAAGAGGATAAGTCGTGGTGCAGCGGGGCTGAGCTTACAGGTCATTTATCGCTTTATTTGGGATATTACTTGAGTAAATTCTACTTCTCAATCCCATGTTTATTGGAAAAATCACCACTTTGACTGAAGTGACGATAATGTGGCCATGGCTTTAATCGTACTCACTGATGCAAAACTGGCTTTTGGCCACGTTGACCTCCTCGCAAACGCGGCTTTCTCATTGGAATCTGGGGAGCGGGTTGGCTTAATTGGCCGTAATGGCACTGGAAAATCTTCTTTATTGAAGATCTTGGCTGGCATAGAAAAAATGGATGATGGCTTGCTGCAATATCAGCAAGGCCTCCGTATTGCCTATGTTCCCCAAGAGCCGATATTCGAGGCTGAGGAAACTGTCTTTGATGCAGTGTCCAAAGGTGTTGCTCAGGCTAAAGCCTTACGTGAAGAGTATGAGGCTCTGAGTGTGGGGGAGTGGGATGATGCCTCTCACCATCGCCTTGATCAAGTGCAGTCCCAACTAGAGGCTCTGAGCGGCTGGAATTGGGAGCAGCGCGTTTACGAAACCCTAGATCGCTTGCATTTGGAGGCTGATCTCAAAATTAGCACCCTTTCTGGTGGTACCAAGAAACGCGTTGCGCTGGCACGTGCTTTGGTGGAGATGCCAGACGTATTGTTGCTCGATGAGCCCACCAACCATTTGGATTTGGATTCGATCTCTTGGTTGGAAGATTTATTAAAGGAATACAAAGGGTCTGTGATTCTGGTTACCCACGATCGCGCTTTCTTAGATAACGTCTGCACACAGATTGTGGAGCTGGATCGCGGGATTTTGCGTACTTACCCAGGTAATTTTTCGGCCTATGAAGTATTGAAAGATCAGGAAATGAATTCTGAGTCTTTAGCAAACGCTCGGGCAGATAAATTGCTTGCTCAAGAAGAGGTCTGGATTCGTAAAGGGGTTGAGGCAAGGCGCACTCGTAGCGTTGCGCGTATTGCCCGCCTAGAAAATCTCCGAACCAGCCGTTCACAAAGACGTGATGCAGTTGGGCAGGTCAAGCTGGCAGTATCCGCTGGCGATAGAAGCGGCAAGATCGTGGCTGATCTTCAGAATGTCTCAAAATCTTACGGTCGTCCGATTGTGCAAGATTTCACGGCAACAATTTTACGTGGCGATAAGGTGGGCTTGTTAGGCCCCAACGGTGCCGGCAAGACAACTCTATTGAAATTAATACTTGGAACGATTGCACCTGATTCTGGCACGGTAACTATGGGAACCCGCATTGAAGTTGCCTACTTTGATCAGATGCGCGAAGGCCTTGATCTCAATGCTTCGCTTGAAGATTACATCAGCCCAGGTAGTGAGTGGATCGAAATCAATGGTAATAAGAAGCACGTGAAGAGTTACTTAAGTGATTTCTTATTTTCACCAGAGCGTACGAATTCACCTGTAAGCACCTTGTCCGGTGGTGAGCGAAACCGCTTGTTATTGGCGCGTTTATTTGCCCGACCTGCAAACGTCTTGGTGCTAGATGAGCCGACCAATGACTTAGACATTGATACTCTCGATTTGCTAGAGCAATTGCTCCAAGACTATAAGGGCACTGTTTTCTTAGTCAGTCATGATCGTTACTTCTTGGATAACGTAGTTACTAGCATCATTGCCAATGAGGGTGATGGGTTCTGGCGCGAGTATGAGGGCGGTTACGAGGATTGGAAGATTCAAAAGGCACGTTCGGACAAAATTCGCGCTGCCAATGCTAGTGCCAAGGCTATTGAGAAGCCCGAATCTAAGCCAGAAGTAAAGGCTGAGTCCAAGACTGAATCTAAGCCTGTAGTTGCAAAGAATGGCGCACAAAAGCTCAATGGTAAAGAGCGTCAAGAGCTTGAGGCATTACCTTTGCAAATTGAAGCGCTAGAGACAGAACAGGCTGAGATTGGTATTGCAATGAGCAATCCAGATCTTTATAAAAATGAACCTGAGCTAGCTGCAAGCATGCAAGCCCGTTTATCAGAACTTACCGCTGATCTAGATATTAAGCTGCAACGCTGGGAGTTCTTGCTGAGTCGCTCAGAGTCTTAATGTGATAAACAATGCAATAGCGCTTGAAGGCGAAGCCTTGATTGCAATGACACAACACTCTTTGCTAAATTCTAAAAATTGATGGCCAATCTACTTCAGATTATTTAAGATGATCTGAAGTATTTGCAAGCCTAGCAATAGGGCTAGTGGCGATAAATCAAGTGCGCCCATCTTAGGCATTACCCGCCGAATCGGGATGAGAATGGGTTCCACTAAAAGGGATACCAAATACTGAATTTGAGAACCCGAGCCAATCCAAGACAGAATTACGCTCACAAAAACCAGCCCAACCAATCCGGATAAACCTAGATCCAGAAGGTCAATAAAAGCATTGATCAGCCAAGGTGCTATAGATGAGTCAATCCCAAGCATCAAAGATTGCGCAATGATTTTTCCTAAAACAAGAAAGTAGGCAGCAAGAAGGCTGGCTGTATCAAATCGACCAATGCTGGGGATCACGCGGCGTAACGGGAGAATGATCCAGTTGGTCAAGGGGAGTAAATATGAGCCAATCGATTTGCTTTGACCGGACCCGAGATTAAATGCAAGCCACTGTAAGTAGCAGCGTAAAAGGCAGGCCCCCGCAATGATGCTAACAAGGACTTGAAGAATCAGGTTTGTAATTTGTATGAACATTTGCTTATTGTAGGGGTGTTGAGCCTTGCGGGGTAATTACACTCATCGCTGAATCTATGAATGAGTCCAATGAAGTATGGCTCATGACTTGCTGAGCACCATAGTCAAAAACCTTGAAATATCTGCTAGCTCGTCTGGATGCAGAGAGTGCTCCATTGGGTAGGTATTCCAGTCCACCTGATAGCCTAATTTTTCCAGAGTATCAGCTGAAGCTTCCGCGCGTTCTGGAATCACCACGGCATCCCACACTCCATGTGCCATAAAAATAGGGGTCTTACAATTGGCTTCACTTCTTTCAAGGGGTAATGATTTAGCCAGTGGCAGGTAGCCTGACAAAGCCATGATGCCTGCGAGTCTATGCGGAAATCGCAGACCCACCTGTAGCGACATGGCGCAGCCCTGCGAGAATCCAGCCAAGACAATGTTGTCGTAGGCAATCCCTCGATTTGCTTCTCGCTCAATCAACTCCGAGATCGCTGCTGCTGATTTGTGAATGCCACCAAGATCTTCGCGATCATTAACATCTCTTCCAGTGATGTCATACCAGGCGGGCATGACATAGCCTCCATTCACGGTCACGGCTATGCTCGGTGCACTTGGAAAAATAAATCGAATAGCAGGGCACTCGGAAAGTTGTAGTTGTGGAATGATGGGTACAAAGTCATTGCCATCAGCCCCCAGTCCGTGAAGCCAAATGACAGAAGCGCTTGGATTTAGGGTAGTTTCAATTTCAATGCAGGGCAGTGCGGTCATTTGCGTTTAATCCTAGATTGCTAAAACACAATACTAAGGCCCTGCCTACACAGATCTGCAATGATGAAATATATTGGGGTAAACCCTTGACTTTTGCGAGTTATTCATTTATATTGATACTTCGTTGAGAGCTAGCTCTCAGCATAAGGGGTGTATCGACTAGAGTTTTACCGCAGATGTGGAGACTGTCAATACGCCCCTTAGAGATATCTTCAAAAGTAGCGGTCTTACCGAATCAAACGGTCATCTGATAAACAGATTAAACGCGCTACAAAAACCCAAAAACATGAATTCAATAAAACTGCATTGTCTTTGCTCGTCGTCTTAATCTTAATTTTGGCAAAGCAATTGATTGCGTAGGCGCGTAATCTCATCCAGAAGATCAAGTGCCAATGCCACTCCCGGAGTATTGAGTTCTAGGTCGTGAGTAAGGTGAGCGGCAGTTTTTGCACGCTTGAGCGAATCGCCGCTAAAGCGCCAGTCCTCAGGGGATGATCCGGCAGGACTCAGAACGCCTTCCGATACCCAGGACATAATGAGTTCTTCTGGTGCGCGCGTAGCTTGTGAGATTTCCACAATACTCATATGCACTTCATCTTCTACGATGGTGCCTTCAATCCAGGTGATTTGTGTTTGTGTCATGTTCATCATCCCTTCAGGTGTGTTCTGGGCTTGAAATCAAAAGCTTTTTCCAGGGTTTGATAGGCTTCTTTTTGCGCATCGGTTTCCGCGCTTGGTAAAACAATGTTTGGTACCACATACAAGTCACCAGCCTCTTTGCTGGGGATACCTTTTCCCTTGAGTCTCATCTTGCGACCTGTTGCTGTGCCAGCAGGAATCTTTAATTCGAGAGTGGAGCCTGCGGGAGTGGGGATGTTGACTGTTGTTCCCAGTGCAGCTTCCCATGGTGCGAGCGGTAAATCCAGATAGACATCTTTGCCATCTACGCGATAAATAGGATTTGGGTGAAAATCAATCTCGAGGTACAGGTCGCCTGCACCACCTGCACCCATCCCTGGACCACCTTGACCAGCCAGACGTAAATTTTGACCAGCCTTAATACCCTTTGGAATGCTGACATCAAGTTTGCGCTCTTGAGTGCTAACGTGACCATTGGCATCTTGAGTCGGCATATGAAGAGCAATAGTCCGTTTTGCACCGTTGTAAGCATCAGCGAGATCAATCAAGATTTTGGCATGGTGATCTTGACCTTTAAAGTCCATCCCTTGACGGGGATTGCCACCACGCCCACCTTGTCGATGCCTGCCTTGGCCAAAGAGTGATTCAAAGAATTCACTTTGATCGCCTTCGTAGCCACCACCAAATCCACCATGACCACCACCAAAGTTACCATCTGAATACTCAAATCCTTCATTCCAGTTAGGCGGTGGAGTAAAGTCTTGACCATTTTTCCAATTAGCACCCATGCGGTCGTATGCAGCACGCTTCTCGGTATCTTTTAAGACGGAGTAAGCTTCACCAAGTTCCTTGAACTGGTCTTCTACACCAGCTTCTTTGTTGACGTCTGGATGATATTTACGGGCTAGCTTACGGTAGGCCGCTTTAATTTCAGCTTCGGTAGCACCCCGTGCTACACCAAGTGTTTCGTAGTAATCCCTGAATTTCATAATCCGATGGAGTCCTGATTAAATCAATAAGCTTAATTCTACAATCCTTGGTGGTGCTTTCTAACTACTTTTTAGCAAAGAAAAAGCGGGCTAGTTGCCCGCTGGTGATTACTATGGATTTGGGGGTGAATTTAGCTCATGACCCCAATTTGCCAAGGTACAAATTCATAATCCCCTAGGCCTAATAATTCACTCTTTGAGTGTTCCCCAGAGGCAGTCTTGAGGAATAGCTCAAATATACGTTGCCCCATTTCTTGAACAGAAACCGTACCATCCAAGATCTCTCCGCAATTGATATCCATATCCTCGGTAAGGCGTTCATACATGGGTGTATTGGTAGCAAGCTTGATGCAGGGCGCTGGCTTGGATCCAAACATAGAGCCGCGACCTGTGGTGAATGCAATAAGGTTTGCACCACCAGCAATCTGACCTGTTGCTGAAACAGGATCAAAGCCAGGTGTATCCATGAACACAAAACCCTTGGCGGTAACCGGTTCAGCATATCGATACACTTCCATCAGGGGCCCAGTGCCACCTTTCATAGAGGAGCCGAGTGACTTTTCAAAAATATTGGCAAGACCACCGATTTGATTGCCGGGGCTAACTTGACCATTGATTTGTACATCACGGCCGACAGAATATTCATCTTTCCACCAGCGAATCCGTTTAATGAGTTTCTCTCCAATTTCTTTGGTGGCAGCTCTGCGGGTAAGGGTGTGCTCAACTCCATAGATTTCTGGAGTCTCGGAAAGTATGCCTGTGCCCCCGTGGCGCGACAAAATATCAATAGCGGCACCTAAAGCTGGGTTTGCAGTAATGGAGGAAAAGCCATCTGAGCCGCCACATTGCAAACCAACACTGAGGTAGCTTGCGGAGACAGTTTGACGTTTTGCTTTGTTGGCCTCTGGGAGCAAGGCTTTAACAGCTTCAATACCGGCTTCAATAGTTTTGCGCGTACCACCAGTTTCTTGCATGATAAAAGTATGCAAGGTGGAGTTTTCCTGCAAGGCCTCCTGTTCCATGAGACCTTTGAGTTGGTTACGTTCGCAGCCCAGACCAATGATGAGTGCTGCAGCAAGGTTAGGGTGCTGAGCATAGCCTGCCATTGTTCTGCGCAGCAGTTGCATTGGCTCGCCACTCATTTCCATGCCACAACCAATGTCATGGCTAAAGGCGACCACACCATCAACGTTTGGAAAATCTTTTAATCTTTCAGGCGTAAACCACGCTGCAATTTTATTCACTACTGTTGCTGAGCAATTGACGGTAGATAAAATGCCAATGAAATTGCGTGTTCCCACTTTTCCGTTGGCCCTCACATAGCCTTGGAAAGTAGCTCGCTCGGATTCTGGAAGTAGGGTGGTGGCTTTGTATTCGCTTGCATAGGCATAGTCACGATCAAATTCACGAAACTCGGTGTTATGACTATGCACCATAGTGCCCGGCTCAATATCAGTATTGGCAAAACCAACTGTAACGTTGTATTTTAAGATTGGCTCGCCCTTCAGAATTTTCTTCGCAGCAATTTTGTAGCCTGCAGGAACTTGACTGCGACTCGTGAAATTCTCACTTGGAACTTGCTCACCAATCGCAACATCTACTCGAGCAACGACAATATTATCGTTTGGGTGAAGGCGAATAATCGGCCCAGATAATTTTTTTTCAGAAGTTTGAATCATAAATCTCTTTCAATTATTTTGGATGTATTACTCTGCGGTGGTGCCTGATTTTCTGACGATCGGACCCCATTTAACAACTTCAGACTTGATGTAATCTGCCGTCTGGATTGGGGTGCTAGTAAGCACATCAAATCCCCTTGAATTAAGCTGAGCCTTAATCTCAGGATTGTTAAGTACGTTAATTAACTGAGAATTGAGTTTATCTACGATTGCTTTTGGGGTGCTCGCTGGAGCAACTATGGCATAAACTAATTCAACCTCAAACTTTGGAAGAGTCTCTGCAATCGCTGGAATCTCTGGCGCATTCGAGTTGCGCTTTAAGCTGGTTACGCCAAGGCCAGTCAGCTTCCCAGACTTTACATAGGGCAGTGCGGCAGGTGTACCTACGATTGCAGTTTGAATCTGCCCGCCCAAAACGTCTGTTAATGCTGGGGCTGCGCCCTTGTATGGGACATGCAAAATGTTGGTTCCAGCTTGGGTGTTAAATAACTCTCCAGCTAAATGAAGTGGAGTTCCCGCACCTGATGAGCCAAAACTAACTTTGCCTGGATTGGCCTTATCGAAGGCGATTAACTCGGATACAGTTTTTACTGGAACGGAGGGGTTAGCAACCAACATCAATGATGAAGATCCAACCAAGGAGATTGGGGCGAAGTCCTTTACTACGTTGTAATTTAATTTTTTATACAAAGTCTCATTAATAGCTTGAGTGCCCACCATCATTAGAAACAATGTGTAGCCATCCCCTTTTGAATTGGCAACATACTCAGCAGCTAGATTGGCGCCCGCGCCTGGCTTGTTTTCAATAATGATAGGCTGACCGAGATTCTCACCTAGCTTTGGTACAAATGCCCGCGCCAATACGTCAGATGGTCCACCTGCTGCAAATGGAATAATTAACTTAATCGGTTGGCTGGGGTAGCTTTGTGCATTTGCCAGAGATGGAAGTAGTGCTCCCAAAGCTGACAATGCCAAAATAATTTTTCTCATGTATCGTCTCCTTAATTTTTTTAAAATAGATATTGCCAAAAAATACTAGTAAAGCAAAAAATGAAAATCCAGCGTGCAGAAATCTATCCCCTATCCATTCCTCTGGTCGAGCCTATCAAAATGTCTCGAGAGCTCATTGTTGATGCTAAAACTGTTTTACTTTGCCTTACCGATGAGCAGGGTAGGCAAGGTTGGGGCGAAGCATCTGTTGCACCCCTGATGACTGGTGAGACATTGGATAGCTTGCTAGCAAGCATCAAATATTTAGTGGAAGAATCGCTTGGGCTAGATTGGGGTAGTCCGGATCGTTTTGCAGAAATGTTTAATCGTGTCTTGTATTCCAATGCATCTGCTAAATCCTGTTTAGAGATGGCCTTATTGGATCTGTATACGCAAGAAGCATCTATTCCGCTCTGGCAATATTTGCGTGGAGCAAATACCGCCATCGATGAGACTGCTCCTGTAGCCATTCCTTTATTGCGTATGCTGGGTGGCTCACTAGACAAAGAGTTAAGTGATGCCAAGGCATTGCGCGAGCTAGGGTTTAGACATTGGAAAATTAAGATTGGCTCACTCTCTTTGGAGCAAGATCTCCATAGGGTCAAAGTTCTTTGTGAGCTTTTGGATGGGGATACTGTTTCGGTGGATGCTAATTGCGCCCTAAATCTAGCTGATGCAATTCTTTTTTGTGAGTCAGAGGAGGCTGCTCGACTGACCTTTGTGGAGCAATTGATTCCTGCGGATTTGCCTATGGATGATTTCATAGAGCTTAAAAAACGATCTGCCATTCCAATCGGCTTAGATGAATCCATCCACGGGATTAAGGAGCTTAAGCAATTTATTGAGGCCAAGGCTTTTAGTGGTGCAAGCTTAAAGTTGATTAAGACTGGCGGAGTTATCCCTGCCTTGGCGTGCGCCAATCTACTCAAGCGTAATAAGCTGGAATTAAATTTAGCCTGTAAGGTTGCCGAGACCTCCCTATCTGCAGCGGCTACGGCATCTCTTGGGTTTGCTATTGGTAGTGTGGCTTGGGGCTTTAGCATGTCAAATCAATATCTTCAGTTTGATATCTGCGATGAACCCTTGATTGCGATCAATGGGTATGTAAAGTCAAGCCAGCTGGCACACAGTGGGGTGGGGGTTACTCCGAATATCAACCGAGTTAAAGAGGTCATTGCTAAGGGTTACTCAGCTATTCAATGTTGAGAACATCAAAAGCTGCTTTCAATCTTTTCGAATAGGAGTCCGAAACCTGTTGAATCTCTTCGGGTGACCACTTTCTGAAGCCTTCGCCGGCTTTCATGCCCGTCTTCCCTTCGCTCATGAGTTGCACCACTTTCGGTGGAAGGGTTGTGATATTTGAGAGGGATGGATAAATTTCTTTTGCTGCATTAGCCATCCCATCCCATCCGGAAATTTCTTTTTGTGTCATTGGCCCAACAGCAGCATATCGAAATCCAAAGCTATATCGTACGGCGTCATCAATATCCTCAGGACTTGCAATTCCCTCCTGCACAAGCGAAAGAGCTTCGCGCATGAGCGCATGTTGAATGCGATTCGCTAAAAATCCGGGAATATCTTTCTTAACCAGCACAGGTTTTTTGTCGATAGCCTTGTAAAGCTGACAAGCTTTTTCCGCAAAGGCTAATTCTGTCTTCTCTCCCATCACAATTTCCACCAATGGAACTACTTCTGCGGGCATAAAGTAATGAGCGCCCATCATACGGCTAGCAGTTTTTAGTCCAAGAGCAATTTTGCTGATTGGAAAGCCTGAACTATTGCTGCCAATAGGAATATGTACTGGAATGGTTTCATCTAGATGCTTGAAGATAGCCTTCTTGAGTTCTAGATTCTCAGCGATGGTTTCGATAATCCATTCGCAATCAGACCAGTTTGTCCAATCTTCAAAGATCTCAGTCGTCTGAGCGGCCCGAATAGCGGCAGACTCTTTTAAGGAGTTAGCTCCAGATAGACCAATTTTTTCGGCAAGGGTTATCGCCTTATCTAAGCAAGCGTCAGCCTTCTCCTTACTTCTACCAAGGATGACGACTGGGATGCTTTTGGCTATGAAGCCAGCAGCGATTCCTGAACCCATAATGCCTGTCCCAATGACGGCTACATATTTCATCGTTTAAAACCTATACGGTTAAGTTATAAATCAGTGTGCATACAAAAATATCTATATTTGCTTAAGGTTATCATTATTTATGGTTTAATGATTTATTAATTTACATAACTTATCCGTATAACTTAATTAAGGATTTCTACAAATGACGATGCATAACCCCTTTCAACCGGTTGAGAAGATTAAAGCCGAAGTATTCATGTCGATGCCTGGGAAATTTAGGAAGAAGTCGCGCACGGGCTGGTCAGATCCCAATCGTCAAAATGCAGAAGTAGAGTGTTTTCTAGAGGGGCCATCTTTTGACCGCGAAGGCAATTTATGGTTTCTAGATATCCCTTTCGGTAGGGTATTCAGAATTACTCCTAAGGGAGATTGGGATTTGGTTACTCAATTTGATGGTTGGCCTAATGGATTGAAATTCCATAAAGATGGCCGTGCGTTTATTTGCGATTACAAGTTGGGCTTATTGGCTTTAGACCCTAAAACTGGAAAAGTTGAAACAATCCTGGGGTCAATGTATAGCGAAAACTTTAAGGGTTTGAATGATCTACATTTTGCTTCCAATGGCGATTTGTACTTTACCGATCAAGGTCAAACAGGAATCGCAGATCCAACCGGTCGAGTATTTAGACTGCGTGAAAATGGTCAGCTAGATCGTTTGGCGATTAATGTTCCGAGCCCTAATGGCATTACTTTGAATACCCAAGAAAAGCATGTATTCGTTGCCGCTACGAGATCTCAACAAATTTGGCGCTTGCCGCTTATGGCTGATGGCTCTGTGTCTAAAACAGGCGTAGCGATTCAGTTGACGGGTGGTGTTGCTGGACCTGATGGTATCGAGATGGACTCTGAGAATGGTTTGTTGGTTTGCCACTTGGGTGTTGGTATCTGGAGATTTGACAGCAATATGCTCCCAACACACCTGATTTATTCTGATAACCCACACCACCACCACCTCGCCAATATGTGCTTCGGCGGAGCGGATAATAGGGATCTATACATTACCGAATCCCTTTCTGGTGATATCTTGAAGGCGCGCTTACCAGTAGCCGGTAAGAAGATGTTTGGTCTTTCCTAAATTGAAAGAGTCCTTACCGCTGTATAAGACTTTGGCGAATGCGCTGGCTCAGCGCATTCATAATGGGGATTGGGCGGTAGGGTCAAACTTACCGTCTGAAGCAGCGCTTTGCAGTAGCTTTGAAGCCAGTCGCCATACCTTAAGGCACGCACTTCAAACCTTGGAATCGGATGGCTTGGTATTGCGTCGTCAAGGCACACCAACGGCAGGTGATTTCTCGGCAGAAGGTGAGAAGATTTACCCAAAGTTTTAATTCACCTATCGATATTTTGAGCTACCCAAGAAATACTTATCGGGAAAATATTGTTGAGGAATTTATTGAGCTCGACAAGCCCCTTAGTGAAATGATTGGGGGTGCAGTAGGCTCCTCTTGGTATCACATTGGGGGTATTCGAAAGCAGCGAGATACCGAGCAAGTAATTGCTTGGACAGATATTTATATTCTGCCGCAGTTCGCCTCACTTACATCAGAGCCTGAGCATAGTCAGGTCATGGTGTTTGAGCAAATTGAAAAAAAGTATGGCACCAGAATTGATCGGGCAGAAGTAGATGTTTACGCTGTGGGTGCGCCCGCACATATTGCCAAAAAACTTCAACTCAAGCCCCATGACCCATGCTTAGTGATTGTTCGACGTTACTTCGATGATCAAGATAAACTTTTCGAAATCACCTTCACCTATCACCCCGAAAATAAATATACCTATAAGATGGAATTTAAGAGTGGTTCAGGAAATTAAACTACAAAAGTAGATATGAAAAATTTACCCATCATCCAGGCTGAAGAATTTATTGCTAATGTATTGCAGGCCAATAAGGTACCCGCAGCAGATGCCAAAATTGTTGCGCAATTGATGGTTAAGTCAGACTTGGTTGGCGCTGATGGTCATGGGATCTTTCGATTGCCCGCCTACATCAAAAGAATTCGGGCTGGCGGCATTAACCTCAATCCCAATATTCATATTGAGCGTGAGCAAGGCGCAACAGCTCTGATCAATGGAGATAATGCTTTAGGTCATCTAGTGATGAATAGAGCGGTTGACCTTGCTATAGAGAAAGTAAAGCAACATAGTGTTTGCTGGGTGGGTAGCCATTTTGGCAACCATTCTGGCGCCGCCTCTGTCTATGTCAGAAAGCTGGCTGAGCACGGTTATATTGGAATCTATATGGCTGTCGGCAATGCAAACCATATGGCGCCTTGGGGTGGCATTGATCTGCTTTTATCAACCAACCCAATCGCAATTGCAGTCCCGGCAGGCGATCATCCTATCGTGCTGTTGGATATTGCCACCACAGTTGCCGCCTATGGAAAAGTTAAAGTTGCCGCACAAAAAGGGGAGTCTATTCCGGATACTTGGATGATTGATCGAAATGGCCAAGCTATAACAGATCCACGGAAATCTAGCGAGGGATCCCTGTTGCCGATTGGTGGGTATAAGGGGTACGGACTCGCCGTCATGATTGGATTGCTTGCCGGAACCTTGAATAATGCAGCGGTTGGCAAAGACACGATTGACTTTAATGCCCATCATGACCTCATTACCAATACTGGGCAAACTATTATTGCGGTTGACCCAAGCGCATTTGGCAATCAGGAGCAGTTTGTGGAGCGTGTCATCACTCTGGTGAATGACTTAAAGGCTTCCTCTAGATTGCCTGGTGTTAATGAGATTCGAGTGCCGGGCGATGGCGCTGCTAAATCAATGGCGCGAAGATTGCAAGAGGGCATCCCGATTTCACCTGAACTAAAAGAGTCTTTGAATCAATGCGCCCAGGAGTGTGGAATCGCAGCATTAGATCTATAAATTTACCGGAGGAGACAAAATGATGAAGAAATCAATAAAAAATATAGTTTTAGGTTTTTTAGTTTTACCGCTGGTTTTGGGGGCAGCGTTCGCTGCCTATCCAGATAAGCCAATCAAGATGTTGGTTGGCTACGCCCCGGGAAGCTCAACTGATATCGTTGGAAGAATGGTTGCCAATGAGCTTAGCATTGCACTCAAGCAATCGGTCATCGTAGAAAATAGGGGTGGGGCTGCTGGTAGTTTGGCGGCCGATGCCGTGGCTAAAAGTGTTCCCGATGGTTATACCGTGCTCTTTGCTCAGAATGGTTTAGCAATTAATGTGGCGGCCAATCCAAGACTGCCATTTAATGGCCAAAAAGATCTATTGCCTGTTGTGGGTGTTGCTGCAACTCCCCATATCTTGATTGTGAGCAATGGCTCTAAGGCTAAAAATGTTGCCGAGTTGATTGCCATGCTTAAGGCCGATCCAGGTAAGCTGAGCTTTGGCTCATCCGGCATTGGTAACTCAGATCACATGGCTGGAGAATTATTTCTAGCGACTACTGCAACTCAAGCTATCCATATCCCCTACAAAGGGGGGTCTCCTGCTGCGACAGATTTAGTCGGTGGTCAAATTGATTTTTACTTTGCAGGTATGCCGGTCGGCTTGCCCTTGTACAAGGGGGATAAAGTCCGTGCCTTGGCAGTGACAGGTAAGAACCGCTTTAGTGGCGCTCCTGAGGTAGTCACAATGCAAGAGGCTGGCGTCAAGGGTTATGAGATGGCTCTCTGGCAAGGAATGTTCGTGCCGGCAGGGACTCCTCCTGCAATCATGAGCACCTTAAGCAGTACGATTCTGAAAATTCTGGATACACCGGAGATGAAAGAGCGCTTTGTTAAGGCCGGCGTTCAAATTGCACCTATGAATACTCAGCAATTTACCGATTTATACAATTCTGATATCGCTCGATGGAAAGTGGTGATTGAGAAAGCAAAAATTAAACTTGATTAAATAAAGTCTAATTTGCACGCGGGATATTGACGAAGGTCGGTATCCCGTTTTTTATTACCGATGAAGGTCGAAGACTAAGACTTCCGCATTTTTTCCGTCGCTAATCTGGATGTCTTTTTCATCATCAATGAGTAAAGCATCGCCGCCTTGAAGCGTGACCCCATTAATTTTAAGTTCACCTTGAATGAGGTGTACATAGCCCTTGCGTTTTGGGGCTAGGTCTAGTTGGGCTGATTCCTCTCCATCAAAAAGACCTGCATACATTTTGGCATCCGCATGAATTTTGACGGCATGGCCCACACCGTCTGGTGAGGCAATAAGGCAAAGCTTCCCTTGTTTATCGATCTTAGGAATAGTTTTTTGCTCGTAACCGGGGGCGATCTCCATCACGTTCGGCTCTATCCAGATTTGCAAAAAGTGGGTCGTTTGATCTTTGGCGTGATTAAATTCACTATGGGTGACACCAGTTCCAGCGCTCATGCGTTGGACATCGCCAGGTGGTATGCCTTTGATATTTCCCATGCTGTCTTCGTGAGCTAATGCACCTGACAAAATATAGCTGATGATCTCCATATTGCGATGGCTGTGTTTCCCAAAGCCCATGCCAGCAGCCACCCGATCCTCATTGATGACTCTTAAATTGCCCCAGCCCATAAATTGGGGGTCATGATAGCCGGCAAAAGAGAAGGAATGGAAGCTTTTAAGCCATCCATGGTCTGCATAGCCGCGATCTTGGGATTTTCTAAGGGTTAGCACGGAGGTCGCTTTCTAGACATGAGATAAGCCTATTATCATTAGCTTTTGACACATTTGCTGATTGGCCTTCCATGGGAAGCATCAAACAAGATATTAAAGAAACTTACCTCGGGCTCTATGAGACTGCGCAGGAAAAGTGGAATGACTTTACTCAATTCTTGATAGAGGCTTGGCCCATCTTGACGATTCTCTTGCTCGTCTTGCTTGGAGTTTGGTGGTACGCTGATCCACCACCACCTAGGCATGTTGTGATGGCAACGGGGCAGCCTGGAGGGTCATACGATGCTTTGGGAAAGAGATACGCAGCCTTTTTTAAGGCAAAGGGAATTACTCTTGAATTGCTTTCAACGAATGGCGCCGAAGATAATATTGCACATTTAGCGGATCGAAAAGACCCCGTTCAGGCTGCATTTGTGCAGGCAGGCACATTTCATCCACATGATGTCACTGGGGTTCAATCGCTGGGGACAATTTCTTATGACCCAATTTGGTTGTTCTATCGTGGCCAAGAGCTGAGGGTAAATGATTTTCAAGAAATTAAATCGCGCTCCCATTTCTTCCTGAATTCAAAAATGTCCGTAGGCCAAAAAGGTAGCGGAACTCATGCTCAAGCAATGCATATATTGAAGGCCAATGGATTTGATGAGGGCGCTCACTTTATTTATCTCTCGGGCTCTAAATCAGTTGAAGCTTTGAAAAAAGGAGAGATTGAGGCGGCGTTTATTGTGGATGCCTATGAGGCGCCCAATGTCCAGGCATTACTAGCGGATCCGAACTTGCATTTAGCTGCATTCCCTCGAGCTGAGGCTTATTCTCGTTTGCTACCTTACATGCAAATTCTGAATGTTCCAACGGGTGCTTTTAGCTTGCCACGCAACTTTCCTGCGACCGACATCAAACTCATGGCCTCCACAATTAACTTGCTGATCGATGACAGGATGCATCCAGCCCTCCAGTTTTTATTCCTCGAGGCTGCACGAGAAATTAATGGCAAGGCCTCCTTCTTTTCAGAGCATGGTGAATTTCCTTCTTTTAAAAATACAGGCCTCTCGGAAAGCCCTGTAGCTTTGCATTACGAAAAAAATGGCTCACCTTTATTGATGACCTATTTGCCATTTTGGTTAGCAGAGTTGATTAACCGCCTGATATTTGTATTGCTACCGTTCTGTGCTTTAGCCTACCCAATATTGTTGACACTGCCAGGTTATCGCAATAAACGGATGCGACGAAAAATTGACGGGTTATACATAACGCTGAAGACTTATGAGGGGGAGTTGACCCTCAATTTCCCCCCAGAAGCAAAAGATAGCTATCTAAAGAAATTGGACTTGCTGGAATATGAGGCGCTGCAATTAAAGGTTTCTAGGGGTCTGTCTAGCGATTACTATGCCTTACGTACTAGCATTGACTATGTACGCAATTGTTTAAACCGTGGAGTACATCCCTACCAAGCTAGAGAAGATTTGAGCGGTGTGTAAGTTGCTACTATTGAATGATGTACATTAAGGCTATGAGACCTTACGACCATCCCGCTAGAAGACAGTTGCATGAAGAGGTTCATGCGCGTCCACCAATTGCTCTTTGGCCAAATGAAAGGGTGTTATCCCAATCCTTTTTATTGGATGCCCATTCTCGTAAGACCCAAATTAAGTGGATTCAAAAGTTAAGTGCTGCATTAGGCATCCCTAACGATGATGAGCAAGACCACTCTTTCAAAATGTTGGCGCTAGCCCCTGAGCCAGAGAGGGTATTGATCAAGTGGGAGTTGCATGGCGAGTTCGCAACCATCGCTGCGATTACGCATAACCCAGTCAAAATTACAGGGCCCTTGCTGCAGTCTCGCCTTGATCTTGAGAAGAGCTTAGATGACTTATTTGAAAAGCTAGGCTGCCCAAAAATTGTTGAGGCCGGTGGCGAAAGAATTTCTGCCTTAGATTTGGCGTTTGAGCATCGCCCTCTCTTTGGAGAGGCTCAAGAGGTATCCCCTATTTTTAGTGGTAATACCGTACTGGGTAGCTACATTCTTTCCAGTAAGAGGGCTCAACTCTGGACCGATTTACGTTTGGATGAGGATGGCTTTATCTCTTACTTTATCCCACATGATATTTTGGGCTCAAGACAAGCCGGTCGTATAGCGCGGGCGCTTGCTGAGTCTGAAACCTATCGTATGGCGGCAATGATTGCCTTTCCGGTAGCCAAGAGTCTATCAATGCCACTCAGAAGCGCAGAGTCAGAATTAGCGGATTTATCTAAAAATATTTCCCATTTACAAACCGAGCCAGGTGTTCATACCGAGAAGGATGGGAAATTCTTAGGAGAGCTTTCTAATTTGGCCTCCAGGGCTGAACAGTGGATCTCTGGTTACGGATTGCGATTCACGGCGGCTGAGGCATACAGTCAGTTATTGACTAAAAACTTATATGAACTCGCTGAATCTCCAATTCCGGGCGTTCAATCACTTTCCGAGTTTATGGACCGACGTTTTCAGCCGGCAATGGGTACTTGTATTTGGACGCAGCGAAGATTAAAAGAGTTGTCTGACCGTATTTCGAGAACGACACAAACGCTTAGAACTCGTATTGAGTATGTGAATGAAGAGCAGACTCAGAAATTATTGGCAAGCATGGACCAGCGCGCGCGCCTGCAATTGCGTCTGCAAGAGACTGTAGAAAGTTTATCGGTCCTGGTCTTAACTTATTACGCAGTCAGCTTGTTGGGCTATATCGCTAAGGGCGGAAAAGAGGCTGGCCTGGCTATTCACCCAGAAATCATTGCTGCTATTGCTGCGCCTATCGTGGCGATTACTTTCCTGATGATTAGCAAACAAAGGCGCAAGAAAATTATCGCAATAGGGCAATCTCATTAGCAATTAAAAAAGAGGCCGAAGCCTCTTTTTTAATTGGAGCGATGATTTCTTAGCCTAGGCTGTCCGCCCAAATGTTGTGAGCCCAGCCCCATGCATAAACACCCTCGAGGGTGGATGGTGCAGGTGACAAGCCTCCAGAACCTGGAACGGTCTTAAAGGTTTTCTCGGCTGCGTTGTATTGATGAACGCTCGCAACGTGAACTACTTCTCGATCATTCACAAAGCTATAGCAGGTATTGGTGAGAACAGGCGCAGGATTCACTTCCCAGCCACTCAATTCTGCAACGATTGCCGCTGCTGCAACTTTAGCGTGTTGGTTAGCCATGTGTCCAGACTTCGGCATTAATGGCGCAATCTGAATGGAGTCACCTAGGACGTGAATATCTTTGCGAGCAGTGGATTCAAAGTTAAGGAAGTTCACATTGACCCAGCGGCCATTGGAATTTGCCAACCCAGTTTTAACAGCGATTTCACCAGCGGCCATTTGTGGCAAGACGTTTAACACATCGGCCTTAATGTCATCTTCCACTTCGAGTTTGAGCGTTTTATTTTTCCCATCAACCCCAATGACATTACTCTTTGGTCGATATTCAATGATTCCTGAATATTGCTCAGCCCATACTTTTTTGAATAAGGCGCCTTTAGAGGTGACATCTTGGTTGGCATCCAAAATCAATACCTTACCTTTAGGGTTATGGTTTTTTAGATAATTAGCTACCTGGCAAGCCCGCTCGTAAGGTCCGGGAGGGCAGCGATACGGCGCTTCCGGAATGCTGATTGCAAAGGTGCCGCCTTCACGCATGGCAGCGATTTGCTTGTGTAGAGCAACTGTTTCTGCTCCCGCTTTCCAGGCTTGTAAAGTTACACCATCTTTGTTGGCTTGCGCAAGGCCCTCAATGCTATTCATATTGAGGGATACGCCAGGAGACACAACAACTTTGTCGTAACGCAATGTCTTGCCAGAGGAGAGTTTTACAGTTTTCCCATCTGGATCAATGCTACTGACGCTGTCTTGAATAATCTTGATGCCATGACGTTTGCTAAGCGTGTCATACGGAGAGGTAATCTCAGCTAAATTTCGTGAGCCACCAATCACTAGGTTAGACATTGGGCAGGAAATAAAAGATGTATTGGGCTCAATTAAGGTGACTCGAGCTGTATTGTTGGAGAACAAACGCAAATATTTAGCGGCTGTTGCGCCACCATATCCACCACCAATAACTAGAATTTCTGCTTTTTGTAAACTTGCCGCTTTTGTTTGACCTGAGAGTCCAGCGAGTAGGCCGAGTGCGGCAGCACTTTGACCAATAAAATGTCGACGATCCATGTTGCCCCCTTATTGTTTTTTGCCAAGTTGATTGGCAATGGTGGTGAGTTGTTCGTCTGAATAGCCTTTAGCAAGCTGCGGCATGATGGTGCCTTCGCGCGCGCCAGACTTAAATGCTTTTAATTGAGTTAGCATTTGTTCGCTGGTAAGAGTATTGATGAGGGGCATACCGCCATCGACTACACCTTTGCCATCTGTGCCGTGACAATTAGCGCAGGTCGCAGCAAGACTCCGCTTATAGAGTTGATCCGCAGTTTGCGCGACGCTGAGGCCGCTCCACTGACTTAAGCCAATCAGGGCGCTTGCCACCAAAATGGGTTTTAAGTACTTCACTTGCATAGGGATAATCTCCATCTTACCTACAGCTGTTTTAAGGGTAATGCTTAATTTCTCTATCTTAATCAGAAGCACTCAAAATTGGTGGTTTTACTTAGATTGATTTTCAATAAGCTCAGAACAAAATGCAAGGGTGTTGTTGTTAGTAGTTTTAGTATTTGTTCTCAAGACCTATAAACTATTGGTATGCGAGGCCCATTTACCTTCCGTAGTGCCATTCTGATCCTCCTTCTAGGTGTATTTACCTATCTCTATGGTCTAGATAGTCGCTTTGCTCCTAAGAATGGGGATGAGTATCCCTATATGCATATCGTACGTATGACCGCCGATGCTGGCACATGGCTGCCGCTGCAATCGGAGATGGATGGTATTAAAAACACCAAACCCCCTTTAGTGTTTTGGCAGGGTATTGCCAGCACTGGGTGGGGGAGAGACTGGTCGCTACTTGCACTACGTTGGCCCAGTGTTTTATATACCGGCTTAACTGCTTTTTTCTTATTTCTGGCGGTAGCTCGCTTTAGCGGTAAAAAACAAACTGGCGTACTGGCTGCTTTAGTTTGGCTCTCCTTTTTCGCAACCTATCGTTATGGCCGACCATTTTTGACAGATCCTCCAGAAGTGTTTTGGTTGAGTTTGCCTTTTTTTGCATTACTTTATTGGGGCAGGGCTGCGTTTAATTCCAGACTGCTATTTCCGCTGTTGGCAGGTATCTGCTTTGGGATGGCCTTGTTGTCCAAGTCTTTCGCTTATATTGTGCCCGCCGCATTTGCATTGGGATTATTTTATTGGCGCTGGCGTGAGTGGAGTATTCCGAAAGTATTGATTCAAGATTTCTATAAAGTCATTTTGATTACGGTTTTGGCTTTAACTGTTTTTGCAGTCTGGTTTGTTCTTGACCCATTTCCTGAGGCGGTTTGGAAAGAGTTTGTCCTTGGTGAAAATGCGGGTAAGTTCGAGGCGCGTAGCTCTCACTATCTTTTGGATTTAGTGCGTGGCGGCGACAGTATTTGGATGCTAGCTTTGACAAGCTTAGCGAATGCCGGCTTATTTATTTTCGTGTTGATTTCTGCTTTGATTCAGTGCTGGCGTGAGCGGCGTTTTATTTCTCTAGAAGAGAGTCTATTGTTGCTTCTAGCCTTAGCCTTTTTTATTGTGTTTAGTTTGCCCAGCCAACGCTCTGGCCGCTACCTCTTGCCGGTGATGCCGGCACTGGCTACCTTAATTGCCTTGCACTGGGATCGCCTGCCCTTGTGGGGATTTCGGGTTGCACTCGTGCTGCAGTTGATCTTGCTTGCTGCCTTGACTTGGGTTGGTGGAAACTTGCAGTTATCAAACTTCTTGGGTCAGCCTGGCATTTGGGATTATTCCCTCTGGCATTGGGGCTTCATGAGTATCTCAATTGCTCTCGTGCTGGTGGGTCTATTTAATCAAGCTCGTTGCAAGACTCTAGCTTTGGCTGGCTGCTTTCTTTGCTATTGCGCTTTGACTAGCAGTCTGACGCCTCTAGAGGGCTCTTTGGGCCGCTATCAGCAATCTGCCATCCAAGGCGTAGCAGGGCAAGACGTTTGGGTGCCTTGCGACTATCGCGCTAAGGATGAGGAGTATCGACTGTTATTGCCCGGTGCAATATTGCATGGCTACCTTGCAAAGGATGCCGGTCAAATTGATTTGCTGAGTAATACGTATCCATTAGTGGCTGTGCAGTCACCGATTGGCATGGAGCCCGTGATTTGCGAATCTTGCAAAATTGTGGGTAAACGTATGGAGATGCGAGCCCGTCACTCTGATGCAGAGATTCAGGCGATACTCATGGGCCATATTGGAGAACACCTGTTTGTGAATGAATATTTAATCTCTACTCCGGCAACAATTGCGTTGCCCTTGGTAGGTAAGGATGCTTGTCGATGAGTCGTGTAATTGCCTTTTGTTTTTTATTGCTTGCATCAGTTTTAGGTTACCTGCATATTGACGGTCGTCCAGCATGGGCGCCATTTTCAGGGGTTGATTCGGTTGAAAGTATCCAAGGATCTGAGGAGTTGCGTGATCCGATAGAAACCAGCAAGCCCGTCAAGGCTCTTAAAAATGCTTCTCCAGTAAAACCTGCTCAGCCAAGTCTGCGTATGGATTGGTTGCCAGATACAGGCGCTCCTTCAGTACATGCGGCATCTTTGATTGCCCTAAAGGATGGTGCGGTCAGAGCCTTCTGGTTTGCGGGCAGCCGAGAGGGTGCGCCAGATGTAGTGATTAATACAGCAGTCTTTGATCCACAAGCAGCAAGGTGGAGTGCCCCAACGGTGGTAATGGATCGGGTTAGCGCTGAAAAAGGTTTATCTCGTTACATTGCAAAATTAGGTAACCCCGTTCCCGCGAGGATGGCTGATGGTCGCATGCAGCTATTTTTTGTGACCGTGTCTATTGGAGGCTGGGCGGGTAGCTCAATCTCTACAGTGATTTCTGATGATGAAGGTCTCACGTGGGGTCAGCCTCAGCGCCTCATTAGCTCCCCATTGATTAATCTTAGTACCCTAGTTAAATCTCCAGCCATTCTATTTGCAGATGGACGACTGGGTTTGCCGGCGTATCACGAGTGGATTGGTCGCTTTGGCGAGTTCCTCAGAATTGAAGCGAATCAGGTCATTGATAAACGCCGCATGAGTTCCGGTAGAGGGGCGATTCAGCCGGTGGTGTTTGTAGATGGAGCGCAAGACGCAAGTGCATTCTTTCGTCAAACGCGATCAAGCTCTCAGCCAAAGCAAATTCCAGTCAGCGAAACAAAAGATGCGGGACAGTCTTGGGTCACCTCAAAAGACCTGGAGATTCCGAATCCAAATTCAGCACTTGCTGCACTTACTTTAGCCAACGGTACGCGTTTGATGGTGTTAAACAATATTGATGCAGGGCGCTACCGCTTAGTCATGGTGATGCGTGAATCAAGCTCCCTGCAATGGAGGGTGATTCAGGTAATTGAAGATGATGAATCTCTTGCCAATGATCAGCGTCGCGAATTCTCCTACCCCTATTTAGTTTCTGCAAGTGGCGCAGATGCACATCTGGCCTATACCTGGGACAGAAAAAAGATTCGCCATATTTATTTTCCGGCGAACTGGTTTAAGCATGCCTCAAATAGCTTAAAAGAAAAGGAGGCGCAATGATGAATCAATACATGCAGCTAATTGCACTTCTGGAGATGTCGATTACTTGTGGGGTAGTGCTGATCATTCTCTTGCAAAAGCTATTTCAAATGGAGTTTCCATTCGCTGCTCGAGTAGCTTTAGTTTTGTTCTTGGGGAATGTATTTTTTTGGCCGCTTGGCATGTCTCTTGAGCTGCCCTTATCTGCTTATGTGCGTGGTGTCACGGGTGATCTCAGCATAGTGACCATGCTCTTGTTATGGGGTGCTTTGCTTCCTTCTCCCAAAAAGACACCACTCGGATTTAAAGCGCCGATTGCTCTGATTGCTATTGTGTTTTACCCACTAGCACTAGGGCTTGGAATGCTGGATCCTTATGCATGGGGCTACGGCTCTATTGGCCTCTTAATTTGTGCTGTTGTCTTTGCAATTCTCTGTGGCCTTGCTGGCTGGACCAAAGGCGTTTGGATTCTCTCTGTCGCCATCATTGCCTGGGCAGCACATTGGCATGAGTCAGCCAATCTCTGGGATTACCTCTTGGATCCTTTCTTAGCTATCTGGGCTTTGCTCGCTATCCCAAGTGCCATCTATCTGAAGCGTCGCGAGAAAGCGCAGTCAGGCTATCTCTTTAGGGCGGGATGATGAATTTTTAGATAACAAAAAAGCCAGCAGATTGAACTGCACCAGAAAAGTTGGACACTCGTCCAACCCAATAAGGTGCAGTTTTCATGTCCAAATACACTTCAGAATTCAAGCTAGATGTCATTAATCACTATCTATCCACCGGGGATGGATACAAAACAACTGCGGAGCTTTACGACCTTCAGTACCATAGCATCCGTAAATGGGTCTGTGCATTTAACATACACGGGCTCAGCAGCCTAACCAAGCGCTATACAAGTTATACCAGCGACTTCAAGCTCTCCGTCTTGCAATACATGGATCAGCATCAGTTCTCCATCAATCAGGCCGCTGCCCACTTTAATATCCCATCTCCCAGCACCATTGCTGTTTGGCAAAAACTCTACAATGAAGGTGGTCTTGCAGCCTTGCAAGCTAAGCCTAAAGGACGAGCTCCCATGCCCAAACCCTTCAAACCGTTTACCCCAACCAATAAGCCAGTTACTCAGATGACTCCAGATGAGCTCATGCAAGAGCTTGAGTACCGCAGGATGGAGACCGATTACCTAAAAAAGCTCGAAGCCTTAGCTCAGCAAAAACACTTGGCAAGCAAGAACAAGTCCAAGTAATCGCAGGGTTAAGGCAGCAATATCCATTGCCATCCATCTTGGCGATGGTAAAGATGCCTAAAAGCGTCTACTACTACCAGGTAAAGATTGGCGCTAAAGCGGATCGCCATCTAGAGGTCAAAACACAGATTGATGCGATCTTCCATGCCCATAAGGGGCGGTATGGCTATCGGCGGGTGCACTTGGCATTACGCAATGAGCAGCATTACCTTGACCCCAAGACAGTGCAAAGGCTGATGGGGCAACTGGGACTTAAATCCACCGTGCGCCCTAAGCGCTATCAGTCCTATAGGGGCGCTGTTGGTAAAACAGCTCCCAATTTACTGCAGCGTAACTTTGCAGCTAACAAGCCCAATCAAAAGTGGGTCACCGATGTCACTGAGTTCAATATTAAAGGCGAGAAG
>NZ_NGUO01000023.1 GCF_002206635.1 Polynucleobacter aenigmaticus | reverse complement strand
GATCGGTAGTCTTTAATACCGCCATTGCGTTTTACTTCGCGACTAACCGTAGAAGGCGACCTGCCTAAAAGCTGTGCGATAGAGCGAAGTGATTGCCCAGTTGCCAGGCCACGGGAGATTTCTTCTCGCTCAGCCAAAGTTAACGCTAAAACTGATCGAGATCTTGATGGTGGTCTGATGCCGCCCGTCTGCATCAAAATACGCTGTATAGAGGGGTGATGGCGATCAAATAACTGCGCTATCTGATGAAGGTTATCGCCTTTTTGCCAGCGATCCCACATCAACTCTCTTTGAGTGGCGGTGTAATAGATTCGAGGTCGTTGTTTCATGAGCAACACTCCTTTTGCTTACGCAGTTTGTAGTGTGTTGCATCGATCAGTTGAATTCAAGACTGAAAATGCTTATGTTAAATGGGGCGAACGACGGGGCTCGAACCCGCGACAACCAGAATCACAATCTGGGACTCTACCAACTGAGCTACGTCCGCCATCGTAGATCCAAGATTATAGCTTTTGTGCCCAAAACCTGTCAAAAAAGGCTTAGATTAGGGGGTTAAACTTGCTCCAACTCAAATGCAGCCCAGTCTCCTAGAGCAAGCGAGGCATCTAGGAAAAAGTCTGCAATGGCGGCCCTGCTCTGTACTTTAGCCAAGGCATGGTGATCAGATAGTCGTTGACGCCAATAGCGAGAACCTGCTCTGCCATGGGCTAAGCCTAAGATATGCCTACTGAATGCGCCTATATAGAAGGGTTTCTCTTTAGCGCGACATTCCTCATACCAGTCTTGTACTTGTATTACTAAAGCAATCTGGATGCGGTGCCATTCCGTTTCGCTAAAGAGGTAGCCAGCCGCTTCGCCATCCGTATGAATCAGGTCATCCCAACCGAGGAGCAACATCGCTGGAAAATGATAAGCCGCCCTACCCACCATAAAGCCATCAAAGTCATTCCAGTGGCCCGCGATTTGATCATTACTCTCTAAACCCCCATTGAGTAAAACTTGGAGATGGGGAAATTGCTTTTGCGCATCAAGACGCAGTTGTGCAGCTACCTCATAACGCAAGGGTGGCTTACTTCTATTCTCCTTGGGAGATAAGCCTTTGAGTACTGCATTACGCGCATGAATGGTAACCTGGCTTGCGCCTGCATCTGCGACTGCTAATATAAAATTCAGGGCAAATTGATAATCTGCTTTTGAATTGGCAGCATCCATGAAATCTAGTCCAAGGCGATGCTTTACAGAAATCGGAATGTCCACCGTATTCTTCATGGCCTTGACACAATCAGCTACCAACTGAGGTTCGGCCATCAGGCAAGCGCCAAAAGCACCACGTTGTACTCGCTCTGAAGGGCAACCACAATTAAGATCAATCTCGTCGTAACCCCACTGCTGAGCTAACTCTGCGGCTTTAGCCAAATCAGAAGGCTCAGACCCGCCCAATTGAAGAACGACTGGATGCTGATCTTGCGAGTAATCCAAATGGCGTGGCACATCCCCATGTATGAGCGCACCCGTAGTGACCATCTCGGTATAGAGCACTGCTTCTTTAGTCAGGGTGCGATGAAAGGATCGGCAGTGACGGTCTGTCCACTCCATCATGGGTGCCACGGCAAGCCTCTTAGGGCTTATTTTCTCTATCTCATTGATTTTATTGGGGTTCAATTCGTTGTTATTCATAGTTTTTGGTCTTAATTTGCCCTAAATCCCCAACTCATGCTCCCTTTTTTGCCCCAAATCCATTTAAAATGAGAGTCATGGAAAAGCAAAATGATTTCATTACAGAGCTAAATGGCGTCAAAGGATCGACCTTTAAAGTTCGCATTAGGCAACGTTGCCCCTTCACAGGGGAGACTTTCAAAATCTCAAAATCCTTCAAAACACGAAAGCAAGCAGAATCCTATAAGAAGATAACGCTTGCGGAGATTTTACAGGGAACCTTCAATCAAAATAAAAATGGTGAGCTCACCCTTGCCGACCTGATTGACCTTTACCTCAAAGAACTTGGGCACAACTTTAGACGCTCAAAGCTTGGCGCCTATAAGCTAATCAAAGATACCAAGTTAGCTAAAAAACGTATTGATAGTCTGAGCACCCAAGATCTCATTCGTCACGGAAAAGAAAGGCATCTGCCAAAATTTAAAACCCTAAAGAATGGGACGGTAAAAGAACTGCCGGGAGCTGGTGGCAGCACGATGAATGCTGAATTTAGTTATATCGGTACCGTTCTGAAATGGGCAAAGGCAGAGCAATACGCCGTTAACGAAAACCTCATCACTGAATCTCGAAGAGCGCTTGAGATGAATTATTTGATTCATGATGGAGTTGAACGATCCAGAAGGCCATCTCAAGATGAGCTTGATCGCTTGATTAATTATTTTGAGGTTATCAGACCCGAGCGAAATATTCCTCTTGGTGTATTGATTCGTTTTGCCGTAGGAACTGGGCTTCGCCTAGGCGAGATTCTGAGGCTCGAGTGGAAAGAGCTCAATGAAGTCAATAAAACTATTTGGATTAGAGATCGAAAAGATCCCAGACAAAAAGTGGGGAAAGATAATGAAATTGCCCTGATCTGGCAAACCGGATATGACACTTTCGAAATTTTGATGGCGCAAAAAGGAAAGCATCCCGAGCTAGTCTTCCCTTACTCTGGAGATACTGTCTCTAGCGTCTTCCCAAGGGCGGTTCGCAGGCTTGGAATTGAAGACTTGCATTTTCACGATCTGCGCCATGAGTTTTGTTCCCGCATGGTTGAATATGGATGGACCATACCTAAGATTCAAGTAAATAGCGGTCACAAAGATCTGCGCTCTATGCAGCGATATATGAATATGGTTTCAAAAAATCTGCATGAGGAGAAACCAAAGAACTGGATTTCCCTTGGTTAAGTAATTTTTGTAGCCCTTATCGCTCTAAAATGCAACCACTAAAGGAATGGCGATGGCGGGGCAAATAAGAGGTAGCCTCGGTCGCAAATCTTCTTAAGACGCGAAATATTCAAGGATTTAATCCTGGCGCAAGGCCCGAATTAAGTGAATCCAAGAAACGAATGATTGAAGAATCAAAATCGGAGTCCCAAAAACTAGCAGAAGAAATTGTTAAGTTTTGGCCTTTTGATGTAATTATTTTGGATGATATTTACGAAATCCTGACTACAACCTCAGCAGATAAATCAGTCAGACCCATATGTGATCAAGTTGGCATGATCTCTTACCCGACCTCATTGAGAGTCTTCGGCAACAAGCATCGTTGCAGGATTATCAGAAACCATGACAAGTGGATCAGCTCAAGCTCAGGCGAGTTAAGGAATGAAGCGGAAAAGCGAGGGTGCAAATCCGCCAAGGACGTGATCCTAGATGCCATTGAAAAGGCCGGCTCTATTCCAATCTAGTTCTGGAACGCGGAACGCTTGGAACGTCAACTTAAGGTCATCAGTCAAAAATAAAAAATACTTCCCAGAGAAGGTAAAGTCGCGTTCCAAGCGTTCCGCGTTCCATTAACTACAACTAATATCCAAATACTGCGAATTTAAGTCCCTTTTGCCCTGGGGATTTTTTCTTGAATTAACAGCAATCTGCCCGATAAGCGAAATGCTTAAGCTTGGCGGCTGAAAATAGATATGATCATCGCGGCAATTTAATAATAAAAACATGGGCAAAGAAGTTGCCCCCAAGTGAATTTTCATCAACTTTAATGGTGATAAACCTTATTATCACCATTGGGTTATTGGAGCTTTACGCTTGTTTAACCCAACCTATTAGGCCGCTATTAGTTGTTAAGCAGACTATAGATAAGCTAGTTCCGCTGGCCGAGTCCGACCCAAAGCAGTCGTCCGCAGGCAAAGGAAGCCCGCCCGAAGGTAGTTCTGGTAGCCCATAATGCCTATTCGTAACTTTAGGCGAACTTGACTAAGACTGCGGATTCTTAGTCCTAGCTATCGACCGTCCTCTTAAAGGGTATTTTGGATGCTCATATCTCCACCTTGGCCCCTAACTCAACAACTCTATTGGTTGGTATTGAAAAGAAGTCTGATGGCTTAGCGGCATTTTGATACATCCAAGCAAATAATTTTTCTCTCCATAAGGCCATGCCTGGAATTGCTGAAGGAACCACTGTATCGCGAGCTAAGAAAAAAGAAGTTTCCATAGGCTCACATTTAATGTCATATTGAGTCGCCAGCAATCCCATAATCTGATTGATGTCTGGCGTTTCTTTAAACCCGTATATTGCCCTAACCAAATAGACTCCGCCACCCATCTCTTTCAGATTGATGCGATCCTTGTCTTCAACATAAGGAACATCCCAAATACTCATTTTGAGAAAAATTACCCTTTTGTGAAGAACTTGATTGTGCTTAAGGTTGTGAAGCATTGCGACAGGCACATAGTCAACATGCGCGGTCAGGAATACTGCTGTGCCATTTACTCGGATTGGCTCACTAACTAATAAAGACTTGATAAATGCCTCAAGTGGAATGCCCCCATCGATTGCCTTTTGACGCAAAAGCATTCTGCCCTTGTACCAAGTAATCAATAAAAGGAAGCACAACGCGCCGAGCAATAATGGGAACCAACCACCCTCAGCTATTTTTAGCGCATTAGCGGCAAAGAAGGCAATATCGACCAAAAGAAAGGCGCCAATAACGGTTGCTACTAATATTGAATTCCATTTCCATACAGCCTTCATTACAACGGCTGCCAGCAATGTGGTGATTACCATAGTAGTTGTTACAGCAATTCCATAAGCAGCGGCTAAATTACTAGATTGCTTAAAGGCCAACACCACAGCAATGACCAAGGCCAACAACATCCAATTAATTGTGGGCATATAAATTTGTCCAACTTCTTTATCGGATGTATAGGTAATCTTCATGCGGGGGACAAATCCCAATAAGATGGCCTGACTAGTCATGGAATACGCTCCAGAAATAACTGCCTGTGAAGCAATAACGGTAGCCATTGTTGCCAGGATCACTAAGCCCAGCGTATAGGCCTCTGGAACCATGAGAAAGAATGGGTTTGATATCGCCTCTGGATTAGATAAGAGCATGGCTCCCTGGCCAAAATAATTTATTAGCAAGCAAGGCATCGTTAATAAAAACCATGCGTATTGAATAGGTCTAATACCAAAATGTCCCATATCAGCGTAAAGCGCTTCTGCACCTGTTAACACCAGAAATACGGCTCCCAACACTATGAAAGCTTGTATGGAATGCTCAACTAAAAAGTTAACAGCAAACATCGGATTGGCCGCAAGCAAAATATTGGGGTTATCGATAATGTTGTATGCGCCCATTAGGCCAAGAACCAAGAACCAAGCCACCATAATTGGCCCGAATAAAAAACCAACTAAAGCAGTTCCTTTTTTCTGAATTAAAAATAAGGCAATAAGGATGGCGAGCGTAATGGGAATGACATATTTTGAAAATTGTGGTGAAACGATCTCCAAGCCCTCTACAGCCGATAGGACTGAAATAGCAGGGGTAATTACGGCGTCCCCATAAAACATACAGGCGCCAAATACCCCCAGCATCATGATCATTAATGCTCTCTTAGAGTTCGCTGGGGCAGTTCTGAGTGCCAGCGCCATTAAAGCTAGGATGCCACCCTCTCCATGATTGTTTGCCCGCATCACAAACAGCACATATTTAAGAGACACCACAATTAAAAACGCCCAAAAGACCATGGATATCACCCCAAACACTGCATCAGGCGAGAATGGAATACCGTGTTCCGGACTAAAGCACTCTTTAAGTGCATACAGGGGGCTAGTCCCAATATCGCCAAACACTACGCCAATTGCCGCAAGCGTTAGAGCGGGCAAACTGCCTTTGGCATGGTTGTTGCCCTTAATCTCTATTGGACGAAGAATGTTTGACTTTGAATACTCTGGATTACTAATGGACATGGTCTTACTCGTTGGTTTGAACACCCCATCAGATCATGCGCGATGTATCAATCGCATAAACAACTACGAGATTGCCAGGCGATAGCCAATCCCAAGCTCGGTTAACAGGTATTCGGGTTCTGCAGATACTTTTTCTATTTTGGCTCTTAATCTACCCATATGAATTCTGAGGTAATGGGTGTCATCCACATATTCAGAGCCCCAAATTTCTGAAAGCAATTGACGCTGAGTAAAGATTTTTCCTGGCCTTGTAGCTAAAAACATCAGCAACTTATGTTCTATAGGGCTTAGATGAATTTCATTACCCTCGAGCTTTACAAGCCCGGCAGAGACATCAATTAGCAAATCTTTGTATTGATAGCACTGATCACGCATAGACATCTTTTGAGTCCGCCTTAGGCAAACATTGATTCTTGCTAATAACTCTTCAACATTAAAAGGTTTGGATAAATAATCATCTGCGCCTTCATTTAGGGCAACAATCTTTTCCTGCTCCTCTTGCCTTGCTGACAGGACAATAATCGGAAAATCATATCGCTTTCTTACCTGCCGAATTAAATCTTTTCCATCACCATCTGGCAATCCTAAATCGAGAATCATTAACTTTGGCGTATTTTCTGCCAAGCATTTATTTGCCTCTTCAAGGGTTTTAGCTAACCTAGGCTGATGCTTTGCGGCACTCAGACTCGCTATTAAAAAATGGGCAATTTGCGTATCATCCTCAACCACTAATATGTAATCTGAGATCATGAGCTCGCCTTATATGGAAAGGCCATACCCACATATGTCTTCTCATCACTTCCCAGTGAGGACTCGACGATTAAGCGCCCCTTGTGCCTATCCATCACCGCCCTAACTATAGACAAGCCCAATCCAAAACCTTTTTTAGTGCGCTGATACGACTGTTGCTGTCCAGCCAACCCCTCATCAAAATCTTTAGGAAACCCAGCGCCCTCATCGATTACGCCAATCCGAATTTCGTCATCGACCCTGTCTACCAATATCTGTATTGGTTTTCTGCCTAAGTGTGCTTTAACTGCGTTCTCAATTAAATTGGTTAATGCCAATACGATTAAGGCTTGATCGCCATAGATGAGCTCATCTTTTGCCTCCATTACCAATGCCAATGAGGGCTTTACCTCTCTATTGTTATATCTCGATATGACTGCCCCAATAATTTCTTCAGGCGACTGCCAATCCATCCTAACTTGGTTGCTATCAGACATGCCAAGCTTAACTAAAGACAGTATGTTTTCTGTCGAATCATTCAGGTATACAGATTCGGAATGAATGAGCTCCAACAGCTTTTTGGACTCCGCCGCACCCAGTTGATCACTTTGCTTCAAAAGTGATGAGCTAGCACCAATAATAGTTGTTAATGGAGTTCTCATATCGTGCGATATAGACGATAGAAAAGCATTTTGAATGGATTCTCGATGCGCTAATTCTCCGGCATCTTTAGCTTTAATTTCTGCCATTCTTTTTTGATAATGGACAGATAGTTGATCAGCTATCGCTCTTATCAGGCTCACCTCAATATTTTCCTCATGAGCCCTTTCAATTACTAAGGCTGGAAGCTCATGACTTTTGTAATACCTTCCGAATGGAATACACCAATAATCCAAGGACTCTAAAGTCCCCGTATGTGGTCCCAGCATAGCCCCATACTCAATTGCGTGGGAGAGATACCAGGAGTCGAGCTTTACCTCACCAGACTTAGAGCTTGCTAATTCAATGCTCTCTTTGGTGGTCGGATCTAACTTCAAGATTGCAACATCGCAACCCAACTCACTCTTTAATAAAAGACAAGACTTTTTTAAGGAAACTACGGAGTCAGCTTCTACTGAAAATATTTCAATGATCGATCGCAATAGATTGGCTTTAAAGGTTTCTTTTTCGGCAATGTCTTTTTGTCTTCTTAGCTGATGTACTAAAGATGTGATCGCAATGGATACCAGTAGAAATCCTAGCAATGCGCTCCACGACTCAATGCTCCCGATAACAAATGTGTATCTCGGCTCTACATAAAAGAAGTTAATTAGGAGGAAGGAGCCTATTGCTACAAAGATAGATGCTACCAATTGACTCTTATAGGAAACCCATATGACGAGAATCAAATACAGAAATGAAACCCCGGCCAAACCAAGATACTCATCAACTACATGAGATAGGGCCGTTATGGCAATCATTCCCAAAAAAATACTCATTGCCTCAAGCAAGATTGGGCTTTTCGAAGATTTTCTATTCGTCATACGATCAATATACATTCACCAATGTATCAATCGCATATACATTGTGAGCAGCAAGATTTGTCATAGTAAATGACGACACAGACACAGAGATTTTTAATCCTCCGCTCTAATGCCCCCTTTTGGCCGGACTCGGCCGGTCGTCAATTTCGCCTGAACGACCGTTTTTAGCTATATAAGAGACTGCCCTCTATTTATATAGGGAGCCAATAATATGACACCCATTACCCACAAGCTACTGAAAAAAACGCTTTTGTAATTGACTGGTATTGCTAGAAATATGCTGACTCAATCTCTCTACCATCGTTTTCTCAGTACCCACCGGTGTCGCTAAATTCATTTCTACTGAAATTGCTCCAATCTGCGACTGCAAATCTTCGGATAACTCTTGGCCAATTTTCAAAACATACCGCTCTTTAAAGCCCAGCTCTTTCGCCATTAAACAAAGCTCAGCTCTTCCAATATGAGAGGGTTTATTCTCCCCTCCAATTTTGAAAGCGAACTGATTCGATAGACCCGGGTAGATGGAGGTGCTTAGAAGATCATAAAAGGGGGTTAGCCGTGCACCTAAGCCAGGTAGAAAATAAATCGATAAGTTCTTTGCATGGCTATCGTTATTTCCAACGAATAAATTAAAAAAGATCCATTGTAAAAAGCGTTTGATATCCGATGCAGGCACCCCGCCCTCTTTTAATAACTCATAGCACCTTAACAAGCTAGGACCCCCATCAGTCTCATACTTTACCGTCGAGGGTTTTTGATCAAGCTGGCAAAGGTCCATTTGATGAATTTTTTGTATGTCATCCGCATTATTTATAACGCGATCATAGCGCTTAATAATGCAAGACTTCGCAGTAGGCTGATATATAACCGGCGCAACATCTAAACCAAGGCGGTTGGCTAGCTTCATTACAAAAGTTTCATTGACGGCAGACGCCCAGACACCCTCTATTCCTGCAATATCAGGTTTGACAATATAGGTTGATGGCGCACTACCCAATGGCAAAGAGATATTGCCTTGGGCATCCAACACAATTCCAAGCTTCTTTTGAGCGCCTGCCAATGAGATGCGCATGCCCTTTTCTTGCTGGGCGGCCTGGACTGGGCCTGATGACGATTTAAAACTTAAAGCCACTTCATCCCAATTTATAGCTTGATACTCTGGCTTATTCGGCCTCTCACCTTCAGGCAGTATTGTTAAGTCACTCGCAGTATCACCACCGATAACCCCAAGCAATCCAAAGGTGCTCGTCACCTGATATTTCAGCTTCAATAACTCACGAATTCCGGCCTCTGGAAGAAGATTCTCAAAATAGGACTCCACAGGTAGACCGCTAAATTCCTTCTCAGAAAAATTCAGTGTCGGTGAGATGGGTTTACCTTGACCATATAACCAAGATTGAGCGTATATAAATTTAAGCTCTGGCTCATCAAGTAACTGACCCACTAAATCATCACCTCGATATACATCAAGCTTTTTGATATCAGCCATCAATTGCCACCTTTCCTTTGGATAATCATTTCCAATCCAAGGGTATTTAAAACATCGAGCACTTTTTTAAGCTGGACTGTTTCTTTGCCATTTTCAAGCTCAACAATGAATCGATTACCTGTATTGGCTAGGCCCGAAATATCTGCCTGAGTGATTTTCTGGGATGAGCGAAATTGCTGAATGAATAGCCCCAAGTCTTTCGCAGACCCAATCTTGATAGAGAGATCCGCTTGATTTTTAATATTGGCCATCATCTATCCCAAAAGTTACCGATAGGTAATATCTTAAGTGATTTTCAGAGATTTGCAAGAAATAATTACCGATAGGTAATTATTTGAGAATGATGAGCCATCAGAGAATTGCTCCCTTTTTTGCCCCAAAATTAAATAAAAAATACAAAGAAGTATATTTTATATGATTTAAAAGGAGGTGTTGCCCCATCCATCATGGGGGCGACCGAAGTTACCCTTACTAGAATTGCCCTGAGTATTTAACGCTTACTTTGTGAGCTTTGCCTCTAATTCCACCGCAAGATCTAAAGCACCCATGTAGCCCGACTTAAGGTGACTTGGCAAATCAGGGTCGCCAACCATGGCGCCCAATGTCTCTACCAAGCTATATACCAAGCCTTTGGCAGCACTAGCAGCAATCGTATTACTGGCTACAGCCTCATCAATATGATTGACCGCATCCATAAAATAATCATGTCCTGGAAGACCGTCTGGCCCTAAAGTTACTTTGCTCATTTGTATTTTCCAATAAATTCGTGGTTTACAACATTAGTCTACTGTATAGAAATCTTAGGCGCATAGGTGGAATTTCTTTATCAGTGGAATAGTCAACAGATACTCTCGCTACAAATATGGCTCTAATTTTTTATAGTCATTATCCGAGCATTATCATTAATTCTTAAGGTGGTTAACTTTCGAAAAATCAGATGCTTAACGCTTGATTGCTAATGAAATGACGCGCATTACCAGTGACAGGGTCTAGGAATGCAACTTCCTTAGCCAACAACTGTAAGGGTTTAGAAAAGTCTAAATCATATTCTTGATATGGTGTGAGGACTGGGTAGATCTGGTCATGTTTTATCGGAACTCCCAAGCTATTGAGGTGGCATCGCAGTTGATGCTTTTTTCCACTGCCTGGAGTTAAGCGATATTTAGCCCAGGGTTTTGTTACTTCAATCAATTCAATACTGGTATCAGTATTTGCCTCACCCTCCACTTCTTGCATTTGCAGAAAGTGTTCGGACTCCTCTAGCCTACTGCGATAAGTCATTGGCAATCTACCGATGAGATCCTCTGAATAGGGCGCAATGGCTTCGTAGACTTTTTGGACAACTCGATCCCGAAAGAGATTTTGATACCGCGCCCTTTCCTCAGGATTCACTGAAAAAATAACTAAGCCAGCAGTATCGCGATCGATGCGATGGATTGGGCTCAGACTCTGAATTCCTGTTTTTTTCTTGAGTCGATTGAGTAAAGTTTGATGCAAGTAAAGTCCACTTGGTGTGACTGGTAAAAAATGGGGTTTGTCTGCCACCAGAATATGTTCATCCTGATACAGAATTTGCTCTTCAAATGGAATCCCTGGCTCTCTTGCCAAGCGTCTGAAATAGAGTAAGTGAGTATTCGGAAGATAGTTGTCACTGGGGGCTACTGGGACGCCATCAGCAGTCATTACCAGCCCCTCACTAAAGCGAGCCTTCCATTCGCTTGGCTCAATATGCGGAAAGCTGCTGAGGAAAAAATCCAGTAGGCTTGAGTGACTCTGCCCTGAAGGCAGAAACACCCGCGATGCCGAAACTCCCTCAGAATTTACATTCATACTATGCGCTCCATGACGATGGCAATAAATTTGCATCCCAGTTATGTAACTAAGCCTTATTTTAGAGGAATGCTGCGATTCATCGACAATCGGACGCTTTAATTCATGCAGGAGGGAATATCATCTAAATACCTTTAATGCCCAGTGAATAATTCACCGTCATGCTCTCCTTTAATAAAAAAATTGCTTTCCGCATAGGGCTAGTATCAATTGTCCTAGCCATCGCCATGGGCTACCTCGCTTGGTTACAAGCATTTAATGCGGCCGAAGAATTAAATAAGGGGTTGACGGTACAAACATCTCACCAACTGATGGAAAAGAGTGGAGGCTTTAGTGGCGAGCTAAATGCATTCCGAGAAGAGGCTGCTGTAACAGTTAAAAGCTTGGTTCGATACGGTATCTTTGATGTCGCAGAGATTTACGATGCGAATTGGCAAAAGCTCGCTCAGTACGGAGACGCTCCTAGCGAAATCGGACACTCCATGATGGGGCTTCATCATCCAAGGCCGCCCGGCCTGAAAGATACCATCTCAGATACGCAAAAATTGTCAGACGGCAGAAGGGTGATCAACACAATCACTCCGCTCAATGACAACGATAAGGATGCAAAAATTCAGATTATTGGCTATCTAGAAACCTTACGCATCATCCCGCAATGGCGGGAAGTTCAATTAAGAGATATTGCCTTACAGACATCAATCATGGTAGCTTTGGCCGCCCTGCTATGCGGACTCATTCTCTACCCAATCATCATTGCTCTGAATAGAGAAAGGGATCTCAAAGCAATTATGCTTTTTAGGTCCAATATTCAGATGATGAAATCTCTTGGTGAAGCAGCGGCCAAGAGAGATGCGGAAACGGGGATTCATAATTATCGCGTGACCTTGAGCGCCATCCGAATAGCGGAGGCACTCAATCTACCTTTTGCAGAGATGGCGCCCGTGATCATTGGCAGCCTTTTGCACGACATCGGGAAAATTGGCATTCCTGACCACATCCTGCTCAAACCAGCAAAGCTCAGTCCTGACGAGATGGAAATCATGAAAACCCATGTAAGACATGGCGAAGAAATTATTCGCGGCAGAACACTTCTCCAGGATGCCTATCCAGTGGTCAGCGCCCACCATGAAAAGTGGGATGGATCGGGATACCCAAGAGGCTTGAAGGGTGAAGATATTCCTCTGCCAGCCAGAATTTTTGCTGTAGCCGATGTATTTGACGCCCTTTGTTCAAAAAGGCCTTATAAGGAAGCATTTAACTATCAAACAGCGCTAGAGATTATTGAAAAAGGGTGTGGCGCGCATTTTGATCCAGTCGTGATTGATGCTTTTATACCCATCTCCAAAACAATTTATGAAAAAATATTTCAACACGATGAAGATACTATTCACGACCATCTTGACCAGGCAATTAACCGCTACCTTAAAACGCTATTAAGCTGACATGTTAGAGCTTTCCGCATTTGACCTCAGTCTCTTGCTTGCCTGCGCCTTATTTGCTGGCCTGGTCGACTCCATCATTGGAGGTGGCGGAATGATTCAGGTGCCCGCCCTCTTTGCAGTATTGCCAGGCTTTCCACCAGCAACCCTACTGTCTGTAAATAAGTTTGGCTCGATTGTGGGGACGATTGGTTCTGCCATTCAGTACAGCAGGGTTAATAAAAGTCCCTGGGGGCTGGTGATCGTTTCTTCTGCATTTGCTTTCTTCGCCTCTGTAGCCGGTGCATACCTCGTTACTCAATTACCAACCCAATGGCTCAGAGGCGCTCTGCCATTCTTATTGCTAGCACTCCTGATCTTTAATATAAAGTCCAGCGCTGGCCTAATTCACGCACCTAAACACCAGCACCATAAACAAAAAGCGATTGCCTCGACTGGCGCCGGAGTTATTGGCTTTTATGATGGTTTTCTGGGGCCTGGAGCTGGCGCCTTTTATAAGCTGTTCTACACACGTGTATTAGGCTTTGATTTTTTGCGTTCTGCAGCACCAGCCAAGTTTCTGAATATTGCCTCTAATTTAGGAGCACTCTGCGTCTTTTTCTACCTAGGCTATTTTGACTGGAAGCTCGGCCTACTCATGGCTAGCGCTAATCTGGTGGGCGGTCAAATCGGCACCAAGATTGCCATCAAGCATGGGAATGCTTTTATCCGCAAGGGATTCTTTATTCTGGTGACTATTCTAATTATTAAAACCTTCTACGACGCTTTCCTGAGGTAATCCGCCCTCTAGGCAATAGCGTATATAGATCTGCTATTTTTTCGTAGATTTATCATGATTTTCATAGTAAATTAGTCATGTGCAGATGCAGTTTATTAATTACAAAAACAGAGGGACAAATGAAAATATTATTACCAGTTGACGGCTCCAAATCTTCGCTCAATGCAGCTAAGTACGTTGGCAAGTTAGCTAAAGATTTGCGTAGCAAATGCACGGTGACATTGATCAGCGTTCACGACGACATTGGTCTTGGTCACGTAAAACAGTTTGTTGCCACTAGCGTGATTGACGACTACCTTCGTGAAGTAAGCGAAAAAGAGCTCAAAGCTGCGCAGAAGGCTCTTGATACTGCTGGTGTAAAACACAGCATGGTCATTATGCGCGGTAACGTAGCCAATGAAATTGTCGCCTTGGCAAACAAAGAGAAATTTGACCTCATTGTCATGGGCTCAAAAGGCAGAACTGGATTTATTGATGCATTGATGGGATCTGTTGCCCAAAAGGTCAGTAATGCTGCTAAACAAGCTGTTTTATTAATTAAGTAATACCAATTGAATCTTTAGATTCATTCACAATAGGCCGTCTTGATGACGGCCTTTTTATGGGCCCCTAAATGAGCATTCTGCTTCTCTTATTTGCACCAGGCATTTTTGCCATTTACTAGATTATTCGCCTGCAACTTTGCTTATCTAGAGTGCGCTATCTAGTTGATACCTATGGCATGGATCGCAAGAAGCTACGCAGTCTATCCTGTAAAGAGATAAAAGCACTTCGGAATTCAATTGATACCCTTAGGCATGCGAATGATGCATTTGGCTTAGAGGATCTTGTAAGGCCTTATAGGGCTTAGAACCTACCCTTTTACAAAATAGCGCTCTTTAAACCACAGAGCCACCGTTACCAAACCAATCATGATGGGAACCTCAACCAGAGGGCCAATCACTGCTGCAAATGCGGCTCCGGAGTTGATTCCGAATACAGCAATTGCTACGGCGATAGCAAGCTCAAAGTTGTTGCTAGACGCTGTGAAAGATAAAGTGCAGCAACGTTTGTAATCAATACCCATCTTGCCCGTTACAAAGAAGGTCAGCAGGAACATGATGAGAAAGAAGATGAGTAGCGGAATGGCAATCGTTAGTACATCCATCGGTAGACTCAGAATGAGCTTACCCTTCAAACTAAACATCACCACGATAGTGAACAGCAAAGCAATCAGGGTGAGCTTGCCGATGCGGGGCACAAACTGCTCGTGATATCGATCTTTGGAGATGAACTTGAGCATCACTACTCGAGTCAAAATGCCAGCAATACAAGGTACACCAAGGTAGATAAAGACGCTCTCCGAAATCTGCCCCATGCTCACGCTGACATTAGAGGCAGCTAAACCAAAGTATGGCGGTAAGACTGTGAGGAAAAAATAAGCATAGACACTAAAAAAGAGTACTTGGAAGATGGCATTAAATGCCACCAAACCCGCCGCGTACTCAGTTGAACCTTTAGCAATATCATTCCACACAATCACCATGGCAATGCAGGGGGCAATACCAATCAGAATTAAGCCGGCCATATACTCTGGCCGATCAGGCACAAAGGTGATTGCCAAAAAGAACATTAATGCCGGCGCCACGATCCAATTCATCAATATCGAAATCAGAAAAATGCGTTTGTCTTTAAACACATCAGGCAAATCTTCGTAACGCACCTTGGCAAACGGCGGATACATCATCAATATCAGACCAATAGCGATGGGAATATTGGTGGTGCCAACCTGAAATGAATTAATTAAACCCTCTACGCCAGGGAATACAAAACCCAGGGCGATTCCACAAGCCATAGCGGCAAAGATCCATACCGTGAGATAGCGATCAAGAAAGGAGAGTTTTTTGGTTAATGCATTCATGCTTGAGCTGGGATTGATGTATGAATCGCTTTGAGAGTCATAGAGTCTAATTTCTCTAGGGGCATGGCAGCTAAGATATCAAGGCGCTTCTTGAGGCCATTCATCACAGTATTAAAGGCTGTCCGTTTTTCTAGATCCGTCCCCTGCACTAGCGATGGGTCAGGAAAGCCCCAATGCGCAGTGGCCGGTTGACCAGGCCAGAATGGGCATACTTCACCAGCCGCATTGTCACAAACTGTGATGATGAAATCCATCTTTGGTGCATTGGGCTCTACATAGACATCCCAACTCTTTGACTTCAATAAAGCACGGTCCATTCCCAACTCCACCGCAATGTCTGCAGCAATGGAATTGACGCTTGTGCCTGGAGTAGAGCCAGCTGAATAACCTACAAACTTGCCACTAGGGTGTGTTGATGCTAAAGCCTCACCCAATATCGAGCGTGCAGAATTATGAGTGCAGAGAAAGAGGATGTTATAGGTTTTCATGATGATTTGGCTTTTTTGAAGGGTTTAAGCGGTACGCAAGACTGGCCACCGCAACAGTTATCTAATAAAAATTCACTGAGGTTTTGCACTAACTGGGCGTTAGGTCGATAGATGAGATTGCGGCTCTGACGCTCAACCGTAATTAACCCCGCTAAGTAGAGCTCTTTTAAATGAAAGCTCAACGTCGCATTTGGTATCCCCAGCATCTCATGAATTTGGGATGGCATAAGACCTTCATCGCCCTTTTGAACAATCAGCCTATAGACATTTAAGCGAGATTCTTGCCCTAAAGCTAGGAAAGCTTGGATGGCTTCTGTATTTTTCATATTTCGATGATAATGGAAATATTATGACAAATTCATGACATGGGTCAAATGATTCGCATGATCTTTTGCCACAATATACAAAGAGACTGATCAGATCAATAAGGGAGTATTTTATGAAAACGATTCAAGTGTTTGACCCAGCAATGTGCTGCAGCTCTGGCGTATGCGGAGTTGATGTTGACCAGGCTTTAGTAACCTTCTCCGCTGATGTGGAGTGGGCCAAGCAAAATGGTGCCAAGATTGAGCGCCTCAACCTGTCTTCCGACCCAATGGCCTTTGTAAACAACAAAACTGCTAGTGCATTCTTGGAGCGCTCTGGCGCAGAAGCCCTCCCCTTAATTTTAGTCGATGGTGAAATGGCATTAGCGGGTCGTTATCCCAACCGCACTGAGTTAGCTCGTTGGGCGGGGATCACTCCAGCAGGCGCTGAAGAAAAACCTACCTCGAGTTGTTGCTCTGGAAGTAAGTGCTGTTAATTTTTGAAGGTTATGTCAATGCAATTCTTAAAGTACCCTCCGCGATTTTTATTCTTCACGGGTAAAGGTGGAGTTGGAAAAACTTCGATTGCCTGTGCAAGCGCCATTGAGTTGGCAGAAGCGGGTAAGCGAGTATTGCTTGTGAGTACCGATCCAGCATCAAACGTGGGCCAAGTGTTTGGGATCAAAATTGGTAATGACATCACTGCTATTCCGGCAATTGCTAATTTATCTGCACTAGAGATTGATCCACAAGCGGCTGCCCAACTCTATAGGGATCGCATTGTGGGGCCTGTACGAGGTAAGTTGCCGGATGCTGTGGTCAAGGGCATTGAAGAGCAACTGTCTGGCGCCTGCACTACAGAAATCGCCGCCTTTGATGAATTCACCGCCCTCCTCACCAACGATGCATTGACTGCGCAATACGACCACATTATTTTCGACACTGCGCCTACAGGCCATACCATTCGCCTATTGCAACTACCTGGCGCTTGGAGTGGGTTTTTAGAAGAAGGTAAAGGAGATGCCTCTTGCCTTGGTCCCTTAGCTGGACTAGAGAAACAGCGCACACAATACAAAGAGGCAGTAGATGCTTTAGCCAATCCAGAGCGCACCCGTTTAATACTAGTTGCTAGAGCTCAAGCCTCTACCTTGCGCGAAGCTGCTCGTACCCATGATGAATTAGCGGGCATTGGCCTATCTAAACAAAATCTGGTAATCAATGGTGTTCTACCTCAAAGCGAGGCCGCACAAGACCCATTGGCACAGGCTATTTATGCCAGAGAACAAAAAGTACTCAGCACTATTCCAGAGGTACTCAAAAATTTACCAACCGATATCATCGAATTAAAGCCATTTAACTTGGTAGGTTTGGATGCTTTGCATTTACTACTAAAAGATCAAGCGCTAATACCTGATGCATCTGAATTTACGCCCATCACGCTAAATGCTCCAAACCTATCCATCTTGGTAGATGAGATTGCTAGAGATGGTCATGGCCTAGTGATGACGATGGGCAAAGGTGGTGTAGGCAAAACCACTTTAGCGGCAGCAGTTGCTGTAGAGCTAGCCCATCGTGGCCTCGCCGTACATCTGACAACCTCTGACCCAGCAGCGCATATTAATGAAACTCTCAACGGCACTATGGATAATTTATCCGTTAGTCGTATAGACCCCCATGCTGAAATTGAGCGTTATAAACAGCATGTGATGGAGACGCGAGGCGCCAAGCTAGATGATGCTGGCCGCAAGTTATTAGAAGAAGATTTACGCTCTCCTTGCACAGAGGAAATCGCAGTGTTCCAAGCCTTCTCCAGAATCATACGAGAGGCAGGCAAGAAGTTTGTAGTAATGGATACCGCACCAACAGGACATACATTGCTTTTGCTAGATGCTACAGGCTCATATCATCGCGATATTGAACGTCAGATGGGCAAAACCAATGCACACTTCACTACCCCAATGATGCAACTGCAAGATCCCAAACAAACAAAAGTGCTTTTAGTGACTCTTGCTGAAACTACCCCTGTACTAGAGGCTGCCAACCTGCAAGCTGACCTACGTAGAGCCGGCATTGAACCTTGGGCCTGGGTAGTTAATAACAGTGTTGCAGCATCAAACCCTCGCTCCCCACTCTTGAGAAAACGAGCTCAAAACGAATTACATGAAATTGACTTGGTCGCCAATACCTACGCTAAGCGCTATGCCGTTTTGCCGCTCCTTAAAGATGAGCCAATTGGTGTAGAAAAGCTTCTGATGCTTTCAAGACATCAGTGAGTCAAGACAGCATCAGAAGAAATGCGTCCTTTTACTTTTTCATTTTTCCAAATGCCGCTGCCATTGCATTATTAACTGGTGGCGCGCTACGTCGATCTTCCTGAGGTCTTCTGGCCTCTGGGGATCTTGGAGCTCTTGGATCACTTGGCCGACTTGCTCTTTGCTCAGGTTTCGCGCCTGAAGCTTTAGGAGCCTCATCAGAAAGTCGCATAGTCAATGCAATGCGCTTACGCTTTTCATCCACCTCTAGCACTTTGACTTTAACGACCTGCCCTGCCTTCACTACGGTATGAGGATCTTTAACAAAGGTGTTGGCTAAGGCGGAGATATGTACGAGACCATCTTGATGAACGCCAATGTCCACGAATGCACCAAAAGCTGCAACGTTGGTTACAACGCCTTCCAAGATCATATCGACCTTAAGATCGCTGATTTTTTCTACGCCATCTTTAAATGTTGCGGTCGTGAACTCAGGCCGTGGATCACGCCCTGGTTTCTCTAATTCTTTAATAATATCGGTCACTGTGGGTACTCCGAATTTTTCATCGGCATATTTTTCAGGATTGAGGCTTTTGAGTATTCCCACATCGCCAATCACTTCTTTAACGCCCTTCTGAATATCCTTCAGAATCTTCTCCACCAGAGGATAGGACTCTGGATGAACAGCGGAAGCATCCAAAGGATCAGTGCCATTCATGATGCGTAGGAAACCAGCAGCCTGCTCAAAGGTCTTATCACCCAAGCGTGGCACGCTACGTAAATCAGAGCGCGCCTGAAAAGCACCATGACTATCCCGATACGAAACGATACCCTCAGCAACGGCGCTGCTGAGGCCAGAGACCCGCGCGAGTAAGGGAGCTGAGGCAGTGTTCACATCTACGCCGACCGCGTTCACGCAGTCCTCTACGACTGCGACCAAGGACTTTGCTAACTGAGTCTGCATCACATCATGTTGATACTGACCGACACCAATGGACTTCGGATCAATCTTGACCAACTCAGCCAATGGATCTTGCAATCTTCTGGCAATAGAAACTGCGCCACGCAAAGACACATCCATACCAGGGAGCTCTTTTGAGGCGTACTCAGATGCAGAGTAAACCGATGCGCCAGCTTCAGACACCACAATCTTAGTCAGTTTGAGTTCTGGTTTGGCCTTAATCAAATCTTGCGCCAGCTTGTCAGTCTCACGTGATGCCGTACCATTACCAATTGAGATCAAGGTGGCTTGATGCTTTTCTGCCAACTTGGCCAGCGTATGCAGTGAGCCATCCCAATCATTCTTAGGTTGATGTGGGTAGATCACCTCGGTATCCACCACCTTACCAGTGGCATCCACTACCGCCACCTTCACGCCGGTTCGCATGCCTGGGTCTAGGCCAATAGTTACCTTTGGTCCGGCAGGTGCAGCCAAGAGCAAAGCCTTCAAATTGCGAGCAAATACATTAATCGCCTCGGTCTCAGAGCGCTCACGTAAGGCACTCATGAGCTCAGATTCCAAATGCATCGAGCATTTAATACGCCAAGTCCAACGCACAGTCTCCCCCAGCCAATGGTCTGCAGGGCGACCTTCATTTTTAATCTTGAATTGATTCGCAATGCGGGACTCACAAGGATTATGTGGCGCATCCCACTTAGGCTTTTCTGCTTCGGTATCGAGGCGTAGATTTACCATCAACATCTGTTCGCGACGACCTCTAAATAAAGCTAATGCGCGATGCGATGGAATCGCGGTAATCGGCTCAGAGTAATCAAAATAATCAGCAAACTTCTCACCCTCTTGCTCTTTACCGGCAATCACTTTGGACTCTACGACACCATGGTCTTGCAAATACGCTCTCAGCGATTGCACTAGGCCAGCATCTTCAGCAAAGCGCTCCATCAAAATCTGACGAGCTCCCTCTAGTGCGGCTTTGGCATCCACTACACCAGCGTTTTCACCTTGATCCGAAGTAAATGCTTCTTTGATATATTTGGTCGCCTCCACCTCAGGCTCGAGCATGGGGTTTGCTAGCAAGTCATTTGCTAAAGGCTCTAATCCAGCCTCTAAGGCTATTTGCGCTTTGGTGCGTCGCTTGACCTTATACGGGAGGTACAGATCCTCTAGGCGCGTCTTATCCTCTGCCAACATGATGGCCTTGAGTAACTCCGGCATCATCTTTCCCTGCTCTTCAATAGAAGAAACAATCGCCTTGCGACGCTCTTCTAGCTCTCGCAAATAACTCAAGCGATCTTCCAATAGGCGCAACTGCGTGTCATCCAATCCGCCAGTAGCTTCTTTGCGATAGCGGGCAATAAAGGGAACCGTAGCGCCTTCATCCATTAGGGCAATAGCAGCGGCTACTTGGGCAGGTTTAGCGGATAACTCTAGGGCAAGGCGTTGTTCAATGGATGGCAGCATGGAATAAATAATTTACTCAGATTTTAGGAATATGGGCATCAAGGAAGAATAAGAGCCACCCAAAGGTGACTCTTATTTTACAAACAGCGTGACTGATTAAAGCAACTCAGCGATATTACTCGCGGGAAGCTTTCTTACGATCATGCTCTTTCAAGTAACGCTTGCGGATCCGTACGCTTTTCGGCGTTACTTCAACCAACTCATCATCACTAATAAATTCAACCGCGTATTCCAAGGTCAAATCAATTGGCGTTACCAAACGAACTGCTTCATCAGTACCTGAAGAGCGTACGTTAGTTAATTGCTTACCTTTAATCGGGTTCACAACTAAGTCGTTATCACGACTATGAATACCAATCACCATACCTTCGTAAACAGGATCACCATGTTTTACGAACATACGACCACGATCCTGCAATTTCCAAATAGCATAAGCAACAGCTTCACCGTCATCCTGGCTAATTAATACGCCGTTATGACGTTCGCCCAAAATGCCATCTTTAGCTGGAGCGTAACAATCAAATGTATGACTCATCAATCCATTGCCGCGAGTCATGGTCATGAAATCGCCTTGGAAGCCGATTAGGCCACGTGCAGGAATACGGTACTCAAGACGGGTACGACCTTTTCCGTCACTCACCATATCTTGCAACTCCCCTTTACGCTTACCTAAGTCTTCCATCACAGCGCCTTGAGTAGCATCTTCTACGTCAACTGTTAAGTTCTCGTATGGCTCCATCTTGACGCCATTCTCTTCGTGGAATACTACGCGCGGACGGGAAACTGCCATCTCATAGCCTTCACGACGCATGGTTTCAACCAAAATAGTCAAATGCAACTCACCACGGCCAGAAACTTCGAACACGGTATCGTCAGCGGTCTCGCGGACGCGCAAAGCCATATTGGCCTTTAATTCACGATCAAGACGCTCACGAATCTGACGGCTCGTAA
>NZ_NGUO01000022.1 GCF_002206635.1 Polynucleobacter aenigmaticus | reverse complement strand
TAAAGATCTTGCAACAGATATGCGGGAGTTCTTTAATAAATGGNATCAGACTGGTGCTGAGCGCCGTGCGCAACGTGTGCGCCACGATGAGGATGCAGATGTTCCTAGCGAAGATGAGATGAGCAGTTTGCAATTTGCAAACATCGATGACTTACCACTCAGTTTGCGTGATGAGGTGTGGTCTGACCTAGATGGTTTAGACGACGACGCTGACGACGAAGATACCGTGAAGCTGCATAAAGTGTTGGCTGATGTCGGCATGGGATCGCGTCGTGACATGGAAGACTTAATCATCCAAGGTCGTGTTTCGGTAAATGGTTTGCCCGCACATATTGGTCAGCGCATTGGGCCAACTGATCAAGTGCGTATCAATGGCAAGCCAGTGCATCGCAAGATTCAGACTAAGCCACCACGCGTCATCATGTATCACAAGCCTTCAGGCGAAATCGTGAGTCAGTCGGATCCAGAAGGTCGTCCAACCGTATTTGACCGCTTACCAAAGCCACGTCAAGGTCGTTGGATTGCAGTGGGGCGTTTAGACTTTAATACTGAAGGCCTCCTGTTGTTCACCACATCTGGTGAATTGGCTAATCGCTTAATGCATCCCCGCTACGGTGTCGAACGTGAATACGCCGTCCGCATTCTTGGTGAGTTGAGCCAAGAAAATACAGCGCAATTAAAGAGCGGTATTACGCTCGATGATGGCCAAGCTAAATTCTTGCGCTTATCCATGGGTGGTGGCGAAGGTGCAAACCGTTGGTATCACGTAGCCTTGACTGAGGGGCGTAACCGTGAGGTACGTCGCATGTTCGAAGCTGTTGGGCATACCGTTTCTCGTTTGCTCCGCACCCGCTACGGTATTTTCTTGCTTCCTCCGCGCTTGAGACGGGGGAAATGGGAGGAGATTGAGGCCGGCGGTATCTATAACTTGATGAAGTTGGTAGGCTTAAAAATGCCACAGCCGCAAGACAAGGGCCGTAATCCAAATGCGCAGGGTCGCGATCGCCGCCCTCCTGTTGGCGAAGACTTTCAGCCCGATCCAATGCAAACCTCAGTTTCTTATTGGGGATCCCGTGATGCTTTGACGCTGGCTAGTGGCCACAATAGCCTGACCCATCAAAGTCGGGGTGATAAACCTGCTGGCGGTCGCAGTGGATCAGGCGAAGGACGCGGTCCTTTCCGAGGCCGTACTAACGCTGGCAGACCCGGTCAGGGAGCTGGGCAAGGTGGTCAGGGTGGTCAAGGTGGGCAAGGAGCACAAGGTCAGAATCGCAATAAAGGCAAGAAAGTGCACCATGGCCAGTCTGCTTTTGTGACTGCTAGCCCTCAAAGCCCTGGAAATGGCCCTAAACGGGGTGCACCAAAAGGACGCAAACCCTTCAATAAAGGACCTAGAAAGCCACGAAATCCAAGCGAAAGCTTCTGATTTTGATGAATTTTCCTCTAAATCGGCTATAATTTTGCACTTACAGCAGTTCGCTGCTGTTTTGGGTGGTTACCGACTGATGTTGCGATCAACGTAAGTCGGCCTGTTCTGAATTTCGAGAATATGGGCTTTGAAGCCCATTTTTTTTTGCCGTTTTGGATTGAAGGGTTGTCGTGAAAGATCAGCGGATTATTTCTGCAGAGGTAGAAAACTTAGGGTACGCGCTAGTAGAAATCGAGCGCGAAGCCGGAGGCTTGCTGCGTGTCACGATTGAAAACCCAGATTACGAACGTTTGATTAATGTGCAGGATTGCGAAAAAGTAAGTCATCAGCTGAGCTACACATTACCAGTCGAGAATATTCCTTTTGAGCGTTTAGAAATTTCTTCTCCAGGATTAGATCGGCCTGTGAAGTCCGCTGCGGATTACGAGCGTTTTTCTGGAATGGAAGTGGATTTAAAGTTGCGCGTTGCCGTGGGTGAGCGCAAGAAGTTTCGTGGTGTGTTGCAAGGTTTGCTGACCGGCGAATTAGATTCGCCTGACGCGAAATTTGGTTTGTTGTTTGAAGGCACTGATGGTGCTGAGTCTCAATTGGAGTTTTCTTTAGCCGAGGTCGATAAGACTCGGTTGGTCCCTGTTATTGATTTCAAAGGAAGAAAGTCATGAGCCGAGAAGTTCTCATGTTGGCAGACGCCTTAGCGCGTGAAAAGAACGTAGATCAAGCAATTGTGTTTGAGGCGCTAGAGATGGCGTTGGCATCAGCCACTAAGAAGCGTTACCCGACAGAAGATGTGGATATTCGTGTATCGATTGATCGTGAGTCTGGTGAATATGAAACCTTCCGTCGCTGGTTGGTGGTTCCCGATGAAGCCGGCCTTCAAGAGCCAGATAAAGAGATCTTGCATTTTGAAGCGCTTGAGCAATTCTCCGACATGGAAGTTGGCGAATATATCGAAGAGCAAATCGAATCCTTAGCCTTTGGCCGTATTGGCGCACAAGCTGCTAAGCAAGTGATTTTGCAACGCATTCGTGATGCTGAGCGTGAGCAGATTTTGAACGACTACCTTGAGCGTGGCGAAAAAGTCATGACCGGTACCGTGAAGCGTGCTGATAAGAATGGTTTGATTATTGAATCTGGTCGTGTAGAAGCATTGTTGCGTCGCGATCAAATGATTCCAAAAGAGAACCTGCGTTCTGGTGACCGCGTTCGTGCATACATCCTGAAAGTGGATCGTGAAGCTCGTGGCCCACAGATTGAACTGTCACGTACTTGCCCAGATTTCTTGATCAAGTTGTTTGAGAATGAAGTTCCAGAGATGGAGCAGGGTTTATTAGAGATTAAGGGCGCTGCTCGTGACCCTGGTATCCGTGCAAAGATTGCTGTCATCACCTACGACAAGCGTATCGACCCAATCGGTACTTGCGTTGGTGTTCGTGGCACACGCGTTACAGCGGTGCGTAACGAAGTGGCTGGCGAAGCAGTGGACATTGTTTTGTGGTCGGAAGATCCAGCGCAGTTTGTGATTGGTGCTTTGGCTCCAGCCCAAGTGTCTTCTATTGTGGTTGATGAAGAGCGTCATGCAATGGACGTGGTAGTTGATGAAGAAAACTTGGCAATTGCGATTGGCCGTAGCGGACAGAATGTTCGTTTGGCAAGTGAATTGACTGGTTGGCAAATCAACATCATGACCCCAGAAGAGTCTGCTGAGAAAACTGAAAAAGAAGCTGCTTCTGTTCGTCAATTGTTCATGGATAAATTGGACGTTGACCAGGAAGTTGCTGATATCTTGATCGAAGAAGGTTTCAATACATTAGAAGAGGTTGCTTATGTACCCCTTTCTGAGATGTTAGAAATCGATTCTTTCGATGAAGACACGGTAAATGAATTGCGTACTCGTGCGCGTGACTCCCTCTTGACCATGGAATTGGCTAAAGAGGAGCGCGTTGGCGAAGTCTCACAAGATTTACGTTCCCTAGAGGGAATGACTACTGAATTGATTGCAAAGCTTGCTGACAATCAAGTTCATACCCGTGACGACTTAGCTGAACTGGCTGTTGATGAGCTAGTTGAGGCGACACAAATTGACGAAGAAACCGCGAAAACGCTCATCATGAAAGCGCGCGAACATTGGTTTACTTCATGAGAGGAAGTAGTGCATGGCAACAACAGTAAAAGTACTCGCTAAAGAATTGAAACGTACCGCGCCAGACCTTCTGGAGCAGTTGAAGGCGGCCGGTATCGAAAAAGGTTCTGAGGACGACAGCATTACCGAAAAGGACAAGACTGTCCTGCTTGAGCATTTGCAAAAAGAGCATGGTAGTGCTGATACGGGTAATCGCAAAAAGATTACTTTGATTAAGCGTGAAAATTCAGAGATTCGTCAGGCGGATTCTGCTGGGCGCACTCGTACCGTTCAGGTTGAGGTTCGAAAAAAGCGCGTGCTAGTTAAGGCAGGAGATAGCGCTCCTGAAGAGGCTCCGGCTCCAGCAGTTAAGGAAGTTGCTCCTGCAACTCCAGCCAAGCCAATTCTCTCTCCAGAAGAGTTGGAAAAACGCGCAGCCGAAGCGACTCGCCAAGCCGAGTTATTAGCACGTCAAGAAGCTGAAATGAAAGCGGCGGTAGATGCTCGCGAAAAAGAAGCGGCTGCTGTTGCTGCCGCTGCAAGCGTGGCTGAGCCAGTCGTTGAAAAAGTAGCTAAGTCGGTTGACGAAGCGTCTGCTGCTGCAGAAGCTGTAGCCAAGGCTGCCGAGAAGAAGGCGCAAGCCGATAAGGCTGCCAAAGATATCGCTGATGCTAATAAAGCGCAGTTGGCTGATATTACAAAACGTCGCGCCGCTGCTGAAGCTGAAGCTTTAGCTATTCGCGACATGATGAGTGCACCTGCACGCGTTCTTAAAGCACCAAGTGAAATTGCTGCTGAAGAAGCTAAAAAAGGCACCTTGCATAAACCTGCCAAGGTTGAGGGTGCCGATGACAAGAAGAAGGTAGTTGCTAAGGTTGGCGGCAAGACGATTAAGTCTGCAGAGACCTCATCAACTTGGAAAGAAGAGGGCGCCAAGAAAGCTGGTGGCCTGAAGACTCGCGGCGATAGTTTGGGCGGTGTAGGCGGTTGGCGTTCCGGCGGTGGCAGAAGAAAGCAACGTCAAATTGCTGAAGCTAACGTCGATACCAATTTCCAAGTGCCAACAGAACCGGTTGTACGTGATGTTAGCGTTCCAGAAACTATTACTGTTGCTGAGTTAGCTCACGCAATGGCTGTGAAGAGTGCTGAAGTAATTAAGCTCTTGATGGGTATGGGTCAGATGGTCACGATTAACCAAATCTTAGATCAAGATACGGCGATGATCATCGTGGAAGAGATGGGTCATACATCCCATGCTGCCAAATTAGATGATCCAGATTTAGATCTCGGTATCGCTGGTCACGATGCGGAATTGTTGCCGCGTCCACCAGTTGTAACGGTGATGGGTCACGTTGACCACGGTAAAACTTCTTTGCTCGATAAGATTCGTGCGGCTAAGGTTGCTACTGGCGAAGCTGGTGGTATTACTCAGCACATCGGTGCTTATCACGTTGAAACTCCACGCGGCATGATTACTTTCCTCGACACTCCAGGTCACGAAGCCTTTACGGCGATGCGTGCTCGCGGTGCTAAGGCAACCGATATCGTGATTTTAGTTGTCGCAGCTGACGATGGCGTGATGCCACAAACAAAAGAAGCGATTCATCATGCTCAAGCAGCTGGTGTTCCGATTGTGGTGGCGATCAACAAGATTGATAAACCAGACGCCAATTTAGAGCGTGTCAAAACTGAATTAGTTGCTGAGCAAGTGGTTCCTGAGGAATACGGCGGCGATGTGCCATTTATTGGTGTTTCTGCAAAAACGGGTGACGGCATTGATGCGCTGCTCGAGAACGTCCTCTTGCAAGCAGAGATTTTGGAGCTCAAAGCAGCTAAAGATGCTCCAGCACAAGGTCTTGTGATTGAGGCACGTTTGGATAAGGGTCGCGGACCTGTAGCAACCGTGCTCGTTCAGTCCGGTACGCTCAAACGTGGTGATATGTTGTTGGCTGGTTCAACCTACGGTCGTGTTCGCGCGATGTTGGATGAAAACGGCAAAGCCTGTAATGAGGCTGGCCCATCTATTCCGGTAGAGATTCAAGGTTTATCTGAAGTGCCTGCTGCTGGTGAGTCAGTGCAAGTAGTGCCTGATGAGCGTAAAGCGCGTGAGATTGCCCTCTTCCGTCAAGGTAAGTTCCGCGATGTGAAGTTGGCTAAACAGCAAGCATTCAAACTCGAAACCATGATGGAAAACATGGAAGAGGGTGCTGTTGAGGCTAAGTTATTACCGCTCATTATTAAGGCGGACGTACAGGGCTCTCAAGAGGCGTTGTCTCAGTCATTGCAAAAGCTGTCTACTGCAGAGGTGAAGGTTCAAATCGTTCACGCAGCAGTGGGTGGCATTACTGAAACTGACGTGAACTTGGCGGTGGCTTCTAAGGCAGTCATCATCGGCTTTAACTCTCGCGCAGATGGTGCGGCGCGTAAGTTGGCTGAGAACAATGGTGTGGATATTCGTTATCACAACATCATTTATGACGCGGTTGATGAAGTTAAAGCAGCCTTGAGTGGCATGTTGACACCAGATAAGAAAGAAGAAATCACCGGTATGGTGGAGATTCGTCAAGTCTTCTTGGTATCTAAAGTAGGTGCGATTGCTGGTTGCTTGGTACTCGATGGTGTTATCAAGCGTAACTCTAGCGTTCGTCTCTTACGTGAAAACGTAGTGATCTGGACTGGTGAGTTGGATTCTCTCAAGCGCTTTAAAGATGACGCAAAAGATGTTCGTGCTGGTGTTGAGTGTGGCTTGTCATTAAAAGGCTACAACGACATCAAAGAAGGCGATCAACTGGAAGCGTTTGAAGTGACTGAAGTTGCTAGAACACTCTAAGAGCTACACAGTACATGCATAAAACTAGCCCTCATCGTAACCAGCGTCTCGCCGATCAAATTCAGCGAGATCTGGCCGAGCTGATTCCTCGTGAATTGCGTAGCCCCAGCTTAGGTTTAATTACTTTACAAAGTATTGAACTGACGCCGGATTTGGCTCATGCAAAAGTATTCTTTACAGTCTTGGGCGCTGAGCCTGCGGTTGCATTGAAGGCGCTTCAGGACAAAGCAGGTTATTTACATTCTTTATTGTTTAAGCGTTTGCATATTCATACTGTGCCGACTCTGCATTTCCACTACGACAGTTCTGTTGAGCATGGCATTGAAATGTCCCGCTTAATTGATGAAGCAGTGGATAGTGACCGCAAAGACGAGAGCGCGTAATTTCATGTCTGTACGTATCGACGGAGTTGTCTTACTTGATAAACCTTTTGGCATGAGCTCGCAAGGCGCAGTCACAGCGGTCAAGCGTGCATTGAATGCAGAAAAAGCAGGGCATACCGGCACTTTAGATCCGATGGCAACTGGCTTGCTTCCGATTTGTTTGGGTGAGGCAACGAAGTACTCCCAGGATTTGCTAGAGGCAGATAAGACTTATATCGCTCAAGTGAAATTTGGTCAGCGTACCGATACTGGTGATGCTGAAGGTCAAATCATCGAGGAATTACCCCTTCCCCTATTTGCTGATGCAGTTGCTATGAAGCTGGCGCTGGAATCATTATTGCCGGCATTTACTGGCCCCATTAGCCAGGTTCCGCCAATGTATTCAGCGCTTAAGCGTGATGGCAAACCTTTATATGAATATGCTCGTGCCGGCGTTGAATTAGAGCGCGCTCCTCGAGATATTACGATTCATGCCATTCGTTGGACCGATGTCAATTGGCCCGAAGCCACTTTAGAAGTGAGCTGTAGCAAAGGAACTTATATCAGGGTCTTGGCAGAAGATATTGGTAAAGCCCTGGGTTGCGGTGCGCACTTGGTTGGCTTGCGCCGAATTGCAGTGGGTCATTTGACCCTAGATCAATCTTTTGTACTCGAAAGTATTCAACAAGGCTTGCAGGATAGTTCTAGCTATATCTTGCCAGTCGATGCGCTCTTGCAAACCTTGCCACACTTAACGGTGGATGAGCAGCAAGCAAAGCGCTTAGAGATGGGGCAACGTGTTCCACTCAATATACCGTCCATCGAAGCGCTCGTTCGCATTTATCGCGCAACAGCTGCTCCCCATAACTTTATTGGAACTGGTGACTGGCGCTCGGGTGTTTTGCATCCCAAGCGTTTGATTTCTTCAGCCCATTAAATCATTTTGACTTATTGATTCATTAACCTTAACTAACCCTATTCTTAACTTCAGAAGCTTCACATGACTAAACGCGCACTCCGTAATATCGCCATCATCGCCCACGTTGACCACGGTAAAACTACTTTGGTTGACCAACTCTTGCGCCAATCTGGCACATTCCGCTCCAATGAAAAAATGACCGAACGCGTCATGGACTCAAACGATCTAGAAAAAGAGCGTGGCATTACTATTTTGTCCAAGAACTGTGCAGTTGAATACGACGGCACACATATCAACATTGTTGACACGCCAGGACACGCCGACTTCGGTGGTGAAGTAGAGCGTGTACTCTCCATGGTTGACGGTGTATTGCTCTTGGTTGATGCGGTTGAAGGCCCGATGCCACAAACTCGCTTCGTAACTAAAAAGGCCTTGGCCCTCGGTTTGAAGCCAATCGTAGTGATTAACAAGGTTGATCGCCCCGGCGCACGTTGTGACTATGTGATCAATGCTACTTTTGAATTGTTTGATAAGTTAGGGGCAACTGAAGAGCAGCTCGATTTCCCAATCATCTACGCATCAGGCTTAAATGGCTATGCAGGGCCAACAGAAGATGTGCGTGAGGGCAACATGCGTCCTTTGTTTGATGCTGTCTTGAAATACGTTCCTGTGCGTGATGACGATCCAGATGGTCCTTTGCAATTCCAGATTTCTTCAATTGACTACAACAGCTATGTCGGTAAGATTGGCGTTGGTCGTATCAGCCGCGGTCGAGTGAAGTCAGGCATGGAAGTGGTCTGCATGAACGGTCCTGATGGCGTGCCATTTAAAGGCCGTATCAACCAAGTATTGAAATTTAAAGGTCTCGAACGCGAAATCGTTGACGAGGCAGTTGCTGGTGATATCGCTTTAATCAACGGAATTGAAGAGTTGGCAATTGGTACAACGGTTTGCGCGGTTGATAAGCCAGATCCATTGCCAATGCTCAAGATTGATGAACCTACTTTGACCATGAACTTCATGGTGAACACCAGCCCATTAGCTGGTCGTGAAGGTAAGTTTGTTACGAGCCGTCAGATTCGTGAGCGTCTTGATCGTGAATTAAAGGCCAATATGGCTTTGCGCGTCCGCGAGACCGCTGACGATACCGTGTTCGAAGTTTCTGGCCGTGGTGAGTTGCATTTGACTATTTTGGTTGAAACCATGCGTCGTGAAGGCTATGAGATGGCAGTTTCCCGTCCGCGCGTAGTATTCCACGAAGAGAATGGCGTCAAGATGGAGCCATACGAGAACTTAACAGTTGACGTAGAAGATGCTACTCAAGGCGCTGTGATGGAAGACTTAGGTAAGCGTAAAGGGGAGTTGCAAGATATGGTGAGTGACGGAAAAGGTCGTACCCGTCTTGAGTACCGTATTCCTGCACGTGGCCTAATCGGCTTCCAAGGCGATTTCATGACCATGACTCGCGGCAATGGATTGATGAGTCATACATTTGATTGTTACGCTCCAGCTAAAGATGGCATTTTGGGCGANNNTNTCTAACCTCAAGTCCCAAGGCGTAACTATGTTGTTGGTAGAGCAGTTCGCTGCAGCTGCCTTGCAGGTTGCAGACTATGGCTAT
>NZ_NGUO01000021.1 GCF_002206635.1 Polynucleobacter aenigmaticus | reverse complement strand
AAAAAGTCGTGCGCACGATGCATGCCACGTTTGGATGGGGATTTTTTATTCTGTTGGACGGCCATATTGAACTCCTAAGCAAGGCGATATTCTAACATGGAAAATACGCTAAATGCTTGATTTATTGTTAAAACAAACTTGAAACCCGTCTCTAAATGAAAAGGGGGGTAAGTTAATTTTTCTTTCATATTTTTCTAATATGTTAAAGGGAGTTCTGAGGCTTTTCTTGAAGCTTCAGCTGCTTCCCCACCCCTCCCCAAATGAAGAGGCATGCGGCTGACAGGCGCTCTCTGGATGCTTCGGAATCAAGGGAATGGACAGCAAAATCTCATCTTCAATCAAACTCAACAGGTCAAAGTGCTGGCTCGCAACTAAAGGCTCCTGCTGATCATCCTCAATTGGAAAGGCATCCGCCTCCGCTTCAGAAGCAACCATGACGAATCGACTCTCTTGAGCCAAGTCCAAGCCACAATCTTGCAAACAACTCTGACAGACCAGGTGAATGCGGCCCTTTACCTCTAATTCCAGAGTTTGACGGGGCTCGGAGCCCGGGGAATCAGCAAAATGGGTCTTTATCTGCCAATAAAAACCATCTCCCGGCTCAATGCTGGAAGCCTCCTCAGCCACCCTGGGCAAGGCTGTCATCTCTAAAAAACCAACCCCTTTGTAGGATTGTGGGGCGCAAAAATCGATCCGGCGCAAAGCGCTCGGATCTGCGGATAGCTCAACTTGAGGTAAAACTTGATTACGATTCATGACATCAGTCTAAATGAAGGCTTCAGCGAAAGTACAAGTAGTGATGAGTAATTCTGAAAAAAAAACTAAATCTTGGCATCCACCTCCGTCTACCGTCGCGAGCTATTGGAGCGCCTTCGCATCCCCTTTTCCGTTGTCTCACCTAGGGTGGATGAAACTCCCTTGCCAAACGAAAGTACTTTGGATTTAGCCTTAAGACTTGCGAAAGCCAAAGCTGCAGCCGTTGCCATGGATCATCCAGACGCCTGGGTGATTGGCTCCGATCAAGTGGCGGACCTCTGTGGGGCCGCGATTGGTAAACCGGGAAACTTTGAACGGGCAATGGCTCAACTACAGCTTATGCGTGGTGCAACAGTTACGTTTCATACGGCGCTCTGCTTAATGCGTGGAGATACCGAGAGCACCTTAAGCATCCCAACCGAGGTGACTTTTCGCAAACTATCCGATGAAGTTCTAGAGGCCTATCTCCATGCGGAAGAGCCCTATGACTGCGCCGGTAGTGCCAAATCTGAAGGCTTAGGAATTTCACTGCTAGAGACCATCAAGAGTGATGATCCTACTGCATTAATTGGTCTGCCTCTGATTGCTCTGAGCGGTCTCTTGCGTGATGCCGGCTTTGTGATTCCAGCGAAGAAATAAAACAAAAAAACAAAACAAAGTTAAATAAATGAGCTCAACACTAGGCACCCTCTTTTTAATCCCCAATACCTTGGGGGATGATGCGCGAGTTGAGCAATTGCCTTGGGTCTTACCAAGCGAAACGATTGCTCAAACATCCAAACTGGTTCATTGGATTGTTGAAGATGCCAAGACTGCGCGAGCTTTTTTAAAAGCAGTCGATAGCGTCTCACCTTTGGCTTGCACTATTCAAGAAATGCAGATGAGTGAGTGGCGTGGCGTAGCCAGAAACACCAAGTACGGTGATGCGGTAAAGCCGATGGATTTACTGAAACCATTAATGGCAGGCAATGATATGGGCCTCATGTCAGAAGCTGGTGTTCCTGGGGTAGCAGACCCTGGCGCAGAGCTCGTGCTCGCTGCCCATAAACTCGGTGCCAAAGTAAAGCCTTTAGTAGGTCCAAGCTCGATTCTATTGGGCCTCATGGCTAGCGGATTAAATGGTCAACGATTTGCGTTTCAGGGATATGTTCCGCATGATGCACAAGACCGCATTGCAAGACTTAAGCAGCTAGAAGTGGAATCTAGAAAATTACAGCAAACTCAAATTTGGATTGAGACACCCTATCGCAACACTGCAATGCTGATGGCCTGCCTCAATACATTGGCCCCACAAACATTGCTCTGTCTTGGCATGGATCTAAGCCTCACAACTGAGACGATTACCACCCTCTCGATTGCCGACTGGCGCAAGCGTTATCCGAACGAAGCAGCATGTGCCTCATTACAAAATAGGCCAGCAGTATTTCTACTGCTAGCCTAATTTTTATTTTCCGATTACTTTGGTGCTTTATTGATTTATCGTTTTTACTGTAGATTGGGCGCCTTAATTAATGTCTTACCAGCTGCAGCACCAACCTCAGCACCAAAGCGCTTAGCAACGCGTTCGGCAAAATTCTCTTTTATGGTGTAGTCCAGAATATCCGGGGCCTTGAAGACATCACGCGCTACTGACTCTACGGTTCCATAGCCATCTACCAAGCCAATTTTAATTGCTTGTTCGCCATTCCAAACGCGGCCAGAGAACATCTCAGGCGTTTCTTTTAAGCGACCGCCGCGCCCTGCTTTCACCACTGCAATAAATTGCTGATGAATCTCATCAATCATGGTTTTAATCATCTCCACTTGTTGTGGATTTTCTTTGGAAAATGGATCCATCATGCCTTTGTTAAAGCCAGCAGTAATCATACGACGCGTCACACCCAACTTATCCATTAGGCCGGTAAAGCCAAAGCCTTCCATGATCACGCCAATGGATCCAACTAGACTGGCCTTGTCCACCAAAATTTGGTCTCCGGCAACTGCAACGTAATAACCGCCTGAAGCGCAAATGTCCTCAACCACGACGTAGAGAGGTTTACTTGGATAGAGCTTGCGTAAGCGGTGAATCTCATCATTCATCATGCCGGCTTGAACCGGAGAACCCCCGGGGCTATTAATGCGCAATACCACCCCTGCACTATTTTCATTTTCGAATGCAGCGGTCAATGATGAGTTGATGTCTAAAGCATTTGCCATAGAGCTGGAGGAAATTTCTCCCTCTAGCGTGACTAAGGCTGTGTGCTTCTCAGCTCCCATACCGCGCCCTGGCAGATGAAAATCGAATACCGCCAGGATCGCACCCACAAAAACAATTAAGGTGAGAATCCTAAATACTGCCTTCCAGCGACGCGCCTTGCGGGTCTCTTTTAAGTTCTCCAACAACAAATGCTCGAGGGCTTGACGCTCCCAGTTTTGATTTGCATTGTCTGGCTGATGTTGATCCATTGCTTTTATTCCTTGCTTGCTAACTTGTGTGTGGTTTAAGTATGGCTTGTTTATGCATTTTTCACAGTGAGGTTCTGGCTTAGCCAGCTAGTCAACTGCGAGACATCATCCACATGAATCAGAGAAGGCGCCTCTTTTAGGGTGCTGGGTGGATGTGCGCCGTAAGTCACTGCCACGGCATCCACTCCAGCATTGGCAGCCATATCCAAATCATGGGTAGTGTCTCCAATCATCAGCATGCGGCGCATCGGCACTTGCATCACATCGGATAACTCTAAGAGCATTCCAGGGTGGGGCTTAGAGAAGGATTCATCTGCAGTGCGGGTTTCATGAAACATCTGCTCCAGTTGGTGATGCTTTAAGGAACGATCCAATCCTACGCGAGATTTACCGGTAGCAACACCCAATAAGTAACCATCATCACGCAAATCTTCTAGCAACTCGCGAATACCTGGAAATAAATCGAGCTCATGGTCCTTAGCTAAATAGTGATAGCGAAAGCGCTCAGTCAACTTTGGGAAATGAATCGGCTCAATCCACGGCACCGCTCTTCTGAGCGAATCCTGTATCCCCAAACCAATTACCGAGCTTGCTAGGGAATCGTCTGGCTCCTTGAAACCTAGATCGCGACAAGCCTGCTGAATGCAATCCACGATAGTCGGGGTGGAATCCATAATGGTTCCATCCCAATCCCACACAATCAGGTCATAACGTCTTTCGGGCTTTTGTTCTTCAATCATTTGGGGCATGGGTTGCTCAGCTCTTTTCAGCCGTCACCTCAAAGTTTTTCATCATTGCCGTAAATTCAGCGGGTAATGGTGATTCGATACGCATCTTCTCACCAGTGCGCGGATGCGTAAAGCCAGCCAAATGGGCATGCAAGTACAAGCGCTTCGATTTAATGATCTTGTCTTGATCCTCAAAGCCGTACTTATCGTCACCTAAGATGGCGTGGCCCAGTTTTTGGAGATGGACTCGAATCTGATGGGTGCGACCCGTTTTAAGCTGAGCCTCAGCCAGAGTAATCGCCGTATCTCCACGCTTCATCGTTTTGACAACACGCAAAGCCGTATGACTTGGTAGCCCATCTGGGTCAACGCGGACACGTCGCTCACCATTAGGCAGCAAATACTTATGGAGCGCGAACTTTAGCTGCATTACGCCGGTACCCTGAGCAATTTCTCCATGAGCAAGCAAGAAATAACGCTTATCTGTCTGCCCCTCGCGGATCTGACGATGCAACTCAACCAAGGCACTGCGTTTTTTAGCTAGAAGCAACACACCCGAGGTATCTCGATCTAAACGATGGACCAATTCAATGAATTTGAGTTCTGGCCGGGTAATGCGCAGGGTTTCAATGACACCAAGGGCGATACCCGATCCACCATGAACCGCTAAACCAGCTGGTTTATTGACTATTAATAAAGCCTCATCTTCAAACAGAATCGGCATTTTGTCGGAATAGCCCTGCGCCCGAGACTTGGTTTGAGCGGTATTAACAGCCGCCATCTGGGCAGGTTCTGCAATGCGAACTGGGGGAACTCGAACTACATCCCCCTCAATTAAGCGGGTAGTTGGCTCAGCCCTTTTCTTATTTACCCGAACTTCGCCAGAGCGAATAATCCGATAAACGTGGCTTTTGGGAACCCCTTTAGCCCAACGCAGAAGGTAATTGTCTAAACGCTGGCCAGCCTCCTCGGGACCAATGGTCTGAAAATGAACGGCAGCGGGAGCGGGCGTTTTTAGCTGTAAAGGCTTGGAAATGGATTCGGGTTTCATGATTTATCTCTCTCGCGACCCCGACAGGGGTCGACAAGGGACTCAACAATACCCCATTGTCCTTCAACTTGTGCCGTATAATCAACGCTCTAGCCAATTTATTGGCCCGAGACTGGCCTAATTCAGGTTTGGATCGTGGAGCTTGGAGTCGCCCTTAATAGACTCCCGGGGTTGCCCCTCCCCCGTTGTAATGAGGCGCAGGGTTGGTGTGCCGTTTGCCGCGACCCGCGATTAGAAGACAGTTTCCAGGCGCGCGCCTGCATTGATGACCTAAAGGAGGTCTCTGCGGCGATCGTCAAGTGTGGCACCGGTTTAATTAAACATGGTGTACCAGGCAGAAGATGCTTGGATTAGCTTGATCCACACTCCAAAGCCGCCAATGGGCTATGCCCCAAGCGGTATCTAACTTGTCCCTAACGCAGCGCGCAGCGACGCACTCCCCAATAGGAGAGTGTTATGAAACGCATGTTATTTAATGCAACTCAACAAGAAGAGTTGCGAGTTGCCATCGTAGATGGTCAAAAACTCATCGATATCGATATCGAAGCTGCCGGTCGTGAACAACGCAAAGGCAATATTTACAAAGGTGTTATTACTCGCATTGAGCCGTCGCTCGAAGCCTGTTTTGTAAATTACGGTGAAGAACGTCATGGCTTCCTGCCATTTAAGGAAGTTGCCCGCACCTACTTTAAAGAGGGTGTTGATGTCCGTAACGCCTCTATTAAAGAAGCGCTACGCGAAGGCCAAGAAATCATTGTTCAGGTGGAAAAAGAAGAGCGTGGCCAAAAAGGCGCCGCCCTCACCTCTTTTGTATCCCTGGCAGGTCGCTATTTGGTATTAATGCCAAATAACCCACGTGGAGGTGGTGTCTCACGTCGTATTGAAGGTGAAGACCGTCAAGAACTCCGTGAAGCGATGTCCCAATTAGAAGTGCCTGATGGCATGAGCATCATTGCTCGTACAGCCGGTATTGGCCGTGATGCCACTGAATTGCAGTGGGACTTAAGCTATCTCATGCAGTTATGGACAGCGATTGATGAAGCCGCTAAAGGCAACTCAGCACCACTATTGATCTACCTCGAATCTAGCTTAGTCATTCGTGCGATTCGTGACTACTTCCAGCCTGATATCGGTGAGATCCTCATCGATACCGATGACATCTACGAGCAAGCTGCTGCGTTTATGTCGGTAGTGATGCCGGATAACTTGCCAAGAGTGAAGCGTTACCAGGACGATGTTCCATTGTTCTCTCGCTTCCAAATTGAGCATCAAATTGAAACAGCATATTCACGCACCGTGCCATTGCCATCTGGCGGCGCGATCGTGATTGACCACACTGAAGCTTTGGTTTCTGTTGACGTCAACTCTGCACGCGCAACTCGCGGCTCTGATATTGAAGAGACTGCAACGCGCACTAACTTAGAAGCTGCTGATGAAATCGCTCGTCAAGCACGTTTACGTGACTTGGGTGGCCTTATCGTCATCGACTTCATTGATATGGAATCGAGCAAGGCACAGAAGGATGTTGAGAATCGCTTACGCGATGCTCTGCGCCATGACCGTGCTCGCGTTCAGATGGGCAAGATCTCCAAGTTTGGCTTGATGGAAATGTCACGCCAGCGCTTGCGCCCTGCCCTGTCTGAAGGCAGCCATGTAACTTGCCCACGTTGTAACGGCACTGGCCATATTCGCGATACTGAATCGTCTGCATTGCAAGTCTTGCGCATCATCCAAGAAGAGGCAATGAAAGAAAACACTGCCGCTATTCATACACAAGTTCCAGTTGAAGTAGCTGCCTTCTTGTTAAATGAGAAGCGCGCTGAAGTGATCAAGATTGAGACTCGCTTCAAAGTCAATGTCTTGATGATTCCAAACAAGCATTTAGAAACACCTCATTACAAGCTAGAGCGTTTACGTCATGACGATCCACGTCTTGACGATCAAAAAGCAAGTTACGTGATGGCAGAAGAAGCTGCGCGCGAACTCGAGACTGATACTGCTGTTAGCCGCAAAGATGCAGAAGTTAAAGCGCGTCCAGAAGCTGCAGTTAAAGGTATTACACCCAATGCACCAGCACCAGTAAGTCAACCGCGTCCTGCACGTGTTGAAAAAGTGACAACTGAAACTGCTAGCACTGGTGGATTCTTTGGATTCATTAAGAGCCTATTCTCTTCATCACCAGCACCAGAGGTGAAGACTGCTCCAAGCGCTCCACGTGGCCGCAATCCGAACAATCGTAACGGCAGTGGCAATAATCGCAATCGTGGTCGTCGCGGTGAACGCAATGATCGCGGTGAGCGTCCAGCAGAAGGTGTAGTAGCAGGCGCAGAAGGTGCGAATGCTCCTCGCGAGGCAGGTTCTGGCAGAGGCCGTCAAGATGGCCGTAACCGCAATGGCAATAATAGCGATCGCAACCAGAGCAATCAAAATCCAAAGCCAGAAAATCAAGCTGCGGTAACTCCTGCTACTGAAGCTGCCCCCGGAACTGATGCTGCCCCTAGCGCAGATGGTGAAGAGCGTCGTGGTCGTGGTCGCAACCGTCGTGGTCGTGGTCGTGGTCAACGTGGTGAACGTACAGAGTCCAATGGTGATGCAGTGATCGATTCCGTTGTAGCGGCAGTAACTTCATTCTCTGGCCCGCCAGTAGGAATGGCTGGAGCATCTGCTTCTATGCCGATTCAGAACATTGCCCAGAGCTTTAGCAATACTGTGGCCGCTGCACCCGTAGCTCCTAAGGAAGTAAAGGAAAGAGCGCCACGTGAGCCAAGAGCACCACGCCAAAGCAATCGCCCCGCTAACACTGCTTCAGCTACTGCCACTCAGACAGTAGCCGCACCAGCACCAGCGATAGAGGTGATTGCAAAGCCAATGCCTGAACTTCCTAAGGTTGCCTTCCAGGCACTAGAAGAAACTCCATTGCATAGCGTTGTGCAGTCTGCTGGCATGGTCTGGGTAGCAACAGACTCTAGCAAGCATCAAGATGCGCAATCACAAATTAAAGCGGAGCCTGAAATTACGCCTGTAGGTAGAGCGCCTAAGGCCCCGGTAAGCCTGCAAAACGGCCCAATGGTTTTAGTTGAAACCGGCGGCCAAGAAAAAACGGTTTAATCCAATTTCTCCAGACTGCTATTTATCCCACAAGGATATTTGGCAGTTTGGCAGAAACACCCTTTCACAGCCATAATTAGCCATGGTTGAAAAAGTAATCCCCATTCGCTTAGATGAAGGCAAAGGCCAAGCGCCTTCCATTCCAGGGCAGCTTGTTGCCGCTAACGTTTTAACCAAAGATACTCGTGGACGCCCTCTGCGCGATTTACGCATCTCCGTTACTGATCGATGCAACTTTCGCTGCACCTATTGCATGCCTAAGGAAATCTTCGACAAGAACTATCCCTACCTCTCTCATAATGAATTACTCAGCTTTGAAGAGATCACTCGTTTAACGACGATCTTCGCCTCACTGGGCGTTGAAAAAATTCGCCTCACGGGTGGCGAGCCCTTGCTTCGCAAAAATCTGGAAGTACTCATCGAGATGCTTGCCAAAATTAGATCTATATCGGGACAACCCCTTGATTTAACGCTGACCACTAACGGCAGTGTTTTGCGCAAAAAAGCGGTTGCATTAAAAGCGGCTGGCTTACAGCGCCTCACCATTAGTCTTGATGGCCTCAATGAGCATATCTTCAAAAAAATGAATGATGTTGACTTTCCAGTAACGGATGTCCTCGATGGTATTGCTGCGGCCCAGGAGGCTGGCTTTACTAATCTCAAAGTCAATATGGTTGTTAAGAAGGGTACAAACGATCAAGAGATTATTGCGATGGCGAAGCACTTTAAAGGTGGCGGCATCACTCTGCGCTTTATTGAGTTTATGGATGTCGGGAGTTCCAATGGCTGGGATATGTCACAAGTACTTCCATCCCAAGAAGTTGCCGATCGAATTAATGCAATCTTTCCGATAGAGCCTATTGAAGCCAACTATCCCGGTGAAGTTGCTCAACGCTGGCGCTATATCGATGGCTCTGGTGAAATTGGTTTTATTTCTAGCGTGACCCAAACCTTCTGTCATGAGTGCACACGCGCGCGTATTTCCACTGATGGACAACTCTATCTTTGCTTATTTGCAAACGAAGGATTTGATTTCAAAACGCTGTTGCGCTCAGGTAAAAGCGATCTTGAAATTGCCAATGCCATCATGACAACATGGGCGGGACGCGAGGACCACTATTCAGAAATTCGGGGATCAAATACGATCGACCTCAAGGGGATCCGAAAAGTAGAAATGTCATACATCGGCGGCTAATGATTACTGCAAATCAAATTACTGGGCTCATCTTGGCAGGCGGTCGTGCTCAGCGCATGGGTGGCATTGATAAGGGGCTAATCCCCTTTCATGGCAAGCCCCTCATTGAATCTACTATCACCCGCCTGAAACCTCAAGTCAGCACTATTCTTATTAATGCTAACCGTAGCATCACGAAGTACTCACACTACGGCTATCCAGTACTCATGGATGAAACCCCGGACTTCTCTGGCCCCTTAGCGGGTTTTTCGGTGGGCCTAAAGCATTGCAAATCACCCTACTTATTAACATCTCCTTGCGACTCCCCCCTCTTGCCAACTGATCTTGCTGAAAAAATGGCAGGTGAACTGGAGGGTAAAAATTTAGAGTTAGTCTTTGCCTCTTCAAAAGAAGATGACGGAAAGATTTGGTCACAACCAGTTTTCTGTTTAATGAGGAGAGATTTAAAAGACTCTCTGGATACTTTTTTAAGCAAAGGGGATTTGAAGATTGATCGCTGGTTTAAGGAATTGCGGTCTGGCACTGTGGTGTTTGAAAACGCTCAAGCATTTGCCAATGTGAATACACCTGAAGAGTTGGCAGCTTTAGAGGAAGTGTCTCAGTGACTGATTTAAAGTATTACTCCCCCAATAATCCGATCCTACTCACCGGGTCTTTGCATGTTGACGAGGCTCGCAAGGCTATTGCAAGCCTAGTAACCGATCTACTGCATGCAGCTCGCAGCATGAATAATGCGGGCGATATTGAGTCTGCGACTTTGGACCAAGCAATCAACCGCATTCTGGCAGAAGGCTTACTCTCACCCATCGATGTACCTGCTGCTGATAACTCTGCAATGGATGGCTTTGCATTGAATGGAGATTGTCTGGGCGATAGCGATAACACTGTCACGCTCAAGGTCGTTGGTACTGCTTATGCTGGCAAACCTTATGTTGGCAAGCTTGGTCCGGGAGAGTGTCTCAAGATCATGACCGGCGCACTCATGCCCGATGGCTGTGACACCGTTATTCCACAAGAATTGACTGAATCCGCAGATGCGTCACTTGCACGCTTCAAACAAAATCAAGTCAAGCGCGGAGAAAACCGACGCTTACGCGGCGAAGATTTACAAAACGGCAAGGCGGCCATTGTTGCTGGACGTTTACTGCGCCCTTCTGACCTTGGCCTAGCAGCCTCTTTAGGTATTGCAACACTCAAAGTTCACCGCAAACTGAGGGTGGCCATTTTATCCTCCGGAGATGAATTACGCCCCCTCGGTCAAGCTTTGGATGTAGGCAGTATTTATGACAGTAATCGCTATAGCCTCACCGGCCTACTTAATCGTCTCAATTTAGAGATCATCGATTGCGGCATTGTCCGCGATGATCCCGCCTCGCTGAAGGCGGCATTTATAGATGCAGCGTCGAAGGCAGACGTCCTGATTTCTTCTGGCGGCGTTTCCGTTGGCGAAGCCGACTTTACCAAGCAAATTATGCAAGAACTCGGTGATGTTGGGTTCTGGAAAATCGCCATGCGCCCAGGACGCCCTATGGCCTTTGGGGTACTGAAGCCGGTTCAGGGATCTAACCGCAAGACCCTCTTCTTTGGCCTGCCTGGCAACCCAGTAGCAGTCATGGTGACCTTCTACCAATTTGTACGCTCCGCTTTATTGCAACTCAATGGTGCAAGCCAGACTGAGCCGCCAATGACTCAAGCGATCGCCGAGGCGCCGATTCGAAAAAAACCAGGTCGCACAGAATTTCAACGCGCTATTTTGGGGCGTGGGGCCGATGGAAAGCCAACAGTCAAACTCACTGGTAGCCAAGGGGCTGGAATATTGCGATCTATGAGTGAGGCAAATTGCTTCGTCATCCTCTCTCACGAGCAAGGAAATATTGCGGCTGGTGACTGGGTAGATGTGGCGCTTTTCGACGGACTGCTTTAATATTGCTCCTCATGAAACTCACCAAAAAAGAAATCGCCTTCGTAGACCCAATGCATACCGCCAAAACCCTGGTTTTGGTTTATCTTTGCTTCTCAGTTCCGATTGTGTTGTTGGCACTATTTGTAGCCTTCATTCGCGACGGCGCAATCCCTGGATTTACCGTGCTCTCAGCATTAATTCTCAATGCCCTGCTCGGCTTTGCTTTGCTGTGGATTGCCTGCAAGGTCTACAACTGGGTGGCAGGTAAATTTGGCGGAATTGAACTTGCACTCCGCGAGCTCCCAGAAGAAATCGAAGCCGACTGATTTCCGAGTCGACTTCGCTTCAGTGCATTAAGTACTAAACACTTCAGCATTAATTAAACTTGGCGGCCTCTTACCAGCAAGTGCAGCGCATAAATTTTCAATAGCTAGATCCACCATTGCTCTACGAGTTTTTTCAGTAGCACTCGCAATATGTGGAGCCAATACAATATTCCTACACTTGAGTAACTCTGGATGTACCTGAGGCTCACCCTCAAAAACATCCAAGCCGGCAGCAAAGATCTTTCCTTCTTGCAATGCTTGCGCTAAAGCACCATCATCCACAATACCGCCGCGAGCAATGTTAATCAGGGTGGCAGTGGGTTTCATCAGGGCAATTTCTGGCGCACCAATCGTATGATGATTTTGTGTGGTGTAAGGCAAGACCAGTACGACGTGATCGGCAGTGCGGAGTAATTCTTCTTTAGAAACGTAAGTTGCTCCACAAGCTTGTTCATCCGCATCTGACAGATGACTGCGATTGTGATAAATCACTTTCATTCCAAAGCCTAAACCGCGCTTAGCAATGCCTTGGCCAATCCGACCCATGCCAATGATGCCAACAGTACTGTGATGTAAATCCATGCCGAGTGGGTTATTCACAATCGACCATTGATCCCACTTTCCGCCCCTCACCCAATGCTCGGATTCAGTAATACGTCTAGCAGTGGCCATCAGCAAAGCAAAACCAAAATCGGCCGTGGTATCCGTAAGAACATCAGGGGTATTGGTGGCCATAACACCTGCCGCAGTCATGGCTGGCACATCAAAGTTGTTGTATCCAACTGAGATATTGGCAATCACCTTCAAATTGGTAGCCTGAGATAAAGCAGAAGCATCAATTCGTTCGCTACCAGCAACTAGAGCTCCCTCTACCTCTGAAAGCGCCTTCTGCAGCTCTTCAGGGGTCAAAATTTTGTCGGACTGGTTAGAGCAAACCTCAAAGGATTCCTCTAATTTGGCCAGCGCTTCTGGAAAGATAGCTCTTGCAACCAGAATTTTGGGTTTAGTAGATGGAAAAGTGGGGTTGGCTTGAGTGGTCATAGCGTGACTTTAACTCAACTAAATTGAACCTTTCGTCGGAAAAATAAGCTGATTCGGCTAAAATTGAGTTTTTATAACTTGGCAGTCCATTAACCTGGGCTCCTTACCTGTAAACCATCATGACTTACGTTGTTACTGAAGCCTGCATCCGCTGCAAATACACAGACTGTGTTGATGTCTGCCCTGTCGATTGTTTTCGCGAAGGCCCTAATTTTTTAGTCATCGATCCAGATGAGTGCATTGATTGCGCAGTATGCGTACCCGAGTGCCCAGTCAATGCGATTTATGCGGAAGATGATGTACCAGGAGATCAACAGTCATTTATCAAATTGAATGCAGATCTATCCCCGGGATGGACTTCGATCACCAAATCTAAAGCAGCATTGCCAGAAGCCGAAGAGTGGAAAGACGTTAAAAACAAACTTGATCAACTGGTAAAGTAAATTGCACCCCACCATTGAAACCGATGCAGTCATTATTGGCGCCGGTCCGGTGGGGCTCTTCCAAGTCTTCGAACTTGGACTCCTTGAAATTAAAGCGCATGTCATTGACTCCCTGCCTGAAGTAGGCGGTCAATGCATCGAGCTTTATCCAGATAAACCCATCTATGACATTCCGGCGATACCAGTTTGCACGGGTCGTGAGCTGGCTAGTAATCTCTTAAAACAAATTGAGCCATTTGCTCCGCAGTTTCATTTAAATCAAGAGGTCTCCACTCTTGAGAAACAAGCTGATGGGCGCTTTCTGATTGGGACCTCTCAAAATCAACGCTTTTTATCCAAGACGGTGTTTATTGCCGCTGGCGTCGGAGCGTTTCAGCCGAGAACCCTCAATCTAGAAGGCATTGAGGCTTTTGTAGACAAACAAGTGTTCTATCGCGTGAGAGACCCAGAGCAATTCGCAGGAAAAAAGATAGTGATTTGCGGTGGCGGAGATTCCGCGCTGGATTGGGCGCTGAACTTTGTTGGCAAAGCTGCCAGCGTGACACTCATTCATCGCAGAGATGACTTCAAGGCAACGCCTCAATCCGTCGCTAAGATGCGGGCACTATGCGCTGCTGGAGAAATGCAATTATTGATTGGCCAAATCACCGGTTTTGAATCTTCCAACGGATATCTCACTGACATTGCGGTCACCAATATTGATGGTGAAGTTCATGTGATTGCCTTAGATGCACTCTTACTCTTTTATGGCCTATCCCCAAAATTAGGTCCAATTGCGGACTGGGGTTTGGATATCGATCGCAAACAAATCGCTGTAGATACTGCTTGCTTTCAAACTAGTACACCAGGTATTTACGCTGTCGGGGATATCAATATTTACCCTGGCAAGAAAAAACTCATTTTGTCGGGCTTTCATGAAGCGGCTTTGGCAGCCTTTGCCGCAGCGGCCTACCTTGCCCCCGAAAAGCAGATTCAACTCCAGTACACCACTACCTCCCCTAAGCTACACAAGGCACTTGGGGTAAGTCCAACAACATTCGAGTAAGCTCTCAATATCACTGAATCATTTGACTGAATAAACCGATGCGTCAATATCACAACCTCATGAAGGAAGTCCTTGCAAAAGGCGTCCTAAAAGCCGATAGAACCGGTACCGGGACCATCTCCATCTTTGGCCACCAGATGCGCTTTAATCTGGCCGAAGGCTTTCCGATGGTGACTACCAAGAAGCTACATCTCAAGTCCATTATTTTGGAATTGCTCTGGTTTCTCAAAGGCAGCACTGATAACAATTGGCTTAAAGAGCGTGGCGTTTCCATTTGGAATGAATGGGCGGCACCCGATGGTGATTTAGGCCCTATTTATGGCTATCAGTGGCGCTCTTGGCCCGCCCCGAATGGTGAGCATATTGATCAGATCGCTGAGGTCGTAGAGACTCTTAAAAAGAATCCAGACTCTCGTCGCATTATTGTTTCTGCCTGGAATGTGGCTGATATCCCTCGCATGGCCTTAGCGCCTTGCCACGCCTTCTTTCAGTTCTACGTAGCCGATGGCAAGCTCTCCTGCCAACTCTATCAACGTAGTGCGGATATCTTCTTGGGTGTACCTTTCAATATCGCTAGCTATGCCCTACTGACCCACATGATGGCGCAACAGTGCAATCTAGAAGTAGGTGATTTTGTTTGGACTGGTGGTGACTGCCATCTTTATAGCAATCACCTGGAACAAGTAGATCTCCAGTTATCAAGAGACTGGTATTCATTGCCTCAGCTCAAGATTTTGCGTAAGCCAGACTCAATCTTTGATTACGAGTTCGAGGATTTTGAAATCACCGGCTATGAATCTCACCCTGCCATTAAAGCTCCTGTAGCCGTTTAAGAAAATAGATTACTTATGACTGCAGCTACACACCCTGCCATCTCCATGATTGTTGCCCGCTCGCGTAATCACGTGATTGGTAGAGACAATCAAATGCCTTGGAAGATTTCTGCTGACTTGCAGTTCTTTAAAAAAGTGACGATGGGCCACCCAGTCATCATGGGTCGCAAGACTTGGGAATCAATTGGTCGCCCACTGCCAGGACGTCGCAATATTGTGGTGAGTCGTAATACTGACCTACAACTGGCAGGCGCCGAAGTGGTCAACTCCCTAGGCGCAGCGATCAATACCTTAAACGAATTTCCTAGGGTATTTGTCATTGGTGGGGAGCAACTCTTCACCCAGGCTTTTCCGAAAGCAGATCGTCTCTACATTACTGAAATTGATATCGATGTAGAGGGTGGTGACACCTTTTTTGCCGTACCAAATGAATCCGAATGGAAAGAGGTGGAGCGCACTCCAGCTTCTGAGGGCGACATTACTTTTAACTTTATTACACTCGAAAGACAGTAAACGCGCATTCCCCATCATTTTGATAGGACTCGCACGAATGCCGACTCAAGGCCAATAGCGGTCGGTAAAGCGGGGGATTGAAAATCCTTGTGTCGGTAGTTCGATTCCGCCTGGGCTACCTAGAACGACCAAAACCACCTTCTAGTGGTTTTTTCATATTTTTTGAGGTAAAAAGATACTATGACCAGCCGCTCCAAGGAGGCAAAAATGAATTCCCGTCGTAATGCACTCAAGATGTTCGGCGCAGTTTCTTTGTTGTCTATGCTTGAAGCTAAAACAGTATTGGCGGCAGGCGATAAACAACCCCCAATTCTTGCAAATGTAATGACTCCCGATACGGCGCTTAAGCGACTAACGGATGGCAATAAGAGGTATGCTTCTGGCAAATCGAATATTCGCGATTTCTCTAAAACTAGAGTGGCGTTGGCCAAAGGCCAAAATCCTTACGCTTCTATACTCTCATGTGCAGACTCTAGAGTGACTCCAGAGTTATGTTTTGATGAGGGTCGCGGCGATTTATTTGTAAACCGCCTAGCGGGTAACTTTGTTACCCCGGATATTTTAGCGAGCATCGAATATGGCTCTGCAGTGCTAGGAGCTTCTGTCATTATGGTCTTGGGCCATTCGGAGTGTGGCGCAATCAAGGCAGCTATTGATGCAGATAAAAATCACACTGATTATCCAGGCCATATTCAGAGCATTACAACCGCATTAAATCCTGCTGTAAAAGCAGGTCTAAAAAATGGCGGTGATTTACTGAACGCAACTACATTAGAAAATATCAAAATGAATGTGGCTATACTCAAAGACTCAGCCCCTCTATTAAGAAAATTAGTTCAGGATAAGAAACTTATCGTGGTTGGCGGCCTATACCATCTAGATACGGGCAAAGTTGATTTAGTTGCCTGAGTAGTTCTAGAGTCAGGCATCCTAGCCCCTAGTCGCCCCCACCCCGAGCCACCGAGAAACACCAAAACCACCTTTTGAACTGACCCCCAGTAGTTGGACAGTCTAGTTAGGTTAGCACGAGGGATTGAGTTCGGTAATTTACCGGACTTAATCCCTTTAGTTTTTGTTTGATTCGATCATGGTTGTAGTAGTGGATGTATTCCTTTAGTTCTGTTTTAAATGATTCGATACTTTCAAACCTCCTCCGATAGAAGAACTCTGTTTTCATAATCCCAAACCAGTTTTCCATAACTGCGTTGTCTAAGCAGTTACCTTTTCTAGACATGCTTTGAGTAATGCCCTGCTTGTGCAAGGCCTGTTGATAAAGCCCCATCTGGTATTGCCAGCCCTGGTCTGAGTGCAGCATGGGTTTATCTTTTGGTTTGAGTTGTTTAAATGCGCTTTGAAGCATCCGCATGACTGAGCTAATCTGTGGCCGATCAGCAATCTCATAGGAGACG
>NZ_NGUO01000020.1 GCF_002206635.1 Polynucleobacter aenigmaticus | reverse complement strand
GTTATGGCTATCGGCGCATACAACTGGCCCTCCGGAACGATGCTTGCTACCTCAACCACAAGACCGTACAAAAGCTCATGACTCAGTTAGGACTTAAATCGACTGTGAGGCCTAAGCGATATCAGTCTTATAAAGGCGCTATAGGTAAGGTAGCCCCAAACTTACTTGAGCGTAACTTTGGAGCAAGCAAACCCAATCAAAAGTGGGTGACCGATGTGACCGAGTTCAATATCAAGGGCGAGCGAGTGTACTTATCACCGATCTTAGATTTATATAACCAAGAGATCGTCTCCTATGAGATTGCTGATCGGCCACAGATTAGCTCAGTCATGCGGATGCTTCAAAGCGCATTTAAACAACTCAAACCAAAAGATAAACCCATGCTGCACTCAGACCAGGGCTGGCAATACCAGATGGGGCTTTATCAACAGGCCTTGCACAAGCAGGGCATTACTCAAAGCATGTCTAGAAAAGGTAACTGCTTAGACAACGCAGTTATGGAAAACTGGTTTGGGATTATGAAAACAGAGTTCTTCTATCGGAGGAGGTTTGAAAGTATCGAATCATTTAAAACAGAACTAAAGGAATACATCCACTACTACAACCATGATCGAATCAAACAAAAACTAAAGGGATTAAGTCCGGTAAATTACCGAACTCAATCCCTCGTGCTAACCTAACTAGACTGTCCAACTACTGGGGGTCAGTTCATGCGGGGTGGTTTTTTCTTTAGCAGTCACTTGCTCCAAAAAATTACTTTTTAATTTCTTGGGTGATATTTTGACGAGAATGTTTACGTTTTTCTAGTAAGCCAACTTTTCGATAAATCGTTTTTCCAGGTAGGTTAGATATTTCGAGTTGGCGATCACTCTCCCAGGCAATATTTGCCAACTTGGGGACGATGGAATAGCCTAGCCCTTGTCTTACTAGCTCAATGATGGCCTCTACGGAGTTCAGTTCCATACCTTCCTTGATAACTAGCTTGCTTGAGCGAATAGTTTGATTTACTAAATGACCAGTCCAGGTATTTCTCTCAAAACGAATAAATGGAAGATCGCCTGATAATCCCCTTGGCGCAGAGCCTTTTTTGTTTTTGACTGTTGGGTAAATCAAAACCATTGGTTCGGTATACAACTCAGTCCATTGAATATTCTGAGGTAATGCATAGGGGGATTCGGTAACAATGGCAGCATCTAAGCTTCCGTCTAGAACTTGATCTAGAAAATTACTCGACAAGCCTGCTACCAATTTCACTTCGAGGCTAGGGTAGCTTTGCTTAATTTTATTCAGGGTACTTCCAAAGGCCCCCATGAGCGTTGAAACTAGTGCGCCCAAGACAATGGTTCCGCTAAGTTCCGATTTGAAATCGGAGCCTAGGGCTTCGTAACGAGCAACAATATCCTGAATGGGCTCAATCAGTGATCTGCCTTGGTGATTCAGGCTAAGGGAGCGCTTTGTTCTATCAAATAATTCAACGCCAAGCTCTGACTCCAGTTGCTGTAACTGTTGACCGGCCGCTGCCGCAGTGAGACCAATTTCTTTTGCTGCAGATGCAACAGTCTTATGTCTGGTAATTGCCAGAAAGTTTTTAAGTACTCTTATGCTTGACATGGGTATATTTATATAAAGTTATTTTTTATCTCAAAGAAAATTATATTCGATTTATTTTTTACTATCTATCGATATAATGAGGCCATGTCCAATACAGATCTCAAAGTAAAAGTCTGGCGCGGTGCTCAAGAAGGTGAATTTGTTGAGTATGCAGTGCCACGTAATCCAAATCAAACGGTTTTGGATGTAGTGACCTATATTCAGCGCAAGTTAGATCCGACTCTGAGCTATCGCTTTGCTTGTCGAGTTGGTATGTGCGGCTCCTGTGCCATGACGGTTAATGGGGTTGCTCGATGGACTTGCCGCACTCATGTTTCTCAAATAGTTCAGGGTGATTCGCTGGAGATTGCACCGTTAAATAATCTTCCCGTGATTAAAGATCTTGCAACAGATATGCGGGAGTTCTTTAATAAATGGAAAGGGGCTGTTGGCTTCTTTAAGGGGGATAAAACCCGCCACGATGACTTTGCAAAGGTAGAGCCAGAGTCAAATGAACGTCAACTGGCTAATGCTGGTATTGAATGTATTGGTTGCGGTGTGTGTTATTCCTCTTGCGAGGTTGTTGAAAAACGCCCAAATTATCTTGGCCCCGCTGCCCTTAACCGTGCATGGACACTAACCAATGATGTGCGTGATGTCCAGCAATTGGATCGTCTGCGCGCCATTGCTGGAGATGAAGGTTGTCACGCATGTCACACACAGGGCTCCTGTACTGAGCGATGCCCTAAAAAACTAGAGCCTACAGCCAGTATTGCAGGGCTAAAAAAGTTGGTTGCAAGAGCTGCGGTACGGGGCAGTAAATGGGGTAAGTTATGAGTCAAGGAGTGTTGCAGGCGAAGCTTTGGTATGCCCAAAGAATTAGCGCAATGATCTTGGGTATTTGCGTCAGCATTCATCTCGTCATTATTTTTTACGCAATCCGAGGCGGCCTAACTGCAGAAGAAATTCTGGGGCGCACTCAAGGCAATATTGCATTTGCTATTTTTTATGAGATTTTTGTCTTGGCGTGTTTTGTGCATGCACCTATTGGGTTGGCAAATATTCTTGAGGAAACTTTCTCGAAAGGGATTGTTTCTAAACTTTTATCCTCCACGCTAGCAGTACTCATACTCGTGTTAGGCAGTCTTGCTGTGATCGGTGTATATACCGGAGGAAATTTATGAGTACTAGGCCAAAGCTTGACTTACGTGCAAAAAGCCATCTTTCCTATTTTGGTTATGCATGTCATCGCTTCTCTGGACTATTGTTAGCTTGCTTTATTCCTCTGCATTTTTTAATGCTATCCCAGTCATTGCGGGGCGCAAGTGGTTTTGAGCGCTATCTAGGATTAACGGATTTCTGGGTATTTAAATTTGGCGAGTGGGCGCTAGTTATTTTATTGGCCATACATTTAGTGGGCGGTATTCGACTGCTGATGATTGAGTTTGGTCCATGGCGCGGTCTTTTAAAGGCTTGGACGCAGGCAGCCATTTTGTTTGGCATTACTTGCGGCCTTTTATTTTTGTATTTAGCAAATTGATTGGGTGATGTTCTATGCAGTTACAAATGAATGTGGTTGAAGAGGCATGTAAAGAGTTGTATATCCGCGCTTTGAAAGTGCTTCCTGACGATGTCAAGGCTGGAATCGAGCGTCTCAATCAGAGCGAGTCAGATGCTCGTGCTCAGGTGGTATTAAAAACGATGATTACCAATATCACCGTTGCTGAGCGCGAGGACAATCTGCTTTGCCAGGACACTGGTTTGCCTATCTATAAGGTAAAGATAGGTCGTAATGTTCAGTTTGATGGTATGGAGTTAAAGGCTGCAATCCGTAAAGGTTGCGAGCGTGCAACCACTGAATATCCATTACGTTCTTCTGTGGTGCATCCAATTACTAGGAAAAATAATCACACCTCTTGCGGCATTGATATGCCAGCAATTAGCATTGACTTTTGTGATGGTGATCAGTTTTTGGAAATTGAGATGGTCCCAAAAGGAAGTGGCTCAGAAAATAATTCTTTTTTGAAGATGGCTATTCCTGCTGACGGAATCAATGGTGTTAAAGCCTTCGTGATTGAAAGCGTTGTCTCTGCTGGCGGCAAGACTTGCCCTCCAACTATTGTTGGCGTTGGCGTTGGTGGTACATCCGAGCAATGTGTCGCAATGGCTAAGCGTGCAGCTACGAGACCCTTGGGCAGCGCCTGTAGTGACGAAGAGGGGGCCAAGTTAGAGTTAGAGTTAACTGCTGCCGTGAATAGGCTAGGTATTGGTCCTCAAGGTTTAGGTGGTGATGGAACAGCCTTTGCCGTCCATGTTGAGTTGGCCCATACACATATCACTCTAAATCCAGTAGCAGTCAATATGCAGTGCCATTCTGCACGCAGAGCGCGTGCAACTTTTACGCCCAATGGCGTCACTTACGGGTTCTAGGAAACGACATGGCACATTACAACCTTTCAACTCCAGTTAGTGAGGCGGATATTCGTATGCTCCGCATTAATGACACGGTGACTTTGCAAAATACTTTATTCGGTATTCGGGATGCGACACAGATTCACTTGTTCGATAAGGGTCGAAAAACGCGCTTTGATTTGAATGGGCATGCAGTGATTCATACAGCCCCGAATGTGCGCAAGGTGGCAGTAAGTGAAGAGTTTCCAGCTGGCTATCAGCCTATTTGTATTGGCACGACTACATCTGATCGAATGGAGCGTTTTACCCGTCCATTGATGACTGAAAATGGCGTTCGCATGATTGTTGGTAAGGGCGGCATGCGCGAGGGATCTGCTGCGGCCTTTCAGGAAATCGGCGGTGTCTACTTGGCTATTATTGGTGGCACTGCAGCACTGGAAACAACTTGGATTGAGCAAATTGAAGATGTGGATATGGATGATCTCAATCCTGAGTCGCTTTGGCGCTTTAAGATCAAAGACTTCGGCCCATTGCTCGTAGCAATGGATAGTCATGGCGGCAGCATCTATCAAGAAGTGAGAGCTGATGTTGCGCGCAATAAAGAGGCCGTACTCAAGAGTTTAGGAATTCAATCATGAGTATTGCCACCCATGAAACGGATATTTTAATTTTAGGTTCTGGTGGCGCGGGACTCTTTGCGGCCCTACATGCCCATCAAACTAATCCTGATTTGCATATCACTATTGCCGTCAAGGGCTTGCTTGGAAAATGCGGCTGTACTCGGATGGTACAGGGCGGTTACAACGTTGCATTGGCTGAGGGTGACTCCGTTGAACGTCACTTTATGGATACGATTGAAGGTGGCAAGTGGTTATCAGACCAGGACCTTGCTTGGACCTTAGTTTCTAAGGCTGTTGAGCGTATTCATGAGCTTGAGAATGAATTGGGCTGTTTTTTTGATCGCAATCCAGATGGGACCGTTCATCAAAAGGCATTTGCTGGGCAAACCTTTGACCGCACCGTACATAAGGGCGATTTAACTGGTATTGAAATTATTAATCGACTGGCTGAACAAGTATGGTCCAGGGGAATTGATCGTTTAGAAGAGCATCGAGCTGTAGAGCTTATTCACAGTACCGATGGAAAATCTATCGCTGGCGTGTTGATGCTCAACATGCAGACTGGCCAGTTCACGCTAGTGCGAGCTAAGGCAGTGCTCTTGGCCACTGGTGGTGGTCCTACTATGTATAAATATCACACCCCATCCGGAGATAAAAGCTGCGATGGCTTAGCAATGGCCTTAAGGGCGGGATTAACCTTGCGCGATATGGAGATGGTGCAATTTCATCCAACTGGACTTCTTGCTGGTTCGGACACCCGTATGACAGGTACAGTTTTAGAGGAAGGTCTGCGTGGCGCTGGCGGTTACTTGCTCAATGGTAATCATGAGCGTTTCATGGGGAACTACGATCCCCGCAATGAGCGCGCCACACGAGATATTGTTTCTAGATCCATTAATTCTGAAATTCGGGCTGGTAGAGCAACGCCAAATGGCGGTGCTTATATTCAAATGAGTCACCTTGGCCCAGATAATGTTCGTAAGCAGTTCAAGGGCATGGTAGAGCGTTGTGCTGATAGTGGTTTTGACTTAGCGGGTGATTTAGTTGAGGTTGTGCCAACAGCGCATTACATGATGGGTGGTTTAGTTTTCAAAAAAGATTGCAGTACTGAATTGTCTGGGCTCTTTGCTGCAGGCGAGGATACCGGTGGTGTTCATGGAGCAAATCGCCTTGGCGGAAATGGTGTTGCAAACTCAACGGTATATGGCGGCATCGCAGGCGAGGAAATGGCGCGTTGGGTTGGCTCCAAAAATTTGCAAGAGTGCAATATGGAGGAGGTTTTTTCTAGCATCAAGGCGCATGAAGCGCCATTAGAAAGACCGGCGGGCGATATTGAATTGATTCGTGATGCTCTAGCGGAATGCATGTGGGATGACGTGGGAATATCCAGAACTAAAGAAAGTTTGCTACGAGCTCGCACTAAGCTGGATCAGTTGGGTCAGCAGCTAGATCAAATGGGAGTGGGCGACATTCAGAGGCAGTACAGTGTTACATGGCAGGATTGGATGAATTTAAACAATCTCATTTTGGTGAGTAAGTCTGTGACAGAAGCAGCTATCTCTCGTGAAAACTCTAGAGGCGCTCACTATCGCGATGATTTCCCTGAGCCGGGATCCTTGCAAGAGTCTTATTTCACTGCAGTTCAGTTGAGTGAGCAGGGTTTGCGTATTGAAAATAGACCCATTCAATTTACGATGGTCAAACCAGGCGAAACAATCTTAGTTGAGACTTAATTATTTTTGAACTAATTGAACCCCTCTCATTTACGCTAGCGGTATTGGTAGTCTTATGTGCATTTTTCATCTTCGGGGTTTCTGGATTTGGATCTTCGATAGTATCTGTGCCCTTGCTAGTTCAGGTGTATCCCCTGAGGGTAGTTGTGCCGATGATGGTAGTCATCGATATTTGCGCCTCTCTTTATGTAGGTAGAAAATCCTATGGCGATGCCAATATTCAAGAGTTGAAATGGTTATTCCCATTCAGTTTGATGGGGATGGTGTTGGGCATCTTCTTGCTAGTTGAGGCGCCCAGTGAACCATTGTTGCTAATACTTGGTTTATTTGCTGCTATTAATGGTGTGCGGGTTTTGGTTCAGAGAAATATTGAGTCTCGGGATCCAATTAGCAAATGGTGGGCAGTGCCATTTGGGTTTTTTGGTGGTGCATTTACTGCCCTGTTTGCCACGGGTGGCCCGATATACGTTTCCTATCTTGGGTTAAGAATCAATAATCCCAAGGTGCTTCGCGCAACTATGGCCTTTGCCATTTTTATGTTGACATTCTTGCGCCTCACCTTAATGTTAGTCACTGGACTGATATTGAGTTGGCAGGTGATTGGCCTCGCCATTTTATTAATGCCAGTAGCATTCCTGGGTATCTGGAGTGGAACACATATTCATACCAAGCTAAGTAATGCTGCTATGCGTATAGCCTATGGCTCAATTTTAGTATTTTCAGGTGCAATGCTTTTAGTACGACAAATCACCTAATTCATTTACTCTTACAAATAAAAAAGCGAGGATAAAATCCCCGCTTTTTTATTTTCCAGCAAGCTTCTTACTGGGCGCTAATGTTGCGACCCTTAATGACCTTTTCCCAATTGACCGACTCAGCTTTGATTTGAGCATCAAATTCTTTTTGGGTATTTACTACGGCTGTCAAACCGTTGAGATCTAGGCTCTTCTTCATTGCCTCGGAATTCACTGCCTTTAGGGTTGCGTCATAAATCTTATCGGTAATGACCTTGGGCGTATTAGCTGGAGCGACTAAGCCGAACCAACCAGTACTTTCAAAGCCAGGTATACCGCTTTCGGCAACTGTTGGAACATCTGGAAATTGCTTAATCCGCTTGGCACTAGTGACTGCAATTGGCTTGATTTGACCGGCCTTAGCAAAACCCGTTGCCGCAGTTAAGTTGCCAACCATAAAGTCTATCTGTCCTGAAACAAGATCATTGATAGCGGCAGACTCACCTTTGTAGGGCACATGGGTCGCGGGGATATTGGCGGCATAATTGAGATTCTCAGCGGCCATATGCACTTGGCTACCAATACCTGCAGATCCGAAATTCAAATCTTTGGCTTTGGCATAAGTGATGAACTCATTGAGGTTTTTGGCAGGGATTTTGGTGCTCACAGATAGCAACATTGGACCGCTAGCAACATTGGTGATGTTGATAAAATCCTTGCTGTAGTTCACTGGCAATTTCTTATACAAGTAAGAATTGACGGTAAGCATGCTTCCAGAGGCAAGCATGATGGTGTAACCATCGGCTGGAGATTGAGCTACGAATTCAGCTGCAATATTGCCGCCAGCCCCTCCTTTATTTTCAACAATAACGTTTTGCCCTAGATCCTTTGTCAGCTGCTGTGCTAGGAGTCGACCAAGAATATCTGTGGTTCCTCCTGCTGCAAATGGGATCACCAATTTAATTGGCTTAGTTGGCCAAGATTGCGCTGTTGCTAGTTGCGGTAAAGCAAGGGTGATGGCCCCTGCAAGTAATACTAAGCGCCTACTTAATTTATATTTTTCAATCTTAAACATCGATGACCTCCAGTGGTAATTTAATCTTTGTATCTTAGCTACTTAGACATCAAAAAATACGCTTTGTTGCTATTTAATAGTTATATGCTTATGCGTTACTGCCGTCTCCTCCGGTCATCGTAAGTCGCTACTTTGTATTCGTTGCGCTGCACAATGAACTGGTTGTTGCAAGATATCTAAATCATCTATATGATTCAAATATGTTGTTCATTTTGATCCTTAAAGCCAAGTCTAGTCAAGCCCTGAATACCCTGCGTTTTGAGGGGGCGAGTTTGGTCAGCACAGCCTTGTGGGGATGCGCATGAATCTGACGTATCCAGAAATGGTTGAGCTGGCAGATTTAGGCCTTAGGGCTTCTGGTTTAGATACAAAGGCAGCTTACGAAACTGCGCAATTTCTTGCGTTAGCAGAATTAGATGGATTGGCATCTCACGGTTTAGCAAGAGTTGCCCAATACGCTGCACATGCAAAAAATGGGCGCATTGAGTTGGCCTCAAAAATTAAAGTGAGGCCATTCAAGACATCGGCCGCTTTAGTTGATGCACGTGATGGATTGGCATTCCCAGCGCTACGATTTGCTACAGACCTTTCTGTAAATTTGGCATCTAAGAATGGTCTTGGCTTGGTGGCTGTAACCAATAGCCATCATTTTGGTGTGGCGGGTCACTATGTTGAGGCTGCTGCTCGTGCAGGCTATATCTCGCTATTATTTGGCAATACTCCTGCGGCTATGCCCATGGTGGGTGGCACTAAGGCAATTTTCGGAACCAATCCTTTAGCTGCAGCTTTCCCAGTTACAAACAGCGATCCCCTAGTAATTGATATGTCACTTTCTGCAGTTGCCCGTGGAAAGTTATTAGTTGCAGCAAAAAATGGTGAGCAGATCCCAGAGGGGTGGGCTTTGACTGCAGATGGTAAGCCAACCACGAATCCCCAAGAGGGTTTAAAGGGCTTGATGGTTCCGCTGGGTGGCGATAAAGGCGCTTTGCTTGCCCTCATCGTTGAATTGCTAGTGGTTGGACTCTCAGGCAGTAGATTTTCTTATGAAGCAGATTCATTTTTTGACCCCAAGGGTAATCGTCCGCGGATCGGTCAATTAATTCTCACTATTGACACTGGACTAGCTGGCTCTTCAGTTTTCGCAAGCAGAATGAGCGATTTTTTGCAGACTTTAGCCGAAGATTCAGGGACGCGTCTCCCAGGTCAACGACGATTCAAGCAGCGTGCTGCAGGCTTTAAGAATGGCATCTCAGTTTCTGATGTAGTTGTGGAAGAAATTCAGACTGGTATTCGCCAGTCATGGACTAGGTAGTTTTTTATAAACGAGATTATTGAGGAGATAGTAATGATCCACTTTGTCGTGCATGAGCCAGCAGATGGCGTAGGTGTAGTGGTAGTTGAAGGTGTAAAAGCTGGGACTGATTTGATTGGCTGGGTGATGGATGGCGACCTCACTTTAAATATCAAGTCTGAAAGTGATATTCCAATTGGCCATAAAATTTCATTGAACGATTTCAAGCCAGGCGATACGGTGATGAAATACGGCGTTGATATTGGCAAGGTAGTAGCCCCAATTAAAAAAGGCGAACACCTTCACGTACAAAACGTAAAAACTAAGCGCTGGTAATCCAGATCCTTATTTACCTATTCATTGAAAGAGATAAAAATGACTAATTTGAAAGACGCGACCTTTTTAGGTTATCGCCGTGAAAACGGCCGCATGGGTATTCGTAACCACGTATTAATTTTGCCTTTAGATGACTTATCTAACGCTGCTTGTGAAGCAGTTGCTAATAACATCAAAGGAACAATGGCAATTCCTCACTCCTATGGTCGTTTGCAGTTCGGGGCTGATTTGGATTTGCATTTCCGTACACTAATTGGCACCGGCTCCAATCCAAACGTTGCTTCAGTGGTTGTTATCGGTATTGAGCCACAGTGGACAAAAATTGTCGTTGATGGAATCAAGGCGTCTGGTAAGCCGGTGGAAGGCTTCTGGATCGAAGGTAACGGCGATACAGCTACGATTGCATCGGCAAGCAAGTCTGCCTACAATATGGTGAAGCATGCATCTAAGCAAAAGCGTATTTCCGCTCCTTTATCAGAGTTATGGGTGTCTACAAAATGCGGTGAGTCCGACACTACTTCTGGTTGCGGTGCTAACCCAACTGTTGGTGATGCTTTTGACAAGCTCTACGAGATTGGCTCTACATTAGTTTTCGGTGAGACTACTGAGTTAACTGGTGGCGAGCATTTGGTAGAGGCACGTTGCCGTACTCCCGAGGTGAAGAAAAAGTTCCGCGAAATGTTTGATCGTTATCAAGATGTGATTGAGCGTCATAAAACAAGCGATCTGTCTGATTCTCAGCCGACCAAGGGCAATATCGCTGGTGGTTTAACTACCATCGAAGAGAAGGCTTTGGGGAATATCCAAAAAATTGGTAAGAAATGTATTGTGGATAGCGTTTTAGACAAGGGTGAAGAGCCAACAATTCCTGGTTTGCATTTTATGGACTCCTCTTCAGCCGCTGCTGAAATGGTGACCTTGTGTGCCGCCGCTGGTTTTGCTGCACATTTCTTCCCAACAGGGCAGGGCAACGTGATTGGCAATGCCATTCTTCCGGTGATTAAGATTTGTGCCAATCCTAAGACTGTTCGTACTATGGGTGAGCATATTGACGTTGATGTATCTGGTCTTTTGCGCCGTGAAGAGAATATGGATGAGGCGGGTAATAAGTTGTTGGATTGCTTAATGCGTACTGCTGATGGCGAATTGACTGCTTCTGAGATTCTTGGTCACCGTGAGTTTGTATTAACTCGTTTGTACGAATCAGCGTAAGCCTTAAGTATGAAATCCCTGACCGCCTATCAAGAAGTTAAGCAAAAGATTACAGAGGATCTGGTCAGGGGTCGATATCCTATGGGGCAGGCATTACCTGCTGAAAAGGATTTATCGAAAGAATTGGATGTATCTATAGGAACCCTGCGAAAAGCGGTGGACGAGTTAGTCGCGGAAGGTATCGTGGTTCGTCGCCAAGGCAGGGGCACCTATGTTGTTGAGCATGACTTAAAACGACTTTTATATTATTTTTTCCATGTCGTTAAACATGATGTTGAAAAAAAGGTTTATCCCAAGGTTGAGCTAGTCTCTTTGAATGGTGTTGCTGCCAGCAAAGAAGAGGCAAGTAAGTTGCAAATTAAAGAGGGATCTCCTGTTTGGAGAATTACGAATCGTCTCTCGCTGGAGGGGAAATGCGTCATGATTGATCAAATTACCCTTGATAAAAAAAGATTTAAAAAATTAACGCGTGCAGATTTTATAGAGCGCACGGGCAGTATTTATCAGATGTATCAAATGGAGTATGGCCAAACTGTCGTTCGTAGTAGCGAGCGATTACGTGCTGGACTGGCAGGGAAACAACATGCTGAGTGGTTAGGATTAAACCCGGACTCACCTGTTTTAATTATTAGGAGGGTCGCATTCGGACTTCAAGATGAGCCATTGGAATGGCGCGTCTCAACACTCAATACTAGCCAACATGAGTATTTCAGTGAGTTGGTGGTCTAAAGCCTCATGTTCAGAGTAATGCAAAAAAACATCCCAGGCTTGATGGTTTGTCTTGTCATTGCGATGTCGACTAGTTTTTTATCGGATAACTATGGCGGCCCTCAATTACTTTATGCCTTATTGATCGGCTTATCCCTTCATTTTTTATATCTTAACGAGACAGTAAAGCCGGGAATCGATTTCTGCGCAAAAACTGTTTTGCGTTTAGGTGTTGCATTCTTAGGCATTCGCATTACCTTCGCCGATATTAGCGCGATTGGTCTTAATACTGGCTTGATGGTTATATTTGCTGTGGCCACCACAGTGTGTCTTGGTTTTTTCTTGGCTAAATTCTTGAAGCTGTCTCCTGATTTTGGCTTGATTGCGGGTGGCTCTGTAGGTATTTGCGGGGCATCTGCAGCGCTAGCAGTCGCCTCGGTATTGCCTAAAACTAAGGAGAACGAGAGATTTACATTGCTGGTAGTAGTGGGCGTCACGGTGCTCTCAACTATTGCAATGGTAGTGTATCCATTCGCCCTGCAGTTACTGAACATCAATTCTTTGTCAGCAGGGATCTTCCTGGGCGCAACGATTCATGATGTGGCTCAGGTAGTTGCAGCCGGCATGTTGTTTGGTCCCGAGGCAGGTGATGTTGCAACAGTGGTTAAATTATTTCGTGTCGCTTTGTTACTGCCAGTCGTCTTATTTATTTCTATTTTCTTTGGCGCTGAAAAATCTTCTCAGCGCTTAGGCTGGGGCAGCCTTCGTTTGATTCCGACATTCCTATTGGGATTTGTGGCGCTCTCAGTGGTTGCATCAATGCAGATTTTGCCAAGCTCGGCAACCCACTTTATTGGCAGCATATCCCGCTGGATGTTGGTCATTGCAATCGCCGCAGCTGGACTAAAAACTAACTTTCAAGAGTTGGCTAAGTTGGGATGGCAACCGGTAGTGATGTTAGTTGTTGAGACCATATTTATAGCGGCAATTGGCCTCTCATTTATTCTCTGGATGTCCTGAGTAAGTTTAAGCTAAGGCCTTACGAATCATTCCGGCTGCAACTGTATGGTTAGTGGCTTCATCAATCAATATAAAGGCCCCAGTTTTTTGAGATTGGCTAAATAAATCAGCCGCAATTGCCTTTTGTAATACAAAGTCCACTCGTCCGATTTCATTGGCGATCAAGGGGTGTGTTTCAAGGGCATGAGACAGTGTTTGAACATCCAGGACTTGCTGGATCCCTTTAACCTTAGCGCTAATAGTGTTTGTGGTGTGCCGCAGGGCGTACTTTCGACTCAGGGACAATGGCTCGGTGTCGAGCCAGCAGAGATCAGCAGAGATCAGCTTGCTTAGTATTGGCGGGTTACTATCTTGGGCGCTAATGAATAAGCAACCCCTAGAAACATCGATATCTTCAACCAGACTAATCGCAACAGCCTCACCTGTTTGAGCGGACTTCACTTCATTATTTGCATTGGCTGGATCGCGATTGGATTGATTGCCTAAATAAATCTTCGAAACAGTTGCCTCTCGATTTTCTGGAAGGACTGTAATTTTTTGACCCACACAAATACTTCCGGACTCGATTTGACCAAGGTAAGCACGCAAGTCGTCGGAAGCACTGCCATCCTGTCGGGCAACATACTGCACCGGAAAGCGTAAACCAGTTTTCTCTGACTGTGGGCTAGTGTCTAGACTCTCTAGCCACTGCAGTAATGTAGGGCCTTTGTACCAGGGAGTATCTTTACTAGCGGTCACTACGTTTGCACCTAATAAGGCCGACATCGGAATTAAAGTAGGATCAGGTAGGCCAATTTTTTTGGTCAAATCTTCAATTGCTATTTTGATGGTATCAAATACTTTCTCATCAAAATTGAGTAAGTCCATCTTATTTACAGCAAAGACTACATGTCGCAGGCCCAGTAAATGCACAATTGCTGCATGGCGCTTGGTTTGCGCCAATAAGGTGGCTGGGTTGGTATTGAGATCAACACGGGTTGCATCAACCAAAATCACTGCTACATCGGATTGCGATGCGCCTGTTACTAGGTTGCGTGTGTATTGCTCATGTCCTGGTGCGTCGGCCACGATGAACTTACGTTTTGGGGTTGAGAAATAGCGATAGGCCACATCAATGGTGATGCCTTGCTCACGCTCAGCTTCAAGACCGTCGGTGAGTAGTGCTAAGTCAACACCCGCATCCGATGAGGTCACACGTGCATGCTTGGTTTTCGATAAAGACTCAAGCTGGTCTACCAAAATAGATTTGGTGTCGTAGAGTAAGCGGCCAATGAGGGTGCTTTTACCATCATCAACGCTACCAGCAGTGATGAAGCGAACAACATTTTGGTGTTGAGTTTGATTGTTAGTCATTAGAAGTAACCTTCTTTCTTACGGCGCTCCATCGAGGCCTCATTGGTTTGATCATCCATGCGAGTGGCGCCACGTTCTGTGATTTCAGTAATGGCGGTTTCAGCAATGATGTCGATAGGAGTGGCGGCGGTACTGAGTACTGGGCAGGTACAGCTAATATCGCCTACGGTACGGAAACGAACACTCAATACTTCGCTGATATCACCAGGTGCTTTAGGGGTGATATTGGTAACAGGCACCAAGAGTCTATTTTTGCGCACCACTTCGCGCTTATGCGTGTAATAAATACTAGGAAGCACTAATTTTTCACGAGCGATATATTGCCAGATATCGAGCTCAGTCCAATTGGAGATTGGAAACACACGCATATTTTCCCCTTTGGCAATGCGAGCGTTATATAGATTCCAGAGCTCTGGACGTTGTGCTTTAGGATCCCATTGACCGAATTCGTCGCGGAAAGAGAAGATGCGTTCTTTAGCTCTCGCCTTTTCTTCGTCACGGCGTGCACCACCCATGAGGGCGTCGAACTCGTGTTCAGCAATTGCCTCAAGCAAAGTAACCGCTTGAGCGGCGTTACGAGAATCCGTTTCTTTACGAAGACGTACAGTACCTTTTTTGATGGACTCTTCAACGTGGCCAACAATGAGTTTCACACCGGTTTTTTCAACTACAGCATCGCGATAAGCGATCACCTCTGGATAGTTGTGGCCAGTATCAATATGCAAAATAGGGAATGGGAGTTTTACTGGACGATCACCAAATTGGAAGGCTTTGCGAGCCAGGTGAAACATCACAATCGAATCTTTACCGCCTGAGAAAAGCATTGCAGGATTTGCGCACTGCGCTACAACTTCGCGAATAATGTAGATCGACTCAGCCTCAAGCCAATCTAAGTGGTCATCTAGTAATTTCTGTTCTTGCATTCTGTAACTCGTTCTTTACTAAGTTTTACTGCTTTAATAATCAAGGTTTTATTTATTAACGTGTAAGCCACATTCTTTGCTGTCGCTCTGCAACCACCACCAGCGTCCCGCTCTAATATCCTCACCTTTTTTGACTTGGCGGGTGCAGGGCTCACAGCCAATGCTGGGATAGCCTTTGAGGTGCAAGGGGTGAATAGGTACATTTTCTTGTTTGATATAAGCCCAGATATCCGCTTCGGTCCAGTCAAACAAGGGGTTGAACTTTGTAATTCCTCTCGCATCATCTAATTCTTCGAAATGGAGTTCAGTACGCGTAGTCGATTGCCCGCGTCTTTGGCCCGTGAGCCAAGCGTCAGCGCCGAGTAGGGCAGCGTTCAACGGTTTTATCTTACGAGCGCCACAGCATGCTTTCTTGGGCCCTTCGCCATCATAAAAGCCATTCATGCCGTATTGGTCGATAAAGGCTTGCACATCAGTATCTTCTGGATAAACTTTTTGAATCGCAAGCCCATAATGATCTTCAGTAGTCTTGGCCATATCCACGGTTTCCTGATGAAGTCGACCGGTGGCCAAGGTAAAGAATTGAATATTGGCTTTGGATTGGGCAATCGCATCGGTAATCGCCATATCCTCTGCAGCTAAACTCGTAGCAAAGCGAACATCGGAAAAGCGCGCAGTAATATCGAGTAAGCGTTGCTTGAGGGTGACTATCTTCTCTGCAAGTGCGGCAGCAGATAGATTGCTTTCTGGAATAGACCAAAAATCTGGCTTGATCATGAGGACACCAGCTTTAATCCAACCAAGAACAGTGTTCCCGCGAGGGTGGTTCTAGTCGCCCGCTCCGATAGGATGCTTGATAATTTTGCGCCTAGCCAAATAGCGGGAACAGACCCAATGAGTAATCCGAACAATAGGTCAAAATGGACATTGCCAAGCCACCAATGTCCAAGCCCAGCCAACGCGGTTAAAGGAACTGCATAAGCTATATCAGTCCCTGCCACTTCAGAGGCTTTTAAGTGTGGGTATAACAATAAGATGAGGGTCGCACCAATTGCTCCAGCGCCAATTGATGAGACTGTTACAAGAACTCCGATGACTGCCCCAACGCTAATGGTTGACATCTTTAGAGCCGCACCCGTAGGGAGATATCGTGGGTTCTCTTGAACCCATCTCAGAATCTTTGCCCTGAAAAGAAGGGATGCAGCTGTTAATAAAACAGAGATTCCAATGGAAAGGCTAATGAGGTGATTCCAGTCTTTAGAAACTGGCCCAACATATCTCAGAATGAGGATTGAAAATATTGCGGTGCAAATACTGCCGATGCAGAGTAGGCGAACAATATCCCAGCGCACATTGCCATGAAGACGATGTGCGGCAGTGCCAAATCCTTTTGTAATTGCTGCAAATGCAAGATCTGTTCCTACTGCCGCTGTTGGGGCAACTCCAAAGAAAAGCGTTAGCAAGGGCGTCATAAGTGATCCGCCGCCTACACCAGTCATGCCAACTAGAAGGCCGACGAGCGCGCCAGAAATGATGAAATGTGATGAATCTAGTAAAAAGTGAATCATGAGTGCGCTTACTTTAATTAAGTGAAGGCTTGCTCGAGCTCATCGAGCTTAATGGCATTCATGAGAAAGAGAATTTGGCGTTGGAAGCTCTTACGCTCAGCCACATTCTCATGTGGCAAACGATCGTGTTCGCGTAAAAGCTTGGTAATGATCGGGTTGTAATGCTCTCGGACGGGGGACATCTGGATTCCTTGATAAATATCTCGTTAAAGAGAATTTACCAAGGGCTCTATATATCCACAAGGAATATATAGAGATATCTACATTACTTTTAGATATATAGATTAAGTTACTTTTCTACAAATGCCCTTTCAAAGACATAGTCACCTAGTTGACCTAAGCTTGGAGATACCTTAAAGCCTTTGGCATCAAGCATCTCAGCAGTTTCTTTGAGCATGGAAGGGCTACCGCAGATCATGGCACGATCAACTGCTGGATCTAGTGGCGGCAGACCAATATCTTTGAATAGTTGACCAGATTCAATCGCGGTAGTTAAGCGACCAGTGTGCTTAAAGGCTTCGCGTGTCACTGTTGGGTAGTAGATCAGCTTTTCACGAATGATTTCGCCAATGTATTCATCTTGAGTGAGCTCATTTTTAATGTAATCACCATAGGCCAATTCACTGACCAGGCGCGCGCCATGAATGAGGACAACCTTTTCAAACTTCTCATAGGTATCAGGGTCGCGAATGATGCTCATAAATGGCGCAAGTCCTGTACCAGTGCTAAATAGGTAGAGATGCTTTCCTGGGTTTAAGTCATCAATCACCAGGGTGCCGACGGATTTCTCACTAACCAAAATAGGGTCACCAACTTGAATCTTCTGCAGGCGTGAGGTGAGGGGGCCGTCTTGAACCTTGATGCTCAAAAATTCAAGATGCTCTTCGTAATTAGGGCTTGCCACGCTGTAGGCGCGAACCAATGGCTTGCCTTCCACCTCTAGGCCAATCATCAAAAAGTGGCCGCTACGGAAGCGCAAACCTTTATTTCTGGTGGTAGTAAAGCTAAAGAGGGTGTCATTCCAGTGGTGAACGGTCAGGACGGTTTCGGTGTTGTAGGCTGCCATAAGTGCTTAATAGTGGTGACAAAAGCTCAATTATCCTCATTCTTGGTGCGGCTCTATAGATAAAAAAGTATTTAGCTTATAAAAAGGGAGTCTTTTACAAGTACGGCTAGCTCTCATAAGATCTCTCCATACCTATTCCAAGGAGGACTTATGTCCATAAAGACAACAACTGCAAAGCCCTTATTTCTGACTATTACCCAGATATTTCTAGGCTTGGCTCTGCTCAGCCTATCTACGCACCTTGCTCTTGAGAGCAGTCGCTACCTAGAGGTTCTCAATCAAAGCGGCCTAAATCAATATCATGCTTTTGGTCTATTGGTTTGCCTTAGTTTTCTTTCAGGGGTATTCCTCATTGCCCAGCACGTATTAACGCAAGATAGCGCCAGTATTGATGAGCATTTTGATAAGGCCTTGACTTACTAAAGCAAGATAGACTGTGGTCTTATCTTCATGAGACCACAAAATGAATCCTGCACCCCATAGATCAATCTTTGACAGAGGTGCATGGTATGTTGTTATTCAGGCCATTCTGATTGGGCTAATACTTTTTGGCCCCCAAGGCTCTCTGTTGGTGAGTGCAGAACCACTAAAAACCATCTTTCAATCATGCGGGATTGCAATTGGCTTGCTAGCCTGCTTGATTATGGTGATTGCTGCGATCAATCTAGGCAAAAACCTCACCCCTTTACCTTGCCCTAAGGACGATGCTGAGCTGGTTCAGACTGGTCTATATCGCTTTGTTCGCCACCCCATCTATTTTGGTGTGCTCTTGGCAGCGCTTGCATGGTTGTTCATATTTCCTTATGTATTTACATTCGTCTACGTAGTGGCGCTCTTTATTTTGTTTGATATCAAGGCAAGGCGAGAAGAGGTCTGGTTGGTAGAGCGGTTTCCGGCATACAAGAGCTATCAAGCTAGGGTTAACAAACTCATTCCAGGTATTTACTGAGAAAGCCCTAATTATTTTTGCTTTGGTTATCATTCGGAAATGAGTCAAGCTAAATACCTCTATCTTTCTTTGCTTAGTCTGGGGTTGGTAATTTTTGCTGTCATTCTTCAGCAAGTCGGATATCAAGGGGTAAATTTTTTACCGTGCCCACTGTGTATTCTGCAGAGGGTTGGGTACTTGGGGATCGCTATCTGTTGCTTTCTAGCGGCCGGCTTTAATCCCTTCAGAAAGCTGTTCCATGGATTGGCAGCACTTTCAGCAGCCTACGGTCTTTCGGTAGCAGGGCGTCAAGTCTGGTTGCTATCGCACCCTGAAACCTCTTGTGGAATTGACCCTCTAGAGACCTGGATTAATCAATTTCAATTGGCTCAAGGCTTGCCTTGGCTATTTAAAGCGGATGGCCTATGTTCTGCAAAGTTACCCGCAATCCTGGGGTTGCAAGTGCCTGAGTGGTCTTTACTCTGGTTTACTTGTTTTCTGCTATTTTTAGCAGTCACCTTCTTTAAAAAATTACCTAAATAAAAGAGATCGTATGAGTGAATCCCCATCAGTTAGATTAGTGCAGCAAAGCGATTATCAATTTGCAATCTATTACAACGAAGAGCGTGATCCCATTTATGGGGATGAGCCACCACCCTTGGGTAGATCTCAAGGTGCAACGCCATCTCAGTTCTTGCTGGCAGGTGTAGCTAATTGTTTGTCTGATTCACTACTCTTTGCCCTCAGAAAATTTAAGCAGAATCCAGAACCAATTGAAACCAAGGCTAGTTGTGAGATTGGCAGAAATGCAGAAAACCGTTTACGTATTTTGGAAATTGAGGTGGAGATCCGTATTGGTGTTCCGGGCGGTACCTTGGAGAATTTGGATCGTGTATTGGCGCAGTTTCAGGATTTCTGCACCGTGTCGTCTAGTGTGAGCCTGGGTATTCCTGTGAATGTAACGGTGATCGATAGCGAGAATATTAAGCTATACCCGGCTGGCTGAGTTGTTTGAATCAGGGTAAATAAAAAGCCGCAAACCCTGTTGAGTCTGCGGCTTCTTTATATAGCTCAGGAAAAAGTAATTACTCTTCTTCGCGACGCAGATGCGGGAACAGAATCACATCACGAATATTTGGCACATCTGCAAGCAACATGACCAAGCGATCGATACCAATACCGCAACCACCTGTTGGGGGCATGCCGTATTCGAGGGCACGGATAAAGTCATGGTCAAAGTACATTGCCTCTTCATCGCCCGCTTCTTTTTGCTCCACTTGCTTACGGAAGCGATTGGCCTGATCTTCAGCATCATTTAACTCGGAGAAACCATTGGCAATCTCACGGCCGGTGATGAATAATTCAAAGCGCTCGGTAACACCAGGGCGCGTATCGGATTCACGGGCAAGGGGGCTAACCTCGATTGGGTAATCGATGATGTAGGTTGGCTCCCAGAGATGCGCTTCAGCAACTAATTCAAATAGGGCTAATTGGAGCGCGCCGATACCAGCGTTCTTCAGCGTAGGGGAATCTGGGTTCTCACCACCCTTTTTCAGTTCAGTTCGTATGAAATCAATGTCTTCCAATTGAGCCGCTTCATAACTCTTATTAGATTGTCCGCAGTATTTGAGGATAGCTTCAGTAATTGTTAGGCGTTGGAAAGGTTTGCTCAGATCCAGCTCCCGACCTTGGTGGGTCAGAACGGCGGTGCCTTGGGCATCCATTGCAGCGGCACGGATCAAGCTCTCTGTGAAATCCATCAACCAGCGGTAATCCGTATAGGCTGCATAGAATTCCATCATCGTGAATTCTGGATTGTGACGTGGACTTACGCCTTCATTGCGAAAGTTGCGGTTAATTTCGAAGACGCGCTCAAACCCGCCGACGACTAAACGCTTGAGATAAAGCTCAGGAGCAATACGCAAGAACATCTGCATATCTAAAGCATTATGGTGCGTAATAAATGGTTTAGCCGTTGCGCCACCAGGAATCGGATGCAACATCGGTGTTTCCACTTCCATGAAGTCGGCATCGAGCATGTGACGACGCAAAGAAGCGATCGTATTGCTGCGTGCTCTAAAGGTATTACGACTTTCTGGATTGACGATTAGATCAACATAGCGTTGACGGTATTTAGTCTCTAAATCAGAGAGTCCATGAAACTTATCTGGAAGCGGACGCAAAGATTTACTCAGTAAGCGCAGATTGCTGCACTCAACAGAGAGCTCACCTTTATTCGTCTTAAATAGATTGCCCTCGGCAGAAATGAAATCACCCATATCCCAATGCTTAAAAGCACTATGGATATCAGCGCCACTGATTTCATCATTGATATAAAACTGAATTTGACCGCTACGATCTTGGATGGTGGCAAAGCTGGCTTTGCCCATCACACGTTTAAGTACCATACGGCCAGCAACTTTCACATGTACTTTTTTAGCGGCCAACTCTTCTTTAGTCAGGCTATCGTAGTGGGTATGAAGATCTGCAGCCAAGTGAGTCGGCACGAAATCATTCGGAAATGCCACACCGTTCGCACGTAACTTTGCTAGCTTTTCTCGCCGCTCTGCAATGATGTGATTTTCATCTGCAGCCTCGGTAGCAGGATTTTGGTTGGAGCTAGGATTCGCTTGATCGTTCATATAATTTATAAATAACTAGAATAGGGGTAAAGAATCAGACGCCTTGTTTTAGGCTGGCTTCAATAAAAGCATCAAGATCACCATCCAATACTTTTTGTGTATTGGAGATCTCAACGTTGGTACGTAAGTCTTTAATGCGGCTCTGGTCCAGAACGTAGGAGCGAATCTGATGACCCCAGCCAACATCCGTTTTACTGGCCTCTAATTTATCCTGCTCCACGCGACGCTTTTGCATCTCGTGCTCGTACAGACGTGACTTCAGCATGGTCATCGCTTCAGCTCTATTTCGGTGTTGACTTCGATCGTTCTGGCACTGAACCACAATTCCGGTCGGGAGATGGGTTAAGCGAACGGCAGAGTCAGTTTTGTTAATGTGCTGACCACCCGCACCAGACGCGCGATAGGTATCCGTACGAATATCCGCTGGATTGACATCAATCTCAATCGAGTCGTCAACCTCTGGATAAACATAAATACTGGCGAAAGAGGTATGACGACCATTGGAGGAGTCAAAAGGTGACTTGCGCACCAAGCGATGTACACCGGTTTCTGAGCGCAAGTGACCATAAGCGTATTCACCATCGACTTTGATGGTTGCGCTCTTAATGCCCGCAACATCGCCATCGGATTCTTCGAGGATTTCTGTTTTATAGCCTTTACGCTCGCAATACTTTAGGTATTGGCGAAAGAGCATGCTCGCCCAATCGCAGGCTTCAGTACCGCCAGCACCTGCTTGTATATCAATGAAGCAACTGCACGGATCCATTTCGTTATGGAACATGCGTCGGAACTCTAGATCATGAATGATCTTGCTATAGCTCTCAACATCTTGTTCAATGGAACTAATAGTTTCAAAATCACTTTCTTCTTTGGCCATATCGAATAATTCGATAGCGCCAGTGATATTGCTATTTAAATTAGTCAGGGTAGCGACAACACCATCGAGCAATTTCTTTTCCTTGCCGAGGGCTTGTGCTTTCTTTTGATCGTCCCAGATGGTGGGATCTTCCAGAATCGAGTTAACTTCAGTAAGGCGGCGTGACTTTACTTCGAAGTCAAAGATACCCCCGAAGTGCTTGCTCACGGGTGAGCAGATCGGAGAGGGTATTTGAAATAGTATTAAGTTGTTCGGCTTCCATCCCCTGATTATAAGGGGGTTATTACAGCTCAACCCTGGTCGTGGGCCTCAATCATGAGTTGAACGCGAGCCTGACCCTGAAAGCGGTCCGTGACTAGGCGATAGGCCAACCTAGCCTTGGCTGGCAATGGCTGGGTTCGATTGAACCAAACGCCAGTAAATGGCTTGCTGGCCAGTTGACCATCCCCAATAGGGCGAAGCTGCAAGCGCAGATGTTTTTCTTTCATGAGGCTTTGCTGGCCAATCTCAAATTCCCCATAAAAAATCGGCTGAGGAAAGCCTTGACCCCAGATTTCTTCGGCAAGTAGGTCGCCAGTCTCTGCCGTGAATTCTGATAAGGCTAAGGCGCCATCATGTATGTGGCGACGCTCCAAGAGCTCATCATTCAGCAGATCATTGGCTACCGATTGAAATAAGGCATCAAACTTTTCAAAATCTGATTTTCTGATGGTGAGGCCCGCCGCCATAGCATGGCCGCCAAATTTCAAAATGAGGCCAGGCTCACGTTTAGAAACAATATCTAATGCATCCCTCAGATGAAAGCCGGTCAGCGATCTGCCGGAGCCACGCAACTCTTCTCCAGTAGGGCCATCAGCAGGTGCAAAAACAATCGCAGGGCGATTAAAGCGCTCTTTAAGGCGCGAGGCCACAATTCCGACTACACCTTGATGCCATTCTGAATTCCAAAGGCAGATGCTCGAGCGTTCTGCCATAGTGCCTGCAAGTTGATCTTCAGCGAGGTGGGCCAACGCTGCTTCTTGCATGCCGGATTCAATCACGCGACGCTCGCGATTAATGCGATCTAGTTCGTAAGCAAGTTCAATGGCTTCATCCGGTTTGTCACTGAGCAAAAGCCGAATGCCTAAAGTCATATCCGCTAGGCGTCCTGCAGCATTGAGTCTTGGACCAATGGCAAAACCCAAATCAAAGGTGTTTGCTTTGCGTGGATCTCGAGCTGCCGCCTGAAAGAGTGCTTGAATACCGGCTTGAGATACCCCCGCACGAATGCGTTTTAATCCGTTAGAAACCAGAATGCGATTATTGCGATCGAGTTGCGCCACATCAGCGACTGTGCCAAGCGCTACGAGATCAAGCAGGTTCTCAATCTTGGGTTGAGTCTCGGCAGTAAATTTACCCCGTTTACGTAGCTCAGCACGCAGAGCTACGAGTAAATAGAACATCACGCCAACGCCTGCAAGCGCTTTGCTTGGGAAGGTGCAGCCTGGTTGATTGGGGTTCACGATTGCAGTGGCTTTTGGGAGGCGATCTCCTGGCAAGTGATGATCGGTGACAATCACTTCCATGCCGAGCTCGCGGGCCCGATCTACACCAGCTTCACTGGCAATACCGTTATCTACTGTAATGAGATATTTGGGCTTGGGATTTTGCTGGGCAGCTAAATCCACCACCTCTGGAGTTAATCCATAACCCATCGTAAAGCGGTTTGGTACCAAGAATTGAATAGCCGTTTCCGGGCCACCCAACATCTTCAAGCCACGCAGCGCGACTGCACAAGCAGTAGCACCATCACAGTCATAGTCAGCTACCACTAGCATCGGCTCTTTGCGTTCGAGGATCTCTGCGATTAGGGCGGCAGTGCTGATGCAATTTTTTAGCTCTACTGGTGACAGTAGTTGCTTCAGATCTAAAGAGAGTTCATCCGGCTTATCGATGCCTCGGGCTGCGAATAATCTTGCTAGTAGTGGATGCAAACCACTTTGCTGCAACCAGGTGGCAGTGCGTTCGGAGAAGGGCCGCTGTGAAAATAGGCTCATCGTCATGATGAAATGATTTCTTTCCAGGTCAAAGGTTCTGATTTTTTCCAGAATGCCCACGAAGTTTTATGAAGATCTTTAGCAGTGAAAATTCTGCAGCGGGCTTTACCTTTGGGGAAGTCGATGATTTTAATCTCATCTAGCCCCTTATTCAATACAACATTCTTCAAATGATTCCAGGCGCTCTCTGGTCTACCTAACCAAGCAAAGCCGTTTACTACATTTGAAAAATCAATCTCACCTTGTTGAGGTATGCCGAGGTGTTTAGCTAATCCAGTAAGCAGGGGGTGCTCGCCATAGATCTGAGTAACGTTCTGAAATAGCGTGGGCGTCCGCACATCTTCTAGCTTACCGATTCCGCTAATCCAAAGCGAGTTAATGCTGGGGAAGCCGCATTGTTCGCGCGCCTCATTAACGGGATCAATGTGCCACAGCATCTGAATTTCATTTTGAAGTTTGCGCCAGAGTTTAGCGATGCCTATTTCACTCGTATCACGTGGCATCCACCAGTCAATATTACGACCATGGGCCTGATCTATTGAGTGCGTTGCCAAGTGAGTAAAGGGACCGGCTGGAATAAACCAATCACGCTGTCCTTGAAACAACACTTTGTTCTGAAAATCCTCCTCTATATAAGGTAGTGCAACTTGGAGCAATTTGGTAGATTCTTCATTAGTCAGATCAATCTGACTTTGCCCCATCAAGACCAAATGGTCGCGGGTGGCATGTAGGTGCACTGGCTGCAAACAGGCAATTACTTCAGTGGGGTTCACTGGCAAGTCACTTTGGCCCAATAACAGGACCGGAGCAATTGGTAGTTTTTCTCCCAAGAGGAAGCATTCTTGCGGGAGCCCACTTGGGGGGCTATCCCGCCCTGGATCGGAGTCAAGGGCATCCTCCCCTGACACCATCAGGGTAAAGCGCCGTAGAGAGCTTTTTTGGGTGGTCGAATTCGCAGTCATTCCCCTGATTTTAGGTGGCATTTACAGATTCCATCCGTTTGCCCATCCGATTGTCTAAACTGTGGCTATGTTGAGACTTCCTATTGAACTAGAAATTGGCCTGCGCTACACCCGATCTAAGCGTCGCAAGACGGTGGGGAAGCGTGATGGCTTTCTCTCTTTTATCTCTGGAATCTCCACCGCGGGCATTGCCTTAGGAGTTGCCGCCTTAATTGTCGTGCTCTCAGTCATGAATGGCTTCCAGAAGGAAGTACGCGATCGTATGTTGTCCGTTCTCTCCCATGTTGAAATAACCGCCCCAGATGGTTTGGCCAATTGGGAGCCGATTGCTCTCAAGGTAGCCGCGCAGCCCCATGTGATTGGCGTTGCTCCCATGGTCAGTTCGCAAGGTTTGCTTAGTCGTGAGAATGTGATGCGTGGTGTGGCGATTCGTGGAGTGCTACCTGGTGAAGAGGGCAAGGTTTCTGACTTGCCTAAGCAATTTGTTGCGGGCAGTATTGAAGATCTCAAGCCAGGTGCTTTTGGAGTGGCCTTAGGTGCACAACTGGCAAGCATGGTTGGCGCACGCGTAGGTGATCGCATTAACCTCATCGTGCCGGAGAGTGATCTGACTCCAGCAGGTGCTATGCCCAGAATGCGGACACTACAAGTAGTGGGTATTGTCGATAGCGGCCATTATGAATACGACAGCTCTCTGGCCATCATGCATTGGAAGGATGCCGCTGCTTTATTGCGTTTACAAGACCCCTCTGGCTTGCGTGTAAAGGTAGATGACATGCAGCGTGCCCCTGAGATTGCTGCTGAGCTAGCCCAGGTAGTTCCGCAAGCTCTTTGGGTATCTGACTGGTCTCGCTCTAATCGCAATTGGTTTGCAGCAGTGCAAACTGAAAGAAAGATGATGTTCATTATCCTGACTTTGATTATTGCAGTGGCTGCATTTAATTTGGTTTCTACCTTGGTGATGACCGTCAATGAGAAGCAAGCTGACATTGCCATCTTAAGAACAATGGGTGCGAGTCCAGGATTAATTCAGCGGATATTTTTAGTGCAAGGCTTGGCGATTGGCTTGCTAGGCTCCCTAGCTGGCGTTGGCCTAGGTCTCCTCATTGCCTTAAACATCGATGTGATTGTTCCAGCAATCGAGGCCATCTTCCGAGTACGCTTCTTACCGCGCGATGTCTATTTTATTAGCGAGTTACCTTCTGATGTGCGTCTATCCGATGTTGTCACAGTGGGTTTGATGGCTTTTGGTTTATCCGTCTTGGCAACTTTGTACCCAAGTCGTCGCGCTGCGCAAGTTCAGCCTGCGGAGGCATTACGCTATGAATAACTTAAAAAATGAATTGGCTAATACAGTCATTCTGAGTGCATCTGGTCTTGCAAAGACGTACGGCAAAGGACCAACAGCTGTCGACGTTCTTAAAGAAATTGATTTAGAGGTTATCGCTTCTGAGAAAGTGGCGATCGTTGGTTCTTCTGGTTCCGGTAAAAGTACCTTGCTACATTTATTGGGCGGCTTAGATGCCCCAAGTGCTGGTACCGTAATTCTGGCCGGAGAGAATCTTCATAAATTACCTGTTAGAAAATTAGATCAACTGCGTAATCACAGTTTGGGATTCATTTACCAATTCCACCACCTCTTAGATGAATTTAGTGCTGTTGAGAATGTAGCCTTGCCTTTGCGTATTCGCGGCCTTAGTAATGAGGAATCAATGGAGCAAGCAAACAAGATGTTGCACGCCGTTGGTTTGGCAAGCCGGGTTCAACATACTCCAGGCGAATTATCAGGTGGAGAGCGTCAGCGTGTTGCGGTAGCGCGTGCGCTGGTTGGCAACCCTTCCTGCGTCTTGGCGGATGAACCTACTGGCAATCTCGATACTGAAACTGCAGACGGGGTATTTGACTTAATGTTGGATATTGCCCGTGAGCAAGGTACTGCTTTTGTAATTGTGACTCATGATCCAATTCGCGCAAAACGTTGTGATCGTATTTTGCATTTAGAGCGCGGAGTATTAAAGACTTTTGCGCAATGAGCGATGTCAGTAAAGATCTGGCATGGATTGATACCCATTGCCATCTAGATGCGCCAGAGTTTGGAGACATCCTCCCAGACATCGTTTCAAGAGCGGTAAGCCAGGGTGTTCAAGCAATTCTGTTGCCTACCGTTCAGGCTTCTGATTGGGGTCAAGCCAAATATCTGGCAAATCAGTACAGCAAACAAATTCCAGGACTGGTTTACACCCTAGGCATTCATCCGCTGTATATCAAGCAAGCTCAAGAGAGCGATCTCGATCTTCTAAAAAATCAGATTGAGCAGTCTTTAAGCGACCCACGGTTTGTTGGTGTTGGGGAAATTGGCTTAGATTACTTTGTCGAGGATCTTGATCCTCAGCGTCAAGAGCATTTCTTTCATGCGCAATTAGATTTGGCGGAGCAATTTCAGTTACCAGTAATTTTGCATGTGCGCCGTTCGCAAGACGCGATCTTAAAAGCGCTTCGGAAAAGAAAGGTTCCCAGTGGAATCGCCCACGCTTTTAATGGTAGCCATCAACAAGCTGAGCAGTTTATTGAACTTGATTTCAAGCTGGGATTTGGCGGTGCGGCGACCTATGACCGAGCATTGCAAATTCGCCGTCTTTTAAAAGAGCTACCACTTGATTGCATTGTTACTGAGACGGATGCGCCCGATATTCCGCCAGCTTGGCTCAAAGGGGAGGGCGGTACATTTAATGAACCAGCCTTACTTCCCAGAATCGCTACAAAATTAGCGGACATTCGCGGCATGGGTTATGAGGCATTTTCAAGTGCAGTTTGGCAAAATGCGATGCAAGCATTGCCACGTTGGTCCAAGTTGGGTGGTTTGACGCGATTCAGCGTAAACTAAAAGTATGAAAAAGATAGTTGTGACACTCTTTTTAAGTCTGTTCGTCAGCTTTATTAATGCTGCGACGATGCCTGTTGACCTGAACGGAGAAAGTGCTTCGGTAATGGTTGTTGGGCATGACCACTGCCAAGAGGCAGCATCCGTTAGTCATGTAGACGATGGCAAATCTATCGGTAATACCAATCCAACCCATTATTGTTGTGCGGTAGTAGCAATCCTGATTGCTGCACCTGCATTTTCCGCCCCCAAGCAAGTCGATGCATACTTGCTTTCTGATGCTGCAAAGCCCATCTTCAATATTGTCGAGTCAATTTATAAACCCCCAAGAAATTATCTGTAATCACTTTTGATTGTGGCATTGAGATGCCTTTTGATAATTTCCGCTTGGGAGAATAGTAATGAATATGACTCACTATATGCAGTTGTTAGCTGACAATCAGCCTTGGAATCTGTTGATTTTTATGGCTATACCAATCGTGCTTGCCGAGACATTGGCAATCACGGAGCTCTATATCCTCTTTACCCGTAAGTTTGATGGTTTTGTCTATCACCTCAATCGGTTTGCGGGAACTACGGTAGGGCTATATTTCATTGGCATTATTGCGTATTTGATGACCACTGCAGTGCTGCCAATTACCAAAAACAATGAGTGGCGCACAGTCATTGATATGATTGCAGTGGGCAGCTATCTGATTGGAGGTTTACCTTTGATTTGGATCGCATTGCAGGAATTTGGTTTTGTAAACAAAGCCCTAGATCAAATGGGTAAGTTAAAAATTCACGCTATTTGCGTTGCATTGTTTCTAGTATTTGGACACATTGCCATGATTGCTGGCATGTTAGACCCCTCTTTATTGGGCTACAAGGGTACTGATGGCCATCAAATGGGAGTGGTTGCTAGTGTTACTGGTCACGAGTATTGCGATCCAGCAATGCATGGGGATATGAAAGCCATGCATGAAAAGATGCATCAGCAGATGATGAATGGCGGAAATATGCCGCAGGGCAATACGAGGCAAATGCCTATGAACCCGCAAGGCCATTCACATTAAATATGCATGAGTAACAATGTTAGTTTAGGCCGCCTTCGGGCGGCTTTTTACCGAAAGCCGCGTAAAGCCCTTCGATTTATCCGTGGGGATATAAACGGCCTAATATTTGCTGACTACTGTATATAATCACAGCATGTCTAAAGCGCCGCAAACAAACATTCGGGTTCTACGGGAGCGCGTCAAGGATAAGCATGGCGCTTTCTTGGACGCTCAATCAAAAGAGGTGAACTTCGTTTGGAACTTTTGTAATGAGTTATCAAGCAAGCATACCGAGCGCACTGGGCAGTTCATGTCCAGCTACACGATGGACAAGTACACCGCTGGCGCTACAAAAGAAGGTTTAAATATCCCCGCCTCCACAGTTCAAGCTATTAGCGCTGAATACTGTACCCGCCGCAAGCAGTTTAAGAAGTGCCGGCTGGCCTGGCGCAAGAGTGGCGGTAGCAAGCGATCTCTCGGTTGGATACCTTTTAAGAAAGATGCCATTGTCTATCGCAACGGCCAAATCTTTTTTCAAAAGAAACCCATTGGCATTTTTAAGTCTTATGATCTTCAAGACAAAGTCGTTAAGTGTGGATCTTTTAGCCAAGATGCTCGTGGACGCTGGTATGTTAATTTGACCGTAGAGGTTCAAATCGCTACCGTTAATACAAGCACTAAAGCTATTGGTATTGATTTAGGATTAAAGACTACCGCCGTCACCAGCGATGGCGATCAAATGGTCTCGCGGCGTTATCGGGAGTTGGAGGGTAAGTTGGCCATGTCCCAACGTGCTAACAAAGCCAAGCTCTCGAAGACCATTAGCGCCAAGATTAAGAATCGCCGTAATAACGATCAACACCAGTTCTCACGGCTTTTAGCCAATGAGTATGGTGCGATCTTTGTCGGAAATGTATCCAGTAGCAAACTCATTAAAACCAAGATGGCGAAGTCTGTGCATGATGCAGGCTGGAGTCAATTTAAGACAATGTTGGAATACAAGTGCCATGAGGCAGGTGTTGTCTTTTTAGAGGTCAATGAGAGTAATACAACCCAAACCTGTTCTTCGTGTGGCGAAAAGCCACCGTCGAGGCCGAAAGGTATCGCAGGACTTGGAATAAGAGAATGGGCTTGCGACTGTTGTGGAGTCATCCACGATAGAGACATTAATGCCAGCAAGAACATTCTCCGTAT
>NZ_NGUO01000019.1 GCF_002206635.1 Polynucleobacter aenigmaticus | reverse complement strand
GGCTGTTTGTATTTGGCTGTGCAGGCTGATGGATGTGATGGTTGCCGGCGGCGCGGAATCCACTATATCTGCTTTAGGTGTTGGCGGCTTTGCTTCGGCTCGTGCGCTATCCACTCGCAATGATGACCCTGCAACTGCTTCACGCCCATGGGACAGGGACCGCGATGGTTTCGTTCTGGGTGAGGGTGCTGGCGTTGTCGTTCTTGAGGAATATGAGCACGCTAAAGCCCGTGGCGCAAAAATCTACTGTGAGCTCTTAGGCTTTGGCATGAGTGGTGATGCGTATCACATGACTGCACCTAATATGGATGGCCCACGTCGTTGCATGCTCAATGCCATGCGCGATGCCGGCTTGAATGCTGACCAGATTGACTACATTAATGCGCACGGTACTTCAACACCTTTGGGTGATAAGAATGAAACTGCCGCCATTAAGGCCGCTCTTGGCGATCACGCTAAGAAGACCTTGATCAACTCCACTAAGTCGATGACTGGTCACCTTTTGGGTGGCGCTGGTGGCCTGGAGTCTGTCTTTACAATTTTGGCTTTGCATAACCAGAAATCCCCACCAACAATCAACATCTTCAATCAAGATCCCGAGTGCGATTTGGACTACTGCGCTAATACTGCTCGCGATGTGAAGATTGACCATGCCGTCAAAAACAACTTTGGCTTTGGGGGTACTAACGGTACCTTGATTTTTGGCAAACTGACTTAATATTCTCAATAGGTTATTTCCTTTCCTTAATTATTGGTTTTTACCAAGCAGGTCTATAGCATCATGAAAAAGTATCTTATTGCCTTCTTAGCTATATTTAGCTTGGGGCAAGTTGCATTTATTCCTACTGCATTCGCGCAAACTCCGCGCGTATCTATCCCTGATTTTGCGGATCTGGTTGAGCGTGCTAGCCCTGCGGTGGTGAATATCCGCACAACTGAAAAAGTGATGCAGCAGCAGGCTCAGGGCGGCATTCCGGGGATGCCTGAGGATCAAGCTGAGTTCTTCCGTAGATTCTTTGGGGTGCCTATCCCTGGGCTTCCTAGTGGCCCAAAGCAAGCGCAACCAAACCCCGGTAAACCACAAGAGGCTGATCGTGGCGTAGGCTCGGGCTTCATCATTGATTCCAATGGTTTGATTCTGACGAATGCCCACGTTGTGGAGGGCGCAAATACGATCTATGTAACCTTGACTGATAAGCGTGAGTACAAGGCTAAATTATTGGGTATGGATAAGCGCACCGATGTGGCGGTTGTCAAAATTGATGCGCGTGATTTACCTAAGCTCCCCCTAGGCGATTCTTCTAGAGTGAGGGTGGGTGAGTGGGTGTTGGCGATCGGTTCCCCATTCGGACTGGAAAACACTGTGACCGCAGGGATTGTGTCCGCCAAGAGCCGTGACACTGGTGACTACTTGCCGTTTATTCAGACTGACGTGGCGGTGAATCCGGGAAACTCTGGCGGCCCATTATTAAATACCGCGGGACAAGCCATTGGCATTAACTCCCAAATATTTAGTCGCTCTGGTGGATATATGGGTATCTCTTTTGCGATTCCGATTGATGAGGCGATGCGCGTTGCAGATCAGTTGCGTACCAATGGAAAAATGACGCGTGGTCGTATTGGCGTCGCTTTAGGTGAAATGACCAAAGAGATTGCCGAAAGCTTAGGTCTTGGCAAACCTCGTGGTGCTTATGTTCGCAATGTTGAGCCAGGCGGCCCAGCTGCCACAGGTGGCATTGAGTCCGGCGACGTGATTCTTAGCTTTAATGGCCGAGATATTGGCAAATCTACTGATCTGCCAAGAGCGGTTGGAGAGACTAAACCGGGCACTAGCGCAAATGTGCAGGTTTGGCGCAAGGGGGCCATTAAGGACTTGATGGTTTCTGTAGTGGATACAGAGGCTGGTCAAGTTGCTGTGAAGAAGGCTGATGGCTCTAATTCAAGTGGGGCAAATGCCAATTCCCTTGGGGTGGCCGTTTCCGAGCTTTCAGATAGCAAGAAAAAGGAACTGAATATCCGTAATGGTGTTGAGGTTACTGGCTTAGGTGATGGCCCATTGGCGCGTGCAGGGGTGCGTCCAGGCGATGTGATCATTCGGATAGCAGATGCTGATATCACGGGGATAAAGCAGTTTGAGAGCCTTGTTAAGGGCTTGGATGCCAATAAGTCAGTCCCGATTTTCATTCGTCGAGCCGACAGCACCATGATTATCCCTATTAGGCCAAAATAAGCAGAAATCCTGCTTTTTGATGTAAAAAAACGGGTTGGGCGCCAATTTGGCGTGACCCATTACAATCACTTTAAGACGACTTTTTGCAGCGCATCATCGTGGTGCGTTCTGACAAGGCGTTTTTTGAAGACCAAATAAGACGCTATGGATTTAATCCGCAATTTTTCTATCATCGCCCATATCGATCACGGCAAATCAACGCTTGCTGATCGCATTATTCAATTGTGTGGCGGTCTCTCTGATCGTGAAATGGAAGCTCAGGTTCTCGACTCAATGGATATTGAGCGTGAGCGTGGCATCACCATTAAAGCGCAAACTGCTGCACTGTCTTATAAAGCCAAAGATGGCAAGACTTACCACATCAATCTGATTGACACGCCTGGACACGTTGACTTCTCATATGAGGTTAGTCGCTCCTTGTCAGCATGCGAAGGTGCATTGCTAGTCGTAGATGCGAGTCAGGGCGTTGAGGCGCAGACCGTTGCCAACTGTTACATGGCCTTAGAGTTGGGTGTTGAGGTTGTGCCAGTTCTTAACAAGATTGATTTGCCTCAAGCTGATCCTGAGCGTGCTAAACAAGAAATTGAAGATGTGATTGGTATTGATGCCTCTGCTGCAGTGACATGCTCAGCTAAAACAGGCTTGGGTGTTGCGGAAGTGATCGAGGAAATGATTGCTCGTGTGCCGCCACCAAAAGGCAGCGCGGCTGATCCATTGCAGGCCTTGATAATTGACTCATGGTTTGATAACTATGTTGGTGTGGTCATGTTGGTGCGTGTCGTTAATGGCACCTTAAAGCCCAAAGAAAAAATTACTCTAATGGCGAATGGTTCAAGCCATCTAGTCGAGCATGTGGGCGTGTTTAGCCCGAAATCTGTAGATCGTCCAGAGTTATCTGCTGGTCAAGTTGGCTTTGTGATTGCTGGTATTAAAGAATTAAAAGCTGCCAAGGTAGGTGATACGGTTACCCATACCCCTGGACAACAAGGTCGAATTCCCGCTACTAAACCACTTCCTGGTTTTAAAGAGGTCAAGCCTCAAGTCTTTGCCGGCCTGTATCCAGTAGAGGCTAGTGAATACGATCAGCTACGCGAATCTTTGGAGAAGCTTCAATTAAATGATGCCTCACTCTTGTATGAGCCGGAGGTATCACAGGCCCTTGGTTTTGGATTCCGCTGCGGCTTCCTTGGATTGCTCCACATGGAGATTGTGCAAGAGCGTTTAGAACGTCAGTACGATATGAATCTCATTACTACCGCTCCAACGGTGGTGTACCAGGTAGAGCAGTCTGATGGCTCCATCTTGTCGGTAGATAACCCATCTAAGATGCCAGAGGCTAGCAAGATCAATACGATTCTTGAGCCGATTGTGACGGTTAATCTATATATGCCGCAAGAGTATGTCGGCGCGATTATTACCTTGTGCGTCGGTAAGCGTGGCATTCAGATGGATATGAATTATCTTGGACGCCAAGTTAAGCTCACCTATGAGTTGCCGATGGCGGAGATTGTGTTGGATTTCTTTGACAAAATGAAATCCATCTCACGCGGCTATGCATCCATGGATTACGAGTTCAAAGAGTATCGTCCAGCCGATGTGGTGAAGGTCGACATCCTGATTAACGGCGAGCGGGTTGATGCACTCTCGGTGATCGTACACAGAAGTAATAGTCAGCATCGCGGGCGCGAAGTCGTCGCTAAAATGCGCGGGATTATTCCGCGCCAAATGTTTGATGTGGCGATTCAGGCGGCGATTGGTAGCAACATTGTTGCTCGTGAAAACGTCAAAGCATTACGTAAAAATGTATTGGCCAAGTGTTACGGTGGCGATATCTCCCGTAAGCGTAAGTTATTAGAGAAGCAAAAAGAAGGTAAGAAACGCATGAAGCAGGTGGGTAATGTGGAGATTCCGCAAGAAGCTTTCTTGGCGATTTTGCAGGTGGATGGCTAATGAATTTCGCACTCATTCTTTTTATCTTGGTAGTGGTATCTGGCATTGCTTGGATTGCTGACCGATACTATTTCGCTCCTCAAAGACGCATTGCTGGTATCGACCGCATGCCTTTGTGGCTGGAATATACGGCAGGCTTCTTCCCGGTGATTTGCGCCGTATTTGTATTGCGCTCTTTTATTGTGGAGCCCTTCAAAATTCCATCGGGATCGATGATTCCTACCTTGCAGATCGGTGACTTTATTTTGGTAAATAAGTTCACCTACGGTATTCGCTTGCCAGTCATCAATCAAAAGGTAGTTGAGTTAGGCTCTCCCAAGCGTGGCGACGTAGTAGTGTTCCGCTACCCACGTGATGAGTCAGTTGATTACATCAAGCGCATTGTGGCTTTGCCAGGCGATACGATTACCTATCAGGATAAGCGTTTAAGCATCAATGGTCAGCCCTTGCAGTACAGTGGCGGTGAGTCTTACCTCGACCCAGAAAACATGCGCTATGCCAAACGTTTTGCAGAATCCTTTCCTGCCGATCTTGGTGGTAATAGGCACGAGATTCTGAATGATCCTGATCGTCCTGCGGGCAATTTCCCAGCAGAGCGTTTCCCTGGGTTTGAAAGCTGCCAATATCAAAATGCCGGACTCACCTGTACAGTGCCAGCGGGCCACTACTTTGCCATGGGCGATAACCGCGATAACAGCGCAGATTCTCGTTACTGGGGATTCGTACCAGATAAAAATATCGTAGGTAAAGCTTTCTTTGTTTGGCTGAACCTTGGAAATCTTGGTCGTATTGGCGGATTCGAATAAGGTCATGAACGCCCGCGCTACGATCGAAACTGCACCGCTACAAGCGCAACTTGGTTACACGTTCAAGAAGCTAGATCTACTCAATCAAGCGCTCACGCATCGCAGTCACAGCAAGAAGAATAATGAGCGCTTAGAGTTTTTGGGTGACTCCATTCTCAATTGCGTAGTTGCTGAAATGCTTTATGAGCGTTACTCCGATTTAGATGAGGGTGATCTTTCTCGTGTCCGCGCGAACTTAGTGAAACAACAGGCTTTATATGAGATTGCACAAACATTGTCTTTGTCGGACTACCTTCGCTTAGGTGAAGGCGAGCTCAAGAGCGGGGGATTTCGTCGCCCATCGATTTTGGCCGATACCCTTGAGGCAGTTACTGGTGCGATCTTTTTGGACGGTGGATTTGATGCTGCTAAAACCTGCCTGCGCAAACTCTATTCCATCATCTTGGCTCACGTTGATCCAAAGACTTTAGGTAAGGACGATAAGACTCTGCTGCAAGAGTGCTTGCAAAGCTATCAATTACCATTGCCCACTTATAACGTCACGGGTACTAGCGGCGCTGCTCACAACCAGCAATTTGAGGTTGAGTGCTTGATACCCAGTCTGAAGGTTGCTGTTAAGGGTGAGGGCGCTTCTCGACGTGCAGCTGAACAAGCGGCGGCGAAGCTGGCTTTGATCGCTGCACAAAAAGCCTTGCCGCAAGAGTTGGGTAAACCTAAAAAGACTCGGTCAGCCAAAAAGAAAGCAGCAAAAAAAGTGGCAACCGAAGAGCAATTAAATCTTAAGCTGAAGGGTTAATCATGTTTAGATGCGGCACTATCGCCATTGTCGGGCGTCCCAATATGGGCAAATCGACTTTATTGAACGCTTTGGTTGGTCAGAAGATCAGCATTACCTCTCGCAAGGCGCAAACAACGCGTCACCGTATTTTGGGTATTCAGAATCGCGAAGAGACGCAGTTCATCTTCATTGATACACCAGGTTTTCAGACTCGATTGATGAATACCCTCAACAAAGCCTTAAACCGTACGGTAACCACGGCATTGCAAGATGTGAATGTAGCTTGCTTTGTGGTTGAGGCAGGATACTTTGGGGAGGATGATAAGAAGGTTCTTCGCCTACTTCCGAATGATTTACCAGTTGTACTGGTATTGAACAAATTAGACTTATTTAATAGTCGCTTTCAGACTCCATCTGAGCGTGATCAGGCTTTACTCAATTTCATGAAAGACATGAGCCAGCCCTGGAGTGATTTGGGCGGCCATGAAGATCAGGGTAAATGTGAATTTACTGAGATCGTGCCAATGAGTGCGAAAAGCCCTGGGGATGTACAGAGACTCCTTGATGTTCTAGAAGGCTATCTACCTGAAGCCCCACCGGTATACGATGGCGATACGCTGACGGATCGCAGTGAGCGTTTTCTGGCTGCTGAGATCTTGCGTGAGAAGGTCTTCCGCTTTACTGGTGAAGAATTGCCATACACCAGCACAGTGGTGATTGATCAATTCAAGATGGATGGCAAGATGCGTCGTATTGCAGCGACGATTTTGGTGGACCGCGATAGCCATAAGGCGATGATTATTGGCGCCAAGGGCGAACGCCTCAAGAAGATCTCTACTGATGCCCGGATTGATATGGAAAAGCTCTTTGACGGTAAAGTTTTTTTAGAGACTTGGGTCAAGGTCAAGCGCGGCTGGGCCGATGATCGTGCTGAGTTACGGGCGCAAGGTCTAGAGTAAATCACTATGGCCTTGATTCGTGTTGCTGACGAACCTGCTTTTGTATTGCACAGCATTCCCTATAAGGAAACTAGCTTAATTTTGGATGTCTTTACGCGGCAATATGGTCGCATGGCTTTAATCGCTAAGGGTGCTAAGCGTCCGCACTCAGTATTACGACCTGTTCTGCAGCGCTTCCAGCCTCTGCTGGTTTCTTGGAGTGGCAAATCCGAGTTACGTACTTTGACGAAGTCGGAGTGGGTGGGCGGCACTCCATCCTTAGTTGGGGATGCCTTACTTTGCGGGTTTTATCTTAACGAGTTGCTTGTCAAGTTTCTAGCTCGTGAAGATGATTATGAAAAACTTTACGACCACTACACCGACACAATCTCCGCTTTATCCAACCTCGAATTTGAATCCAAAGGCTTAGAAGAAATTCTACGTCCTTTTGAGCTCACCCTGCTGCAAGAGACGGGTTATGCTGCAGCCCTAGATCGCTGCGTAGAAACCGATAGCGCCCCCATCTCAGAAGAGCGATACGTATATCAGCCGGAGCGCGGTGTCAGGCCTGCACAAGGCGATGACCCAGGCCACTGGCCAGTCTTAAGTGGTCGATCCCTCTTGGCAATCGCGGCAGGAGATTTTTCTGCCTCCGAGACGCTTTCTGAGAGCAAGCAATTGATGCGTTTCTTGCTTGGATTGCACCTTCAGGATCAAGTACTGACAACTCGCCAGATTTTGATTGATCTGAAAAAAATCTAGTAAGCTACTTTAATGAATACCCAACCAAAACTTGAGCTTGGCATCAATATTGATCATGTGGCCACTTTGCGCAATGCGCGTGGGACTATTTACCCTGATCCTTTGAAGGCTGCTCGTTTGGCTGAAGAGGCTGGCGCTGATCTCATTACTTTACATTTGCGTGAAGATCGTCGTCATATCAAAGATGCTGATTTACTAGCATTGCGCCCTTTGATTCAGACTCGCATGAATCTAGAGTGTGCCGTTACTCCCGAAATGATAAACATCGCCTGCAAGGTTAAGCCACACGATGTGTGTCTTGTTCCTGAAAAGCGTGAGGAAGTGACTACTGAGGGCGGCTTAGATGTAGTCGGTCATTTTGATGCGGTGAAAGCGGCTACTACCCAGTTAAAAAATGTGGGTATTCGGGTATCTTTATTTATCGACCCAGAAGAAAAGCAAATTCAGGCGGCTAAGGATGTGGGTGCTACGGTAGTGGAGTTGCATACTGGTCGCTACGCAGATCTTGAGGGCGATCAACAAATACAAGAGCTAGAGCGCATCAGAAAAGCTGCCCAGTTTGGAGTGAGCATTGGCTTGAGGGTCAATGCGGGACACGGGTTACATGAGGGTAATGTAAAGTCTGTTGCTGCGATTGCAGAGCTCTCCGAGCTGAATATTGGCCATGCCATCGTTGCCGAGGCCCTATTTAAAGGTTGGCAAAAAGCCATTACGGATATGAAATCCTTGATGATTCAAGGCAGAGCTCATTCTTAAAAGACTAAAGAACACATGATCATCGGCATTGGCACTGACATTTTGCAGATTGAGCGACTACAAGCCGCTTACGATCGCACGAATGGTCGGTTGGCTGAAAAAATCCTTGGGCCTGATGAGATGCTGGTCTTTAAGCAGCGCCTTGCTAGAAATCACAAGCGAGGCATTGCCTTTCTGGCAACTAGATTTGCGGCAAAAGAAGCTTTCTCTAAAGCAATTGGCTTGGGAATGAGGATGCCAATGACTTGGCGCTCCCTGCAGACACTCAATGAGCCTAGTGGTAAACCAGTCACATCCTATTTGGGTGCGCTTGCCCAATTTATGCAGGAAAGAAATTGGGACGCGCAGGTCACTGTGAGTGATGAGCAAGATATGGCCATTGCGCATGTCATCGTCGTTCAAAAATAATTCGTATATTAGAAGTCAGCAAACAAGTAAAGAGGAATACATGAGTAAGTCGACTATGAAGCCAGGCCCAGTAACTTTAGATGTTGTTGGCCTTGAGTTAAACGCGGAAGATCGTCGTCGCATTCTGCATCCCCTCACTGGTGGGGTGATTTTATTTGGTAGAAATTTTTCCAATCGCAAGCAGCTGACTAAATTGACTGCAGAAATTAAAAAACTGCGATCGGATGTTTTGATTTCGATTGACCATGAAGGCGGTCGAGTGCAGCGCTGTAGAACTGATGGCTTTACTCATTTGCCTGCAATGCGTAAGCTCGGTGAGCTTTGGGGGGCAAAAACTAAATCAACTCATACTGCTGAATCAGCTGCTGTAGCGATGGCAGTAGCTACTGCTTGCGGATACATTCTCGCTGCAGAGCTTCGCGCCTGTGGCGTGGACTTTAGCTTTACGCCAGTCCTGGATTTAGATTTTGGTCGTAGCGGCGTGATTGGTGATCGTGCATTTAGTCGTGATCCGCAGATTACTTTTGCGTTGGCTAAGAGTTTGAATGAAGGCTTACGCCTGGCGGGTATGGCTAACTGCGGCAAGCACTTTCCAGGGCATGGTTGGGCTGAGGCGGATTCTCACGTGGCAATTCCGGTGGATGAGCGCCCTTTGAAGCAAATTCTGAATACCGATGCTAAGCCTTATGAGTGGCTAGATCTGAGCTTGACAGCGGTCATGCCAGCGCATGTGATTTATCCCAAGGTAGATAAAAATCCAGCAGGATTTTCTAAGGTTTGGTTGCATTCCATCTTGCGTCAAGAGTTGGGCTTTGAGGGCGTGATCTTTAGTGATGACCTTTCGATGGAGGGTGCCAGTGTTGCGGGGTCAGTAGTGAAGGGTGCGGATATGGCGCTTGATGCAGGATGTGATGCAGTGTTACTTTGTAATCGCCCAGATCTAGCAGATCAATTACTCAGTCAGCTGAAAGTTTCTAAAGCAAAACAAGCAGAATCTGCCAAGCGTTTAAATCGTTTAATGCCGACTGCAGCAGCCCCTTCTTGGGAAGAGTTGCAGACTGAAGCGCAATATCAGCATGCTAAGGGCTTGCTCCAGCAGTTAAAGTTAATTGCGTAAATTTGCAATAGTTTCAAATAGAAAGTATTCGTCAATAAAAAAGCCCGGCATGCCGGGCTTTTACTGGTCGAGCGAGCTAATTAGTTAGCGCGGCTGCGATATTCACCGGTACGAGTATCAATCTCGATCTTGTCGCCAGTGTTGCAGAACAAGGGAACTTGCAATTCATAGCCGGTAGCTAATTTTGCAGTCTTCAATACTTTGCCTGAGCTGGTATCACCTTTAACTGCTGGCTCTGTGTAAATGATTTCACGAACCAAAGAGTTCGGCATTGCAACAGAGAGAGCTTTACCTTCGTAGAACACCACTTCGCATGGCATGCTTTCTTCGAGGTAATGCAACGCATCACCCATGAATTCCGCTTCGACTTCATATTGGTTGTATTCGGTATCCATGAACACATACATTGGATCTGCAAAGTAAGAGTAAGTGCAATCTTTCTTATCCAAGATCACCACATCAAACTTGTCATCTGCTTTGAATACGCCTTCGTTGGGCGCACCAGATAACAAGTTCTTAAATTTCATTTTCACAACAGAGGAGTTACGGCCTGAGCGACTATATTCTGCTTTTAAAATGACCATGGCATCAGTGCCGATCATTACTACGTTACCAACGCGGACTTCTTGTGCTGTTTTCATCTTGCCGTTCCTGGGTGCAGAGCTGATTTTCTGCGGTTTTTATCAAAAACAAGATTGTAACCGCCCGTAGGCTTATTTTGCTGAAGATCAGGCTACAAAGCCCATTAGACGGGCAGCTAGGCCGCCATCAGCCTGATTTTTCAGTAAATCAGCACGCCAAGCCTTGGAATGAGCGCTCCAAGCATCTATCGACTGAATCCATTGACTAGGCATTGCCCAGGTCATGGCAGCGATGACGGCGTGTTTCAGTTCTTGTGATGTATCTTCAAGATAGAGGTCTAAAAATGCGGCTAGTTTGACCTCGTGCGCGTGATCCTTCTGAGGGTAAATATGCCAAATAAAGGGTTTACCTGCTAATTGCGCTCTGACGAATGAGTCTTCGCCGCGAATAATATTGAAGTCACATTGCGACAGAATCCAATCATATTCATCTTGAGAAACAAAGGGAATGGAGATGAGCTGAATAGATGCGGGCAGAGTAATTGTTTGAGTGGGGTAGCCAGAGCTGAACTGGAGTTGCTCAAGCTGGCCATGCGTCAGAACAATGTCGAAGTTCTCGCTAAGTCTCCCTAGATCCTCCAGCCATTTTAAGAGTGGGGCGCCTGGATAGCAAAAGACGCTGATGCGTTTTGTATTGGGGCGCAATAGTTTCCAGCTTGTTTTTAAGCTTGCTGGAATATTAGTGGGGCTGACGAAAGGTTCTGAGGGCACTGGGTCAATTAAGAGGCCGCCTGCATTTGCCTGAAAGCCTGGGAAGAAAAAGTATTTCGGAATGCCATGGGCTTGCGGTGAGGGTTTCCCATGAAACTCTGCTATCCAAGGCTCAGCGCTCAAGTACTCCAAATTAATAATGACGGGTTTTTTGGGGGCAATGAGCAGGCCTGCAAGGTAGCGCTCAGGGAGATCACACCCAAAGGCTTCAATCACAACATCGGGTGTTTCTACTGGATGACGGCTATTGTGATGGCTTGCCTCCCAGGTTTGGATATCGATGCGGCGCTTGATTTCTGGATCAACCCCAGAAGCGAGTAAATTGAGGGTTGGCAGGTCATCGCAAAAAATACGCACCTCTTGGCCGTGAAGACTTGTTAAGCTTCGCGCTAGACGCCAGCAAACACCAGCATCACCATAGTTATCTACGATTTGACAGAAAATATCCCAACGCATGAGCAATTCGCTTTTTGAAACCCTTCAGCAGGATGTTAAACGGCTACCCGGATTGCCGGGGGTATATCGCTTCTTTGATGGGGCGGGACATATCCTGTATGTCGGTAAAGCGCGCAACCTCAAAAAGCGGGTGTCTAGTTACTTTCAGCGGACTCAGCTTTCACCACGGATAGAGCTGATGGTGGGAAAAATTGCCCGCTACGAAACAACAGTAACACGCTCAGAAACTGAAGCCTTAATTCTAGAGAACAATCTGATTAAGGAGTTGGCTCCTCCATTCAATATTCTCTTTCGAGATGATAAGTCCTATCCCTATGTGATGTTAACCGGTCATCAGTTTCCGAGGCTGGCCTCGTATCGTGGAAAAATTGACAAGCGTAACCATTACTTTGGCCCGTTTCCCAATTCATGGGCGGTACGTAATAGTGTGCAGATTTTACAAAAAGTATTCCGCCTGAGAACCTGCGAAGACTCAGTCTTTAAGAATCGAAGTCGGCCATGTTTACTGCATCAAATCCATCGCTGCAGTGCGCCCTGCGTAGGGCGACTCAGCATAGATCAATATGGGCAAGATGTGGCGCAAGCGACTCGCTTTTTGGAGGGCGACCATAGTCGCGTACTGTCTGAGCTAGAAAAGAAAATGCATGCTTACAGTGATGCCATGGAGTTTGAGATGGCAGCCGTCCTAAGGGATCGTATTGCTGACCTCTCTAGCGTCTTACAGCAACAATCCATGGATACCGTTGCCGATGGTGAGGGTGATGTGGATGTCATCGCTGTGGCCCAAATGGAGGGCGTGGTGTGCGTCAATTTGGCAATGATCCGTGGTGGACGTCATCTCGGTGATCGCGCTTACTTCCCCAAAGGTTTACGCTCCACTGCTGGCGAGCTCCCTCCGCCCGCGGAAATTCTCGAAGCATTTATTGCTCAGCACTATCTTGAAGATAAGTCGAGTGACGGGGAAGCAACTACCAATTTGATTCCGCCGGTACTAATTCTGAATCATCCCCTGCGAAAGCTGGTTGACGACATTGCAGCATCAGCAGAAATGACTGAAGATACTTCTGAGCAATCAGCTCCAGAAGGTTTACACGATTTGCTGAATGCCCAGGCTGGTAAGCGCATCACCTTCCTTCATCAACCTCAAGGGCAAAGAAGGCATTGGCTGGCAATGGCTGAAGGTAATGCCAAAATTGCAATTGCAAAGCGCTTAGTGGAGACCGGCGGCCAGCTAGCAAGAGCACGAGCTTTGGCTGATATCTTAGCTCTTGAATTAGAAAGTCTTGAGCAACTGCGCATCGAATGTTTTGACATTAGCCATACCTCTGGCGAGGCAACCCAAGCTTCCTGCGTGGTCTATTCAAAAAATGCCATGCAGCCAAGTGAATATCGTCGCTTCAACATTAACGATATCACTCCAGGTGATGATTACGCAGCTATGCGTCAGGTTCTTCAACGGCGTTACGCTAACTTCCAAGAGTTGCCAGTTGAAAAGATGCCTCAGCTGATTTTGATTGACGGTGGTAAAGGTCAAGTGGAAATGGCAAGGCAAGTGCTTTCTGAATTTGGTATGGATATTAGCCTCATTGTTGGTGTTGCGAAGGGGGAGGGGCGTAAGGTCGGCTTGGAGACCTTGATCTTTGCAGACGGTCGCAAGTCACTTGAGCTAGGTATTGATAGCGCAGCTCTGCTACTAGTAGCTCAGATCCGTGATGAAGCACATCGCTTTGCGATCACGGGTATGCGGGCAAAACGGGCAAAAGCCAGAACGGTTTCTCAATTAGAGGAAATTGAGGGAATTGGAGCAAAACGCCGTCAAAAATTGCTTGCCCGCTTTGGTGGCTTGCGTGGCGTTGCTAATGCCACTATTGAAGAGATCTCGAGTGTGGAGGGGATTTCTACTACATTGGCTGAACAAATCTACCGGCAGCTCCATTGATTTCCAAGTGCACCCACATTGGTTTATGCTTGAGCCATGCCTTTTAATCTACCCATTGCTCTGACCTGGTTGCGTGTAGCTGCCATCCCACTAGTGGTCGTAGTGTTTTATTTGCCAAACAGCTGGATCTCTCCATTTGATAAGAACCTCACGGCTACCGTGATCTTTGTTTTTGCTGCAGTCACGGATTGGCTGGATGGATTCTTGGCCCGCCGCATGAAACAGGAGTCTGCATTTGGGCAATTCTTAGACCCGGTTGCCGATAAGTTGATTGTTGCTGCTGCATTGTTAGTCTTACTCAATATGGATCGCGTTCAGGTTTGGGTTGCCTTAATCATTATCGGACGTGAAATTACCATCTCTGCATTGAGAGAGTGGATGGCTCTCTTGGGGGCTGGTAAAAGTGTTGCTGTTCATATGGTTGGTAAGCTAAAAACAACTGCACAACTAGTTGCGATCCCATTTTTATTGTTAAACGACACCTTATTTGGATGGTTGAACTGCGCTCAAGTAGGCACCTGGTTAATCTGGATTGCATCCTTTTTGACCCTTTGGTCGATGTTTTATTACATGCAGAAGGCCTTGCCGCAGTTAGTAGATAAAGCCAAATAAAGACCGTAGATCCTTTTAATATAAGGGTTTAAGTCAACTGTACCTTGCCCCAGTTTTGAGTATCACCAACAAATAATGCCTTCTCTTAAATTGTTTGTTAAACTACTGCCCTGTTACGCGGGAATAGCTCAGCTGGTAGAGCGATACCTTGCCAAGGTATAGGTCGGGAGTTCGAACCTCCTTTCCCGCTCCAAGTTCGATGGGAAGCCCTAAAAAGCTTCCCATTTTTGATTCAAGCATATGGCGCGTTGGCCGAGTGGTTAGGCAGGAGCCTGCAAAGCTTCGTACGGGGGTTCGATTCCCTCACGCGCCTCCATGAGTAATCTTATGGAGGCTGATGAGCAATGTGCGCATATCTCTTCACTTCACCTGCTAAGCTCATTTCAAGTTATTGAAATCAACGAGATAGTTCAGGGCAAAAAATACGTTATCGCCATTACAAGGGCTTTTCTGTTGTAAAGCTCTACTCATCTCTAGCGGACTTAGTGGCTTTGCAGCAAATACTTGGTCTGGTTGAGTTTGCTCAAACAATTCATAAATAAAGCCAGTGGCAGCATATCCCGCACAATTGCTAACAGCGCTTAAATATAGATCTCGTTCAGCGCTCATGAGTTTATTCGTGCCACTACCATCTTGAATCCAAAAATGAATGCGGGATTGTGCCTGCATATTTTCGAGCATTGCCGCATAACGCTCTGGCGACATATTGCCTGCAAAGAAGCTTGAAATATAGACCGGAATAGGAAGCACTTTTTGTAGGTCATCGACTTGACGCACCAAGTACTTCGTTAGCTCCTTGCGCGCTGAAATTTCTCTCCATTGACGATCATCTACCTCGAGAGGCAAATACCATCCAGAAATAGAATTCGTTGGTAGAGTTTTGGCCCATTTGCTAGCTAGATCCACGTTCACTTGATTTACTTTTCTAAAGTAGCTTCCCACAATCGAAGGTGGCTGCTTTAAACGTGTAAACATGTCTGGATCTCCATCCAGCCCTACGATTAGCTTTAGGTCTGCACGTGAGGCATCCATCAGTCGATCTTTTAACCATGCTCGGTTTTCAGGAGAAGTAAATACCTCTCCAAAGCTCGTCCACTGAATGACTATGGTATTAAAACCTCTATCCTTTGCCGTAGAAAAAATCTTAGCCCACCGCTCTGTAGGAACCGCAAGGTCAGACTGTTGGGGTTGGAAGAAAATTCCCCTAATACCTTCCGCATGGGCAGTAAGGGTAAGGAGGCAAAACAGAATCGCAAACAGAGCGCGCATTACCAGCGTCCCCCTAGGGTTACAAAGATGGCACTTTTATCATTTAGATATGTTTTAAAAGCGTATTGGTATTCCAGTCCAATCATAACTTTACTGGGATAGGCATTGTATTTGCTTTGCCCTTGCCAAATGTTCCATCTAGCTCCAATCCCAAGACGTTCATCGAGCCCATTTGCTTGGTTTAAGCTACTCCATTGTATGTGGGCGTAAGGTTCGATCGTTTGCCCCTCTTCAATTTTCTGGTGATAGCTCATTCGATAATCCATTACCAAAGAGGTAACGGATGAAGATACGTAATGGGCTGCATCTAAATATAAGTTTTGCGCTATCCAACCTGTGCCATTGGGATGCCAGTCATCACTATAAATTCCTGAATTCAATAATGAGGCGCTAGCTCGAAGCATCAATGAGGTTTGAGTAAATTGACCTCGATCTAAAGGCGTTTGTTCCTCGACCGCTAAATTAAGTACATAGTCTGATAACGGTTTCCATCTTAAGCCACCCGCAATCATTGGGGCATAAATGGGGACGGGTGAATTATTTAAACCTCCACCTGCAAAAATTCGGGTGTAGGCGGAAAGTGATTTTCCATTATCAATTGCAGGATTCCCTAATCGGTAGGCTGCCTCTGCCTGAGAATAGCTGCGGTAATTCGTGCCAGGCTGCCCGATGTTAGGGGCCGCAGTAACTTGATTGCCACTCATGGCATCAGCAGTAAATGACCAGCGACGTTCTAAATCCTCATGCATTCTTCTCATACCAAACTGCTGGCTTTTAATATCAGGAGTGATTTCTGACGGACTATATCGATCGAAGCTATCGATAGCTTCCTCTGCGTATTTAACTGCTTGCGTATTCTGGCCCAACTTTTGATTGGTATATGCCAACTGCTTAACCAGTTCTTCATCATCGGGGCGTGTTTTTAAAGAGGCAGACAAATAGTATTGAGCGCGTTGATATTTTCCTTGTCGGTAATAAGCATAACCAAGAGCAGCCTGTGTCACGCTGTCAGATGGGTTTAATAACAGCGCTTTATTTAAGTATGCAATCGCTTCGGTCAATTTCCCCTCTGTCATTAATAGAGATGCAATCTGTGAGTAATATGTAACAGAGGGTTTAATGGATGCCGCTTTTGATAAGTCTATAAGGGCTGCTTGTGGGTCTGATGTTAGTTTTGTTTGCGCTAGCAGCCACCAATAGCGATCATCTTTTGCCCCATCTGTTTGCTCATAAGCTAGCAACCATTTTTTCAATTCCTTTGTGTCACCAAGCGCTTGAGCAGTCGTAGCTGCGCTTAAGATGTCGGGGGGAGTCATCGCGTCTAGGGGGATGGAGTTCCAGGCAGTTAAGGCTCGCAAATAACTCTTCGTGTAAAAGGATTGGTACGCCACGGCCCTTTCCCTTTCTGGGTTTGGTGCAAGCTCTTCAGCCCGCTCAAAGGCTAGTACACCTAAACCGGGTAGTCTATCGCCATAGCAGTTCCCCAAACGACTCCAGTCATCGGGTGTATAAAAAGCTGAATAGTCACCCAGTACCTGACGGATAGCTGGGCAATCATTTAAGGCGGATAATAATTTGACCTGAAGTGATCGTAGTTCTGGACGATCCAAAGGAACACTTAGCTTTGCCAAGTAGGGGGTAGCAATAGCATCACCGTGGTTTTTCAGCAGTAAAATTAAGCGATTAATTAATTCAACGCGTTGAGGGTAACTCGCCTGCTTAAATGGATAAGCGTCCAATAGCAAATCAATAGCTTGATGTTCGCCATTTTCATTTACCAATTGATAGCTTAAGTGGTCTAAAAAAATAGGGTTCAATTTAATCGAGTTCGGGAGATTCAAGAGGTATGTATCGGCCTCTGATTGCCGCCCTTCGTTGAGTAATCTTTGTAGTATTTTCTCGGATTGATATATTCTATTTGAATCAAACTCTGGTTGATAACTTAGAAGTAATTCAGGTTGCTTTGCAAAATCCGTTAGCAGCAGATCGATCCAATTTCTTTCCTCAAAAGCGTTATCAAATCGCACTTTTTTATCTTTTAAGTCTGCTAAAAACTGGGCTGGATCCTCTTCTTGAAGAGTTTTTAAGCGATTACTCTCTACATTAGCCAGTTCCTGATTTACAACCTTGAGCTTTTCCTGAGCAATGACATTATTTTCATTAATCTTTAATTCTTCTTTTAGCGAATCTGCAGCGGCTAAATAATCTCTCTCCAGGATAAGGGTGTTGGACAGCCTTTTTAAGATTTGCTGATTCTTTGGGGTAAATGCAAGCTGTTGCTCAAGCACCTCTTTGGCTTTGGCATAGTCATCTTCTTTGATGTAAGCATTTGCAAGATACAAGGCAGTTAAAGGGCTTTGAGGAGCTCTTTTTCGGGCCCATGAAAATTCCTCAATAGCCCTTTGGTTGTTCCCCTCATCTAAGGCGCTCAAGCCCTTTTCAATACGGGGGTAAATTAGAAATTTCTGATATGAATTAATCCCAGGCCCCAAGTCGATTTTTTCTGGCTTCTGTGCATAAGCATTTAGCGAAAACGCAATAATGAAAAGCATTATTAAGATCTTCATTTAGGTGCCTTGCAGCCGAATTTCAGACTCAACCAACTTTCTTATATCAGGCTGAAGATGGCGCTGAAGTTCAAGTGCCTTTTGCAACGTCTCTTTACTAATGATATTTTTATCTACTAAAAAGTCGCCAAGATATAACTTGGTGACTGAGTGCTGTAAAAGAAGCGCCCTTAATGCAGCCTCGTTGATATGGCCCAATGAAACCAATATCTCAGCGAGCAATATCTGTCTAGACACATAAAACTTCCAGATTTCTTCAGACTGATTTGAATTGATCTTTCCGGTAGAGACAGCTTCGTCTAGTGTCTTGTGAGGATCATCTGCTCGTAGATGGGTATACCATTTCCTTAGTCCGATAGTGACCTGACCTTTTGGTGCAATGACATAACGTATTTGACAACCCACTTTCCTGCTAATCGCTGCAATGGAAATAGGGTCTAGCGCGGACTCGCTAGCAAACACTAAAAAACTCTTTTCCCGTCTAATTGGCAAAATTGCGTATTGCAAAGCGATGGAGGCGGAAACGCTATTGATTAGATCCTCTGAAATAGCATAAGCATCAATTGACTCAGCGGGCACGCCAGCTTGGATTGATAGCGCATCAGCTAACTCAGTAGAGGTCAAGATTCCCTCATGCACAAGGGCACTGCCTATTTTTATACCATTTTTTTTGTGGACTAAAACTGAATCCAACTGCTCTTGTGTAATTACTTTCCGCCCAATCAGAATATGCCCCAACTTTTTACGCTCTTTATTCTCAAGGCCAATAGTTGGAAAGTCGTGAGTCGTCTTATCCCAGGCAATACGACGAACATCCCCATGCTGCATGACTTGTTTCACCGCCTTCCAATTGGCCATGAAATTAATATAGTTTCCCCAAAATAAGCGTGGAATGGACATCAGACCTTCTTTGAGGCCGTAATAGGAGGAAACGAAAAATATTCGTTGTGCAATTCGATTCATCATCAAAAAGAAATTGAGCCACAAGAATCCCATCAACCATTCACTCGACTCAAAAATAGATAGAAAATGGTACGCTCCGGGCCATAAATTTTGGTAAAGCCAAAGCAGAATCAATTGAATTAAAATGATTGTTGCAATAAAACTAATAAAGTTTGTAATTGCTCCTTTGCGGTCCCGCCAAAGGAAATAGTTCAAGATGGGGCTTGCAGTCCAGTGATGTGTTTGATATCCCTGAAACACAATCCCTGTAATCCAGCGTGATTTTTGTCTAATCGCAGTGGCTAACGTATCTGGGAAATACTCTCGCACGCAAATAACATTTGAGTCTCGAATACTTTGACCCCTCAATAGTTTTTTTCTTGCCTCGTTAGAGTCATCAAATATCACGGGAAAACGAACAAACACTTCTTTCAAGCCTTTAGCTTTTAGGCGAAATCCGATGTCATAGTCTTCGGTCAAGCTCTGCGCATCAAATGCAATGCCATCACCATCTTCTAATAAAGCCAAGACCGCTTTTCGACTAAAGCAAGTTCCGACGCCAGCGCTAGGAACCTGGCCAGATAGAGCCTCTCGAACCACAACATCCTTGCCGTGCAGTTCTGCAAACTCATCCAAATAATGCATGGAGGTGAAATTCATCCACCCCTTTTCAAAGGGGTACACCGGAATTTGAATAAGATCATTCTTTGGAAGCAGATAATTAAACAGGCGTAACTCTAGAGGTGAAACGACATCTTCGGAATCATGCAGGATAAATCCAGAGAACTCTAGGCTGGCCTTCAACTCAAATTGCAATATTGCGTCCAGCACATTATTTAGGCAGTCCGCTTTACTGGTAGGGCCTGGTCTTGCGCATACAACTTTATGCACATTAGGAAAAACGGCACAGACCTTGTCTACATCTAATTGAGTCTCTGGGTCGTTGGGATAGGTGCCAACAAAAATATGGTAATTTTCATAATCCAGCGTGATGGCTGCTAACTCAGCCATTTTTCCAATGACGCCCGTTTCGTGCCATGCGGGAACCATAATGGCAAGCGGCTTCTCTGGAATGGATAGTAGGGCAGAGTACTGCATTTTTGGATGTCGTCGATAAATGGTGATTGATCGAATAAAACGACGAACCCAGTACACAATATCGATGAACAAATCATCAATACTACTAATAGAGATCATGATTGCAATTGTTATTGCAATATATTTGAGTATAAAAAGAAGGCTCGCTACAACATCAATCAGATACATGGCTAGTGACTTAACTGGCTCTTGAGAACCTCACTAATGCGCTCACTGGCGTGCCCATCTCCAAAGGGGTTGCTGCTGGGCTTCATTGATTCATATAGCCCAGCATCTTTCCATAAGGCGTTGACCTCATCGATTATTGCAGCTCCACTGGTGCCAATAATCTTGGCGCATCCAGCGTGAACTGCCTCAGGCCTTTCTGTTTCCTTTCTCAGGACTAATACAGGTACATGAAAGGTGGGGGCCTCCTCCTGTATTCCGCCTGAGTCAGTCAAGATAAGCCATGCATTGGCAATGGCTTGCTGCATTTCAAGATATCCAAATGGGCGGGTTAAGGTGACATTAGCCAGACCCCCCAGAATTGGATCCACCGATTTTTGAACGATCGGGTTGAGGTGCACCGGAAATATGACTTTTAAGTCTGCATGGGTTTTGGCTAGACTGGCAATTGCCATGCAAGCCTCCTCAATATCGCTACCCCAATTTTCTCGTCGATGCATAGTTACTAATATATTTCGACCAGAAGTTATTGCTTTGTGGATGTTATATTTTTTAATAACCCACTTTTGAGCATCCACTACAGTATTGCCCGTGACATAAATATTTTTTACAGGGATTGCCTCTTTAATTAACGCATTCTTTCCACCTTCAGTTGGTGGAAAATGAAAATAGGTTATGCGAGAAAGCATCTGCCTGAGACCTTCTTCTGGGAATGGTCTAGTTAGATCGTATGTTCTAAGGCCTGCCTCTACATGGGCAATAGGGATGCGTTGATAAAAGGCAGATAACCCTCCAAGGAACGCGCTTTCGGTATCACCCTGAACAATTACGGCGCTCCATGTATTTGATTCCATCACCACATCCAGTTGCTGTCGACAGCCTATGCTGAATTCAGATAAGGAACTTCCTGCTCTACTTAAAACAATATCGGGGGTGATATCGAAGCAGGCCAAAATTTGCTCTGCCATTTCTTGATGTTGGCCAGTATGGAGCCACTGAACTTCGCACCAAGTTTGCGTTCGTAGAAAATGATAGATGGGTGCCAGTTTAATAATCTCTGGACGGGTCCCACACACAATCAGAATTTTTGGTTTGGTTAACAAATGAAAGCCTTAAAAAATGAAGGATGCAACTTTTTAAGCGCACCTAAATTTTTAAGTTAATTTTTATTGCATATTAGTTACGATTGTTATAATTTTTGTGTACAAAGTAAATGGTGGTTTGCTACTACTTTTAAGTGCTATATTTAGCGACTGTGGCAAATTCAGCTCCCCCAACTTTGATTTTGGTTTCATTTGCTTGACGGAATGGACTACTGCCATAAAATGCTACTATTTAGTTCTTGGGCGAAAACAATGACCGCATTTCAACTTTTTAGGCGTACTGCAGTTATTACACTGACCTTGCTATTGGCTGCATGCGCCTCCTCTGGCGACTCTCCTACTGGTACGCCGAGCGAAGTCCAAGAAATTCAATCTCAACTTTTGGGCGATATGCCATTGCCTGCGGCATCCAAGATCATTGGTTCTGATTCATTAATCATTGGTCGCGGTGACAACTGGGTTGGGCGCGTTGTTTTATCTGGCGTGCAAACACCAACTGATATCTATGCGTTCTTTCAGGCAGAATATCCAAAAGCTGGCTGGACCACTATTAGTGCAGTGAAATCAAAAACCAGTATTTTGGTATTCACTAAAGGTGATCGCACTTCAACAGTGGAAGTAAATGAAGGTTCATTTGGCGGACCCAAAACTATCATCACGATTACCGCTTCACCGAAGAATGCGAATGTGGTTGCGCCAACTAAGAAATAAAAATAGCCTTATCAGCTAAATATGATTGCTGAATTGTTTACAAGTCAGCAATAAAAAAGGCCTCTATAAATGAACTGCACCACAAAAGTTGGACACCCCTCCAACCCACTAAGGTGCAGTTTTCATGTCCAAATACAGCAAAGAGTTCAAATTAGCCGTTATTAACCACTACCTATCAACTAGGGACGGATTTAGATCAACGGCAACCCTCTACGAGGTCAACCCTGCCTTTATAAAAAAATGGGTTTATGCCTTCAAGATACATGGGCAAAGTAGCTTGATTCAAGGCCATAAAACCTACACGGACATCTTTAAACATTCTGTTTTGCAATATATGGCCGAGCACCAGCTCTCCATTAACCAGACTGCCGCCCACTTTAATATCGCCTCTCCTGCCACCCTTGGGAGATGGCAAAAACTCTACAATGAAGGTGGTCTTGCAGCCTTGCAAGCTAAGCCTAAAGGACGAGCTCCCATGCCCAAACCTTCAAACCGTTCACCCCAACCAATAAGCCAGTGACTCAGATGAC
>NZ_NGUO01000018.1 GCF_002206635.1 Polynucleobacter aenigmaticus | reverse complement strand
TCGCAACTCTGCAGGTGTGAGTTCCGAGACAGGCTTTTTGAGTAATGCTTTGATATTAAATTGGGACATAGGCTGTTGTCCTCTCTGTCGATTGGCAAGGGCTGTAATACCGCCCTCATTGTAGAGTTTTTGCCATCGCAATACAGTGCTCATGCTGCGGATGCCAAAGTGGGCCGCAGCTGGTCTGGCCGATACTTGGTGTTTGGTCATGTACTGCAGCACTTCAAGCTTGAACTGGGGAGGGTGACGTTGGTGGTCTGGAGTAAGGCCACCAGGGCCATGCGCTTGATAGGCCAAAAACCAGTCTCGGACCTGCGAGTGATTAACCGCAAATAGGTGAGCAACCCGCCTTTGACCACCTGACTTTAAAAACTCTTTAACTACCTTTAGCTTGAACTGCTTGCTGTACTTGCTCATAAAACAAAACCCCCTTGGTTGGACTTGGCGTCCAACTTTTGGGGGTCAGTTCAGAGTGGTTGGTATTTTTTTGTAGTGCTGATGGATATTTATTTAATCCAAGAAATAAATTGCTCTTTGGATCTTCTAACCTTCTTCAAATTGAGTAACCAATCTTCATCTGCCTTTCTATATCCCAAAGGAAGCATGACAACGCTACGCAAGCCTTTAGTTTGTAGATTGAGAATTTCATCTACTGCTGCTGGATTAAAGCCTTCCATCGGAGTGCAGTCCACTTCTTCATAGGCAGCTGCAATCAAAGCTGTGCCTAAGCCAATGTAAGCTTGTTTAGCAGCATGATTGAAATTCACTTCGGCATCTCTAGCGGGATAAGTATTTAAGAGCATTTGGCGGTAGGCAGTCCCTGACTCGCTCTTAAAGTTACGGATTGTCTCTGTCATATCGAAAGCCGTGTTGATGCGCTCGGCAGTGTAATTATCCCAAGCAGCAAAAACGAGTAAATGGGAGCAATCGGTAACCTGGGACTGATCATTGGCGACTGCCTTGATTTGCTGGCGGATATCTTTATTAGTAATAACAAGCACTTTATAGGGCTGCAGTCCGCTAGAGCTCGCGGTCAATCTCACCGCCTCAAGAATTTGGTCTACTTTTTCCTGGGAGACCGCCTTGGTGGAATCCATCTTTTTAGTGGCATATCGCCATTGCAGTTTATCTATGAGGGTCATCTGTCTTCCTAGGGTTGATATGAATGTAAATCATGGATAAGTGTAGTAGAAAGAGGGTTATTGTGTGGCGTCTCGAAAGGCCTATAAAATCTACATATATTATTTATCAACAAACCGCCAGCTATAACTTAATATGAAAAAAACACTTCTATTACCCTTATTTGGAGTTTGCACATTACTTTCTTCCAGCATTTCTATTGCTGCGGAAGAGTTAACCCCCATCCCGAAGGCTTCAAGTGAATGGCGTTTTGAAGTCACGCCGTATCTTTGGGCTCCCGGCATTAAAGCTACCTTGAATCTTGGCAACGGCCTTGCTAAATCCGCGGACTACTCATCCAGCAATGTATTGGATAATCTCAAGTCGGGCGGCATGATTTCTGCCGAAGCACATAAAGGCCAATGGGGCATGATGGGCGATGTAGTTTCTGCCACATTGCAAAATTCTGGTGCAATTCCAGTGCAGGGCGGCACTGCTACTCTAGGAGATAAGATCACTCTGCAGCAGACGGTTTTAACTGGCGCCGTCACCTACACTATCGCCAATACTAAAGATGCCTATATGGACGGCCTACTTGGTGCTCGCGCTATTTACGCTACAGCTACATTAAATGTGACTGGGGTAGGAACTGCCGCGAAAACAACCTCGACCGTCGACCCTGTTGTTGGCATGAAAGGACGCTACCGTATTGCAGACTCCACATGGTATGTTCCCTTCTATGGCGATATTGGTAGTGGCGGGGGTACCACCAACCTGACATGGCAGGCCATGCTTGGAGTTGGAAAAACTTTCAGCAACCTCATTGATGCATCCCTGACCTATCGCGCCCTCTATTACGACATGAAGGATGGCGGTGTCTTACAAAAGACAACGATGCAGGGTCCACAAGTTGCCGTGACTTTTAAATTTTAATAAAGACCAACGCTAAAGATCATCCATGAAACTCACTCAAAAATTACTTTCCGTTTTATTGCTTTCCCAATGCGCGCTGGCTTTTGCCAAAGGTAATGCCGATACTATTTTCTATGGTGGCGATATTGTCACGATGAATCAGGCGCAGCCAAAGGCAGAAGCTGTGGCGATTCAAGATGGAAAAATCATAGGGGTTGGCTCTTTTACGAACCTCAAAAAATTGCAGGGAGAGGGCACTAAGTTAATTAACTTAAATGGTCAAACTTTAATGCCCGGCATGGTTGAGCCCCACGTGCATATTATGGGGACAGCATTTTCAGAGGAGATCTTCCTTAATCTCTCTAATTTCACGATGCCGCATGACACTTTAGATAGCTTAGTGGCAAAACTTACTGCGTACAGTAAAAACATTAAAGATGGCGATTGGATTAATGCCTTTGGTGTTGACCCATCTAGAACAGAGCCCTTTATGTCTGAATTAACGGCAGACATATTGGATAAGGTATCCACCACCAAACCAATATTCATCTTGAATCAAAGCATGCATATTGCTTATGTGAATCACAAGGCTTTAGAAGTTGCGGGATTGACTGATTCCAGTCCGGACCCCAAGGGTGGTAAGTTCCTAAAAGATAGCAAGGGACATTTAACTGGCGTAGTTTATGAGGCACCCGCTTTTTATCTATTCCTCAATAAGATGCCTTTGCCTACTCAAGAGGTGATTGAGCAAGCGATTGTTAAGGTTGGTCAGAGACTAGTAAGTAAAGGCGTTACCACCTCAGCAGAAATTACCGTGGGTGGATACCTTGGTGTTGATAAGGAATATGCCTTATTCAATGCGATGACCCGTAATGGCAAGCTTCCAGTGAGGGTGAGGGGTTATATGTATTCGAGCGCATACCCAAGCACTAACAATAGCTATAAGCCGGGACAAGGTGATGACAGCTTTAAATTAATTGGCGTCAAAATTGTGGCGGATGGCTCGAATCAAGGTTTAACTGGTGCGATGACTAAGCCGTATGATTTTCCAGCTGGCACGAAAAATACGGGCACTCTCAACTTTACTGAACAAGAGCTCTATGATTTAGCTAAGCCAAGATTTGACGAGGGCTGGCAGATCTCGGTGCATTCCAACGGCGATAAATCTATTGAGCAGACTCTGAATGTTTTTGAGAGGTTAGTGATAAAACCTAGTGATGTCAAAACTCGATTAAGAATTGAGCACTTTACGGTTCCCACTGAAGCGCAAATCATTAGGGCAGCAAAATTAGGTGTTGTTCCTGGTTTTACGATTGGACATACAGACTATTGGGGCGAGGCGTTTCATGATCATCTTTTGGGCGCCGAAAGGGCCAACAGGATTGATCCTAGTGCAAGCTTAATTAAAAAAGGTATGCATTTTGCGTACCATAGCGACTCTCCCGTTTCCCCTATTCATCCATTGAAGTACGCTTCCGAGGGGGCTGCACGACTTTGGCAAGTTTCACCTCAAAAGGTATTGAATGCAAATCAGAAGGTGTCAATTAATAATGCTTTAAAGGCAGTTACTATTGACGCAGCCTATCAACTGAAGATGGATGATAAGGTTGGATCGATTGAGAAGGGTAAGTATGCTGACTTTGCCATCGTTGACAAAAATCCTATGAAAACGGACGCCTACAAAATTCGAGATATTGAAGTGAATGAAACTTGGATAAATGGTCGGCAAGTATTTAAGAAAAACTAAAAATCATTTTCACCTAGTAGCAAGAGTTATAGCCACCTTCGGGTGGTTTTTAACTCCTAGATTAATTACACGCATTGTTTGAGTAAGTGCTCGCTCAGTAATACGGCTGAAGGAGATAGGTTTGCGCCATCCTTAATTGCTAAGAGTAGATTGCGATCTGCCCAATCATCTTTTAGCGGTACGGCTTCCAAGTTCATGGCTTTGATTTGCGCTAAGCAGGCCTGGAGTGGAAGTACGCCAATACCCAGATTGACAGAAACCATTTTGCACATCGCATCGTAACTACGTACCTGAATACGCAATTTCATTTGCTTACCAAGTTTTTCGGCTTTTCTGGAGGTGAGCTCAAGCAATGCGCTGCCACGATTGAGTCCTACAAAGTCATAGTTTAGGCACTCTTCAAATGAAACCTTTTTCTTTTTGCTCAGTGGGTGTGATTTGCTGCAAGCAATCACGAGTTGATCGTTGCCAATAATTTTGGTATCTAATCCGGTTGTTGGTGGTCCTTCTGCAAATACGCCGATATCCGCGATCCCATCTAGCAGAGCTCTAACAATATCCCCGCTGATTTGTTCTTCTACATCGACTTCAATCTCGGGATGCGCCTTTAAGAATTTCGCTAGTGCTGGCGGTAAAAATTCTGTTAGGGCGGACATGTTTGCCCACAAGCGCACGTGGCCTTTAATGCCTTTGGAGTAGCCCCCGAGCTCATTGCTAAACTGTTCAAATCCTTGAAATAGTCGCAGGGCATGCTGCATCACAACATGTCCTGCATGTGTCAGGGTGACCCCCCTAGCGGACCGATCTAAGAGGGTGAGGCCAACGGTTTCCTCCAGTTCAGAAATCCTTCGGCTGGCGGCCGAAAGGGCGAGGCTACATTCACTTGCGCCTTTGGTAATGCTTCCAGTTTGAGCAACGGCACAAAAGAGCTTGAGGGTTACAAAGTCGACTCTGGCAGGGTTAATTTGGGGATTCATAAGCGTATTCTAGCTAAGCCTTCGCAAAATGAGAAGGCTTGATCGACTCATAGCAATTCTCAAGCAGGCAAAAAGGGCGTAACTTGAATGAAATTCATATTCTAAGGAAGGTTATGGAGCCTTTAGCCAAGCTAAAAGTGATTGAAATGGGGCAGTTAATCGCCGGGCCATTTGCCGCAAAGACTTTGGCTGATTTTGGTGCTGATGTGATCAAGATTGAGCCTCCTAAGGTGGGTGATGCCTTACGTAAGTGGCGTCTATTAAAAGATGGCACTTCAGTTTGGTGGCAAGTGCAGTCACGCAATAAGCGATCACTTTCTTTGGACCTTAAACAAGCTGAAGCTCAAGATATTGTTAGAACCTTAATTTCTGAAGCGGATATTTTGATTGAAAATTTTCGCCCAGGGACTTTAGAGGGCTGGGGACTAGATCCAGAGCGTTTACTTGAGTTGAATCCCAAACTGATTATTTTAAGAATTAGTGGTTACGGGCAAACTGGCCCTTACCGAGATAAGCCGGGTTTTGGGGTGGTGGCAGAAGCCATGGGTGGTCTGCGGCACTTAACCGCAGAGCCGGGTAGAGTGCCAGTTCGAGTAGGTGTGAGCATCGGCGATACCCTGGCCTCCTTGCATGGCGTCATCGGAATTTTGTTGGCGCTACAAGAGCGTCACCAAAGTGGCAAAGGCCAAGTGATTGATATCGCCTTGTACGAGGCAGTATTTAATTGCATGGAGAGCTTGCTCCCCGAGTACAGCGCATTTGGAGAAGTTAGGCAAGCTGGCGGGAGCGCCTTACCAGGCATCGCCCCAAGTAACGCCTACCTGTGTGCAGATGGCGGTTATGTGTTGGTTGCTGGTAATGGCGATAGCATCTTCAAGCGACTCATGGATATGATTGGACGTAACGATTTGGCGAGTGATCCGGCGCTAGAGAGCAATGATGGCAGGGTAGCTCGCGTTGCGGAATTAGATCAGGCCATTGGTGAGTGGGCTAAAACAATGACTACCGACCAGGCTTTAGAGTTACTGGATTCTGTAGCGGTACCTGCTGGAAAGATTTATACCGTTGCCGACATTGCCAATGACCCGCATTACAAAGCCCGCGGCAATATTGAAACGGTTCAGATGCAAGATGGCGCAACATTAGATGTTCCCGGAGTGATTCCGAAACTTTCACGGACGCCAGGGTCAATCAAGACCTTAGCGCCTAATATTGGCGAGAACACCGATGCCATTCTGCGTGGCATTGGCTTAACGGATGATCAGGTGGCATCCTTAAAAGCACGTGGCATTGCTTTTACTCAATAATGAATTCAATGAATCAAGCGACTGAATAATATGACTCGAATCTATTTCAACGATGTTGTTACCAGGGATGGCTTTCAGATTGAGCCAAACTTTATTCCGACAGATGACAAGGTCAAGCTGGTTGATGAGTTAAGTCAATGTGGATTTGCCAAAATTGAAGTCACTTCTTTTACATCGCCTAAGGCGATTCCGATGTTGCGTGATGCTGAAGAGGTGATGGGCAGAATTCAACGCATGCCTGGCGTTGAATACACCGTATTGGTGCCTAATTTGCGTGGCGCGGAGCGCGCATTTGAATCCCGTGCCGATGAATTCAATTTGGTGATGTCTACTTCCGAAACCCACAACCTTGCTAATTTACGCATGACTCGTGAGAAAAGTTTTGCTGGTTTAGCAGAAGTCATTCGCTATGTAGACGGTAGAACGCCTATTAACGTGTCTTTATCAACTGCCTTTGGTTGCCCTATGGAGGGTGATGTACCTCAATCGGTAGTTGAGGATTTTATAAGGCGCTTTACTGCTTTGGGTGTACGTGGAGTAACAATTTGCGATACCACCGGCATGGCCCATCCTGCACAAGTTGCAAGCATGGCTAATGATCTGCAAAAGCAGTTTTCAGAACTACAACTCACTTTCCATTTTCATAACACCCGGGGCATGGGGCTTGCTAACGTTCTAGCAGCAGTTCAATCCGGCATCATCCGCTTTGATGGCTCGCTTGGTGGTTTAGGTGGTTGTCCTTATGCACCAGGAGCTAGTGGCAATATTTCAAGCGAGGATACGATTCATATGCTGGATGCGATGGGGTATGACACGGGGATGAATATTCCCAAATTAATAGAATTGGCACGGGAACTACCTTTGATCGTTGGACATCCTGTACCAGGTCAAGTTGCAAAGGCTGGCAGTACATCCCAATTGCATCCAGCCCCAGCCTATGTAGCTGAATTACGTTAATCAACTTTTATTTCATTTGAGGGTTAGTCTCATGCGCCAATATTTTACAAAGCTAAACGTATTACTTTTATTTCTGTTCGGTCAGGTAGCGATTACTGGGTATGCTCAAGATGCTGGCAAATATCCAAGCAAACCCATTACCTTTATCGCCTCATCTGCTCCTGGTGGAACAACCGATTTCACGGCAAGGGTATTGGCTCAGCCTCTAGGCCTAGCATTAGGACAGACTATTGTTGTTGAGAATAAGGCTGGAGCCTCTGGTGCTATTGCAGCCGCCGCTGTTAAAAAAGCAGAGCCCGATGGATATACCTTGTTAGTTCAATACTCTGGCTATCACGTCATTACACCCTTGGTTAGTAAGAACCCATTACCTTGGGAGTTAAAAGATTTTCAGCCAGTAGCCAATGTGATTTCAGCGCCGCAAATTGTAGTCATTCGGGCGGACTTGCCATTTAAGACAATGTCTGAGCTCGTTGCCTATGCAAAAGCGAATCCTGGTAAATTAAATTACGCCTCTTCTGGTAATGGGTCATTACAGCATGTGACTGGAGCTATGCTGGAGCAACAAGCTGGTATCAAAATGACTCACGTTCCCTATAAAGGAACTGGACCTGCATTAGCGGATTTATTAGGTGGTCAAGTGGATCTAACCTTTGGTACACCTCCACCATTTATCCCACACATTCAAACAGGTAAATTACGTGCATTGGCAACCACAGGCAAAAAACGTATCCCGAGCTTGCCTGATGTTCCTACTGCAACAGAGGCGGGCTTACCTAAGCTAGATGCCACTTCATGGTTTGCGGTATTTGCGCCAATCAATACGCCAGCGCCGATCATCAATCAACTGACGACTGAGATTGCTAAAGTCATGGCCGCACCAGCCTTTAAAGACAGGGCGATTGAAATGGGTGCCGAGGCAACTTACATGAATCCTAAGCAGTTAGGTGAATTTATTAAAGGTGAGAATACTCGTTGGACTGCGGTAGTTAAGACTGCCAAGATTGAGGCAGATTGATATTGCATGATTGATCATTTAGACCATCTGGTATTAACTACGGCCAATGAGAATGCCTGTATTGATTTTTATACTCGCGTGTTGGGCATGACGCTCGAAAGCTTTATTGGTGGCACTCCAGCAGTCGAGCGTAAGGCATTTAAGTTTGGTAATCAGAAAATCAACCTACACATTAAAGGGGGGGAATTTGAGCCTAAGGCCAATATTCCTACGCCGGGATCACTCGATCTTTGTTTTATTGCTGATAGACCTTTAGAGGAAGTGATTACTAGGTTAAGTGAGGCAGGTTGGCCGATTGTTGAGGGTCCAGTCATTCGGACTGGCGCCACCTCAAAAATAAACTCGGTATATGTACGAGACCCAGATCAGAATCTGATCGAAATTAGCGAGCTGGTATAAGGGTGTTCAATATCTAGCTAGCAGAAAAAAACAAAGTTAGTCAATCAAATTACCAGCAGCATGGTGATACTTATAAATTGGAGGAGACATCCATGAAGTTGAAATTCGTTTTTGCAGTAGTAGTGAGTAGTCTATGTTTCAGCGCTACTGCGTTGGCACAAACATTCCCTGATCGCCCAGTTAAGCTGGTGGTCCCTTATGCACCAGGGGGAAGCGCCGATATTACTGCCCGCATGATTTCTGAGGATTGGGGTAAGGCGCTAGGTCAAGCCATGATTATTGAGAATAAAGCCGGCGCAGGGGGAAATGCTGGGGTTGATTCGGTAGCTAAGTCAAGACCCGATGGTTACACCATTGGTTTGCACACACTGTCTCTGGCAGTCAATCCAGCGCTATACCCAAAGATGCCTTTTGATACCCTCAAAGATTTAGCGCCGATTGGAATGGTAGCAAGTTCTCAGCATGTATTGGTGGTTAATCCAAAGGTACCGGCTCAAAATTTGAAAGAGCTCATTGCACTTCTGAAAAAAAATCCAGGTAAGTTGACTTATGGCTCCGCAGGCAATGGCAGCACGATGCATATTGCCCCTGAATTATTTAAAGCGACATCTAGTACATTTATTACACATATTCCATATCGCGGTGGCGGTCCGGCTTTGAGCGATACGGCCGGTGGTCAGGTCGATATGAGTTTTCCAGTGGCATCAGCGGCTGCGCAGTTTGTTCAAAGTGGCATGCTGAGGGGGATTGGTGTGACGGGTAGCAAGCGCTCGCCATTGATGCCAAATGTTCCGACTCTGGCTGAGGCAGGTTTGCCTGCTTATAGTTTTGAGACTTGGTTCATTGTGTTTGCACCTGCTGGAACTCCAACAGTCGTGATTGATAAATTAAATTCTACGCTTAATGCCACCTTGGCAAATCCTAGTTTAAAAGCGCGGATGGTTAAGGAAGGTTTTGATCCTATCCCTTCTTCACCTGCAGTAGCACGCCAACGCCTGGAAAAAGAAATTCCAGTGTGGGCCAAGCTCATGAAAGAACGTGGCATTAGCGCCGATTAAATCAGTAGAACAATATTTGAAGGAATATCACTCATGTCAATAAATACATTATTCCCTGATTTTGAGCCTCGCTTATTTGAGGTTAATGGAGTGCAAATTGCTGGACATGTTGGAGGTTCTGGCTCTCCATTATTGCTTTTGCATGGCCATCCTCAAACTCATGCTATTTGGCATAAGGTCGCGCCTGAGTTGATGAAGCGCCACACTTTAGTGATGACGGATTTGCGAGGTTATGGTGATTCCTCTAAACCTCAAGGCACTCCTGACCATAGCAATTATTCCAAGCGGGCGATGGCGCAAGATCAAGTGGAGGTAATGAAACAACTCGGATTTGATCGCTTTGATGTCTTGGCGCATGACCGTGGCGCGCGAGTAGCTCATCGTTTGGCTATGGATCATACGAACTCCGTCAAGCGACTCATCATGCTCGATATTGCGCCAACATTGGCGATGTATGAGAAGGCTAACAATGCTTTTGCAAGGGCTTACTGGCACTGGTTCTTTTTAATTCAGCCATCACCTATGCCTGAGAGACTAATAGAGGCAGATCCTGCGGCTTATATCCGAGATTTGATGGGCAGACGCAGTGCAGGACTAACGCCATTTGATCCATTGGCTTTAGGTGAATATATGCGCTGCATTGCGTTGCCTGGAGCGGCTCATGCCATGTGCGAGGACTACCGAGCGGCAGCAGGAATTGATTTGATTCATGATCGTGAAGATATTGCCGCCGGTAAGAAATTAGAAATGCCTACCATGGTACTTTGGGGCGAAGAGGGTGTTATCCAACAATGCTTCAAACCGCTTCAAGAGTGGCAAGCGATTTGCAAGGATGTGGTTGGCGAGCCGGTTCCTTGCGGCCACTATATTTCCGAAGAGGCTCCAGAAGTACTTCTAAAAAAAGTGATTCCATTTCTGAGTCAGGGTAAGTAATGAGCAACAAAACCTTGTATCAAAAATTGGTGGATGCGCATACGGTAGCCGTATTAGATGAGGAAAATGTGCTGCTGTTCTGCGACCTGCATTTGATGAATGAATACACCAGTCCGCAAGCCTTCTCTGGTTTAGATGGAAAGAGCCGTGGAGTGCCAGTTCCTGGTCAGAACGTTTCTGTAGTGAGCCACATCATCCCCACTCACAATGAAACGCCCAGAAGAATTGCAGATCCCGCCTCTCTATTGCAGGCAAGGAACCTCAAAAAGAATTGCACTAAACATAACATTCCCTTATTTGATACCAATGATGTCCTTCAAGGAATTGAGCATGTGGTATCGCCAGAGCATGGAATGATTCGTCCGGGAATGGTGGTGATTTGCGGCGATAGCCACACCACCACCTATGGTGCCTTAGGTGTTTTAGGTTTTGGGATTGGCACTTCGGAAGTTGAGCATGTTTTGGCGACTCAGACCTTGGTTTACCGCATGGCAAAAAATATGCGCATCACAATCAAAGGATTATTGCCGAAGGGCACGACATCCAAAGATATGATTCTGAATATCATTAGCCAAATTGGCGCTAAAGGTGCGATTGGTTATGTTGTGGAGTTTTGTGGATCCGCAGTAGATGCCCTTAGCACCGAAGCTCGTTTCACGATCTGCAATATGGCAGTGGAGGCAGGCGCACGCGGTGCTTTGATTGCCCCTGATAGCACTGCCGTCGACTATATTTTGGCGAGAGCTCCGGATATTACTGGCAATATCAGAGACTCCGCCCTGAAGTATTGGGCTACCTTGCACTCTGATTCAGGGGTTCTGTTTGATCAAGAGTATGTGTTTAATGCTAATGACATGGCCCCTTTTGTGACCTGGGGAACAAGCCCAGATCAAGCGATTGCGATTAACTCACATCTACCCACTAAAGAGTCTTTTAAAAACCCAGCAGATCGTTTAAGTCTGGAGCAGGCCTTGAAATATACCAAGCTCACTGATGGTCAAGCCTTGGAGGGTACGCCGATTCAGCATGTATTTATTGGTTCTTGCACTAATGGACGGATTGAGGATCTGCGTGAAGTTGTTGCCACTATTGGTGATAGACGAGTTGCCTCTGGAGTTCGAGCGATGGTAGTTCCTGGATCCGGTGCAGTGAAGGCGCAGGCAGAGGCAGAGGGCATCGCCGATAAATTGATTGCCGCTGGCTTCGAATGGCGTAAGCCAGGATGCTCCATGTGTCTTGCTATGAATGACGATGTTCTCACTTCAGGCACCCGCTGTGCCTCCACAACGAATCGTAATTTTGAAGGTCGTCAGGGTAGAGGGGCGATTACCCACTTAATGAGCCCTGCAATGGCGGCAGCAGCAGCTGTGACAGGCATGATTACTGATGCTCGGAAATTACAAGGAGCAAACCATGCCTAAGCAATCACATATTCACGGGTATGGGGCCGCCCTGCGGATTGCTAACTTCGATACTGATCAAGTCATGCCAAAGCAATTTTTGCGAGGCATTGATAAATCAGGGCTGAAGGATGGCTTGTTTTACGACTTACGTTTCGATGAGGCCGGAAACCCGAAGCCAGAGTTTTTCCTTAACCAAGCAGCTTATACATTAACCAATATTTTGATTGCCGGCTCAAACTATGGTTGCGGATCGAGTCGCGAACATGCGGTCTGGGGTATGCAGCAGTATGGCTTTAAAGCAGTGATTGCCTCAAGCTTTGCAGAGATTTTCTATTCCAATGCGATGGGCAATGGCTTGTTATTAGTAACGCTACCAGAAGATCAAGTTCAAGCTCTCATGCAGGAGGCGGATGATCTTGGTGGGCCAGTTGCGATGGAGATTGATATTGAGCGTTGCATCGTACGTACTCCTAAATATGAATTTACATTCTCGCTATCAGCAAGACATCATCGAATGTTTTTGGAGGGGTTGGATGTGATTGGACTAACTTTAACTTTGAAACCTCAAATCGATGCTTTTGCTCAACAACATTGGGATGAGCAGCCTTGGATGAAGGATGTTGCACGTAAGACGGTGGATCGCTTAGCCAAGGGATAGGGATTGAGAATGCTGAATAAGGCGGGTAGCCATGCAGGCCTTACAATTCTGTGGATATGGCCCAGACTAAATCAGCATTCAACCCATCCGGTATGCAGCTTATTAAAGACGGCCTATTTAAGTTAAAAGAGAGATTTGACGGTACGCAGGGCGAGCCCTATATCGTGGAAAGCAATAAGTTCAAGGCACTCTATTTTGATAGTGAATCCACTCAGAGCTTGATGGATATGCAGGCCCCCATTCGCCTAGTGGTGAGTTACACCGAGACGATGATGGGCTTCCTCCTCTTTCATCCCAACCCAAAAAAAATTGCCATGATTGGCCTAGGCGGTGGATCACTAGCTAAGTACTGCCACCACTATCTGCCTCAGTCTTCTATTGTGGTTCTGGAAAATAGTGCTCGGGTGATTGCATTGAAGGATAAGTTCCATGTTCCAGAGAATGATTCGCGCTTTCAGGTTCTAGAGGCGGATGGGGCTGAGTATTTCAGAAATACTGAAGAGAAATATGACATATTGCTAATCGATGGATATACCAAGTTGGGGCAGGCAGCTCAACTATGTAGCGAGGATTTTTATGCCAGCTGTTTGGCCTGCTTGAATCCCAATGGAGTATTGGTGATTAATTTTTCTGGGGCGGCAGGGCTAAATCAAGTCTACCAAGAAAGAGTCGATCGCATCTTTGAGTATCCCTCTGTATTGGTAATGGAAGATGACCGAATGAATCAAATTTTGTTTGTGAGCCAGGGCGCAGCTCTCAGTTCACCTGCAGAAGACCTCTTGAGATGCGCCTCATCCCTAGGACAAGTTCACGATATTCATCTGGCTAGAACTGCTCAAAACTTTTTGATGCAGCGAAAAACAGACGCTCAATAGCAAACATGGGCAAAGAGTTTGACATGCATCAAGCGCTGCTGTCCAATAAGAGTCAAAATATCAAAGCTGTTTGATTATTCTTAAAAGAGAGAGTTCCCTTATGAAGCTTGAATTTATTGGTCCCGCGTCTATTTTGGAGAATGGCGATGTCTCCTATCCAGCTATGCTTGATGGTAAACCTCTAAAGTGCACTTTTAGTTATGAAGCCTTGCAGGATTTAGATGTTGATGGTGTTGAGACAAATGCGCTGCAATTGTTTAAAAATCATCAATTAAAATTGCTCTCGATAGCTGAACAAAAGATTTTGAATGGCCACGCCATAGAGGGTGCCATTCACTTATTCAGCCATGACCTAGTCTTAGATTAATCGTTTTATTGTTTTTACTATCCCATTGTTTAATTAGAAAGAAAATATGTCATTTAATCACTCAGTTATTTGGATTGATCATCAAGAAGCGCATGTCATTTATTTCAATCCCACCGCGAGTGAGAGTGAAGTCATTAAGACAAGATCTACTCACAAAAACATTCATCATAAAAGTGGCTCTGTGAGTGGCGCACAAGCTGCTCCTGATCAACATTATTTGCATGAAGTCATTCAGGCTGTTAAAGAATCTAAAGAGATTTTAATTGTTGGGCCGGGCTCTGCAAAATTAGAGTTGATGAAGCATGCTACAAAGCATGATCATTTGACTGCTGAAAAGGTGGTGGGTATTGAGACTGTGGACCATCCTACTGATGGGCAGTTATTGGCTTACGCAAAAAAATATTTTGCCAAGGCTGATGCCTTAAAAGGCGATACCGTAATTACTGGTTAATTATTTATCCCCCTGAAAATGGGGGATAATTTTCCATGCTACTTATTACCGCCTTCATCATTAATGGATCATTAGCGCTTATAGCGATCTTGTTGCATTACAAGGCCCTTTTTCAGTTGGATAAAAATTTGCCCAGGGTGGCACATATTCCACCTCGATTTAGGGTTCTGATAGGTGTTGGCGCCATTTTTATTGCCCACGTACTCGAGATTTGGCTTTTTGCTTTGGGCTACTTCTTCACCATGCAGTTTCCCGTGATGGGGGGTCTTGTAGGCAATCTTTCGGGCCACGGAACCCTGCTGGACTGTGCGTATCTATCATTCGTAACCTTTACAACGCTGGGTTACGGTGAAATTGTTGCTCAAGGTTATTTGAGATATCTGACTGGAGTAGAGGCGCTCACTGGTTTTATTCTGATTACTTGGTCAGCTTCATTTCTGTTCATTGAGATGCAGAAATACTGGACCGTGTATAAGACTACTCAGACTCAGCAGTATAAATAAGTAAACTAGCCGCTTAAAAGTCTTTCATCAGTCGTAGCGCTAATACGCGGGTTTGTATGAATCCGTTCTTAATTTCCATATCCCGGCCATACTGCAATGAAATTCTGCCAATCGGCGTATGTGCTTGGCTGCTCAATAAAAATCTCTGGGTATTAACTACGTTATTTAGATACCTACTGTTGATGGTTGTTGCGCCGCCAGCCACATAAAAATAGGACGCACCTACGGTAAAGGTTTGGTTGATTCGCCAAATAGGCCCAAGCTGGGTGGTAGTCAGAGGTTTTTGCAGTAGTGACGCATTAGTAGCGGTACCACATGCAGCCGCACACTGACTATTGCCGCCAAACCACATGGTATCTACTGCGACCATGCCATCAATGCTATTAGCAATAGACGTCTGAAACCCAATCTGCAAATCTGTTCTAAAGCGATTCTCACTAAGATTGAATGCTCTCTGGCTGGAATAACTGCCGGTGGGGCTAATCAAATAACCTGCGATACCAACGTAAGTTCTGTTGACTTTATCGGCATAGGGCCATATCGCCGTTGCAATAGTGAGGTCACCGATTCCAGTATCGCTTGATAAGCCTCCAAGAGACCCTGCTGGCCTTACTGTTCCATAGGGTAGTTGAATATAGGAGACGGCCGGCAGCTCTCCTAGCGTGTAAGTTCTGGCACCGCGCAGAATTGCGCTTTGAGTATCAATGACAGGGTTTGTATAAAGTCGAGCTGGAGGGACGGTGCCAACGGAGCCATTCTTATACAGAGTCGAGTTCTCTGTATTGAAATAGCTAATCGTGATGAGATTCTTATCTGGTGGCGGCGCAACGATATCGTTTGGCTGCAAATCAATTGCCCACGCCATTAATGGTATGAATAAGGCAAAGAAGAGAGGGGCAAGCCGAAAGCGACACATAAGGCTCATATTTTATCTAATGGTGAGTATATGACCAATGCAGATGATTTCTTGGGCCATGACTTGCAGTCAAACTACGGTGGAATGCTGTAATTAGAGAATTAACAGTTGAATGACGCAAAAAACCTTATGCAGATTGTCTGGCAAAAAAAGTAATTCATGCATACCTTTTCTGGTATTGCAGCGCAGTTTGAATAGTTTGGAAATGAATGTCCACTGTCGACTGAATTTCTTTGCCATATCCGCCCGCCATGCTAAATGCTATGGGAATCTGATGATCTAAGCCAAATTGGAACACGCATACGTCCCGCTGGCGCATACCATCTTTAGTGATACTCAATTTTCCCAGGCGATCTCCTTCGTGAGGATCGGCGCCAGCTAAGTAAATAATGAAGTCAGGCTTGAACCGTTCCCCCAATTTTTCTAAGCCTTGGTGGAGTGCCTCTAAATAAGATTCATCGCCAGTACCATCTGGCAAGCCAATATCAAGATCGCTAACTTCTTTTGTAAAAGGGAAATTATTTTCCCCATGAATTGATAAGGTAAAAATAGAAGGATCATTTTTTAGGATGGATGCCGTGCCATTACCCTGATGCACATCAAGATCAACGATAGCAACTTTCAGCTTTGGGTGTATTTCTTTCTGAAGTGCGCGTGCCGCGATTGCTGAATCATTAAACACGCAGAATCCACTTCCTTTATTGCGATAGGCATGGTGGGTGCCTCCAGCTAAATTTACGGCCACCCCTTCTTGAAGGGCGATCTTAGCGGCCGCTAGTGTTGCGCCTGCTGACCTGCGAGAGCGCTCAACCATTTGTGTGCTCCAGGGAAAGCCAATCTCTTGTTGCTCTTGAGGACTTAGACTCCCTTGCAAAACTTGGATGAGATAGCTCGCATCATGTGCATAGAGTATTTGAGTATCAGTAACAGCAGGCGCGTCTTTTAGATAAACGCCTGCTAATTGAGAAACTAAGTCTCTCAATTTTCCATACTTCTCCATCGGGAAGCGGTGTCCGGCAGGAAGTGGTAAAACATAGTGGTCAGTGTAAAAAGCTTTCAAAGTGTATCTCGAAGGTTTTGTATGGTGATGAGTCTATTCGTTTTTTAATTGGTAGGTATGGCGCGATCTGAAAAGTCTGGATTTAAAGGCAATAAATCGTTTTTGCCCAGCAAGCTATGTGTTGCTTGCGGCAGGGAAATGACTTGGCGGAAATCTTGGGAAAAGAATTGGGAATCCATTAAGTATTGCTCGGATGCTTGCCGCCTCAAGAAGCCATCATCCCATCAGGCCGGGGTTCTGTAAGTGAGCGTTTTGATCTACTGGTTTCGAAATGATTTACGCCTTAGAGATAATCCGGCTTTAGTGCAGGCCTGTTTGAATGCAGACCAGCTATTACCTGTTTATCTCCATCAATCAGATGGCCAATTAAATGCCTATGGTGTTGAGAGGGCGGGTGGGCATCGAAAACAATTTCTGAGGGATTCATTAGCGGATCTCAAGGGTCAATTGCAAGAATTAGGTTCAAGCTTATTTGAATTCACTGGCCACCCCAATGAAGTGCTTCCGAGATTAGCAAAGTCCTTAGGTGCTAAAGCGATCTATTGCGAGCAAATCGAGGCACCGGAGGAATTGAAGCAGGTCGCCTTGCTACGAAAGATGGGCCTTGATGTGCAGACGTTCTGGCAATCGAGCATGTTAGACCCTCAATATTTTCCTTTTGAGGTTCAGGAAATGCCTGACATCTTTACAGAATTTCGTCGGGCAGTAGAGGCTGCGGGACTCAAGTTTACAAACCCTGTAAACACTCCTGAAATCTTTCCTTCATTGCCACCGATGGATGACCTTGGTGAGCTGGTGGCTGAAGCAGTGCTTGATCATGAGCAGATTCAAGTCGACTATTTGGGTGGAGAGAGTCATGCCCAGGCTCACCTAAAACAATATCTTGAGCGTCGTCTGCCAGATAGCTATAAGAAAACGCGAAATCAACTGATCGGTCAAGATTATTCTAGTAAGTTTTCCCCATGGCTCGCCTTAGGTTGTATTTCTGCAAGAGTCCTTGCTGGAGAGATAGCTGCATATGAAAATCGCTACGGTGCCAATGATGGGACTTACTGGCTCTGGTTTGAGTTGTTATGGCGTGATTACTTTCGGTTCCTTCACTTTAAGTTTGGAAAGCGCCTATACCAGGCACGTGGGCTTAGCAAGCTAGCTGAAAATGTAACTCCGTTCGATACAGTGAAGTTTGAACAATGGTGCTCTGGAGATACGGGCGAGTCATTGATTGATGCGGGTATGCGTGAGTTAAGGGCGAGTGGCTATTTATCAAATCGCATGCGCCAGATCGTAGCAAGCTACTGGATTTATGATCTGCAGGGAGATTGGCGTGCTGGTGCAGCTTGGTTTGAGGCGCAGCTTATCGACTACGACGTTTATAGTAATCAAGGTAATTGGCTTTATATAGCGGGTCGAGGAACGGATCCCAGAGGCGGAAGACCATTTAATGTGATCAAGCAGGCCCAAGATCATGACCCCCAAGCAATTTATCGTCGCTTGTGGCTTGAGCACAATGGATAGCTTAAATTTCTGCTATGGCGGCGTACTGTAGCAGTGTTTCTAGGGAGATTTTTTCCAAAGCTTTTGCATTGGTGCTCTCGAGCTTAATCATTGGCGCACAGTTTGCTTCTAGGGCCTCTATCCAGCGATTCAGGCATAGGCACCATTGATCTCCCGCAACCAAGCCCGGAAATTGATACTCTGCTCTTGGGGTAATGAGGTCATTTCCGCGCCTCAAGCTAAATTGCAAAAAATCATTGGTGAGCACGGCGCAGACGAGATGGCTTCCCGCATCCTCCTCATTCGTCTTGCAGCAACCATCTCTAAAGAACCCCGTTAAAGGATCAAAGGAGCAGGGAACCAATGGCTGACCTAAAACATTAAAGGAAGATTCTGCTTGCATAAGTACTCTTTATATTAATGGGGGATGTATAAAAGAAAAATTGAAGAGCTTTATGGGCTTGGATAGAGCTTGAAGGAAAGGGGCTTTCCAGCAGAGTCTACTTTGACCAAAACCATGTCACCGGAGTTAACAACCATGCCAACATAAGATTGAATATTGACGTGGTGAGTCACCATAATGATTGGCATATTCGGATGTTGCTTGCGCTCAGCTGCGATGAGTTTTATTAATTCATCGGTTTGTCTTTTTGCCTGGCTCATATCGTCAAAGAATGAACCTAATGACGCCTCCTTTTTTACTGCTCCCTTGTTTAGTAGGGTGGCTGTATCGATGCACCGACACCAAGCGCTACTGTAAATTTTTGCCTGATCAATTCCTTGCTTAGATAGCCAGTCACCAGTGCTCTTGGCTTGCTTTCGTCCAAAGTCTCCAAGGTTTCTTTGAGTGGAGCATTGGTTCATTTGATAGTTCTGAGGATCTCCATATCCAGGAGCATCAGCATGCCTCATCAAAAGAATATGCTGCCCATCTTGTAGCTTGCTAGCGAATTCACTTTGCGCTATGACCAACTTAGCTTGAGCACAAAGTAGAGTGAATATGATGAGAAAAAAGGGTAAGCGGAATTTCATAAAGATGTGTCGCCTACCAAGGTAAGCGCTCTCCTGAGTAGCTGATAAAAGTTCCTGAATCTTCTTTATTTAATGAAAGTAAGACTTTGAGCATATCGCTTACGGCATCTGCAGGAGGTCTACCGATTTGCTCTCCCTTAAATGGCTTCGATAGCCTGGAATTGACTGTTCCAGGATGCAGGGCCACTAAAGCGTTATTGGGCCTAGTTCTGCCAAATTCAATTGCGGCAGTCTTGATTAGCATATTTAAGGCTGCTTTAGAGGCGCGGTAGCTATACCAGCCACCTAATCGATTGTCTTCGATGCTGCCTACCTTGGCAGATAGGGTTGCCATGACGGCACCTGCTGGGTCTAGTAATTTAGAAAAGTATTTGATAGTAAGGCCGGGACCGATCGCATTGACTTGCATCAGCATCTGCAGTTGCTCGGCATTGAGGTCATCTAACTTTTTCTCAGGCATCCAATGCTCGGAGTGCAGTATCCCAATCGTGTTGATGATGAGTTGAAAAGGGCCTGTATTGGCTAAGGCAATAGCAGCAGCTTCAATCGTGCTGAGGTCCTGGTAGTTAATCGGAGAGTGTGAGTTTCGATGGATGCCGTATACAGCACTACAAGAGGGGTTGCCCTTCAGTAGTTCCATAAACGCTGATCCAATGGTTCCAGAGGATCCAATGACTAGCGCGCGAAAGGGTTGCGGAACTAAAGGCATGGTGGGAGTAATCGTGAGGGCTTTTTTAAAGCGGGCTCAGCTAGTTTATTGAATAAGTCTTAAACTTGCTTGATGACGATTCAGACTTCTAAATCCCTATCCGAGGCTGATCTATCCAGGCTCATTGAAATGGCTTGGGAGGACCGCACTCCATTTGATGCTATTGAGCAAAACTTTGGTCTATCTGAGCCGCAAGTGATTGCCGTTATGCGTTCGGAACTCAAGCGCTCTTCCTTCAACTTATGGCGCAAAAGAGTCACCGGGAGATCGACAAAACATGTAGCACTTAGAAGTAAGCTGGTAACCCGTGCCTATTGCACTACGCAATATAAACATAAGTCATGACGATGAAAAAGCTGACTATGTACTACGACGGTCTGTGCCCTTTATGCCAGGCTGAAATCTTATTTTTGTCGGGGCGCAATCAGGCTGGTTTATTAAGATTTATAGATGTTAATTCGTTGCAATATTCTGCAGCTACAGTAGGCGTGTCTTGTCAGCAAGCGTTGGATTCTATGTATGCTCAATACGATGATGGCAAGCTTATTAGCGGTGTAGAGGTTTTCTCTGCAGCATATGAAAGGGCGGACCTGCCCAAGTTAGCTTGGTTTTTTTCTCGACCAAGCTTACGTCCTATGCTGACATGGGGGTATCGATTTTTTGCCAAGAACCGCCACACTATTTCGGGCGTATTAGGTCCTACGGCATTGCGCTTAGTAAAAGCGGCATCTAAGCAGAAGGGGTAAATGATGAGGAAAAACGTATTCAAAAGTAGCGCTACTCTGTTTGTCACACTCTCGCTTGTCAGTGGCTTATGTAGCGCTAGGGATATCTCTCATATCGAGTTTGCTGTTAATCCATCCCAGCTGCAAGGGGCTGGCAGGCTCAATTTTTGGGGCTTTCATGTTTACGATGCAACGCTATATCGTGCTGGTAATTCGAGTTCACCAGAGTTTGCTTTGGATATTCAATACCAAAGATCCTTTTCTGGAAGCGCAATTGCTAACAGAACAGCGGATGAGATGAAGAAGATTGGTGTATCAGAGACGCAGGCAGCCATCTGGGGAAAAGAATTGGCATCAGTTTTACCCAATATTGAGTCGGGGCAAACTCTTACAGGTGTCTACTCTCCTAAAGCTGGCACTACCTTATTTTATGAGGGAAAAAAAATTGCCCAAATTTCAGGGGCTGATTTTTCAAAAGCATTTTTTGGAATTTGGCTCGATCCTAAAACCAGCGTACCCAAGCTAAGAGCGGAGTTACTTGGTAACGGCTGCCCACCACCCCTCATTTCTGGAGTCTGTTAAATGCGTATGATCATCTTTGCATCCAAGTATCTAGCTGGTGTTTTTCTGGTCTTGAGTCTGCTTGCTTGCTCCTCGCCAACAGTGACGCAATATGCACAAGAAAAGCCTGCCTTAGATCTCAGCGAGTATTTCAATGGCACGATTGATGCATATGGCATCTTCACTGATCGCAGTGGCAATGTTCAGAAAAGATTTACTGTGCTGATGGTCGCTAAGTGGTCGGTAGTAGATGGTAAGAAAACCGGCGTCCTGGATGAAAGCTTTGAGTACTCCGATGGTACAAAACAAAAGCGGATTTGGACTTTGGTGGAGGTTTCCCCTGGCAAGTTCATTGGTACTGCCGATGATGTGATTGGAGAGGCAGTTGGGTCGTCTTCTGGTAATGCCTTAAATTGGGCTTATACGCTGGCATTACCAGTGGATCAATCCATTTACCATGTGCAGTTTGACGATTGGATGTACTTAGTGACACCTAAGGTCATGATCAATAAGGCAAAGATGAGTAAATTTGGGATTGATCTTGGCGAGGTAACGCTGAGTTTTTACAAGCGCTAATGTCGTCTGTATATAGAAAGTAAATCTTGAAAAGGCTCGTACTTATACTGGGTGATCAGCTAGATATTGATAGCCCAGCGCTAAAGAATATCGACTCGAAGATCGATCAAATAATCATGATTGAGTCGGCGAATGAGGCTCAGCATGTTTGGTCACATAAAGCCAAGATTGCTTTATTTTTGTCGGCAATGCGCCACTTTGCTGAGGGCCTCAAACAGCTTGGCCTGCCACTGGTGTATGTCCAGCATTCACCTAAAACGATTACGGAAGAACTCAGAAGCAAAATAATTGATGGAAAATTTACCCATCTTATTTGCATCGAGCCTGGAGAATGGCGACTCAAAGGGGCAATTGAAGGGCTGGCTTCCGAATTAAATCTTGTTTTAGTGATGCATGAGGATGCCCATTTCTACTGCTCACATCTCAAGTTTAAGGCTTGGGTTGCCAATAAAAAAGAGTTGCGACTAGAGTACTTTTATAGGCTCATGCGCAAGACCCATGGCATCTTAGTGGATCAAGATGGCAATCCAGAGGGTGGTCAATGGAATTTCGATCGAGATAATCGCAAGCCTTTTCCGAAGAAAGGTCCCGGGTTAATTCCGGCTCCAGCATTATTTGAGCCAGATGAGATTAGTAAAGCAGTATTGGCTGAGGTTGAGGAAAGGTATTCGGACCATCCAGGGTCGCTATTGCACTTTCGGTGGCCAGTCACTCGCGCTCAGGCACTTGAAGTGCTCGAGGGGTTTGTTGAGCACCGCTTAGCAACTTTTGGCATCCATGAAGATGCGATGTGGACTGATACTCCTTTCGGATGGCACTCCTTGCTTTCTAGCTCCCTAAACCTCAAATTACTTAATCCAAGAGAGGTGATTGATGCTGTATTGGTTGCTTGGAAAAAATATGACCTAGAGCTTGCAACGGTAGAGGGATTTATTCGTCAAATTTTAGGTTGGCGAGAATTTGTCCGCGGAATGTATTACCTCGATATGCCACAAATGGCGCTTGATAATTTTTACGGCCATCAGAATGTATTACCTGCTTGGTACTGGACCGGAAAAACCAAGATGAGTTGTATGCGGGAGGCGATTGGACAAACCCTACAGTATGGCTATGCCCATCATATTCAGCGCTTAATGGTGACGGGCAACTTTGCTCTACTAGCTGAGGTCTTGCCAAAAGAGGTCTGCGACTGGTACTTAGCTATTTATATCGATGCGATTGAATGGGTAGAGCTACCCAACACGGCAGGTATGGCCTTATTTGCGAGTGGCGGACGTTTTACTAGTAAGCCCTACATCGCCAGTGGTGCCTACATTAAGAGAATGAGTAACTATTGCGACACATGCCAATATAAGCCGGATATCCGGTTCGGGGAGGGTGCTTGCCCCGTCACCAATCTATATTGGAACTTTTTGATCAAGCACCGCACTCAATTTGAATCCAATCCACGCACTCGATTGATGACCGCCAACTTATCCCGAATTAGCGAGGTAGATCAGCAGTCTATTCAGGTTCACGCCAAAGGGCTGCTAAGGGATCTGCATTCTCTGTAATGGCTTGACCTCACTCTGAGGTGCTGGTGACGCATTCTGTAAATTTGTGTCACACTTTCGCTAGATAAATTAGCAGGTTCAAAATCGCAATGAGAATAGAAGACACCGATCCAGCAAGGCATGCCGGTATTGAGTACCCCATGGAGGTAGGAGCCCCCGTATTTGCTCCTATCAAGGTCTTAGAAGAGAAGGACAAGGCAGTCAATGTCGCTCGCCAAAACGCGAAGTTGGAATATGATCGCATCATGGAGCAGGCGGAAGTATTAATGAAGCAGGCGCGTGCGCTCCAAGCCCGTTTGGATGCTACTGAAATGGTGCATAGCGCTAAATTTAGTTTTAATCCTCTCCACGGCAAAACATACCATCTGTATTTCGATAGCCGCATTGGTGCGAATGTGTTGATACAGAATGGCCCCGATCAATGGAGTTGCGGTATCCCTGGCTCCTGGACCTATTCTATGGCGGTAAAAAAGCTAGGAGATAGTACTTGGGCCGTAATTGAGGACGAAGAGAATACCTCCGCCTCGCTTGCGGTAAGATAATTTTTTATATAAAAATAATAAGGTGACTTGTGACAACTGCGCGAATTGTTAGTCTTTCAGAGCTCGGCAATGCCGATGTGATTAAGTTAATTAATAAAGAGTTGCCCGCTCCAGCCAAAGGCGAAGTACAACTTCGTCAAACAGCTATCGGATTTAACTTCATCGACGTATATCAAAGGTCAGGTGTCTATCCTTTGGAATTGCCTACAGGCCTTGGTCATGAAGCTGTTGGTGTAGTTGAGGCTCTAGGCGAAGGCGTCACTCGATTTAAGTTGGGCGATCGTGTGATGTATATGAACGCCGGTATTGGGGCTTATGCCAGCGCTCGCAATGTTGCTGTTGATAAGTTGGTAGCTGTTCCAGATGCCGTTTCTGATGAAGTCGCTGCCGCAGTATTCTTTAAGGCAATGACAGCCCAATACTTGGTTCAAAAGACCTATAAAGTGAAATCTGGCGATGTTGTTTTGGTTCATGCTGCTGCTGGTGGAGTTGGCCAAATCTTGGCCGGTTGGGCAAAGTCTTTGGGCGCCTTTGTTGTTGGCACTGTTGGCTCTGAAGCCAAGTTTGCCGTAGCTAAGGAGGCTGGATGTGATGCCGTAGTGGACTACTCTAAGCCGAATTGGGTTGAGGAAGTGCTTAAGGCAACTGGCGGTCGTAAGGCAAATGTGGTTTATGACTCAGTGGCTAAAACGACATTCTTAGGATCGCTTGAATGTGCCGCTCCATTTGGTACGGTTGCATTATTTGGTGCAGCCTCAGGACCCGCCCCAGAAATTCAGCCAGAGATTTTGAATAAGAAGGGCTGCCTCTTCTTAACTAGACCTTCAGTGTTTCCGCATAATGCTACCCCTGAGCTACTCCAAGAAAATGCTCGTGCAGTATTTGATGCTATTGCGCAGGGTAGAGTTAAAGTGCAGATCGGTGCTAAATTTAGTCTCGAGCAAGCTGCTGAAGCACATAAAGCGGCAGAGGGAAGAAAAGTTTCTGGTGCAATTGTGATTACGCCTTAATCAATAAAACTGTTTGATGAGAACCTCGCTTTGGCGGGGTTTTTTATTGGCGCCGGCACGTCATTGGCAATCCTCCTAAATGATGAAATATCTATAAATTGATGCAGCGCCATATAAGCGAGCTTACCTTTTCTCCGCTATAGTTTGACAAGATTAATAGTAAAAAACTTGGAGACAAACATGCGTGCTCATATTTTTTCAGGCTCTTTGGTGGCTGGGATGATTTCTGTAATGCTGCTAAGTCCTGTGGCTTCTGCGCAAACTCAAACGACCAGTAAGGCTAACGCTCAAGGTGGTGCCGAACTCTTATGGTTAGGCCAAGCTGGATTTCGGATCAAGAGCCCTAATGGCAAGATGATTCTGATTGATCCTTGGATTACTGGTGGACCCAAAACGCCGCCGATTTATAAAAATGATTTGGCTGCTATTGGACCCATCGATTTATTGTTGGTAACGCATGCCCACGTGGATCATCTGGGTGATGCCCCAGCGCTTGCCAAAATGAACAATACAAAATTGTATGGCCCGGCAGATATGGTGACGCCACTCGTGACTTTAGGAATATTGCCTGCCGACCTTGGTCATCGATTTAATAAGACGGGTCGAGTCACCCCTCTGCTTGGTATTAAGGTGACTGCTGTACAGGCAGAGCATTCTTCCTTATTGGTTTGGAAAAATCCAGCTACTGACAAGATGGAGTCTCATCCTGCTGGCGAGCCAATGGGCTACATCATTGAACTAGAGAATGGTTTCAAAATCTGGCATATGGGTGATACAGGGCTCTTTAGTGATATGAAATTTATTGCTGAACACTACAAGCCGGATCTGGTATTAATTCCGATTGGTGGAAATTTTACGATGGCTCCTGACGATGCTGCCTATGCTCTGCGTACATGGGTAAAGCCAAAGATGGTAATCCCAATGCATTACAACTCTAACCCGCTCACAAAAGGTACCTTGGCAGAGTTTCAGGAGGCTATGAAGGGTAGTTCAATCAAAATTATTCCGATGACTGAAGGTCAAACTGTTCAGCTTTAATTATTCATAGTCCTTAGAGAGAATCTTTTGTGATTGATGTTTCACCTGAAGTGAGGGCGCAGCTTGCGCCTAATGGGACTTTATCTGCCTCTGTTTATCTGGGTAATTTTCTGTTAGTGACCGGCCAATCACCTTCGGGCGAACCCACTGGGATAGCTCCCGATATCTGTCGTGCGATTGCTGAGCGTCTAGGTGTAGGGCTCAACCTCAAGGGCTACAAAACTCAGGAAGAGGTTGTGGATTCAGCAGCCTCTGGCCAATGTGGAATCGCATTAGTGGGTTCCGATCCCGCTCGTGCTCAGCGCGTGACATTTACGCCCGCCTATGTGGAGCTTGAGGCGACTTACCTAGTTCCGGCAGACTCATCCATCTTGGGTATTGGGCAGGTCGATCAACCAGGAATTCGTATCGCTTCTTTTTTCAAGAGCGCCTATGATCTTTGGTTACAGCGCAACCTCAAACATGCCGCCTTGGTTCATGCTGATAGCATACTAGCTAGCAATGAGTTATTTGTTCGAGAAAAATTAGATGCCTTAGCTGGCTTGAAAACTGGACTAGTGACTGCCGCTAAGAATATCCCTGGGTCACGAATCCTGGATGGTCAGTTCACTGGTATTCAACAAGCTATCGCCACTAAAAATTCTAATCTGGCATCAATCCAATTTTTGAGTGCGTGCGTTCAAGAATTGATTAGTACGGGTTTAGTAACGGCATTAATTCAGAAGTATGGGGTGGAAGGATTATCCGCTGCACCAGTATTTACACATTCTTAAGAAATTGAATATGAAAAAAATCGCATCTGCTTTTATTTTGGGGTTAAGCCTTTTGAGTTTTCAGGGAGCGTTCGCTCAGGCTGACAGTTACCCCAACCGTCAAATCAAAATCATTTCTCCATTTGCTACTGGTGGGATTGCCGATGGTTTTTCACGGATCATTGCTCAAGGCTTAAGTGAGGCCTATAGTCAGCCTGTCATCGTTGAAAACAAGACCGGTGGGGGAGGCAATATTGGTGCAGATTTTGTGGCCAAGTCACCGGCGGACGGATATACATTAATCATGGGAAGTATTGGCACGCATGCAGTAAACCCTTACCTTGTTAAAAATATGCCTTACGACCCTCTCAAGGATTTTGTGCCGGTAGCTTTCGTGCTGGACGCCGAGGGCTTGCTGGCTGTTAATCCTAGTCTGCCTGTTAAAAGTGTGAGCGAGCTTATTGCCTATGTAAAGTCGCATCCAGGAAAGGTATCTTATGGGTCGGGCGGCATTGGTACGGCTAGTAATTTGGCGGGCGAGCTCTTTAACTTGACCGCAAAAATAGACATGACCCATATCCCTTACAAAGGAAATGCTTTGGCAATCACAGACTTGATTGGCGGGCAAACGCAGGTTATGTTTGCCACCATGCCGACGATCCTCCCTTACGTGAAGAGTGATAAATTGCGTGGCCTGGCAGTAACGGGTGCAACAAGAGACCCATCCATGCCAGATTTACCCAGCATCAGCGAGACGCTCCCTGGATTTGATGTTAAAAACTGGATTGGCTTATTTGCGCCCACTGGGACACCTCCAGCTATCGTGAAGAAGTTGCATGCTGAAGTAAATAAAATCATGATGCAAGCTGCGGTTCAAAAAAAACTCGAGTCTGAGGGTGCTAAGTATTACGCCATGACGCCTGAGGCTTTTGGTGCTTTCCAGAAAAAAGAGTCGGTTCGCTGGGGCAAGATCATTAAAAGTGCGGGTATCAAGCCTGAATAAGGCTTTAGGCAGTGCAGTGCCTTTACTGTTGACTCGGCTTATAATCAGCTAAGCGATTGAATTAAAAGAAATTTATTCTTTAAATACTGTTTTGGGTGGTTTGACAGTCCTTTAGGGCTCTTGGACAATGCCTGGGGTGGTTTGATTCAAGCCATTTCTTCTGATGACAGCCATTAACTCCTCCATCTCTCATTCCACTGCGCCCATTCTTGAGGCTCGTGCAATTACTTGCGTGCGGGGTGACCGAGAATTATTTTCCAGACTGGATTTACAGGTATCTGCAGGCGAATGTCTTCATATTCGTGGTGAGAACGGCGTTGGAAAAACAAGCCTTTTACGTCTTTTGACTGGCCTAGCCCCCCCTGAGTCTGGTGAAGTTCTATGGAATGGTGTTCCCATTAAAAAAGAGTCATCGGAATATCACAGCAAACTGTTATTTTTAGGTCATCGCGATGCTCTCAAAGAGGATTTGACTGCCCTTGAAAATCTGCGCATGTATGCGGCTATCGATGGCATTGATCTTACTGATGTCGAAGCTTTTTCAACTCTGTGGCGCTTCGGCCTAAAGGGGCGCGAAGATCTTCCTGTTAACTGTTTATCTGCTGGGCAGAAAAAACGCGTATTGATGGCGCGCATGATGACGCGACGTGCGCAAGTCTGGATCTTAGATGAGCCCTTTAATGCGCTAGATACTCAAGCAGTGCTAGAGCTGCAAAGCTTAATAGGTCAGCATCTTGAGGGCAATGGTTTGGTGGTCTTGACGAGCCATCAGCCGCTAGCGATTTCGAATTTGAGGGTGTTCGACTTATGAATGCCTTTATTACTATTGTCCAGCGTGATCTCTTGCTCGTGATGCGTCGTAAGAGTGAAGTCTTGACAGCATTATTTTTCTTTGTGATCGTGACTAGCTTATTTCCCTTGGGAATCGGCGCCGATACCGCCTTACTCAGAAAAATTGCTCCCGGCGTAATTTGGGTGGCAGCCTTGCTATCGACATTGCTTGGTCTGCAGCGGATGTTTGCGGCGGATTATGCTGACGGCACTCTAGAGCAATTAGTTTTATCTCCCAACTCCTTCACATCACTAGTGTTTGGCAAGATCGTTGCCCATTGGCTGGTCTCTGGGCTTCCTTTGGTCTTATTGGCACCTGTAATTGGTATCCAATTTGATTTAGATGCTGAGTCACTCAGGGTATTAATGGTAGCGTTGCTACTAGGAACACCCGTTCTATCATTGTTAGGCTCGATTGGAGCAGCCTTAACCTTAGGGGTGCGGGGCGGGAGTGTATTAATGAGTCTCTTGATTTTGCCGCTCTATATTCCGGTATTAATTTTTGGTGCTGGTGCTGTATATGCCAGCAGTGTAGGACTGGATATCACAGGACATTTTTCTCTACTGGGCGCTTTATTCATTTTGGCATTAGCATTTGTGCCTTGGGTTAGTGCTACTGCTGTAAAGATTGCCATTGAATGAGTAATGTAAATAACTTAGCTTCTAATCGTATGACGAACTGGTTCAAATTCTCGAGCCCGAGTACTTTTTATCCCTTGGCTGGAAAAATGATTCCTTGGTTCTGGGCGCTCTCCATTCTTTTTGGATTGGCCGGCCTATGGATCAGCTTTTTTGTGGCCCCAGTAGATGCAGTGCAAGGTCAGGGTTACCGAATTATTTTTATTCATGTGCCTGCATCTTGGATGTCTATGTTCATCTACTTAGTGATGGCCGCTTGGGCAGGTTTAGGTTTGGTATTTAATGCACGCTTATCAGCAATGATGGCGCAGGCGCTTGCACCGATCGGTGCGTGGATGGCTTTTCTATCTCTTTGGACCGGCGCCTTTTGGGGTAAGCCAATGTGGGGTGCTTGGTGGGTTTGGGATGCTCGCTTAACTTCAGAATTAATTTTGCTCTTTTTGTATTTGGGCTTCATTGCCCTGCAAGCGTCAATCGATAATGCTCGTCGGGCCGATAAAGCAGGGGCAATCTTGGCCTTAGTTGGCGTTGTGAATGTCCCTATTATTTATTTTTCAGTGAAATGGTGGAATACCTTGCATCAAGGAGCTTCCGTTTCTTTAACCAAGGCCCCGGCTATGGCTCAGACCATGCTCTGGGGAATGCTATTGATGGCTTTATGCTTATGGATGTACTCAATCGCTGTAGGGTTAATGCGTGTGCGCGCCATCATCTTGGAGCGCGAAGCACATACTGATTGGGTTAAGCAATTAAATGAGGTTAAGTGTTAATGTGGAATAGTCCGGCTGAGTTCTTTGCGATGGGCGGTTATGCGCTATATGTATGGTGCAGTTTTGGCGTATGCGCTTTAGTGTTTCTGATTGAGCCTTTGGCTGTTCGAGCACGTCATAAAGCAATTATCCGCAGACTCCAACGTGAAGCGATGGCGGAACAGTTTGATCAAAAGGGTGGAAAGTGAAGCCAAGACATAAACGAGCAGCCATTATTGTTGGCGCACTCATTGCCATTGGTTTGGCGGCGGTATTGATTTTGAATGCACTGAACAGCAACATTGCGCTATATGTCACCCCTAGCGAGGTAGCTGCAGGTAAGTCGCCTGCAGGCCAAGTCTTTCGAATTGGGGGCATGGTCAAAGATGGGTCTATCAAGCGCGATGGTTTGACGGTGCACTTTGTGATTACCGATTTGGTAAAAGATATTCCGGTTGCCTACACTGGCATTCTTCCGGATTTATTTAAAGAGGGTAAGGGTGCTGTGATTCAAGGCCGTCTCGATCCAAGCGGGCAATTTATTGCAAGTGAAGTATTAGCCAAGCATGATGAAAACTATATGCCCCCAGAGGCTAAGCATGCTTTAGAGCAGGCTCAAAAAAATGGAAGTAAATAATGATTCCTGAGTTTGGGCATTACGCATTAATTCTGGCTTTATGCGTTGCCATCATTCAAGGCATTCTTCCATTGCTTGGTGCGCATCAAGGTCGTCGCGAGTGGATCCTATTGGCTAGACCAGCAGCCCAAACTGTTTTTCTACTGCTTGCAATCGCATTCTTTATCTTGGCATGGAGCTTTTATGCCAATGATTTTTCTGTTCTCTACGTTGCAGAGCATTCAAACTCTCAAATGCCGGTGATTTACCGCTTGGGTGCTGTATGGGGTGGTCATGAAGGATCCTTATTGCTATGGATCTTCTTGCTATCCACCTGGACATTTTTGGTTGCACAGCTCTCTAAGGCGCTTGATGAATTCATGGTGGCGCGTGTGATTGGGGTGTTGGGCCTGGTGACTACAGGATTGATCTTATTTGTCCTTACTACGTCGAATCCTTTTGAAAGACTCTTGCCCGCTGCGCAGGATGGTCGATCTTTAAATCCGCTGTTGCAGGATCCGGGATTGGTGTTTCATCCACCCATGCTATACATGGGTTACGTTGGTTTCTCGGTGGCGTTTGCGTTTGCAATTGCCTCCTTGTTGTCCGGTCGCTTAGACGCAGCTTGGGCGCGTTGGTCGCGCCCTTGGACAACAGCTGCTTGGGTATTTTTGACTCTGGGTATTGCTCTAGGATCTTGGTGGGCTTATTACGAATTGGGTTGGGGTGGTTGGTGGTTTTGGGACCCTGTTGAGAATGCCTCATTCATCCCCTGGTTGGTTGGTACTGCTTTGCTACATTCATTAGCAGTTACCGAGAAGCGTGGCGGGTTTAAGAGCTGGACAGTGTTGTTAGCGATTACTGCTTTTTCACTTTCGCTCTTGGGCACATTTTTAGTGCGCTCTGGTGTTCTGACATCGGTTCATGCTTTTGCCACCGACCCTAAACGCGGGATATTCATTTTGATTTTCCTGGTGCTGGTAGTGGGTTCATCATTAACGCTCTATGCTTGGCGCGCTCCTAAAAGTACGCTTGGTGGTAAGTTCAGCCTCACTTCGCGAGAAACATTTATTCTGCTCGGCAATGTATTTTTGGTGGTGTCAGCAGCATCTGTACTTCTAGGCACACTCTATCCATTATTGATTGATGCTCTACATTTGGGAAAGATCTCAGTAGGCCCCCCTTACTTCAATAGCGTTTTTGTACCCATCATGATCCCTCTATTGGTATTGATGGGAATTGGACCTTGGACTAGTTGGAAAAATTCCAACCTATTTGATGTGATTCGGCGTTTATGGATTGCAGCATTAGTAGCAGTCATTGCAGCTGCGTTGATTCCATTTGCGATGGGTGAATTTACTTGGCTTAGTAGTCTTGGATTCTTATTGGCATTCTGGGTGATTGCTTCAGGAGTGCTGCAAATCATTCGCCAAGCAAAAGCAGGTAAACCTACCCGTTCATTTATTGGCATGCAGGTAGCGCATCTTGGAATAGCGGTCTTCGTCATTGGCGTCACGATGGTAGGAGCCTATCAAGAGGAAAAAGATGTGCGCATGCTCGCTGGTGAGAGTGTGAGTGTTGGTGGATATCAAATTCAGCTACAAGGTGTAAGCGCTGTTCCTGGCCCAAACTACAAGGCGATGCAAGGTACTTTTTTACTAACTCGCAATGGAAAATTGGAAGCCACGATGTACCCAGAGAAGCGCAGCTATTTCTCCTCTACGATGCCAATGACTGAAGCGGCGATTGATGTGGGCCTGACTCGAGATATTTATGTTTCCTTGGGTGAGGAGTTGGAAGATAAGGCGTGGGCTGTGAGGGTTTACTACAAGCCTTTCGTGGATTGGATTTGGTTTGGATGTTTATTAATGGCCTTGGGTGGAGTGTTGGCCATATCCGATAAGCGCTATCGTATGAAGTTGCGCAAGGTTGCAACATGAAGGCCAAGTTTTTAATTCCCCTCCTCTTGTTTGTCATTCTGGTTGGATTTTTGGCAGTGGGCTTAAATCGTGATCCACATGAAGTGCCTTCCCCGTTAATCGGTAAGCAGGCGCCCGTCTTTGAATTACCTCAATTAGCCGATCCCAAGAAAACTTTTTCCCCTGAGAGCATGAAGGGGAAGCCTTGGATTTTGAATGTATGGGCCTCTTGGTGCGTTGCTTGTCGCGAAGAGCACCCCGTTCTTGTGGAGCTAGGTAAGCTACAGGTGGCGCCGATTATTGGATTGGATTACAAAGACAAGCGTGAGGATGCTATGGCAATGCTCGCTCGCCAAGGCAATCCTTATCTCCTGTCTGCTTTTGATGCTAATGGCCGCGTAGGTATTGACTATGGTGTGTATGGCGTTCCAGAGACCTATGTGATTGATAAAGCTGGCGTGATTCGCTTTAAACACATTGGCCCGATCACAATGGAATTGTTAAACCAGAAGATTATTCCTTTGCTGGGTGAGCTTCAATAATGCCTAAGCGAATTTTCTTATCTTTCATCTTTGCTTTTGCGACTGTAGGTTTATTTGGTCTTGCTTTTGCTAAAGATGCAGTGCCGCTAGCTGATGATCCTGTTACTGAGCAGCGCTTGATTGTGATTTCAGAGGAAATGCGTTGCTTAGTTTGTCAGAATGAATCCCTTGCTGGATCACGATCTGATTTGGCAAACGATTTACGTCGAGAGATCCGCATTTTGATTAAAGAGGGCAAGACAGACGAGCAAATTCGAAGTTTTATGGTTGAGCGTTACGGAGACTTTGTTTTATATCGCCCACCCGTTAAGCCAATCACTTGGTTGTTGTGGATAGGCCCCTTTGTGATTTTGCTCGCAGGCATTATTGGCTTGATGATCTATCTGCGTCGCCGAAATCAGAGTGCGCCTAGTACTACGCTATCGGAAGAAGATAATCGTCGTATTGATGCCTTACTGAACGATACAAAATCCAGCTCGACTGAAAATGCACATGACTAGTTTTTTAATACCCGCTTTCCTCTTATTGATTTTGGTCTTAGTGCTGCTACTACGCCCATTATTTTTTCCTGCAAAAGAGTCGGCTACCTCTCGTCGTCAAATGAATGCGGCTATATATCGAGAAGAGCTCGATAAGCTCGAGGCAGATCGTCTATCAGGTGCGGTCGATAGTGCAAGCTATGAGCAGACCCATGCAGAAATGCGTCAGCGCCTTTCTCAGGATACGGACGAGGCAGATGATCTCGCGGTCTTGGGCTCTCCCAAGAAAACCATTATTGGAATTTGTATCTTTGTAGTACTGCTTTCAGGAGGCTTTTACTTTTTCTTGGGCGATGCTTCTCGGATTTCCGAGAAAAATGCTGAAAAGCCAATGACACAGGAATCCGTTGAAAAGATGGTTTCTGAGTTTGCTGCCAAGATGGAAAAAGAGCCAGACAATCTCAAGGGTTGGGCTATGTTGGCGCGCTCCTATCGGATCTTAGGTCGCAATGCTGAGGCTGAAAAAGCTTATGCTCGCGCAGGATCTTTTGTAGATGCCGACCCTCAATTGTTGGCGGACTATGCTGATGTATTGGCGGCAAACGCGAATGGTAATTTTGCTGGTAAGCCACTCCAACTCATCAATAAAGCATTGACACTGGACCCAAATAATTTGCTGGCTTTATGGCTTTCTGGCACTGCAGCTTTTAATGCGCAAAACTACAAAGCAGCAGTGCAGTCTTGGGAAAGGCTGGCCAAGCAATTGCCTTCAGATTCTGATGAGGCTCGTGCGATTGCCGCTTCAATTACGGAAGCGCGCAGCAAGGGAGGGCTTTCTCCAGCTAGCGCACCAGTAATTAGCAATAAGGGTGTGAGTGGTCAAGTGGATATTGCACTCGATCTGAAGCCTAAGATTAAGTCTGGCGATGTCTTGATGGTGATTGCTCGCAAGCCAGGTGAGCGTATGCCAGTAGCCGTTCTCAAAACTGCGGTAACTGCATTTCCAATGAGTTTTGTTTTAAATGATGCCTTGGCGATGAGTCCCAATGCATTGATTTCTCAATTACCGGAAGTTTTGCTTGAAGTTCGCATCTCTAAAACAGGAATGGCTATGCCTGAGGCTGGCGACTTGATATCCAAACCTCAAACAATCAAAGTGGGCACGACAAATGCTCGCTTAATGATCGATCAAGTGAGGCCTTAATTACCCTCGACCAACAAAAGGCATGTTAGTTGCCATGATCGTCATAGAGAGAATATTGCTCTCTAAGGGTAGTTGAGCCATGTGCAACACGGCTTGCCCAACATGAGCTACATCCATTAGTGGCTCAACCTTTTTTGAGCCATCTGGCTGCAAAATACCAGCGGCCATTGGGATGGTCATCTCAGTGCCCGCATTACCAATATCGATTTGACCGCAGGCGATATTGAATGGGCGGCCATCTAAGGCAATAGATTTGGTTAGTCCGGTAATAGCATGTTTCGTGGCTGTATAGGGAGCAGACATTGGGCGTGGAGCATGCGCAGAGATTGAGCCATTATTGATGATGCGTCCACCTTGAGGGGACTGCGCTTTCATCATGCGGATAGCTTCTTGCGAACACAGAAAAGCTCCGCAGAGGTTGGCATTGACGACATTCATCCACTGCTCATAACTTAATTCTTCCATGGGAATTGCTGGAGCCCCCATGCCGGCATTATTAAAGAGCACATCAATGCGCCCAAAATGTTGTTTGATTTGTAAAAATAAGTGCTTCACTTCTTCTGGCTTGCCCACATCACAAGCAACTGCAAGACAGTTTTGATCGCTTCCACCAATGGCCTGGACAGCGAGATGGAGTTTGTCCAGATGCCTGCCCGTAAGCACAATGTTAAAGCCGCCATCCAATAGTGCCTTAGCCGCGGCTTTGCCAATACCCGTTCCCGCTCCTGTGACTAGGGCTACCTTAGTGAGGCTTGAATTCATGTGTGTCCTAATGGTTCTCTGAGGCCACTATCTTATCTCGAAATATTCGAATGAATTCATTCTGTTACTGATTCTTTGGCTCGGGGCATAATGGCAAAAACGAGAAGAATCTTTATGCACTTCATCCGCAAAAATATCTACAACCCCTTAGCGCTTGGCCTTGCCTTTTTGGTCTTGGTAAGCATTCTTTTTACTACGCTTTGGGTGCTAGTCCCACCTCCGCCAAGGTCGATTGAGTTGGCAACCGGCTTTCCAAACGGTCTTTATCAGCAGTTTGGGGAAAAGCTACAAAACGAGCTTGCCCAGGAGGGCGTATCCCTCAAGTTGAGGACTACGGGTGGTACGGGGGATAACTTGGCCTTAATCAATGACCCTAATTCTGGAGTTGATTTTGCGATGGTGCAGGGTGGGATAGCCGACACATCAAAATATCCTAATCTCGTATCGATTGCCGGCGTTTTTTATGAACCGGTTTGGGTCTGGTATCGAGAGTCTGCTTTTAAAGGCGAGGGTGGGCGATTGAGCTTGCTGAGTCAACTAAAAGGGAAGCGCGTTTCGATTGGTAGTGAGGGCAGTGGCACATTAATCTTGGCCTCCCAGTTGCTAGAGGCGAGTGGCTTGGGGGAAAAGGATTTCTATGCTGAAAAACTCAAGCCACTGCAGGCCTTAGAGAAGTTCAAAAAAGGTGAGTTAGATGCCGTATTTTTGGTGAGCGCTGCTGAGGCACCATTAATAAAAAGTTTCTATGAAACTGCCGATATGCGCCTAATGAATTTTGAGCAGGCGGATGCATATGTGCATCTTTTTCCATTCCTATCTAAAGTTACGGTATCTCGAGGCGTGGTGAGTATTGCCTATGATCTTCCTAGGCAAGAGATACAGGTATTGGCAGCTACCGCTACCTTAGTGGGCAAGGATGATGTCAGTCCGGCATTAGTGACGTTATTGCTTAGTGAAACCTATGACGTGCTCAAGTCGTATTCTTATTTGCAAAAGCCAGGAGAATTTCCCTCTGGTTCTGGCTTAGATTTTCCTGCTCATGTTGATGCGGAGATTTACTTGAAGGATGGCCCATCATTTCTTCATCGCCACCTGCCTTTCTGGACGGCAGTGTGGATTGGGCGTTTTGCGAAGATTGTTATTCCATTGTTAGTGATCTTGATCCCACTGTTTACCTATATCCCAGCTTTCAAGAATTTATTGTTGCGGCTCAAGCTATCGCAGGTATATGAGGAGCTCAAGGTGATTGAAAGAAATGCTCTAAACCCTGAGTTAAGAGACAAGAATTACAAAGATCTGGAAGATATTGAGCGACGGGTTGGCAACATTAAGGTCTCCATGCTCGATGCGAAAGAGCTGTATGACTTAAAGGGTCATGTGGGAGAAGTGCGCTCCCGTTTAAATTTAATGTCTTAATGAATGAATTTTCTAGCAATACCCTAAAATAAGCCCATGACTATTTCAAGCCTTTTGCCTACGCTCACTCCAGTAAAGCAGTTAGTTAAAACTCTGCAGGGCAATGGGTTTGCCGTGGTATCGGCGGAAGATGTTGCTCAAATTGCTGGAGTGCCTCTCGATCAGTTATTGGAGCTCAATCAGTTCTGGGAAGGTTTGCCAAGAGACCCCTACTTAAAGGATGGCGGGCGATATCGCTTCCGACGTCATGCGAGCTACGAGATTAAGAATGGTGCATTGACGATGGTTCCTCATAGAGCGCATTGGCAATCGTTGGATTACAACGCCTTGCATGGCGGTATTGAGAGATGGTTTGAGCCTTCACAGGCTCAGTTAACTAGTAAGCCTGCCTGGCAGTCTATTTTGCTAGGACTGGCACGTACGCTCAATGGGGTCAAGCCTGTAACTACATGGTTTGTTGAGGCGCATCAATTTCGGATTGATACAACCGATGGCATTGGGCGACCAACGCCAGAGGGAGCACATCGTGACGGCGTTGATTTTGTAGCTGTATTCTTATTAAATCGGGTTGGTATTAAGGGTGGCGAGACTCGCATCTTTGAAGCTGGAGGCTCGGCGGGCTTGAGATTTACACTGACTCAGCCATGGTCTTTATTGCTCATGAATGACGAAAAAATGATTCATGAATCCACCCCCATTCAGCCATTGGGGCCTCACGGCTATAGAGATACTTTGGTACTTACCTTCCGTTCGAATGGTTTCCAGGATTCGCCAGATCGTAGTCAGCAGTAAACCTCTATGCGTTTTAAACCTACTGGTTACACCCCCTTCATGCTCATGGCGCAAACCTGTGCACTTCTGGGTTTTGCTTGCTATGCCGTGGTGTTAACCACCTTACAAGATGAATGGCAGCTCAGTAATTTGCAGTCGGGCTTAATCGCCAGCGCATTTTTCTTCGGCTACATGCTGATGGTTCCTTTGGCAACCGCATTAACAGATCGTCTTGATGCAAAAAAGGTCTATCTTGTTGGTGGACTCTCAGCTACTTGCGGTTTACTCGGGATGGGGCTCTTTGCCTATAACTTCTGGACTGCCCTGATATTTATGGCGCTTAATGGTGCGGGGTTGGCGGGCACCTATATGCCAGGCCTCAAGATTCTTTCCGATCGAATTAAGACGGGTGAGCTTACAAGGCATATTGCTTTTTATACTGCGTTTTTTGGAATTGGCACGGGCTTTTCGTATTTATGCTCGGGGTGGATATTAAATGCGCTAGGCTGGCGATATGTTTTTGGACTCATCGCTTTGGGCCCATTTACCGCCTTCTTAATTGTGCTGCTGTTTATTCCTGCACTCGCTCATGAAAAATGGCACGGCCCTATTCAGATTCGATTGCGCGATATTTTTCCAGTCGATAAATGGCGCTTGGTTTTGCAAGATAAAACTGCATCTGGATTTATTTTTGGTTATACCGCTCACTCTATTGAACTGTTTGCATCTCGTAGTTGGATCGTCGCTTTTTTTGGTTTTTGTGCACTGGTTTCAGGCGAGCCATTTTTATTAACTGCTACTACGCTTGCAGGTGTAATTAATTTCTTTGGCGTTCCCTCATCCATTCTCGGAAATGAAATCGCTATAAAGATGGGCCGTCAAAGATGGATTTGCTTTGTTATGCTCTCGAGCGCAGTATTTGGAGTTTCGCTGGCTTTGGCGACAGGGCAATCTTGGTGGTTCATTATCGCTTTAGCAGTAGGGCATACGATGTTTATCATGGCTGATTCAGCTACCTTGACTGCTGGTTTAGTAGTGAGTGCCCAAGAAAATATTAAAGGCGCAGCAATGGGCCTGCATTCTTTAATGGGCTTTGGAGGTGGTTTACTAGGCCCCGCCATTTTTGGTTTTGTCCTCGATCTCACGGGTTCACGCGCCTCTCAAATTTCGTGGGTGTGGGCATATGCTGCAGTGGTTATCTGGGGCGTCTTTTTTGTAATCTATGAGCGCCGCAGCGGTTGGATGAGTAAGTCTCCAGTACGCAATCAATAACTAACGATGAACTCCAACTCGCCCAATAATAGTTGCTATCACTGCGGGAGTTTTATTCTTCCCGGGGATTCTTATGAGCTTGAGTTAGGCGGCATTCCTCGAAAATTTTGTTGTGCTGGCTGCATGGCAATTGCACAAACGATTCATGGTGAAGGTCTTGAGGTGTTCTATGCACGTCGTGCACAGTCAAGTGATAAGCCTGCTTCCTATCTTGCTTCGAATGAAATTCCGGAAAGTCTTGCGCCCTATGATGATCCCTCTCTACTTGGGCGCTACACACGTCCCAGCGTCGAAGATGGAAATCTAGAAACCACTTTACGACTTGAGAAGATTCGCTGTGCAGCTTGCGTCTGGTTGTGTGAACAGCACTTACGTCGCATACCTGGCGTTAAAGATGTGCAAATTAATTATGTGAGTCAGAAGGTAAAGGTAGATTTTTCGCCTGAGCAAACTAGCCTGGCACGTCTACTCTTTGAAGTGGAGCGTATTGGATACGAGGCCTGGCCTTTCGAGCCTTCTCTGTCCATTGAAAAATCAAAAAAAGAACGACGTCAATTGCTGACAAGACTTGGCGTTGCTATGCTGGGCATGATGCAAGTCATGATGTATGCGTGGCCATCGTATGTAGGTGATAGCGATATTACTGCCGAGTATGACTTGCTCTTGGGTTGGACGAGTTGGGTCTTAACAGTGCCTGTGATGGTGTATTCAGCTGGGCCGATATTTCAGGCGGCATGGCGTAGTGTTGCCTCATTCCGTCAGACGCATATGTTGGGAATGGATGTGCCAATCGCTTTGGCACTGGCGCTGGCATTCTTTGCGGGTACGGTAAATTTAGCTACAGGTTCAGGGCAAGGTTACTTCGACTCTATCACCATGTTTGTTGCATTTATTTTGGCGGCGCGATATGTAGAATTGCTTGCTCGACAGGATGCTCAGGGTGGTGCGGAGGCTTTAGCAAAGCAATTACCTGCAACCTGCGAGCGCGTGCCAAATTATCCATCGTCACAGCAAGTGGAAATTGTTCCGGTAGTCAATTGCAATCCAGGCGAGGTCCTGCGTATATCGCCTGGAGATGTAGTGCCAGCTGACGGTGTCTTGATCGAATATGAGAGCGCTCTCGATGAATCGTTATTGACTGGTGAATCAAAGCCCATTGATAAAAAAATTGGTGATCGGGTTTATGCCGGCACACACAACATTCTTAATCCATTACTCATGAGAATCGATGCGGTTGGACAATCTACGCGTATCGCTGGTATTGCCTCTTTATTGGATCAAGCGTTGCAAGCCAAGCCTCTGATGGTCAGTCTCGCAGAAAAGTGGGCTGGATATTTTGTAGGTTTTTTATTGTTAAGTGCTTTTCTGTCATCAGCTATTTGGATGTATGTTGATTCCAGTAAAGCGTGGACAGTGCTTGTTTCAGTGCTAGTTGCTAGTTGCCCCTGCGCTTTGTCTCTGGCGGTTCCAACAGCGATGGCGGCGGCTCAAGGTGCAGTAACAAAGCTGGGCTTACTCATTGTGCGAGGTCATGTGCTCGAAGGGTTGGTCAAGGCAACCGACTTAGTACTTGATAAAACAGGTACTCTCACGATGGGTCAGCCAGAATTAAAAGAAGTGGTGATTGCCCGCCCAGAATTTTCTCGGGCAGATGCGCTTAGTCTTGCCGCTTCAATGGAGGCTGGACAGAAACATCCTTTGGCGCTGTCTTTATTACGCGCTGCTGAAGCTGACAATCTCTCGCTCGCTACCTTATCGGATCCCATTACCAATCAATTGGGTAGAGGTCTTAGCTCTGGGGTTTATCGATTGGGAAGTGCCGGTTGGGTAGGTGCTCAACAGATCAAGCAAGAGGGTCAATATGGGCAAGTACATTTGGGGGATGACAAGGGCCTCATTGCGAGTTTTATTTTCTTGGATACGCCTAGGGCAGGGCTGGAGACATTGCTAGCCGCTGCAAAATCTCGCAAGATCGCGGTGCATTTGGTTTCCGGCGACGATCCTGCAACGGTCGCTTGGTGGGCGCATGAAGTGGGTATTCATAGTTTTCAAGGCGCTTGTTCGCCGGAAGACAAATACCACTATATTGAGCGCCTGCAAAAAGAAGGTCATTTTGTTTGGGCTATTGGTGACGGCATTAACGACGCCCCTTTATTGGCAAGAGCGGATATCTCAATTGCGGTGGGAGCAGGGGCTCCTCTCGCAACGGCTGGTGCAGATGCAATTTTGACTGCAAGCTCATTAGCTCCCCTAGCTAAATCCCTGTTGTTGGCGGATAAAACTCAGTTGATTATCAAAGAAAACCTTATTTGGGCACTGGTCTATAACTTGCTAGCCATTCCGGCTGCCATGATGGGCTGGGTCAATCCCTGGGTTGCAGGTATCGGCATGTCCCTGTCATCCCTTGCTGTCACATTAAACGCTTGGCGCCTCAGAAAGGCCTAGACTAAAGACATGGAAAGCCTTTTTCTCTTAATCCCAATTTCCCTGCTACTAATCGGCCTTTTGGCTTGGATTTTCTACTGGTCTGTGAAGGCGGGTCAGTTTGATGATTTGGAGGGGCCAGGTGAGGCGATTTTGATGGATGACGATACGCCAAAATCTAAAAATGTTAGTGAACACTCTCATAAATAGCCTTATATTTCATAAATATAAAGACATTTGTGAAAAAAAGAGTCAATAAAAAGCGTAAATGAACGCACCCTTTTTGATATAGATCAAAACACCACATAGGCCTTACTTTGATAATGGCTTCAGTCTATTTGGATTATGTCGCTGTTTGGTCACACAAAAAGGAGAAACCATGGGACTTACCGTGGGGAACAATCAAGATACCTTCAATTACAAGGTAGTCAGCCAATTTGCCATCGTTACGGTGCTTTGGGGAATTGTGGGCATGTTGGTGGGGGTTATCCTCGCTGCGCAGCTCATTTGGCCTGAAATTACTTTCAACATTCCTTGGTTAAGTTATGGTCGCTTGCGTCCACTGCATACTAATGCGGTGATTTTTGCCTTTGGTGGTTCGGCGTTATTTGCAACGTCTTACTACATCGTGCAACGCACCTGTCAGGCAAGACTCTTTTGTGACAAGTTAGCTGCATTCACTTTCTGGGGTTGGCAGGCTGTCATCGTTTTGGCTGCTGTGACATTACCACTAGGTATCAGCACTTCTAAAGAGTATGCAGAGTTAGAGTGGCCAATTGATATCTTGATTACTTTGGTTTGGGTTGCATATGCAGTGGTGTTCTTTGGCACCATCATGAAACGCAAAACGAAGCATATTTATGTTTCGAATTGGTTTTTTGGTGCTTACATTCTCACTATCGCCATTCTCCATATCTTTAATAACTTGGAAATGCCAGCAAGCTTGTGGAAGTCTTATTCTGCTTATTCGGGCGTGCAAGATGCGATGGTGCAGTGGTGGTACGGGCACAATGCGGTGGGCTTCTTCTTGACCACCAGCTTCTTGGGCATGATGTACTACTTCATTCCTAAGCAAGCAGAGCGCCCAATTTATTCATATCGCTTGTCCATTGTTCACTTTTGGGCTTTGAACTTTACTTATATGTGGGCAGGTCCTCATCATCTGCAACATACTTCATTGCCTGATTGGACTCAATCATTAGGCATGGTGTTTTCTTTGATTTTATTGGCCCCATCTTGGGGTGGCATGATCAACGGCATCATGACTTTATCTGGCGCATGGCATAAATTGCGTCGTGATCCAATCTTGAAATTCTTGGTTGTTGCATTGTCTTTCTACGGTATGTCTACGTTTGAAGGTTCAATGATGTCGATTAAGACTGTAAATAGCTTGTCGCATTACACAGACTGGACTATTGGCCACGTGCACTCAGGCGCACTCGGTTGGGTTGCCATGATCACGATCGGTTCTTTGTACTATCTGATCCCCCGTTTGGTTGGTCAGAAAGATATGTATAGCACCCGTTTAATCGAAATGCATTTCTGGATCGCAACGATTGGTGTAGTGATTTATATCGCTGCAATGTGGATTGCTGGGGTAATGCAAGGTCTGATGTGGAGAGCTTTCGAGCCAGACGGTACATTGACTTATAGCTTTGTTGAGTCAGTTAAAGCAACTTATCCCTTCTATGTGATTCGTTTGTTGGGTGGTCTCTGTTACTTAAGCGGCATGTTCTTGATGGCGTATAACGTTTTCAAGACTGTGCAAGGCAAAACCTTTATTAATGCGCCAATTCCATTGGCCAATAACAATCACTAAGAGGAGAAGAAAATGTCCAATGAAAATAAATTCTTTTCCCATGGAACACTTGAGAAGAACGTTGGCTGGTTAATTATTGCCACGATCGTAGTGGTTTCAATTGCTGGATTAGTTCAAATTGTTCCGCTGTTCTTTCAGCACACCACAACTGAGCCAAGTCCTGGAGTAGTGCCATACACGGCGTTACGTTTGGCTGGCCGAGATGTATACCAGCGTGAAGGCTGTGTTGGTTGTCATTCTCAGCAGATCCGTACATTACGTTCAGAAGTCGAACGTTACGGTCCCTATTCTCTTGCTGGTGAGTCTGTATATGACCATCCATTCTTGTGGGGTAGCAAGCGTACCGGTCCAGATTTAGCTCGTGTAGGTGGTCGCTACTCTGATGCTTGGCACCAGATTCACCTCAACAATCCACGCGATGTTGTGCCTGAGTCCAATATGCCTGGATACCCTTGGTTGCAGAAAAATGCCGCTGATGCATCCTCCATTCAGTCCCATATGGTTGCTATGCGTCGTTTGGGCGTGCCTTATTCCGATGAGGATATTACCAACGCTCCCAAAGAATTGGAAGGTAAGACTGAAATGGATGCATTAGTCGCTTATCTCCAGGGCTTAGGTATTTCACGTCGGTATATCACCGTTGATGAAGTTGTGGCGAAGTAATTAATTAAAACGATACAAATCAAATGGAACTTATTACACCTTACCTCTCTGCATTTTCAACAGTCATTGGACTTTTCTTTTTTGTTGGAATTGTATGGTGGGCTTGGTCTCCTAGCAGGAAGAAGGCTAATCAGGAATCAGCTGAACTTCCATTTGATCTTCCAGATGAATTTAGTAAGGACAAATCATGAGTGACTTTTTCAGCAGCGGTTGGAGTATTTACATCGCACTCGTTTCATTAGTCGGTATTTTTTGGTGCATCTGGCTTTTATCTTCTGTTCGTAAGACAAAGGTCATTCTTGGTCCAGATGGTCAAGTGACGGATACTGGTCATGTTTGGGATGGTGATTTGCGCGAGTTGAATAATCCATTGCCACGTTGGTGGATGTGGATGTTCTTACTCTCTTGCATCTTTAGCTTGGTCTATTTAGTTCTTTATCCAGGATTGGGCTCTTACCCAGGCGTCTTGGGTTACAGCACTGATGGTGCGTTAATGAGTTCTATGACAAACGCCAATGACGAGCTGAAGCCTGTGTACGCTAAATACGTCAAGATGGATGTACAGCAAGTTGCCGCCGATCCAAAGGCGCGTGAAATGGGTCAACGCTTGTTCTTAAACTCCTGTGCTCAGTGCCATGGTTCAGATGCTGGCGGCTCTAAAGGCTTCCCGAATTTGACTGATGGCGACTGGCTCTATGGTGGCTCACCTGAGAATATCAAGACAACGCTAATCAATGGACGCAACGGAGTAATGCCTCCATTCCCGCAGTTAGATAGCAAGCAGATTGTTGATGTCACAAATTATGTTCGTAGTCTCTCTGGTTTACCTGCAGATGACTTGAAGGCAGCGCGTGGTGCAGAGGTATTTAAAGGTAATTGTGTAGCTTGTCACGGTGCCGACGGTAAAGGCAATATTGCTTTGGGTGCACCGAATTTGACTGATAAAACTTGGTTATACGGTAGCTCAGAAGCAGTGATTGTTGAAACTATCACTAAAGGTCGTATGGCGATGATGCCTGCTCAAGACAAAGTACTTAGTCCTGAGAAGATTCACCTCTTGACTGCTTATGTGTGGGGCTTATCGAACAATAAAACTGCAGCTAAGTAGATAGCGTCAAATAGTGTCAGATAATTCGCCGGTTGGGAAACCTATCCCTATAGATGTCATTGAGGAATCTCTTTATGAGGTCCGGCGAAAGATTTACCCTCGTTCTGTAACTGGGCTTTTTGCCCGTTGGCGTTTCATTCTGGTAATCGCCACACAGCTGCTTTTTTACGGCCTCCCTTGGATTAGTTGGAATGATCGTCAAGCAGTTCTCTTTGATTTAATTCAGCGTAAGTTTTACATCTTTGGCTTGGTGTTATGGCCGCAGGATGTCATCTACCTTACGCTCCTGCTGATTCTTTCTGCGTTAGCACTTTTCCTATTTACTGCGGTTGCCGGTCGTTTGTTTTGTGGCTACGCCTGTCCACAGACGGTCTATACCGAAATCTTTATGTGGATTGAGCGCAAGGTTGAGGGTGACCGATTTGCGAGGATTCGCTTAGATGGCGAAGAGTGGCCTTGGAGCATCCATAAATGGCGCCTAAAAATCACTAAGCATTTTTTATGGCTCTTAATTGCATTTTGGACTGGCTTTACTTTCATTGGCTACTTCACTCCTATTGAAACTCTCAGCGCTGCCATCTTGCATTTATCACTAGGCCCGTGGCAAACCTTTTGGTTGTGTTTTTATAGCTTTGCAACTTGGGGTAACGCGGGATTCATGCGTGAACAGGTATGCAAATACATGTGTCCGTACGCACGCTTCCAAAGTGTGATGGTCGATAAAGATACTTTCTTGGTTACCTATGACAAAGTTCGCGGCGAGCCCAGGGGCAGTCGCAGCAAGTCAGCCGATCTTGAAACTCTTGGCTTGGGTGATTGTGTTGATTGCAGTATCTGCGTTCAGGTCTGCCCAACGGGCATTGACATTCGCGATGGCCTTCAATATATGTGTATTGGTTGCGGTGCTTGTATTGATGCTTGCGATCAGGTGATGGAGAAGGTTGATTATCCAAAAGGATTGATTCGTTATACGACCGAACGGGCTATTGAGGATAAAGAGACTAATCAAAGTGCAATACGTCATATCTTGCGTCCCCGGGTCTTGATATACAGCGCTTTTATTACAGTTCTGACCGCTGCATTCTTGATATCCCTAGCAACGCGTAATCCTTTGCGCGTAGATGTGATGCGAGATCGTGGTGCTTTGGCTCGCGAGGTAGATGGGGTGCGTATTGAAAATATCTACCGCATTCAGATCATGAATGCCTCTGAAAACAATATGAATGTGCAGGTTAAGGCAACTGGTTTAGCAGATTTAAAAATTCTTAATTCTCAGGGTCAACTGGTGACCGAAATTAAGGTTGGCCCAGCAAGTAATTTACTCATCCCCATTAAAGTAAGTACCGCAGTTGGTGTAAATGAGTCGGGTAATTATCCAATTCATTTTGATGTGATTGCTCAGGAGATGTCTGGAGATAAAATGATCACCAGAACTCGCGAAGAAAAATCCAGTTTTATTATTCCCCGCTAAGCTATATAGCAAGAGATAAAGAGGATGAATATGTCAGAACTACAAACAAACAAACCTTGGTATAAACAAATGTGGCCATGGCTGCTGATTAGCGGGCCTGCCGTTGCTGCAATCGGCTGCATGATCACGATTTATCTCGCCATCAATCTGTACGCCGATAAACCCGTGCGCGATGGCGTGGTGAAACGTGGATTAAAAGTAGAGCAGCTTAAAGTGGAGCAGGATCGCAAATGAAGTACCGCCTATTCATCTGGATAATGTGGCCATCTTTTTTGGTTTCAATTCTGGCAGAAGGCCTGCTTTTTAGCATCGTTCATCCAACTGAACTCTTATTTTTTGGGCATCACCCCAACATTTCAGATGAAGGTATCTACACCATTGGATTCTTCGTTATTTGGATCTTTTGCTCATTCTCCAGCGCTTTAACCGCGTATATCCTTCCGGGAATTGAAGCTGATGGAGATAAGAGTCCTGACGGTGGCCTGATCTAGAGCCAGCCCTCAGTTGATTGCTTAGATGCAGTTTGGTTTGATTTGGGTGGTGCGCTCTGGATTGGGGGTACCGGCCAATTCATATAGACCATTCATATCAATCAGCTTAATATGGCGCTGCTTAATTTGAATCAGTCCAGATTCTGCAAAACGGGATAGCATACGGCTGACCGTCTCAATTTGAATGCCCAAGTAGCTACCAATTTCTACGCGACTCATACGTAAGTCAAATTCATTATTGAGATAGCCTCGAGCAGCGAGACGTTGAGATAGATTGAGCAAGAAGGTCGCTAAACGCTCTTCTGCGCGCAAACTTCCAAGGGAGAGTAGGTGACGTTGGTCCTGAGTGAGTTCGCGGCTCATAATGCGGAGGAATTGTTTTTGAAGCACTGGGATCTGACGTGCCAAATCCTCAAATGCTTCGTAACGAATAATGCAGACTTCACTCTCTTCGAGCGCAATCGCTTCAGATTGATAGTGGCCATCGCCAATGCCATCAAGCCCTAAAATCTCACCAGGCAAATGGAAGCCAATGACTTGTTGACGACCGTCTTCTAGGCAGTATTCAGTTTTGAGAGTTCCAAAGCGGACGCTGTACACCGCACTTAAGGGTTCGCCATGGCGGTAGAGGCTTTCACCTTTCTGTAAATGGACGCGTTCTTTAACGAGGGTGTCGATCTTGGCAATATCGGTAGAGCTGATACCAACCGGCAAGCAAAACTGACCCAGCACACACACTGAGCATTTACTACTTGGGGTATCCGAGCTGTTGTAATTCATATTGGATCTAGTTATCAGACCGGTTTATTCTACTAGGATTATGCCAAATTCTCATATTTTCCTCCCTCATGGTGGAGTAGTAGATGTTAACTACTAGTCTTTTGTTGGCCGTGTTTTTAGGTGCTCTGGTGAGTGGGTGGCATTGCGCCTTAATGTGTGGCGGCATCGCTGCGGCGATTGAGCGGCAGGGTGAGAGTCATAAGCTAGCCTACACTCCATTACAGAGTAAATCCCAGCTGTTTTCTCTTCAATTAATCATGCACTTGGGTCGTTTAACGACTTATGTTTTGCTTGGTGCGATAGCCGCGTGGGTTGGGGTGGTTGTTTGGCAGCAGAACATGATCCCCATTCAGCGCCCATTGTTTGCCTTTACCTCCTTGATTTTGATCCTCATGGGGCTTCGTTTACTACGTCAGGGCTCCAAAAGTCCTTTGTTGGTGGGTAAGTGGCTTGGCGCACGCATGGCTACTTATTGGGCTAAATATTTAGGGCGCTTTGCTGGTCACTCATCTCGCTGGTTTAGTGGCATGTTGTGGGGCTTGGTTCCCTGTGGTTTGGTGTACAGCGTTCTACCACTCGCTTTTTTATCAGGGGATGTTTGGACTGGGGCAGCACTCATGCTGGCGTTCGGTTTAGGTACTTTACCCAACCTCTTATTGATCTCTAAATTTTCAGCAGCCCTGACTCAGCTTGGGCAATATGTATGGGTGCGCTATATTGCTGCCGGCCTCTTATTCTCAGCCGGGATATTTGGACTCTATCGTGCTTGGTATTTGCCTGAAGCTTTGCTAAAGGGCGGCTTCTGTATTAGTTAATGTAACTTGTCTAATAGCAGCGGCAATGCCATGTCGCAGGTCTGAGTAAATAAAATCATTTGACGACCTCTCGAATAGCCCGCCGCGTACCGCCATCTCATATGGTTGATGCGCCAGCCCACAAATGATCAGTTTGACACCTTTTGCTTTGCAGGTCTCCTCAAGTTCAAGGATGGCATCCATACCAGAGACATCAATATAGATGACGTTCTTCAGATCGAGTAACAAGACATTGGATGGCAACTCATTTTCAATGCTCTCCAGCATTTTGACGGCGCCAAAAAAGATTGCACCATACATCCTGAAAGCGGCAATTTTTCCTTGATGCTGCAGTAGGTCTGGAAAATCAAATGTACTTGCTGGCTCATAGCGCGACAGGCTCGAGATGCGGTAGATGAAAGTAATAAATGCCAAAAGCAAGCCTACCTGTATGGCAACAGTTAGATCAAGAATGATCGTGAGAAAAAATACACTCAACATAGTCATGCGATAAGGCAGGCGGAATTGTTTGAGGTCTAAAAACTTTTTCCATTCACCCATATTCCAAGCAACAAACATGAGGATGGCGGCAAGGCTAGCTAAGGGAATATTTTTAGCTAGTGGCGCCCCAAACAAAATAATCACAAGCAATGTTAGGGAGTGAACCACGCCTGCAATGGGTGTCCCAGCACCACTTTGTATGCTGGTGACTGTTCTTGCAATTGTGCCAGTAGCTGGCATGCCGCCAAAGAATGGCGTGACCAGATTGGCAAAACCCTGGGCCATGAGCTCTTGATTGGAATCATGGCGATCATGGATTAATCCATCGGCAACACGAGCACATAAAAGCGACTCAATAGCCCCGAGTAAGGCCAGAGTAATAGCGGGGGCAATTACAAATTGCGCAGTACTCCAGCTAATCGGAATCCATTCAAAACTAGGTAAGCCCGATGGAATGCCGCCAAAGCGACTGCCAATCGTATCCACGGGAAGATTGAATACGCTTGTGAGAACAGTGGCCGCAGCCATTGCAACCACTGTTCCTGGGATGTGACTAAAGTACCCCAGATATTTTTGAAAGACTCTCCAAGTGATTAAGAGGGCTAGGCTCGCAATGGATAGCATCAAAGCAGTAGGGTTAACGGAATCGGCAGCGGCATATAAAGTTTGGACTGCTTGAAAAAATTCAGCAGGCATCTTGGTAATTTGCAGACCAAAAAATTCTTTTATTTGGGAGAGGCCTATCAGTACAGCAATACCGTTGGTAAACCCAATAATGACGGCTACCGGAATAAATCGAATTAAAGTTCCCAGCCGAAAGAGACCCATCAAGAATAAAAATATCCCAGACATGGCGGTCGCTAGTAATAAATTCGCAATACCGTAATGATCAACAATGCCATACACAATGACAATGAATGCGCCAGCTGGCCCACCAATTTGTACGCGACTTCCGCCTAAGACGGATATGAGCCCCCCAGCAATGATGGCGGTGAAGATGCCCGCTTCTGGCTTGAGCCCACTGGCAATCGCAAAGGCCATTGCCAGTGGCAGTGCTACGACCCCAACCGTAATGCCAGCCATGACATCTTTACTAAACAGGGCGCCGTTATAGCCCTTAAATGAGTTGAGCAGTTTTGGTTGAAAAAATTTCATTGGGAGAGTGCTGTTTAGGCTACTCGAGTTCCAACCCAGTAGGCAATTGTGGCGGAGACGGCGGTAACAGCGGCTCCCCAGGCAATGTCAACCAATGCCAGTCGTACTGGAAAGTTGCGAATGACTGCTAAGTTAGTTAAGTCGTAAGTCATATAACAAAAGAATCCAAAGAGGGCGCCATATTGCACTGCATAAATCCAGGACTGTTTGGAGACCGCTGGAATAATCACGAATATTGAGGTGCCAAGGGCATAGAGTAGATAAAAGCCGAGCCCAGCCAGTAATTTGGGTTCGCTTGCCATGAGTGAGCCCATGTCGTTTCGATAGAGGTTTTTAGCAATGCCGAGTAGCCAAATTAAATCAATCACGATTAATGACAGGAGAAATGAAAAATACACCGCCAAGTACTTGAGCAATTAAGTTTCCTTTTTATGCTTTTACAGGTGAATAATATCGATTATGATGGAATGAAGGGCGTTGGGGATTAATTTAACAGGAGTCAATATGTTTAAGCATTTATTAGTGCCGGTTGATGGTTCAGATGTGAGTAAAAAGTCTTTAAAAAAGGTAGTAGAGCTTGCTAAGGCAGATAAAGCTGCCGTGACACTAGTCTATGTTTCCGATCCAATGCCGCCGATGGTTTATTCAGATAGCACTATGGGCTATGGCATCTCTCAAAAAGATCATAAGAAGGTCTGCGAGGCCTATGCTGCTGATGTCTTTAAAAAAGCTGCCGTTGCATTGGGTGCGGGCATCAAAGCTAATACTCTTCATATTGCCAATGGCAACTTATCCGAAGGTATTTTGGATGGCGCCAAGAAGGCCAAGGCAGATGTGATTGTGATGGCATCACATAAGCGCACTGGTCTCAAGAGTGTCTTATTGGGTAGCGAAACACACGAGGTGATTGTGCATTCGAAGTTGCCAGTATTGGTTCTTGGGTAATACTCAGGGCATCAAAAAATGAAGGGGTCCAACGGACCCCTTTTTTATTCTGCATTTGAATTTTTGATTAAAATATTTACTAGCCCTTAGTTATTGATGGGCGTACCCAGCAATAAAATCTCTCTAGTCAGCAATCCACTGTCGCCATCGCGCATATTCCACAGATCCAATTGCGTTTTTAAGCTATATGGGTCCACGTAAACTCCATCTTTTCTCAACTCAAAATGCAAGTGGGGGCCTGTAGAGCGACCAGTGGAGCCAACATAACCAATCTCCAGTCCACGGCGAACCTCATTACCTACTTCTAGCTCTACGTTGTAGTTACTTAAATGGGCGTAGTAGGTGCGGTAATTACCGGGGTGCTCTAGGATGATCAGATTTCCAAAGGCACCGCTGTAGCCAAGATGCGCCACCTTGCCAGTGGCTACGCTAAAGATCGGCGTTCCGATGGGGGCTGCGTAATCAATACCCATATGCGCACGATAGCGCTGCTTGGGGGCTGCCGCTGGTACTGCACCATTTTTTGCGGACGCCACTTTTTTATTTGATGTACGCACGCTCCCAACGCCCCGGGAGATACGTCGATAGCTCAAGGGGTTGGTCCAGAACGTGCGTTCGATTGATTCCCCGGTAGCGGTATAGAAGCCTCCGGGAATGTCACTACGTTCTACCCAAAATGCACTTGAAAATACCTCTTTGGAAGATGGGTCAATAATTTCTACTGCCCAAATTTGCGCCCAGTGCTCTTTGTCACCAAAGTCGACAATGAGGCGTACGAGGCTATTCGTACTTTCTAGAGCGTTATTTTCTTCGGGATAAATTTGTTTAATAACGGAGTTCAATTCCCAAATTAACTCCACTGGTAATTTATCACCAACCTTTTTGGGGTCATACAACACATCGCTGAGTCGAAATTCAATTTCAGTAAAGCGCTTAGATTCATCCTTTAGGTAGTCTTGCTGAATCAAGAAGCTGCCTGCTGCTGATGGGGTAAAGGTCCAAATTTCCGTCTTGGCATCTTGCAGGGGGCCATTCATGATGCTGAGTGATTCAAAGCGATTGCGACTCCCAAGGGCTAAGGCATAAGGAATGCAATTACCGCGCATTCGATCAAAAAATCCCTTAGTTTGTGCTCTGAAAAAATCATTGAGCTTACGATCTTCAATCCCTATGTTGGAGGGCAGATTGTCTTCATTAAAGCTGCGACGCAGGCAACCCCTTTGTACGCGGTAGTCTAGGTTTGCCCCACCGTCATAAGTGTGTTCGCCCTCGATCCGTTTAAATAACTCAGGATTTAAGCTCATGCTTTTCGAGGACTGATTGAGCGAGCTATCTTTAAACTTGATACCAGATTGTTTGCTGCCTTGTGTAACAGCCTTTTGTTTTACCTGGGGAGTCTTGCTAGCTTTATTGGTTTGACTTGCGGATTGCGCTTGCGCGCTGGAGACGGCATCAAACGCTGGTAATGAAATTAGAGCGATAAGAGAGAGCCCAATGATCTGGATGGCGTTATTGAACCAGTAAGGCATATAGCTTGCATTTTTCTTCACCGCCTAATTATCCAATATTGTTGGCTAACTTTTGGATCTTTATGTTGTAGTGCAGCAATTTTCTATTGAAGTGGGTCAAGGAAAGTAACAAAAGTTGTCGATACAATAATTTTTTGAATTTAGGAGTTCACATGCCCATTATTGAGTCGGTGTCAGTTGCATCGGTTGCGGTGCCTTTAGATAAGGTCACCTCTTTTTCTACGCGGACGGTTTCTGAGCGGCACTATTGTTTAGTAAAAGTCCGCGGTAAAGATGGCAATGAGGGGATTGGCTTTTGTTACGTTGGTAGCGCGGGTGGCGATATTGCCAAGCTTGCTGTGGAGCAATTGCTAGCTCCTAAGCTGATTGGCCAAAACAGCCACCGTAGTGAAGGTTTGTGGATGGAGATGTATAACGAATCTATTCTGCAGGGCCGCGCTGGAGCAGTTATGCGTGGCATCTCGATTCTGGATACAGCACTGTGGGACCTAAATGCCCGTGCCGCCAAATTACCCCTTCATCATTACCTGGGATCAGTTGTGGATGACCGCGTTCCAGCCTACGCCAGTGGCGGCTACTACCTAGAAGGAAAAACCCCTGCCAAGTTGGGCAAGGAGATGGAGTCCTACGTTAAACAGGGCTTTAAGGCTGTCAAAATGAAAGTAGGGCGTCTATCCCCAAGCGAGGAGGAGGCACGCGTTAAGGCCGCTCGTAAGGCCGTAGGTGATGATGTTTTGCTAACTTTGGATGCAAACAATGCCTGGCGCGATCTTCCAACAGCGTTGGAATATATTCGTCGTTTTGAGGCTTACAACCCATATTGGATTGAGGAGCCTTTTTCTCCAGATGCTATTGATCTGCATGCAGCTTTAGCGCGCCAAACCAAGATCAATGTGGCTACTGGCGAAATGGAGGCCGGACGCTGGCGTTTTAGAGAGCTCATTGATTCAGGCGGAGCGGCTATTTTGCAATCCGATGCAGCTGTCTGTGGCGGCATTTCCGAGTGGCGCCGTATTTCTGCATACGCAGATTTAAAAGGTGTGATTGTTTGCCCCCATTGGATGCATGATTTGCATGCGCCTTTGGTAGCGGCAACGCCAAATGCCCGCTTTGTAGAATTTTTCTTGGATGATCAGGTCTTGAACTTCCGTAGATTGATTAATAAGCAACTCACCTTTAAAGATGGAGATTTGATTTTGCATCAAACTCCTGGCTTAGGCTTTGAGTTTGATGAAGCAGCGGTCAAGAAATATGCAGGTAAGGCTGCCTGGACCAAAATTGTCTAGACGGCGAATGAACTGAGTGAGCAGTAAAAAATAATCCCGCCTCATTGAACTGACCCCCAGTAGTTGGACAGTTTAGTTAGGTTAGCACGAGGGATTGAGTTCGGTAATTTACCGGGCTCAATCCCTTTAGTTTTTGTTTGATTCGATCATGGTTGTAGTAATGGATATATTCCTTTAGCTGGGTTTTAAATGATTGAACATCGTCAAACTTTTGTTGGTAGAAGAACTCAGTTTTCATAATCCCAAACCAGTTCTCCATCACGGCGTTATCTAAGCAATTCCCTTTTCTAGACATGCTTTGAGTAACGCCTTGTTCTTGCAGGGCCTGTTGATACAGCCCCATTTGGTATTGCCAGCCTTGGTCGGAGTGCAATACTGGCCTGCCTTCATTCTTGAGTCGTTTGAAGGCGCTCTTTAGCATCTGCATTACAGAGCTGATCTGCGGCCGATCAGCAAGCTCATAGGAGATGATCTCTTGGTTATACAGATCTAAGATCGGTGATAAGTACACTCGCTCGCCCTTGATGTTGAACTCGGTGACATCGGTGG
>NZ_NGUO01000017.1 GCF_002206635.1 Polynucleobacter aenigmaticus | reverse complement strand
AGAAGGTTTACCTCTCGCCAATATTGGATCTGTATAACCAAGAGATCGTCTCTTATGAGATCGCTGATAGACCTCAGATCCGCTCGGTGATGGAGATGCTCAAAAGTGCTTTTAAAAGACTGGGTAATAGTGAGCAACCTATGCTGCACTCAGACCAAGGCTGGCAATACCAAATGGGGATTTATCAACAGGCTTTGAAGGTACAAGGTCTTAGCCAAAGCATGTCTAGAAAAGGCAACTGTCTGGATAACGCAGTCATGGAAAACTGGTTTGGGATTATGAAAACCGAGTTCTTCTACCAAAAGAAGTTCTCAGATGTTCAATCATTTAAAACGGAGCTTAAGGACTACATCCACTACTACAACCATGATCGAATCAAGGAAAAACTAAAGGGATTGAGCCCGGTTCAATACCGAACTCAATCCCTCGTGCTAACCTGATTAAACTGTCCAACTTTTGTGGGTCAGTTCATAACTAAGGGCTTTTTTATTGATAGCGTCTAATTTAGACGTTGAACAAGAAGTTCAGTACGTCGCCATCCTTAACAACGTACTCTTTGCCTTCGGCGCGCATCTTGCCAGCTTCTTTTGCACCAGCCTCACCCTTAAATTGCACAAAGTCTTCAAAAGCAATGGTTTGCGCACGAATAAAGCCACGCTCAAAATCAGTATGAATCACCCCAGCAGCTTGGGGAGCGGTGTCACCTTTGTGAATTGTCCAGGCGCGAACTTCTTTAACGCCCGCAGTAAAGTAGGTTTGTAAGCCTAATAATTTATAGCCTGCACGAATCACGCGATCCAAGCCAGACTCTTCCATGCCCAAGTCAGCCAAAAACTCAACTTTGTCAGCATCATCCAAATCAGCGATTTCTGCCTCGATCGCAGCACAGACTGCTACTACTGGGGCGCCTTCTTTAGCTGCATGCTGGATAACAGCATCTAAATGGGGGTTATTTGTAAAGCCATCTTCTTTTACATTGGCGATATACATCGCTGGTTTTGCTGTAATTAAGCAAAGCGGCTTTAACAGAAGATGTTCATCTTCAGTGAGCTTCATGCTGCGTACTGGTTGCGCTTGGTCTAGGTGCGCCTGCACCTTAGTGAGCACCTCCACTAAAGCTGCTGCTTCTTTGTCATTGCCCGACCTTGCAGCCTTACCCGAGCGATGCAGTGTTTTTTCAACAGTCGTTAAGTCAGATAAGGCCAGCTCGGTATCAATCACCTCAATATCAGAGATCGGATCAATTTTCCCGGCTACGTGAATGACATTGGCATCCTCGAAACAACGCACCACATGGGTAATAGCATCAGTTTCCCGAATATTCGCTAAAAATTGATTTCCCAAGCCCTCACCTTTGGAGGCTCCGGCCACCAAACCAGCAATATCGACAAATTCGACAGTTGCAGGCAGGATGCGCTCAGGCTTCACGATCTCAGCCAAAGCGGCAAGACGGGGGTCAGGAACCTCAACCACACCCACATTTGGCTCGATCGTGCAGAAAGGATAGTTTTCCGCCGCGATTCCGGCCTTAGTAAGCGCGTTAAAGAGGGTAGATTTGCCGACGTTAGGCAGGCCGACGATGCCACATTTCAAAGACATAGCCGTATTGTAAAGGCGCTTGTTTCGATATCATCGAGATATGTCAGAAGTTCGCCAAAATACTACCGCCAAATTGCCTAAAAATACCTCCCAAATACGAATAGTCGATGTCGTAGTGGTAGGCGGAGGCATAGCAGGTAAGGCTTGCGCCTTAGGTCTAGCTCAACTTGGACTTCAAACAATCCAAATTGCGCCTGACTTAGATCAAGCCGTTCCCGCTCCGCAGGGGAGTGAATGGGGCCAGCGTATTTACGCCTTTTCTCCTGGTACCCAGAAATTGCTGGCCCATTTGCAGGTGTGGGATGCCATTGATCACAGTCGCATGCAGGCAGTAAGAGACATGAGAATTTTTGGCGATCGCGGAGAAAAGCACGATCAACTCCATCTCTCTGCCTTTGAAGCAGGGACACCCCAGCTAGCGTGGATTGGCGAATCGAATGTCATTGAGCACACCCTTGATCAAGCCTCGCGCTTTCAAAGCAAATTAGAGCGAATCACCGATGTAGTGGAAAGCATTGAAGTGGATTCCGCCGGAGCAATCTTGCGCCTCAATAATGGGTCTGCCTTACAGGCGCAGCTGGTGATTGCTGCTGATGGCGCTAACTCCCCTATTCGCACTAAATTGGGGATTTCAGCAAAAGAAGAAAGCTACTCACAAAGTGCTGTGGTTGCCAATTGGATTTGCACTAATGCACATTTAGACACTGCCTACCAATGGTTCTTACCAGGTGGCGATATTGTGGCGATGTTGCCATTGCCAAATAAACAAGTCTCTATGGTCTGGTCAACCTCACCAGAAAATGCTGCAGAACTTTTAAAACTAGATCAAGCGGTCTGGTCTGAAAAATTTTCTTTGATTGCTAATGGCGCAATAGCCAAGCAGCTTGGAGTGCTTACTCTCAACTCCACACCTGCCGCATTTCCACTCAGAAGAATTCGTGCAAGTCGCTTTATTGGTCCAGAAGAAAATCCTAAGGTAGCCCTCATTGGGGATGCCGCCCATGTCATGCATCCCCTAGCAGGACAAGGCTTAAACTTAGGCTTAAGGGATGTTGCAACACTACTCAATATTCTGAGTAAGCGAGAATCCTTTAGATTGCCAAACGATAAAGTCTTGTTGCGTCGATATGAACGTCAACGCCAAGGCGACACTAGCGCCCTGCTCTGGGTAACAGATAAGCTCAAGAAACTATTTTCAGCAAGTAGCGGCACTGAAAAGCAATTGCGTAATTGGGGCTTAGGTATAGTCAATCGTAGCCACTTTATTAAACGGCGCCTAATTGAACGCGCTCTCGGAGATATTGATTTTGAATAAACTCTTTTACACTATCGCGCTAATGAGCTTCCTTGCCCATTCCATAGGAGCCGTTAACGCGCAATCAGAACAGCAAATCAGATCCGATCTGCAAAAGAAGCTTGGCTCAAACACCAAAATCAAAAGTGTTTCTCCCTCACCTATTTCTGGCGTATATGAAGTGCTGGTTGGTAATGAAGTTTTTTATACCGATGCCAATAGCAAATATTTAATTCAAGGGGAAATTATTGAGATTGCTACAGGGAAAAACATTACCGAGCAAAAGCAGGCAGATCTCAATCGCATCAAATGGTCTGAACTCAACCCATCCAATGCTTTAAAAGCGGTGCGCGGTAATGGCAGTCGACAGTTAGCGATTTTTTCTGATCCCAATTGTGGTTACTGTAAGCGTTTGGAAAAATCTCTACAGCAATTAGATAACGTCACAATCTACACCTACCTCATTCCCATTCTCTCGCCAGACTCTGCGCAGAAGTCTAAACAAATTTGGTGCTCCACTGATCCGCAAAAAACATATATTGACTGGATGATTAATAGCATTACACCGAGCGGTAAAAGTGACTGCACTACTCCGCTAGATAAAAATATGGCCTTTGCTAAAACCTATGGCATTACAGGCACACCCACCATCTTCTTTACGGATGGCAGTCGCTTTCCAGGTGCCGTACAAATCACCGATATTGAAAAGAAATTTGGTAGCCTGAAGTAATAGGCAATACTGATGAATAATTTGAACACTTCTGATCTGCCTGCAATCCAATACACCATCTGGTCTGCAGATCTGCATGGCCACCGCTTTCATGTGAAGTTGCGAATCGAGAATCCATTACCCGGCGGACAGATTCTACAAATGCCCGCATGGATTCCCGGCAGCTATCTGATTCGGGATTTCAGCAAGCAAATTGAAACCATTGAAGCCTTTGCGCTTGAGAATCCTAATGAAGCTCTGAGCCTAGAGCGCATCGACAACGACCAATGGCGCCTACCCAAAGTAGCCGGCCCTGTGGAAATTCTGACTACGGTCTATGCATTTGATTCTTCTGTACGTGCCGCTTATCTCGATACTGAACGTGCGTTCATTAACCCAAGCAGCTTATGTTTAGCAGTTAAAGACCAAGAATCTTTTCCGTGTGCGCTGATTTTGATTCCCTCAAAAGAGGCTTCTGCCAGTCATTGGACTGTTCAGACTGGACTGCGTCCAGCGAAAGTGGATAGTCAAGGTTACGGATTTTATCTAGCCAAAAACTATGATGATTTACTGGATCATCCGATCGCGATGGGTGAGTTTCAGATGGCGCATTGGAAATCTAATGGCGTATCACATAGTATGGCCATTCAAGGTTGCATTCATGAAGTTGATCTCGAGCGTTTAGCGATAGATCTCCAAGCAATTTGCACTTGCACGATTAATTTATTTGAACCTAAGACTAAGGCAGCCCCCTTCCAGAATTATTTATTTTTGGTCAATGCGGTTCTTGCCGGGTATGGCGGACTTGAGCATCGTAATAGCACAGCACTGCTTTGCCGACGCGATCAGATTCCCCAAATCAATACCCCGTTAGATGAAACGGCTTATCGTGAGTTTTTAGGTCTTTGTAGCCATGAATACTTTCATGCTTGGTTAGTCAAACGGATTCAACCCAAAGCCTTTCAACCGTATCGACTCGATCGCAGAAGCCATACGCAATTACTTTGGTTGTTTGAGGGCCTTACGAGTTACTACGATGATCTGCAACTCTTGCGCAGCAAGCGGATCGATCTCAAAACCTACCTCAAGCTAGTTGCAAATAATTGGAATGGCATTCTGAGAGGACCAGGAAGGCTCAAGCAAAGCTTAGCGGATAGCTCCTTTGACGCTTGGACCAAGTACTACCAAGCCGATGAGAACACGCCGAATGCGGTAGTAAGTTATTACGGCAAAGGCGCATTGCTCGCCTTGGGCTTAGATCTCAAAATTCGTGCATTTACCCAAAATCACCAATCACTCGATGATGTGATGCGGGCAATCTGGCAAAGGCATGGCATCACGCTTGAGGGTATTGCTGAGGATGGCTTAGATGGGATCATTCTCGAGATACTTGGTGGTGGATTTGCAAAAACTTGGAACGAATTCAAGTCCCGTTACATTTTTGGTGTGGAAGATATTCCAATTCAGAAATGGTTACCGGACTCTATTACCGTCAAACCAAAATCCCAAACCAAGCTTGAGAAAATCAAATTGCAATTGGGATTACGCCATAGCGATATCAATGGCTGGTTAAAAGTAACGCATGTTCTTGATGGTGGAGCTACTCAATTGGCAGGCCTAGCTGCCGGAGATCTTCTGGCCAGCATCAATGGTGAGCGTATTACCCATGCTCGTTGGGATAAGGTTTTATCTAGCCTTATTTCCGAACAAGTAATTCAGATTTGTTTTTATAGAGATGATTTAGAGCATGAGTGCATGACCGTGTTGGAGGATAAACAAATTCCAACCCAGTACACACTCACTTCAGCCGAGTAATGCATTCGTTTTCTGCTGCGGATATTCCCGAGGATTGGCGTGCTCTACTCGGTGACTATTTTGAATCTAAAGAATGGCAAGAGCTACAGACCAAGCTGAGAGCTGAATTGAATCAAGGTGCAGACCAAGTCCGCCCTGAGCCACACAATTTCTTCAAAGCGCTAACCCTCACACCACTAGCCAAAGTCAAGGTGGTGATTTTGGGGCAAGATCCATATCACTCCCCAGGGCTCGCTCAGGGGCTGGCTTTTTCTATCCCCAGCAACATTCCAACCAACTCGCGTGCATTTCCGAGTTCACTGCGTAATATCAGCAAGGCACTCTCTTTAGAGGGATTTGGCACCCTTCCCAATGGTGATCTTCATAGCTGGGCTGAACAAGGTGTATTACTCCTGAATACGGCTCTCAGCGTCAAATTAGGTTTTGCAGGTAGTCATGCCAAGCTTGGGTGGAAATCCTTGATTGATCGAATGATTGGCGCCTTAGCGCAGCAAAAGCCCGATCTGGTGTGGATGCTTTGGGGTGGCCATGCTCAGTCCAAGCTACCGCTCATTGAGGTTGGAGCTAATCAATTGATTTTGCAGTCTTCACATCCATCAGGGCTAGGGGTCTATAAAACGGATCGACCCTTTCTGCAGCCCAGTGGAAAAGCGAGTTGCGGGCACTTCAAGAAGGCTAATGATTGGCTAGTGAGGCACCGAGAAACTTCTATTATTTGGGTTATCCCAAAGGAGCAAAACCCCGATGCCACTCCTCAAGCTACCTTATTTGATTAATTACCTTACCGTTGCTGCATAAAGGCCGCCAGCCAGACAAGACGCGACAATTGCGCTCAGCCACTCCAGCATCTGACCTGATTGAAAAAATCCAGCAAATTGCCCTAAATAGGAGCTGGCTAGGGAGGCCATAAAGCCGATAAGAATGGCTAATAGAAGCTTTTGGAAGCTAGGCTTGGATTTGCGCTGTCCTGGATAAAAAACCCAGGCAAACACACCAGATAAGCCGCCGATCACCAGAAAAGCCAAAAACCCCATTGCTACCCCCATTGTTGCGGCCATCAAATCTATAATCACCATTATGAAGTTGTTGACACTCGGCATCAATCATCACACAGCGCCGGTCGCCATTCGGGAAAAGGTCGCCTTTGACCCTGAATTTCTTCAAGAAGCGTTGCACGATCTTCGCCAACATCTCGTTGGCGCGAATCAGGCTGGGCTGCCCGAGGCCACCATTCTGTCGACCTGCAATCGTACCGAGCTGTATTGTGCCGCTAATGATGCTGATGCCGCGAGCCTGCTGCATGAAGCAACCTTTGATTGGCTAGCCAAAACCCAAAAACTCGCACCTAGTAGCTTAGAGCCCCACATTTACTCACTTCCACAATCGGATGCAGTACGCCATGCTTTTAGAGTGGCTTGCGGATTAGATTCCATGGTGATTGGTGAAACCCAAATCTTGGGTCAGATGAAAGATGCTGTTCGTACTGCCAATGATGCAGGCGTCTTAGGCACTTATCTCAATCAACTCTTTCAAAAAACTTTTGCTGTTGCCAAAGAAGTACGCGGCTCCACAGAAATTGGTGCGCACTCAATCTCGATGGCGGCTGCCTCGGTTCGCCTAAGTGAGCGGATCTTTGAAACCATTTCTGATCAACGCGTATTGTTTATTGGCGCGGGTGAAATGATCACTTTGTGCGCAACGCATTTTGTAGCGCGCAAGCCAAAAGGTGTTGCCATCGCCAACCGCACGATTGAGCGCGGTCAAGAATTGGCGGACTCAATTTCGATTCAGGATGTTGAGGCAGAGTCATTTAAGCTTTCCGAACTTCCATCACGACTACACGAGTTTGACATCATCGTTTCCAGCACCGCCTCTTCGCTTCCTATCATTGGCCTAGGCATGGTGGAGAGCGCATTGAAGCAACGTCGCCATAAACCCATGGTCATGATTGACTTAGCAGTCCCTCGTGACTTTGAACCAGAAATCTCCCGACTAGATGATGTGTATCTCTACACAGTGGATGATTTAGGTGTGATGATTCAGACTGGCGCTTCATTACGTCAAGCCGCAGTAAGTCAGGCTGAGGCCATTATTGAAGATCGTGTTGGTAATTTCATGCACTGGATGCAAGGTCGAAAGACTGTACCGCTGATTCAGGATATCCAGCAACAAGGTGAGCATCTGAGACAGCTCGAACTTGATCGCGCTATGAAACGACTGATGCGTGGCGATGATCCCCAAGAAGTTCTTAATGCAATGGCGCAAGGCTTAACTAATAAGTTCTTACATGGCTCACTACATGCTTTACAACATTCCAATGGCGCTGAGCGTGACGCCCTGATTAAGTTGCTTCCTAAATTATTCGCCTCGCACTCCAAGCCAGAAGACCATTAGATGAAGCCCAGCATGCGGGCTAAGCTAGACCACCTAGACACACGCTTAGCCGAACTCAATTCCCTATTAACTACCGAAGAGTCCACGAAAGATATGGACAACTATCGGAAACTCACACGTGAGCATTCTGATATTGCAACGGTAGTGGAGCAATTTGGCTTATACAAGCAAGCTGAGGCAGATGCGCAAGCTGCAGAAGAGATGCGCAAAGATCCTGAGATGAAGGACTTTGCTGATGAAGAGCAAAAACAAGCTCAAGCCACCATGGAAGATCTTGAAGCTGTTCTGCAAAAGCTTTTACTACCAAAAGATGTCAACGACGAACGCAATGTGTTTTTGGAAATTCGTGCGGGCACTGGCGGTGATGAAAGCGCCCTCTTTGCTAGCGACCTTCTCAGAATGTATACCCGCTTTGCTGAGCGCCAAGGGTGGAAGGTTGAAGTGGTTAATGCTGCCGAGTCTGATCTTGGTGGCTATAAAGAGGTTGTCTTACGTTTAGTGGGTCAATCCGTTTATTCACGACTCAAGTTTGAATCTGGTGGTCACCGTGTTCAACGCGTACCCCAAACAGAAACTCAGGGACGTATTCATACTTCGGCCTGCACAGTAGCGGTAATGCCAGAGGCTGATGAGCTTGAAGCTGTGAAAATTAATTCCGCTGAATTACGTATTGATACCTTTAGAGCTTCAGGTGCCGGTGGTCAGCATATTAATAAAACGGATTCTGCAGTACGTATCACCCACTTACCTACGGGTACAGTCGTTGAGTGCCAGGATGACCGTAGCCAACATCGCAACCGAGACCAGGCGATGAAGGTGTTGGTATCCCGCATCATGGATGCACGTGAACGCGAGAAGCATCAGTTAGAAGCCCAGACCAGAAAGTCTTTAGTTGGCACTGGGGATCGTAGTGATCGCATTCGTACGTACAACTTTCCGCAGGGACGTATTACCGATCATCGCATCAACCTGACGCTTTACAAGATCGATGCCATGATGGATGGCGATCTCGACGACCTTTGCAATGCTCTTGCTTCTGAACACCAAGCAGAACTCCTTGCAGCACTTGGTGACAGCTAATACAACTGGGATGAGTGAGAGCCAGTCTTTACGTTTGTTATTAAGCAATTGTTCGTTGCCAGCCAATGAAGCCCGTATCCTACTGGCACATGTTCTAAAAAAGCACTACCAACTACCTCGCTCAGCCTTGCTGTCACGCGATGACATGGTGCTTAATGAAGCAGCAGGTGCCGAGTGGGAAGCCCTGGCATCCAGAAGGATAAATGGCGAGCCCATTGCCTACATTCTGGGCAAGAAGGGATTTCACAATATTGAATTATTCGTTGCGCCGGGCGTACTCATTCCACGCCCTGAAACTGAACTATTAGTAGACATTGCTCTTAGTGAGATCACCAAACTCAACCAGCCTGCCCAGGTTCTGGATCTAGGAACGGGCTCCGGAGCCATTGCGCTTGCAATTGCGAGTGCAGCCCCGATAACTTCCGTGATTGCAACGGATCAATCAGCCGAGGCTTTGGCCATTGCAAAACAAAATGCTCAATTGCTCCGCCTCACTAATCAAGTCGAGTTTGCGCAAGGTAGCTGGTATGAAGCTTTAGATCGCAACAGTCTGTTTGACATCATTGTGAGTAATCCACCCTACATAGCTGATCGGGATCCCCATCTCACCCAAGGGGACCTCAGATTTGAACCCTCATCTGCCCTTACTGATTACGCTAGCGGCCTAAGTTGCCTAGAGGTGATTATTGCCGGGGTAGATCAATACTTAAAGTCTGGCGGTTTAATCGCTGTAGAGCATGGCTTTGATCAATCTGAGGCCGTTGTTCAACTCATGCAAGTTGCCCATTTAACCGATATTCAGGTGTACCTAGATTTGGCAGGTCACTGCCGCGTTGTCTCTGGACGAAAAAGGCTCTAAAAGCCATAAAGGGGATTAACCTTTTTCTCCAGATAGCTTTAAAATTACCCTTATCTCAGAAACACATCAACATCGACTTACAGAACACCTTCAGGAAAAAATTATGGATGCCCAAGCAAAAATTCAAGAAATCATTTCTAGCCATTCCGTTGTATTGTTTATGAAGGGCAATGCCCAGTTTCCACAATGTGGCTTCTCAGGCAATGCGATCAATATTTTGCGCTCAAGCGGTGTCGAGAATCTTCATACCGTGAACGTTCTAGAGGATGAAGAAATTCGTCAAGGCATCAAGCAATTCGCTAACTGGCCAACTATTCCTCAGCTCTACATCAATGGTGAGTTCATTGGTGGCTCAGACATCATGACGGAAATGTTCCAAAGTGGTGAGTTGAAAAAGCTTGTACAAGCCTAATTACACAAAATCTGCATAGATCATATTTGTGACTTTTGACTTAAGCTCTCTGCTTCTTTTTGGCCTGCCATTGGGTTTATGTGCAGGCCTTTTTGTTTATGCACTGAACTTACGCTCTACCCTGCATAGCGTAGAGCAACAAAACTTAACAGAAGCCGCTTTAACCATCGGTCTACGAGCAGAGCGTGATCAAGCGCTACAAAATGCAATTCGCCTTGAGGCGGCATTAGACTCCGAGCGAAAACAAGGTCTTGGCAGAATTGAGTCTCTTAACGAAGCCAAAGAAGCCCTTACCAGTCAGTTTAAAAATCTTGCCAATGAAATTCTGGAAGATAAATCAAAGCGCTTTACTGAGCAGAATGTAGCGAACTTAGACGCACTGCTTAAACCGCTTCAAACTAAGCTGACTGAATTTAAGGAACAGGTCAACACCTCCTACGGCAATGAAGCGCGTGAACGTTTTGCACTCAAGAGTGAAATTGAGCGACTCGCCAATCTCAACTTGCGCATGTCAGATGAAACCCGCTCCCTTACCAAAGCACTCAAGGGTGACTCCAAGGTCCAGGGTAATTGGGGTGAATTGGTTCTCGAATCGATCCTTGAGTCTTCTGGACTTCGCAAGGGTGAAGAATATCTTGTGCAAGATAGCCATACTCAAACCGACGGCTCACGCCTGCAGCCAGACGTTGTGGTCAAACTACCAGAAGGCAGGAGCCTGGTAGTCGATAGCAAGGTTTCTATCACGGCTTACTCACGTCATGCTGAGGCCTCAGACCCAGCTGTCGCTGAGCTAGAGTTGACTGCCCATATTCAGTCACTGCGCCAGCATATTCAAGGGCTATCCAGCAAGAACTACAGCTCACTATATGGCGTTGGCTCTGTAGACTTCGTGCTGATGTTTGTCCCAATTGAACCAGCTTTTTTATTAGCACTTAAAACTGCTCCCAATCTTTATCAAGAAGCCTTGGCTAAAAATATTGTGCTGGTCTGCCCAAGTACTTTGATGGCCACTCTTCGGACTGTCGCGCATCTATGGCGGCAAGACCATCAGAATCGTAACGCGCTAGAGATTGCCAAGCAATGTGGCACGCTCTATGACAAGTTTGTTGGCTTTGTTGATGATCTTGAAAAACTAGGTCAACGTCTAGATCAAGCGCAAACCAGTTATCACGATGCTTTCAACAAACTGAAGTCTGGTAAAGGCAATCTCATTCGCACTGCGGAGAAGGTTCGTGAGCTTGGCGTTAAACCGAGCAAAAATTTACCCATACCCTTGGTTGAATCGTCCACAGATTCAGAATAAAAATTGACTGATACCAGCACATCAGCAACACAAGCCTCATCGCATTCGTACAGAAAAGTTGCTATTGCAGCCTGCTTTGGAACTTTTTTAGAGTGGTATGACTTTCTGACCTTCGCTACTCTGGCGGTAGTCTTTGGGCCCCTCTTCTTTCCCTCTAGCGATCCCAGCACAGGCTTATTAGCTAGTCTTGCGACCTTTGGGGTGGGCATGGTGGTGAGGCCTGTAGGAGCAGCAATTTTTGGGAGTATTGGAGATCGCATTGGTCGTCGCCCCGTCTTTATGATTACGATCACTCTGATGGGTATTGCAACCGTCTGCGTAGGATTCTTGCCAACCTATAGTCAAGTCGGGATCTGGGCACCTATTTTGCTAGTTGCCCTAAGACTGCTTCAGGGCATCTCTGCAGGTGGAGAAATCGGCGGTAGTGCTGTCTACCTTACAGAGCATGCTGGAGATATCAACCGCGGCTTTAAGACCAGCTTCTTGCAACTCATGGGACCGCTTGGTATCTTGGTTTCAACACTGCAGATTGCTTTATTACAAAGCTACCTAACCCCTGATGAATTTCTATCCTGGGGCTGGCGAGTGCCGTTTTGGGTTTCGCTCATTCTGCTATTACTAGCGTTCAAAGCCAGGATGGCTTTAGAGGAAACGCCAATCTATTTGCAATTGAGTAAATCAGATACTCAATCCAAGAGCCCGCTGCGAGATAACTTCAAGGATCCAGAAACTAGGAAGAGAATGTTTCTTCTTTTTTTCTGTATCTCTGCTGGCGGTGCAGTGCTATTTTTCTGTGTGCAGGTTTACACCTCGATCTTTCTGAAAACTTCCGTAAAGCTTGCACCCCAACTTGTAGATCAATTGAGTGTTTATGCCACGATTGCATTGCTCCCACTGACCATCTTTGCGGGATGGCTCTCAGACAAGATTGGCAGAAAACCAGTGGTTGTTAGTGGTCTTATTTTGGGGGCAGCACTTATCTTGCCAGCGTTTCACTTATTACAAAACATTGGGCGGGAAGTAATTGAAGATAGCGCAACTTCAAGGATAATAATCATCCTCATATTGATTGGATTATCAGCAATTCTGGCACTAGTAGTGGGCCCACAAACTGCACTACTTGCAGAGCTCTTCCCAGCTAAAACCAGAAACAGTGCGGCAATGCTTCCACACAACTTAGCAGCCGGATGGATTGGCGGCCTTCTTCCGCTTATTGTGACTTGGCTAAATCAAGAATGGGGAAACAATATTGCCGGGCTTTGGTACCCAACTATTTTCTTGGCCAGTGGTGCGGTTGTAGCACTATTTTATCTGCCTGAAACAAGAAAAATCGATCTTCGCAATTAATGCACAGCTTAAGGGTGACCCACCTTTAATTGATCCACACAAAATGAGGGGCTAAGGTAAGAAATTTTTTCCGGTTATCTGCGCTTGCTCGGAACCGATATCCATCTTAAAGGCTATGATCCATAGGTCAAAATTACCAGGCCTTCTGCCCCCAAAAATTTGCTTAAAGCCTGCCTCTAAAAATACTTCAGCCAGAACTGAATATGTGAATCCACATTTATGCGCCATAAAGTGGTTTCCCTGCCCTATAAACCCTCGATGACCATACAAAATATCTATTGGGGCAATTGGTCCCGCGGGAGACTCGTAAAGAGGTTCAAGTAATTTATTTTAGGCAACAGCTTCACATACCGACTGCAAGTCTGGGCAAGTTAGTACAACAATGCCATCCGGCTTTAAAACTCTATAAAACTCAGACAATGCTACTGGGACCTCATGTGGAAAGATGTGTTCGATATTATGTGATGAAAAAATTGCATCTACACTTTCCGAAGGCACCAACACCATATCAGTTAAAGTACCTTCTATATCAGGGCTGACTTTAGGGTCTATATCAAAACGAATTTCCTGCCAATCATCAGAATTAAAACCTTTTAATTGGGTTTTATACTGAGGTCCACAACCCACATGAAGAAATTTTTTCATTATTTAGCTTTATATTCAATTGACATCAGGTTAAATGCATACCCCATCTTTTTGAGGGGTTAGTTTATGTGCTCGGGAGGTAGCCCATTGACGCATCTTTGATGCACTTTTTCATAGGCTAACTCTAAATTTCGGGTAAAGAGTTGAGTATCAAATAAGGGCGTTGCAAGACGATTCTTAATCAACTTAGCCTTAATTATCTCAAACTTCTTTGGGTTATTTCCCAAATCAATAGCAAGTAATTCATAGGCTTTTTGTGAATCTGCAACTAACTCAGGCATCCCAATGGCATGTAGAATACTGGCACCCATCCGAGAAGAAAAAGATTTCCCAGTGAACGTTAGCACTGGTAAGCCAGCCCATAACGCATCACTTGCAGTTGTGCCGGAATTGTAAGGCGACGTATCAAGGAATAAGTTAGCTGCCCGATAGCGGGCAAGATATTCCTCTCTAGATAAACGTCCTGCAAAAATTAGACGGTCACCACTAACTCCCCGCACCTCAATCTCTCGAGATAAATTTATTTTAACTTCCTCATTGTCA
>NZ_NGUO01000016.1 GCF_002206635.1 Polynucleobacter aenigmaticus | reverse complement strand
CTTAGCTTGCAAGGCTGCAAGACCACCTTCATTGTAGAGTTTTTGCCAAACAGCAATGGTGCTGGGAGATGGGATATTAAAGTGGGCAGCGGCCTGATTGATGGAGAACTGATGCTGATCCATGTATTGCAAGACGGAGAGCTTGAAGTCGCTGGTATAACTTGTATAGCGCTTGGTTAGGCTGCTGAGCCCGTGTATGTTAAATGCACAGACCCATTTACGGATGCTATGGTACTGAAGGTCGTAAAGCTCCGCAGTTGTTTTGTATCCATCCCCGGTGGATAGATAGTGATTAATGACATCTAGCTTGAATTCTGAAGTGTATTTGGACATGAAAACTGCACCTTATTGGGTTGGACGAGTGTCCAACTTTTCTGGTGCAGTTCACTAAAGCTGGCTTTTCTTACATTTGGACATCTTGAGTTCCATGGGTATAGACTGGACGATGAGGCATTCAACCTCAGGAGCCAACCACCATGTCCATGAAAACTCAGCAAACCTCTCAAGCACCTGCAGGGGATGATCATCAGCAAGAATCTGGCTTTACCTTAATTGAAGTGATGGTGGTTGTAGCCATCATCGGTATTTTGGTGGCCGTTGCTGTTCCTCAATATCAAGACTACATCGCTCGTAGTCGTATCGTAGAGGGCATGAATCTGTCTTCTAGTGCAAAGCTGGCTGTGACTGAGGCTTTTGCAAGTAGAGGTACCGTACCAATGGATGAGGCGACCAATGGTTCATTTATCTTTGTGCCGACCAGAAGCGTGAAGTTAATTGAGATTACTCCATCAGGGGCTATTGCAATCAACTTTCAAAACAATGTTGCGCCAGATAATAAAAATATATTGCACCTCATACCAGCAAATGACCCAGATGCGAATGTTCCCAAGCCAATAGATTTATCTAAGCCAGAAGGCTCTACTTGGGCAGGCGGTTGGTCTTGTCGTTCCGCCGAAACAAATTTGCTGCCTCAGTTATTGCCTTCAGAGTGCCGCATTACTAAGTAATCATGATCTATTTGCTACCTTCGCGTGGCCTTTTGCTAAGCTGAACTTATGAATAAGTTGTTTGCAACATTAATACGGTCACTCACAATTATTTTATTGGCGCTCGTTACCACTAGAGCGGAGCCGTTCCTGGGTGCACCATGTGTCATTGAGGTCGAGAGCAAGCAAGTTGGAAAGGGCTCAATTGAGTATATGAAGGCTGGCAGTGGTATGCCAGTTGTCTTGTTACACGGGCTTTTTGCACAAAAAGAGCAATGGAGCGAGGTGGCATGCGAGCTCTCGTCAGCTGGTTTTATGGTCATCTCGCCAGATTTACCTGGATATGGAAAAAGCATTGATTTTCCAGATGAGGATTACCGCTTGGAAAATCAAGTGGCCCTCTTACATCGGTTTACTAATTCCTTGGGACTTTATGAAATCCATATTGCAGGGAGTTCGATGGGCGGTGCTATTGCCAGCATGTATGCCAATCAATATCCCGACCAGGCGCTTACTTTAGCTTTTATTGGGGCGCCCTTGGGCATAGGACCTTGGGGTACAAGGGTGCAAGAGGCTTTAGCCCAGGGGATTAATCCATTTATTCCAATCAATATGGATCAATTCAATTTGGAGATGGAGCTATTGTTTTATGAGCCGCCATTAGTTCCAGAGGCTATCAAAGATCAATTACTTTCTGATTACAGGGGATCTAATCGCCACTATCAACAGGTTTGGGATATCGTCAATCTTTACACAAGCCAAATTTCAAATAGCTCTCCAGCACGCATTCCAACGCTCATTCTTTGGGGCAAACAAGATCAAATATTTTCAGTGAGTGATAGCGGTGCTTTGCAATTGAAGTATCTAGGCAACCAGCATTACATCGTCCCGAAAGCAGCGCATTTACTGATGCTGGAAAAGCCCAAAGAAGTTAGTCAGAAGTACATTGAATTTTTGAGGCAAAGGTAGGCTCATTAAATCGGGTTTACAGCCTTCCACTCCCCAGACTTCCCACCACTTTTCTCTAACAGGTGGATATCACCCATCACCATACCCCTATCAACGGCTTTAGCCATGTCATAAATTGTAAGGAGGGCAACTTGGACTGCTGTGAGGGCTTCCATTTCAACTTCATGCAACCTCAATCTTGACCAAATCTTTAGGTTTACTTGGACAACATTTGGACAAAGGTTAGCACGGAGGGTAGGTTTTGAATACAAAAATCTAGTCAGAGCCTGATAAGACTCTTGTTCAATGACCCGTCAACCATTTGAGGGGTAGACTCAGTATTCCCCAGTTCCACAGCATAAGAATAGATCCAAAGACCAAGATGAGTGACGCAGAGTTCTTTGCCAAAGTAACCCCCAAAAGACTCACCTCGTTAGCCGAGAACTTTAAGAGGTCTCGTGAGGAGTTTCGCAAGGATGGAAAAGACAGGGAACTAAGAAGGGCAGGCAAAGCCCCTGTACCTGAAGTAACACGAGAAAGACTTCCCTGTGAGGTTATTCATAAGCAAGACCTTAATACTCTTCTGAGGTCGGGGCAAGTAATCCCTGCGTCTGAGTTAGCCAAGCAGAATGAAGATGCCCTGAGACTCGCTAAAGACCTTGAGGAGGCAGTTAGGTCAGAGGTATCCCATCGTAGGACAAAGATCCAAGCAGAACCTGATAAGACCTTGGTGTATTACATCCGAGAGCCTTTTGAGGAATAAGGTTTGCCCTGTAATGCCCAAGGGTTATAGTTATGAGATCAATAAAAAAGGCAGAAAATGAATAGATACGCAAAATTAGCGTTGTTGGCTATTGGAATCCTGCTACAAGTTGGCTGTGCCTCAATCACAGGTTCACGCAATCAACCTATCTCGGTAACTTCCACCCATGAAGGAAAGCCTGTTACTGGTGCCTATTGCACCTTAGTGAATGATAAGGGTACTTGGTTTGTAAATACACCGGGATCAGTTGTGATCCTAAAGGCATATGGTGATATGTCTGCAACCTGCAAGAAAGAGGAGACTCATGTTGGTGTGGCAACTTTTCAATCCGCAAACGAAGGGGCTGTTTGGGGTAATGTACTTGCGGGTGGATTAATTGGTTATGCAGTCGATGCTGGAACAGGTGCTGGCTTTTCTTATCCGCCGACGCTAAATATTGAAATGATTAAAGGAAGCACAATCCCAGCACTTCCTACTGGACCACAGGCTAATGCTGCCTCATCTCAGGCAAGCCCCGGGGTTATTATTGAAACGAAATCAACGACCGGGACGACAGCACCAAGTCCGGCTAGAGCGTCAATTATGCCGACAACTCAGTCAATGCCAGCGAACGATTCACCCAATCCAGCAAAGAAACTAGAAGATCTGAATTCAATGCTAAAGAAAGGGTTGATAACTGCGGATGAGTACAACTCTAAGAAGGCGGAGATCTTGCGGAACATGTAATGAATATTTATTTCTTATCCCTCCAATTGGATTGCTCGCTGGATGTGCCCACAATCCATCCTTAAAAAATAAACTATGTTCAGACAAGAAATCATCAACCTAGCATCCGATTGGTCCGCATATAGGGCACGCAAGACCACGGATGGCTCGCATCCAATTCATAAGTTAATTCATGATGAAATGCCCCAGTCGCTGTTGGAGTGGACTCCAAGCCCTGAGGTCTATAAGTTTCAGGGTTCAGACGGGCAGGGCAATATTCTTGCCGCACCATGGATTGCTGTATTCAATAGAAATATCACCGAGAGTGCCACTAAGGGCTACTACCTCGTTTACCTATTAAGTGAAGATCTAAAGAGGTTAGTGTTGGAGGTTGGCTTTGGTGCCACTCAATTTGAGAAGCGGTTTGGCAGGGGCAAGAAGTTCTACGAATCCGTAGATAGTGCTGTGTCAAATATGCGTTTGAATAGCAAGCATTTAGCAGATACCAGCTTGGTTGATTCATTGTCACGATCCAATATAGAAAGGGTGCACCTAGCCTCTGCGGATGACTTTAGGCTTAAGGCTTATGAGCATTGTGCAATCTATAGCCTCACTTACCAAATTGATAGCCTTCCATCTGACGAGCAATTAAAGAGAGACTACCTAGAGTACCTAACCCTCTACGACCGTATGGCTGGCAGTCTGCTTTTGGCTGAGGTGGATGACTATGTACTTGAGACCCTTGAGCCTATAAAGGTAAGTACAGACCTTGAGATCATTGAATTTGCTCTTCGTCCTAAACGCAGGGTAACCAAGGCTTCAGGTGGGTCAAGTGGGGGCAACTATCGCAGGTCTAAGAAGTCAGACAAGATTGGTAGGTTAGGTGAGGAGTTTATTGTTGACTATGAAAAGAGGCAGTTAATCAGCAAGGGGCTGACTGAATTAGCCGCAAAGGTAGTGTTTCATCGGGAGGATGCAGTTCATAGAACTCCGGGTTGGGATGTCACATCATTCTTTGACGATGGTAGACCTAAGTACATCGAGGTTAAGTCTAGTGAAGGCGACACCATTAATGACATCATCCTTACACGCAATGAATGGGCTAAGGCACAAGACCCAGCACTTGCAAACGATTACTTCATCTACTTGGTAACCAACATAACTAACAAGCCAAAGATTGAGATATTGAGGAACCCTGCAAACTATGTTTTAGATGGGAAGTTAGATATAGAGGTTGAGTCTTATTCCCTATCCCTTAGGGAGATCTAAGCTATCTGCGACCATTGATAAACATTTCGTAGTCACGCTTAACCTGTTGGGCATCCACGACCTTCCTATTCTTTGTCACATCCTCATTCGATATAACCCTGAAGTCCAAGATGTACCAGCCGCCACTAATTGGTGCGGTAAATCCCGGGGTGGTTGTAGTGGTGCTATTGATATAGGCTGTTGATCCAACTACCGATGCAGTTCCTGAAGTTGTAGATGTTCCGGGTGAAGTAATGTAATAAGTGCTAGTTTGTGAACTGGAACTGAGAACCGTGAAGTAACGCTTGCCCTTGGACTCCGTGATCTCAGATGCTCTGTACATTGCAAATTTCTCTAGATCTGCCCAATCCTTTTGCCACGCCTCACCGATCTTCACTTGATAAGTATCTTGACCAAGCTGAGTATCGACATAGCCGGGCTGAAATCCGGGGACTCTTTCTGTATATCTAACTGAGCAACCAAAGGTCAATAGGGTAATTAGTAGGAGTAGACAAGATTTATATAGGCTCATGCTTTGATTCTAGCCCTACAAAGTGAGAATCCTACTAATAGCCAACCTTTATCCACTCAATGCCCCGTTAAGATTGATTTATGGTGTACAACTGAATTAAATCAATTAACTTCGGAAGATTAAAATGCATACAGTCAGTGGAAATAGAGAGAGCAACGGTGGTAAACGAGAAGGTGCTGGTCGCAAGAGGGGTGCTGGTGCTATTAGGACTCAGGAGATTAGCAAAGCCTTCATCGAGACAAATCAAAAGACTCCACTAGACATAATCTTAATTGCAATGACTCGTGCTCATAATGAAATGCAAGAACTTGACCCAAGCGATCCGCAGTACTCAGAACTTGAAACTAGAGCGGTCAATATGGCAGTCTTAGCCGCACCTTATATTCATGCCAAACTAGCGAGTATTACTGCCGCAGTTACAGGTGGAGTTGAAATCATCGTAATAAGCGGAGTTCCTGAGCAGACTCACTAACTCTGATTTAGTGGGGGATCAGTTGGGGGATCTAGGTTTTAAATGACCTAGAGTCCCCTTTCCTTATAGCTGTTTGGCGGAAGTATCCTCTGCCTCCAAGTTGCTAAAAAATCCGTAAGTTAACCAGCCTATTAAAAACAACCGCTCCCTCCGTAAGTCACATTTATAGTATTTATAGTAAGTACTGAAAGTATCGTAAGTTCAGAAGTTCAATCACCATATGGTTCTCCTGTCTTCCCACCTGTTTTATTGCCTACAGTACAGTTTGAACTTACTAAACTTCTGACTTACGGACCCAGCCCTATTTTCTCGAGAGTTCTTCTTTATAGGCATCAGTAATTAACCCATATCGAGAACCATTACGCCCCGTTGCTATTGCAAGCCAAAGTGGTTGTTTGCATTTGTCTGAAGAATAAGCTGTGGCAACTCGCCTTATCTTGTCTCGACCAAATGGCATACCCTGAGATTTAGCTTCCTCATAAATCTCATTGATAGACTTGCTGGTCATCGTGATTGAGTCAAAGATAAAGTCTATTAATTCTCTGTCAACCTCCATTGCAGCTTGAATCTGATGTAGAGACATCGTGTCCTCAAACTTATCTCGAGTGGTTACCTGCCTATCCTTTGTGATGTCGAAGGTATAGTTCATCATTCCGGTTGCCCTTATCTTATCTAGGAGAGTTGAGACCACTAGAGAGCCGTCATCATTCTTGACTGGGATGAAGTACATCAACTCATCAAAGTCATTACGAAGGTCGCCTACACCCTCAAAGATAGGCTTACCATCCTTATCGTCATACTTGTTTGTATGTGCCAAGCAGATGACAGTCATTCCCTTTGCAGTTAAGGATCTAAGCATCGAGTAGAAGTCCTTGGCTAGCTTCTTATTCATCATCTCTGCGAACTTCTTCAGAGTATCTAGTACCAAAACCGTACCAGCATAGTTCTCATCTGCCTTCGACATCCTGAATAACATCTCCACTACATCATTTGCCGACTTTCCTACATGCAGGTCGGGGGCAAGAAGGGTATAACCATTTTCTCTAGCGTGGTCGTGGTATCCCTTCAACTGATCAGCAGAGGCATCCACATTTACATAGAAGATCTCATAGTCCTCCTTCACCATCTCTGCACAAGCCTGAATCATGACGGTTGTCTTGCCACCATTGCCCTTGGCGACGATCACGGTTAGGTGTCCCTGTACGAGTAACCTCATCCAGCAAAATTGAATATCCGATATGTCTTTCATTAATTCCTCTGTAGTTGAAAGTCCACTCAAGTCCGCACGCCAGTCAATCTTCTTCTTTGCAGAGGTGTTGGGCATCTCTTGAACTTGGGCTAACCCAATATTGACCATTGGTCGATTAGCTAGAGCCTGTCTTGCTTCACTCTTAAGCAATGCTTTTCCTGAATTAACCATGGTTTACCTCATCAAAAAGAGTAATCAACATCTGACCCTCAAGTCTTAGTAGATCTATCTCGTCATCCCATAGACCAGTAGTCATGAGTCTCTCGAGGAGGAGGGCGACATTACTCATTGACTCACCACCGAGTTCGCAGATCTGCCTTGGAGACCACCTTCGCTTAACTGATCTCATGTGGACTGGAGGGTCTACCTTCTCGTAGAAATCACTTGCGGTAAGCCCAACCGACTCCATGATCTCAATGCCACCGCAATGGTGTGAATGACACTTAACTACAAAGGTCTCACCCTTTTCCGAGATAGACAGGGATGGATGTTTATCGTCATGGGCTGGACAGCAGGCTACCCAATCCCCATTGCCGACTTGCTTTAGCTTATCGAGCCTTGCTAGGAAGTTCTCTATCGGGGTCATTTGGATGCCTCTACACCCTCTGTCAGGAAGAAGACTCCTGAGCGATGCTTTGCCTGACCTGAAGTTGCTAGGGCTATAAGAGGAATACCAGCCTCTGTGTTGGGTTCAATGCCCTCTACGAAGACCATTGACTCAGACTGGCGGATTACTTTATGTGGCGTCCATTTGAATGATCCACCTTGCTTACTTACTGTCCAAAGTTCTTGTATGCGTTTCATATATTTATCTTCCGAAGTGAGACCTATGGGCGTGGTTATCCAATCAATGCCATAAAGACATTGCATAAGTCGTTGCTTATTTAGTTAGAGAGACTTCAGGTATTGACGGAGTTCGCCAACATTCCAGCCAACCATGTTTGGGGCTAGCTTCTTGTTCTGCGGAAACTCGCCAGCATTCATCAGTCGATAGACAGTAACTGCGGTACAGTCCCCTAGGAGAGCACAGACGGTTCTCATTCGAACGAAGGCTTCATCGGGCAGATCAACGAAGTTAGATCGTGGTGTGGGCTTGTAGATAGCCTTCTTTCGTGCTTTGATTGCTACTGCTAAGTTTGTTGCGTTCATCTTGGTAATTCCTCGTATTTGGAGGTATGATTACCGTGCCCCTGAGGCTTGGTAAACATCCGTGTTTAACAATGGGACCCCGATAGTTAAAGCTACTGGGGTCTTTCTATTTGTGCTTCCAATCCCTTATTCGCCTGTCATGTATTGCAAGATACAGGCAATTATTTTTATAACGGGTAAAGCTAATTACTCACCAACAACCCCACGATATAGCCACTTCTATTTGTAACGGGTACTGCCTCTTACTTGCAACAACTCAACAATAAAGCCGCTTTTATTTATAACGGGGACTCAATAAAGTATTACCTCTAAGCACCATTTGTTAACAATGCATATTGAGTAACTTATGGGAGAGTGAGGTACTCTCTTGATGACTTTAGGCAATCTTTTTAGCTAGTTGCTCAGGGTTTGGATGGTAATAGCGTTTGAGCATAGAGAGGCTTTTATGACCTGTGACTGCTGATAGTTCAATCAGGTTTGGGAGTTTTCCTGCTAGGCGAGTGACGGCTGTATGCCTAAGATCATGAATGCGTAAGTCGAGCAATTCAGCACGATCTCTCGCTCGTTTAAAGTTGGTTTCGAGAGCCGCAAAGTTAATGGGCAATACTCTGCCATCAATGCTTCTAGGGAGTCCTTGTAGAGTCTCTATTGCTCTTGTAGATAGCGGAACAGTTCTAGATTCACCATTCTTGGTAAGCAGGATAAATGCCGTCCTTTTGTGAATGTCTATGTTTGCCCACTTAAGTCCCAAGAGTTCGCCTCTACGCATGGCAGTCTCAAGTGCAAGAATTACAAACGGGCGGGTATAAATGTTGCGGTTAGCTTTGGGTTCGCAGGCATGCAGTAACTTCTGCTCCTCTTCATAAGTGAGGATGCGGTTTCTGCCTTGAGGTGAGGGAGGTTTGCGAACCAGTAGGACGGGATTGGCAATATTGATTCCCCACTCCCGCCTTGCTTGGTTGATGATTGATGAGAAGTAAGCTAGTTCTCTGATGACCGTACCCGCACTTACCTCTTTTAAACGCTCATCCCGATACTGGGCTATCCGACTGCTATTGAGTAAAAGAGTGTTGACCTTGGCGATCGGTTTACGCAGGATTGCCTTTAAGCGGATAGTGTCTTCTTTCACCCCACGCATGGTTGGAGTGACTTCTCGCAGATATCGCTCGATAAGTTCTCCAAAGTTGGTCTTTTGGGCTTGGTGGGTATTGGTGTAAGTTCCTCGATCCCATTCCACCTCAATACTTCTTGCCCAGCGTTCCGCATCCTCCTTCGACTGAAAGGTGCTAACTAAGGACTGCTCCCCTTTACGAGAAACACGGGCTTGCCACTTGTTACTTCTAAATCGGATTGATGCCATTTCTTATCCTTCATTTGGACAAGATTTGGACAAGACTCAAAGTTACATGCTTTGAAGCAGACTCAGGTTAGTAACCACTAGCCAGCCTTCCACTCCCCAGACTTCCCACCACTTTTCTCTAACAGGTGGATATCACCCATCACCATACCCCTATCAACGGCTTTAGCCATGTCATAAATTGTAAGGAGGGCAACTTGGACTGCTGTGAGGGCTTCCATTTCGACACCCGTGGGACCAGTAGTCTCGGCCCTGACTTGGCAGGCGATACTGCTCCCTTGTTTATTGAGAGCAAACTCCAGGCTCACATGGGTCAGAGCTAGTGGGTGGCAAAGCGGAATTAAATCCGAGGTCTTTTTGGATGCCTGAATCCCAGCAATCCTGGCAATACCCAGAACATCCCCCTTTTTATGGGTTCCTGCTTCAATCATGCTGAAGGTCTCTGGAAGCATGGTGATCTTGCCAACGGCAATGGCAATCCGGTGGGTATTGGGCTTATTTCCAACGTTGACCATGTGGGCTTGGCCACTAGTATCAAAATGAGTTAGTTTGTTCATAAGAGAAGTTTTACCATATAGGGATGCAAGGCATAAAGACATCAAACAATTCCAGCATTTTTAGGCGGATCTTAGCTGGCCAGCTCATTTTGGCCTTGGCTTGGCCAAGTGCAGGCTTCGTATATGCGGCAGGACCAGCAACTTCCTCTGTAACGGGGGATGTATCCGTACAGGGCGAGTCTGCAGCTTTACAAAATTTAGGTAGGGCCGTTCAATCCCCCGACGCCCGCTCCTCAAACTTGCCATCACGCAATACACCCCAAACTCAGCAAAGCTTTGTGCTCCCAGATATGGGAGATCCTGGTGGTGATAGCTTAAGTCGCATGGATGAGAAGAAATATGGCGAGATGATCATGCGTCAGATTCGTCCGGATGCTGATTACTCCAATGATTTGCCAATCTATGATTTTCTAAATCAAATGGAACGACGTTTATTGGAGGCTGCAAAACGTTTGCAATTGGGCGGCGCTAATGAACAGGGTAGTGGAGCCTACAATTTTGAAGTGTTTGCCGTTAAAGATAGCAGCATTAATGCGTTTGCATTGCCTGGTGGGTTTATTGGCTTTCATACGGGGTTATTGGTTAGCGCTGAAACAGATTCAGAAGTAGCTTCAGTTATGGGGCATGAGACGGGGCATGTTTTACAGCGTCACCTGGCACGTCAGATGGATAAGCAAACCACCAATACGATGATTGCTTTGGCAGGCATATTGTTGGGCGCTTTAGCCGCCTCTCGCAATCCAGGCGCCGCTTCTGGTCTGATGCAGGGCGGTCAAGCCGTTGCAGTGAATAACCAGCTCTCCTATTCAAGGGATGCAGAGCGCGAGGCAGATCGTATCGGCTTTCAGATACTGGCCGCTAGTGGTTATGACGTCAATGGCGCACCAGGATTTTTTCAGCGCTTACAAAAAGCAACTGGAATTATGGATAGCGGGGTTCCTTCCTATGTGCGTACTCACCCCTTAACTACTGATCGCATTGCAGACATGCAGGATCGCGCTCGAAATATCGCCAATAGAACGATCTACGTAGTCGTCGGAGACAC
>NZ_NGUO01000015.1 GCF_002206635.1 Polynucleobacter aenigmaticus | reverse complement strand
CGCCAGCCGCTTTATCCGCATAGACATGGCGGTAAATCGTCTCATGGCTAATGCCTACTTGATTGGCAATTTGGACTGGGCTCCACTTGTCTAAGAGGCAATCAACTGCCTTGCTCCAGTCGGTAGCAGCAATCTGGGTAGCGTTGCGAGAGCCTAAGGATCGTTCTTGCGTCAAGAGACAGGCTTGCCTAGGTCGATAACCCTTACCTCCCGTATTGCGAGCAAGCTCACGGCTAATGGTCGACTTATGTCTATCCATCAGCTTTGCAATCTGGGTTTGGGTTTTTCCGTCTTTCATGAGGATATAAATCTGATATCGTTCAGTTTGGCTAAGGTGTTGATAGGTCATGGCTACTTTGACTTGCAGGTCTAGAAGCTTTGGATACTAAAACATCCTTAGCCACTAGGCGTTTATCAAAGTTGCACTTCGTAGTTGAATCCGCCTAATTTAATTAAAGTATATTTAGAATTTATAATCACCGGATGTCTAGTTTACTTGCGGCCTTTCTCTCTTCTTTTATAGCGACACTGCTGATTATCCGCTTCAAGCACCTGCATGAGCGATTTTCTGCAGATTCAGATCTAACAGGCCCACAAAAATTTCATACCAATATTGTTCCCAGAATCGGCGGTGTGAGCATTGCGATTGGCTTATTTACCGCCATACTTTTTAGACTGAAAAATGCCTCCGCACCAATGGCAGAAATAACTTTTTTAGTTTGTGCAATCCCCACCTTTGCAATTGGCTTAACCGAAGATCTCACCAAGAAAATTAGCGTACGTCTTCGATTGATATTCACCGCCATTGCTGCCGCTTTATTAGTCTATTTAATTCCAGTCCAAATTACGCGCTTAGATATTCCCTGCCTGGACATGATTTTTCTTATTCCAGGTGTTGGAGCGGTTCTCACCGTATTTGCTATCACTGGCCTGGCAAATTCTTACAACATCATTGACGGCTTTAATGGCCTAGCCAGTATGGTTGGCGTCATTACTTTGCTGGCAATTACCTATGTCAGTTTTGTGGTGTCCGACCCCCTCATCATGTATTTAAGCCTCATCATGGTGTCCACAATATTAGGATTTTTTATCTGGAACTATCCACGAGGTCTGATTTTCTTAGGTGACGGTGGCGCCTATCTCATTGGGTTTTGGATTGCTAGCATCAGCGTAATGCTGACCTATAGACACCAAGAAATTTCCCCTTGGTTTGCCCTCTTAATTAATGTATACCCCATTGTTGAAACCCTCTTTACCATCTACCGTCGCAAAATTCATCAAGGCAAGAGTCCCGGGCAACCTGATGGCATCCACTTTCATACATTGATTTACCGAAGAATCCTCAGCCCGCATGATCATGATAGAAATTTCTTCTCTGCCAACGCAAAGACTGCGCCTTACCTTTGGGTGCTAACGGTCTTAGGTGTAGCGCCGGCCGTGCTTTGGTGGCAATCCACATCCATACTCATCATCGCAAGCCTTGTTTTCATCACCTGCTATGTTTGGCTCTATACCAGAATTGTGCAACTCAAAACGCCGCGCTGGTTGCATTTGTAATAAACAATGTGGGGAAGTTAATACCCTATAGCGAGCGCTCGATACTGCCCGATCTCGGGCGCTTGCCTGGCTCATGACTTCACGCTACCACTTTTAATGCTTGCCCAGACCCTTTGAGCCAGCAGCACTAAGAGCATGAAGAAAAAAGCACCGGCCAAACCGCCCGCTGTCGACTTGATCATGCCCTTCTTGCCGCTACTCGTGGGAGCCGTATTAGCCTCTAGGCCCTTAGTAAACCGAGCCTGAATCATCAGTAGTTGGGAGTGGATTTGATCTAAGATCTCTTGCTGCTTAGGATCATCTTGGGCTAGCTTATTACGCAGCTTAGCCTCAATAGCGAGTAGCTCAGCATCCAAAATAAGGCCGTCAAAGGTGGTTTGCGCTAAGGGGAGGGCCTCATCGAGAAATGCTTTAGTTAAAGTGAGCTGAGCCAAGCGATCCCGCATCCGCTGCAGGGTTTCCTTGGACTGATTAATGTCATTATTGACTGCAATGATCTGGGTAGTAATGGAGAGGTACTTGGCACCAGATTCTTTAGGATCAATTACCTGTTGCCCTTGATTTGAATTACCAGGATAGCGTTTGTAGAGGTCTTCTAGGCTTTTAGCTCGCTGTTGTTGGTAGCCCATCTCAATTTGGGTGGTGGTGATTTTTTTCTGAATATCTGCCGCAGCACTGATGACATCACCCTCATAGGCATTGAGTATGTTGCGCAGTTGCAAATAGGCTCCGCCAGTACGTAAAAATTTAGCAGCCGCCGTGACGGATTCTGAGGCCTTTTCCTTGCTGGGGCCTCCAGCGCTAAGGGTCAAGCTCAAGATGGTGGTGCTGGCTCCATCAAACTCTTTACTCACGCCGGCTAAGTCTTTGGTATCGGCCTTCGATAAGGCATAGCTAGGCACGACATTTTTTTGCCACCACTGATCGTTAGCCATTGCCTGATACAGGCCCACCTGACCATCGGGAGCCTTGCCCTCTTCCACCGCTTGGGCGGCCAGATTAGGCAGACTCTTTTGAATGGTCTTCCAAGACACCAAATCGAGCCCGTAGGTGTTGGTGTTGGTGTTGGTGTTGGTGTTGGTGTTGGTGTTGGTGTTGGTGTTGGTGTTGGTGTTGGTGTTGGTGTTGTTGAGCAAAATATATTCTGCAGAATATTGCCCCAAGAAAAACCATCCTCCAAGACCTAAAAAAGCCCCAATAACCGCAGCAATGGCGAGCTTTTTCCAGGCAGAGCGCAGAAAATTGACGATGTCGAGCAGGGAGATTTCATCAGCATCTTGATTCAAATCGGTTGGTATTGACTGATTATTCAATTTAGATCTTTGATTAATTTATTTAAAAGGACAATTGAGCGGATTTCAGGACAGCGACTAGAGGCTTTCATTAAAGTTATTCAACTTTAATGAAATTTATACCTGTGACCTAATAATTTAAAGCCTTGTTAGTAGAATTCATCTAAAAACTATCATCAATTGTAACCTGACGTTAAATTATTTGAACCACTAATTCTCACTAATGGGGGGTTTGAGCCGTAGATTTAGAGCGGCCAATAATGCTATGGTGAACAACAATATCTCCACCGCATGATGATTGCTCAGCTCGCCAACTGTATATAAACAAAAAATGGCTATTACCAGGCTAATTACTACCCCCTTGCTTGGCTCAGAACCTCTTATAGCTCCGTAGGCAACAGATAGTAATGCCCCCCAAAGGCATATTAGAGCCGGAAAACCAAACGACAAGAGGAGCTCTATCCATCCACTGTGGGTGGATCCTGGTAATGAATTAGGCGGAAGATTTGGATATAGTTGCATTAGCGAGCGCTCCAAAGGGTACTGAAGAATGCCATTGCCCCACGGGTTTTTAGGGATAAGTCTAAGTCCAGCAGTTGCCCAGGAAACCCGCTCAAATACATTGGGAGTAATAACTCTACCTGACGGCAAAGATGGATAGCCTAAGGTGGATGGACTTTTCCACTGTGGGTATTTGTCAATCTGAATACTTTCCTGAATATCCTCTATCAGATATACCCAACTTGGACTTTGCTTGAGTTGAAGCTTCCCAAATCCCGCAATCAGGGCTAAGAGCGCCAAGATCGTAGCAATTGAAATTAATTTACTTCTCCAAGTATCTCGGTGGGATTGAAGCCCCAAAAATCGATTTGCCCCCCACAAGCCCCAAGCAAGGCCGAGAATAACAGCTAGACCAATCCCATTTTTAGCATCAAAGATAAAAACATATGCATATAAAGGGACGGCAATGATCAATACAGATATTGCTATATTGAAAACGACCCGCAAACCGCTGCCAACACGACCAGATAGCAGGTCAATCATACGCCCACCCACTCCCGCAATTAAAAGAGTTCCAATCAGGACCCCATTAATTTTTCCGTAGAAAATATAATTCAAATAATCGGGGTGAAATAACCGGTGAGTAACCCATACTTTAGGTAGGTATTGAAAGTAGAGAGCTGCAAAGCCCGCAATAATCCCATAAGCCAGTAAATTGATCCTAGAGGGCTTCTGAATAATTACCAAACCACACACCCACCCCAAAAGCGATGCCTCCAAACCCCTGAACCAAATAGACTTTAGCTCTTTGAGTTGCAATACTTCATCTTGTGAAAATAAAAAATAATGAATGAAAACCCAGACAAATAGAATGCCGATAAATAACAATGGCATCAGATTGCGCCATGCAATAGAAAATGGCGAAATTCTTTTTTTCTGGTATATGTAAATAATGGAAAGCAGGCACCCTAGACTTAAGAGGATATTGCGCAATGCAATGGTGTGCTTCATTGCCCAAATTGCTAACAACACGGCGCATAAAAGGACAATGGATAATCCCAGATAATCTATCTTGGCTAACTTGAAATTTTTGAGCATATTTCTCATTATATATATTAGATGTATTTTAATAATTAATGAGTCTCACTTTCCCGATTTTCAGCTACTCTATTTCTCAAGATAGCCATATCCGTACCCTTCTTTGCCTGAATAAATGTAGACGTTTTATAGTTGTAATTTATCAATGCTAGAATGCTCCCATCAAGCAAGGGCAATGGGATAGCAATGAAAGTTGGCTGCATCATTCAGGGTGATATCCGCAGGGGCAGCAATCTTATCCTCGAAATGCTCCCACGTCTCTTTGACTATACAGTCCTATCAACTTGGGATGACGGTTGGGAAGCTCCAAAGGGTAGCTTTGAACTCATCAGAAGCCCAAAGCCAGAGGTTCCAGGGTTTACCAACCGCAATTACCAGCGCTTCTCCACGGCAAGAGGTCTAGGTGCGGCAAAAGCTGCCGGGTGCGACTATGTTCTCAAATGGAGGACGGATATGCTGCCGACCTCCATGGGGATCAAGCAACTATTAGATTGGGCACAATTCTCCCCGCCTAGAGGCACTCAATCCAGGATTGTTGTTCCGGCATTTCGAAATATTTCAATCACACCAGATGCATTCTCATCAATGCCAGACCTATTTTCATTTGGCCATATTGAAGAGATGGAAAAACTGTGGGATGACGATAGCTTTGATTACACACAAAACTACAATATGTCGGCATATGATCGCGACGCACTTGGCTCCCAATATTTGAACTCACCAGCACTAGCAGACCTATATTGCGCTGAAGCAGAGCTATATGCGCTGTATCGATCAAGGTTAACCGAAACCTGCCATCAAGCTCTAAGTCATAATCTTGTAGCAGCAAACTATTTGAGACTAATTGATCACAGGCGATTGGGAATTTTATGGTTTGGGGCTCAATCTGGATTTAGGAGCATAGGTCAGGCATGGGAGCATCCATGGTGGACTGAGAAAAATTGGCGACAGTATAACGCCCGTATTTATTCTTGCGGGTATAAAACGAGTGGCCCACTCTCGAAGCTGAAGAAAAAAATTTCAAAATATAAAATTCAAAATGAACTTAAATGCCAAGAAAAAATTTGGCTAGATTCATTTCCTAATGTAAAGCTCTAATTTAAGAAGGTAGATTGAGATGGGTCTTTTAAAGAAATATTTCAGAAAAAGCAAAGTTTGCTAAAAACTTTAGGATTAAACGCAACTCTTTAGAAAATAGTCGCTTTTCAATGGAGTGGAATGACCGATACCCTTGCCTCAATGATGCAACATCAAGCACGGGTTTTGATACGCACTATCTTTTTCATACCGCCTGGGCAGCTCGCATACTGGCAAAAAACAAACCAAGTCTTCACATAGACATTTCATCATGTCTCAGATTTGTTTCGCTTGTATCAGCATTTATTCCCACCCACTTTTATGACTACCGTCCAGCCCAGCTAAATCTATCTGGACTGCAGTCTAGCCGCGCAGACCTGATGAACCTGCCCTTCGACAATAACTCAGTTGAATCACTATCCTGCATGCACGTCATTGAGCATATAGGACTAGAGCGCTATGGCGACCCCTTTGATCCAGAAGGCGACCTAAAGGCCATCGCAGAATTGAAGCGCGTACTAGCAGTTGATGGATATCTATTATTTGTTGTGCCTTTGGGCGAAAAATCAATCATTCAATATAACGCGCATCGGATTTATACCTATGAGCAAATTTTGAATTATTTTGCTGGCATGCAATTAGTCAATTTTTCCTACATTAATGATGCTGGACAATATATTGAGGGTGCGAGCCCTCAAGATACTATTGGTCAGGTCTACGGTTGTGGCTGCTTTTGCTTTAAGAAATAAGGCGCCTAAAGCATTGGACCTATCTTTTTCCTTAAACATTAGGTAGGTTTCATCATCAAAGTGATAAGGAAAAGATCTAATATTTTCAGGGGCATCACTTGGCCAGCGCACTTGAGAACCATCAACTTCGATTGAGCGAACGTTAGGCCTAAGCTTAGAAATTTCTTGAATGGCTTGAACTATCGCATGATAGCGCTCAATATAAAGTGGCCGAGATTCCAATGCAATTGGAAAATGTAAAAAATAAATTGGCACCCTACCCCAACGCTTTTCAAATAAGTCGAATAAGGAGAGGTACGTAGATTTCAACTTTCCAAGCGGCATATGCCCCGAACATTCATATTCCCTAGAAAACACTTCAGAATGTGCCAGATCACTATATCCACAGCAAAATTGCCACTGATCCAACTTATTTATAAATAGTTGATCTGTTAGCTCGGCAAAAGAATCCATAAAGATAAATTTTGGAGCACGCCTAGGCAGGCAATCAAAAAATTCCAATTGACGAATCAATGGTAATACATCACTTCTGGCCATGAGATCTTGGAGCATGGCATTTTTAGGTAAAAGGTTTGTATTGCGCCAATAGTTGCACAATAAATCCGCCCGCCCTTTTTGAAAATTCACCTCTCGTGGCAGTTTTTCATAGTATTTGAGTACGTCGTACCCAAGACATGCATGCCGCCCTAAAAACCAGTCTTTCCATAAATATCGCCATCTCAGACGATATTTAATGTTTTCTTTAAGTGGCTTAAGTAAAGATGAAACGATGCCCATGAAAAGTATTAATTCTGAATTAACTTCAGATAGGTGTTTAAGTCTTCAGGGGTGCCAATACCATGCATTTGGGATTGCTCTATGTTAAATATGCCTACCTTTTTTCCCTGACGAATAAGGTAGTTATAAACAGGGCATGTATAGAATTCATTATTCACACGGTCATTCTCAATGATCATCTGAATGATGCCATCAATTAGCTCATGAGCACGCCTGAAGAAATAGATGCCTACGGTAGCAAATTCAGAGATCACCTTCTTTTCTTGAACCTCGGTAACCAAACCACCAGCGTCAATCTTTGCAAAAGACCACTTGGGATTTAATTCTGTATCAATGAAAGTCAAAATAGATCCGTCAAGATCTCTTGCTCTGGCATCGATCAAGAACGGAGTAAAGCAGCTATCAATAATTTGGTCAGAATTGGCAATAACCACTTCCTCATCAGGAGCAAGATATGATCTAGCGAATAAAACAGTGCAAGCAGTGCCCTCGGTAAGCTTATCAATGGGAATAAATACTGCATTAAAGTCTGACTGTATTTGGGCGACAAGCTCGTTATTGCTTTCGATATGCTCTTTCCTGGCTAATAAAGTAAATCTAGCTCCAGGCTGCCTCAGGTTTTCCATCACCCGCACAATCATGGGCTTTCCGGCAACATCGATTAATGGTTTTGGGGCCTTATATCCCGCGATTGCAAAGCGAGAGCCCAAGCCCGCCATTGGAATCACAATATTCAATTTGGCCTGCCCATATATTTATCGTTTTGCGCACCAGGGTATTTCACAACCACTGTAATGACGTCCTCTAAAACCTCAAAGTCTGTCGCCTCCCCCGGCTCTATGACGATAATATCGCCAGCACTATAAAGCTCGCCATTCATACGAACTTTCCCGGAGACGATTACCGTAATTTCAGTGGCAATTTTATGGTGGTGGGTTTCTTCATATTCATTTTTGCGATACTGCTTAATGCCCACCTCAACTTCTTGGGTTTTAATAATAGTTGGTGAGAAGTCGCCCACAAACCACCCCTTATTCATATCATTTATTTGATACTTTTTCATAAACCCTTCTCGTACTCTTCAATTTTTTGAGGCGTGTAGAAGCTATGATATTTTTCGTTTGGGATACGTAATGCCTTGATGCTCTTGTTTTTAAGAATCAACTCATTAAAAGTTGGGGAAATATAAAATATATCTGCGTTAGAGCAAGATTTCAAAATCATTGACTTGGCTGCCCCCACAAAATCTTTTCCTTGTTTGTAGTAATAAAAACCGGCAATCGCATTTCGACTCAAAGGTCTCTTTTCTGCAGCCTCTAAAACGCAATCCTTCTCATCTAGAAGGACGAATGACCATCGAGGGTGAGTGGTACTGAAAACTAAGCACCCCGCATCGCTACCTGAATGATGAAATTCATCATATAACTCAGAAAGGCTGCAATCAATCACCTGATCAAAGTTGGCGATCACTAAAGGATTTTCGTTATTGATAACATCAATAGCCATTAGAGCGCTACAGGCTGCACCCTTAGTCTCTTCGTCAAGAAGAATAATCTTGCACTCCCCTTCGATCAAAAGACGTAGAGTGTCGTCTAGGTGAAATTTGATGCAGTCACTTTTTTTAATCACAAAGATGAACTGCAAATCTTGCTGCATTGTCTGCAGATTTTCAATAGCAAGCTGAATCATGGGTTTACCCATGATTTCAATAAGCATTTTGGGATAGAAATACTCTTCGGAATTAAAGAACTTAGAGCCACCGCTGAGTGGAATGAGTACATTGATCATGAGGTCGCCTCAATCTTTTGAATATATTTCACAATATTGGCGTAATTCACATCAGTCACCTGATCAATCTGCATCACATGAGCTCCGGCATCAGTAGCAGCACGAATACCGTTAGCATTGTCTTCCAATACTAGGCACTCGCTCGGGAGAACACCAAAACGTTCGATAGCTTTTAAATAGATTTCGGGATCAGGCTTAGATTTACTAACATCCTGATTGGATAAATAAAAATCGAAGTAATCAATTAAGGCCGCTTTAGACAACATCGAAGTAATGGTATCTCGGATTGAGTTTGAGCAAACTGCCAAGCGATATCCATCACTTTTCAATTTTGAAATAGCATACTCATGACAAAATGTTGGAGCACATTTTGTCATTGTGATATCCATAGTGAAGATTTGCTTCAGATCATTAATAAAACCATGTAATTGTTTTGGCAATTGTGAATACGAGCTAAGGATTTCTAGTTTCTTCTTCGTTGGCAAGCCATCATAAGTAACTAAGTGATCATGTCTTGAGATTTCAAAACCAAAAATAGCCAAAGCTTTATTTAAAGCTTCGTAATGCCAATCTTTGGCATCTATTAAGACGCCATCCATATCGAAAACAACACACTTAATTTTGGTCATAAAAAATATCTCTTTGCCTCTCGTGGCAAATCTGTACAGAGCATTAAGGACATTCCATTAGTGTACAAGGATTTAATCTTTGCCCAAAGCGCTTCATGATCCCTGCCATGTAGTTCAGGGGATACTATAGCCACTGATTTACCCAGCGCTAGGTACTCATTAATCCGCTCAATCCCATACCATTCCGCATTAAAAGAATCCAACCAAACCCCAGTCGCTCTTCCATCAAAATCTTGATAAGACTCATATTCGCTTACCCGGGTAAATGTATTCATGTTTTGCTTGAGGTAGCCCAAGGAGTCTGGGACCGACATGTCAAATACGAAATACCGATCATGGCTCCATCCAACGACATGCGGGGCAAGTAATTTCTGCAAGCCATCAGATTTAATATTAATGGCATGTGGGTCCGTATTTGAATATTTACTGCATAAATCAAAGAAGGCATTTGCCTCAATTGAGTCGGTCGTTGCTGGGTCGTGGCTAATGACTAGCTCACCATCACAATCCCTAAAATCAGTTTCAATACCGAATCCATTTTGTAGCGCACGCTCAAATGCTTCCAGCGTATTTTTTTCCTCTGGCTTAAACCAAAGACCTCGATGAGCAATAATCTTTATCATTTAATTAACCCTTATTACGCATGAAATTTCTTTTGACATTCAAGTATCTTTTCCATTGCTCACGCATCAATTTATAGGTTTTTCTAGGCGAGCGAACTTCTAAAGAACTCACACCTTTCAAAGGCCTATCCTCATTGAAGAAGAATGCGGTATCCAGTGATTCCAAAATCCTCTTGCTGAACATTAAACTTTTCAAACTTTGAATTTTCATAGAAGCTCTCTAGCCACGAAATCAATTCTGCAGGTACCAACTAATCCGCTCTAATCTTTAAGGCATGGGTGCAGAAAGTATTTCTCCCTAACCACTCAAGCCCAGACTGGGTTGTTACAAATTGATTACGTTGATTGAGAAAATCAAACCCGACCACGGGCCTATTCTCGATTATCTCCACACTTGTTGGAAACTGCTTAGCCTCTAAGCCGCAATCTACCCAAGTATTAATCACAATATTTTTTACATACGGAGCAAAGGCCTGAATATTTTCACGAATAACTACGTCCGTAAAAAATCCCTCTTGCGAATTATTTTGGTCGCTACTAAAAGTAGTCACGGGGCCTTGAATAACAAGTCCAAATTGAATATTCACAGTAATCCGATTGCTCCTAAAGCCTCAATGTAGCGAGATAAGCTTGATAGGCGCTTTGCAAACCAACTGGCAACTCTACCTGTGGATCCCACCCCAAACCATTCAACTTCGATGAATCCATCCACTTCCTAGGTGATCCATCAGGCTTGCTTGGATCAAAACTAATCTTGCCTTGATACCCTGTAGCTTTTGCCACAGCGCTAGCTAGCTCAGCAATCGTGACATCACTACCAAAACCCACATTAATATGGCTTTGCATGGGCTCAGTGTGCTCATCGTAGATAACCTTATCTAAGTCCATCACAAAAACTGATGCTGCAGCCATATCGTCTACGTATAAAAACTCACGTCTTGGAGCTCCAGTACCCCAAATGACCACTTCTGGAGCATTTTCTGCTTTAGCCTCATGGAATCGCCTAATGAGGGCTGGGATTACATGGCTATTTTCAGGATGATAGTTATCCCCAGGGCCATAGAGATTGGTAGGCATGACTGAGCGGTAATCAATCCCATGGCTTTGGCCATATTGACGGTTATAACTTTCACATAACTTAATGCCTGCAATCTTGGCAATGGCATAAGGCTCATTGGTGGGCTCTAGCGTTCCCGTCAATAAAGCATCTTCTGCCATAGGCTGGGGAGCGAGCTTAGGATAAATACAACTGGAGCCTAAAAAGAGGAGTTTCTTAACGCCCGCCTCGAAGGCTTGATGAATGACGTTCGCCTCTACCATCAGATTCTGATAGATGAACTCTGCCGGAAAAGTATTGTTTGCATGAATACCTCCTACTTTAGCGGCAGCCAAATACACTTGATCTGGTTTTTCTTGTTCAAAGAAGGTTGCTACTTGCGCCTGATTGGTTAAGTCCAATTCGGCATGGGTCCTCGTAACAATATTGTGAAACCCCTTAGCCGCAAGATTGCGGACGATAGATGAGCCCACCATCCCTCGGTGCCCCGCCACATAAATCTTTTGGTTTAAATCTTTATTCACGTTCACTATTTCTTGTATGTATTTAATTCTCTTTGCCAACTGCTACCGAATAACCATGTTTACTCAGCAAAGCATGTTGCCTAGCTTGATCAAGATCATTAGCCACCATCTCGACAATCATTTCATCAAGGGTGATTTCTGGAACCCAACCCAATTTTTCTTTGGCCTTAGTTGGGTCCCCCAGGAGGGTTTCTACTTCAGTTGGACGATAGTAACGTGGGTCAATCTGCATAATGACATCGCCTACCTTTAAGGCGGGGGCTTTATCGCCTTCAATGGCGGTAACAATGGCCTTTTCATTCTCAGCCACACCTTCAAACTTTAAGGTGATACCCAATTGTTTGGCGCTACGGGTAATAAATTCTCGAACAGTGAACTGCACGCCAGTGGCAATCACAAAATCTTCCGGCTGGTCTTGTTGGAGCATTAACCACTGCATGCGCACATAGTCTTTAGCATGACCCCAGTCACGCAAGGCATCGATATTACCCATGAAGAGGCATTTCTCAAGACCTTGGGCAATATTGGCCAGACCACGAGTCACTTTACGAGTCACAAAGGTTTCGCCACGACGTTTAGATTCATGGTTAAAGAGGATGCCATTACAGGCATACATACCATATGCCTCACGATAGTTTACGGTGATCCAATAGGCATATAGTTTTGCTACCGCATAAGGGCTGCGCGGATAAAAAGGCGTAGTTTCTTTTTGTGGAATCTCTTGCACCAATCCATAGAGTTCAGAGGTCGAGGCCTGGTAAAAACGTGTTTTCTTTTCTAAACCCAAGATTCGAATAGCTTCAAGCATGCGAAGTGGGCCCATCGCATCAACATCTGCTGTGTACTCTGGAGACTCGAACGAGACAGCTACATGAGACTGAGCACCTAAGTTATAAATCTCATCAGGCTGACATTCTTGAATAATGCGAACTAAGTTGCTGGTATCAGTCAAATCACCATAGTGCAAGATTAGGTCAGGGTGATTAACGTGGGGATCTTGATACAGATGATCAATCCGCTCGGTATTAAAAGAAGAGGCGCGGCGCTTAATACCATGAACGATGTAGCCTTTTTCCAAAAGGAATTCAGCAAGGTAAGAACCATCTTGGCCAGTGATGCCGGTAATTAAAGCGACTTTTTGTTTGCTCGACATATTTTTTATTTATCTCTTTACTGATTAATTGGATTCTCTAGCTACGCCCATACGTATCCTCAAAACGCACAATATCGTCTTCACCAAGATAGCTACCCGACTGCACCTCAATAATCTCTAAAGGAGTATTCCCGGGATTGGCTAAGCGATGGGTTTGCCCTTTTGGAATATAGGTACTTTGGTTTTCAGTGAGCGTGATGACTTGATCGCCATTGGTTATTTCTGCGGTGCCCTTGACCACAATCCAATGCTCTGCGCGGTGATGGTGCATTTGGAGCGATAGGCTCGCTCCAGGCTTTACCTGAATCCGCTTTACTTTAAAACGCTCGCCCTCATCCACGCTGTCATACCAACCCCAAGGTCTCGCTACTTTGCGGTGCAGGTTTTTCTCTTCACGCTTTTGCGCCTCCAGCTGATTGACGATGTGTTTAACGTCTTGACTGTTTTTACGATCAGCCACCATCACTGCATCTGCAGTTTCAATGATGATGAGGTTCTCTACCCCGACTGCACTAACTAAACGGCTACTGGCATGAACCAATGAGTTCTTAGAGTTGGCAAGCAAAATATCGCCACTAGTGACATTACCCTGTTCATCTTGCTTACCTACTTGCCAAACTGCATCCCAAGCACCGAGATCATTCCAGCCCGCATTGAGCTCGACCATATTCACCCGGAACTGTGATCCTGGACATTTTTCTATGACGGCATAGTCAATGGATTCGCTTGGAATAGTTTTAAAGATTTCTGGGTCAGGCCGCACAAAAGGAGTCTGTCCTGATCGATCCATCGTCTTACCCACCCAAGCCGTTTCTGTGGCGCCAAAGATATCAGGGCGGAATTCTTTTAGGGCGGCAAGCCAAGTGCTCGCTCGCAAAACAAACATGCCGCTATTCCAAAGATAGTTACCATCCTCTAAATATGCTTGGGCAGTTTTGGAATCAGGCTTTTCAACAAACTGCTCTACGGGATATTCGCCATGAGTACCCTTAATGGCGCTCCGCTTGATGTATCCATAACCAGTCTCTGGAGCGGCAGGAGTAATGCCTAAAATAGCGATGGTTTTCTTAGAATGGTCAGCGTCCACTACTGCGATGCAATCTTGCAATGCTTTAGTAAAGGCTTTTGAATTTTTTACCGTCTGGTCAGCTGGCGTAATCACCAAAATAGGATCATGCGATCCACCATCCTGATCCCCTACCCCATCTTTTGCCTGAAAGGCTGCCAAGGTCAGCGCTGGGGCGGTATTACGTCCAGAGGGTTCTAATAATAGGGTGGCCTGAATGCCCTTGAGGTCTCGCAATTGATCCAAAGCCAAGAAGCGATGGTCTTCATTGGTCACAATTAAAGTGCTACCGACCTGAATATGAGAGCTGGAAATTGCATTAATTCGTTCAACTGCTTGCTGGAATAGGCTTTGGCTAGAATCATCCCCAGAAAGTACTAAAAACTGCTTAGGAAAGCCCGAGCGCGATAAAGGCCACAAACGAGTGCCGGATCCGCCGCAAAGAATGACTGGGGTGACTTGTGTCATATAGTAAAAATACTTATCGCCCTTATAAAGATAGGTATTAATTTTATAGGTTTATGAAACCAACCCAGATTTATTAGAATATTGACAGGCGTACGTTTCTATTGCATAAAAAACATATCAGGAGAGGTTTCATTTTTTATACTCTCACTTCGTTTTAGAATCGTGATTAGTCAAAACCTGCAACGTCGTCGCCAAATAAAAAAGGCTGCTTAAAAACTAAGCAGCCTGTTGATAAAGCTATACAACCAGAGAGGTATTAAGCCTTCTTAGCGTAAGCAGAGCACCAGCCTTTGCCAGCAACTTGCTTGCCAGCGAACAATGAGCAACCACCAGCAGCCGCATCGGCCTTACCTTGGAACAAGGCACAGTTAGTGCACACTTGACCGGCAGCATACTTCGCGTACTTTGCTTTATCGACTTTAGAGGCATCAGCCTTGTAACCCAAAGCAGCAGCTTGTGGATCAGTTTCGGCAATCATGGCTTGAGCTTGAACTTTACCGTTCAAAGCCAAGGTGCAAGCACCAGCAGCGGACAAAATCATAAATTGGCGACGACTATTTTTCATATGAACTCCAGAGGGTGAGATAGAACAAAGATTGCATCTGAGTGGATCATAGAGCAGATCAAATTAATCGGCTATTGGTAATATAAGTATCTGATTTAATTGACTATTTTATTGAGAATTGTTCTCAAAGAAGAAAATACTGAATTACTTTGAATGTGGATCAGACACTCATGGTGTATTAATGCCAACCCTTAATATTCATGCAGCCAATCCGCTGCTTGACGTGCACCCCAGATCCTGAATCTGGGTAAGACTGGGCGCAATCTATGGCATCCCGCTGAAAAGTCGCCTTATTATTTTTGGCGGGATCGCTATTGATATCGGGATATGAGGAGCAGGCAAGCAAAGCAAGGGCCATCAAAAAACTGGCTGAGACCTTAAGTGAGGCCCTTATTAGAGAGGCGACCCTCATGTGCCGACCTTATCTTCTCTCGAGAAGCGATAAAAACTCTCTACGCAAATTAGGATCCTTTAAGAAGGCCCCGCGCATCACGCTGTTCACCATCTTGGAGTCCCGATCTTTAACGCCGCGCCATTGCATACAGAAGTGATCCGCATCCATCACGATAGCAACGCCAATGGGCTTGATTTTCTTCTCCAGCATATCGGCCAACTCTACTACTGCTTCCTCCTGAATTTGCGGGCGGCACATTACCCATTCAGTTAAGCGCGAATATTTAGATAGGCCGATAAGAGCCGATTCCTTGCTTGGAAGCACTCCAATCCAAATCCGACCCATGATGGGGCAGAGATGATGTGAGCAAGCGCTACGAACAGTAATGGGGCCAATGATCATCAACTCATTTAATTTACTGACATTAGGAAATTTAGTGAGGGTTGGCTGCTCAACATAACGACCGTTAAATACCTCTTTAACAAACATTTTCGCAACACGTTGACTAGTGTTTTTTGTATTGTGGTCACTATTAGTATCAATGACCAAGCTCTCCAATACAGCCTGCATCTTTTCTGCAACCTCATCAACCAAGCCCTCCAATTCACCGGGCTGAATAAATTGAGAGATATTGTCATTCGCATGAAAGCGTGCTTTTTGCGCTTCAATACGACGACGAATAATGACCGATAAAGGTGTTCCTGCATCCGCTTTTTTACTAGGCGCAGTTTTCACAGACTTAGCTGGTGTAAGCGCTTTACTTGGCTTTTTAGTTGCATTACTTGCCTTAGCAGGTGTCTTCGTTGGAATTTTCTTGGTGGTCATAAATAGTTTTTTTGTCTCGTTTATTATTTTTAAAGTGCTTTTGTTAATACTATGATTGGTGATTTGTAGGCTTCGTTAAATCTGAAAAAAAATTGTAACCACGCAAACTATGCCAGCGAGCCAAACAATGGATCTTGCGGTGGGCCAATCAGCAACATAGCAAACCACATAAGCAATCCGTGCAAACACAAAACCAATTGCTAGCAAGTCAATTCTGTCTTGAGGCGCATTTACTAATGACGCAATGATCACAGCAGTAAAAAAGAATGGGAGCGATTCAAAAAGATTGGCTTGAGCCGCATTAGCACGTGCCCGAAAACCTGTCTGCCTTGCAAGCCACTGTCGTGGCATGCCGTTGTCATAACCCTCAAAACCTTTTTTGGCGATACCCGCTGCCACATATGGAAACAAGCCCATAAACAACACGCACCAGTACGCAATGGTCATGACTGACCTTGCGTATTTTCTGGTTTATCGGATCCAGATTTCGATTTTTTCTTTGAACCAATGCGTGACTCAGCGCCATTCATGAGATTTTTGATATTACTGCGATGACGCCAAATCAGCAGCAAGCACACCACTAGCAAAGCAATGCTCATGGGCTGGAAACCAAACAAGAAAACAAAATAGATTGGACCAAAAACAGCGGCGGCTAAAGCAGCTAGAGATGAATAGCGCATAAACATCGCCACAATAATCCAGGTACCCAGAGTTGCCGCGCCCAGGATCCAATTAATGCCAAACAAGATGCCGCAAGCCGTAGCCACGCCCTTACCACCCTTAAAGCCATGAAAAAGTGGAAACACATGCCCCAGAAAAACTGCTACCACCACTCCACATAAAACCCATGAGCCCAGAGTTGCAGTGAGGGACTGGTCACCCAAGATTGCTCTGGCCACTATGACCGCCAGGAATCCCTTCAGCGCATCGCCAATTAGCGTCAACACTGCCGCCTTCTTGTTTCCAGTGCGAAGTACATTAGTCGCGCCAGGGTTGCCTGAGCCATAAGAGTGAGGACTCGGCAAGTTCATGCATTTGCTGACAACCACCGCAAAGGAGATCGAACCTATTAAGTAAGCGACTAGAATTAATAATAAATTTAGTGTGAAGTCCATGCCGCTATCTTAAACACTTATCGAATAACGGATATTTTGTCGCCCAAGAACACTAAGATCCCCGAGGGTGATGCTGCTGATGAATAGACTTAAGGCGCTCTCTGGCCACATGGGTGTATATCTGGGTAGTAGAGATATCCGCATGACCCAAAAGCAACTGTACGACTCTTAAATCCGCACCGTGGTTGAGTAAATGGGTGGCAAAGGCATGACGTAAAGTATGCGGAGATAAGGCAACAGGGATATTAGCCATTACAGCGTAGCGCTTAATCAGCGCCCAAAAAGCTTGACGGGTGAGGCCCGTGCCCGTATGACGCCCAATGAAGACCGCGTCAGAAGTCTTACCTTCAAGCAATGGTGTTCTGGCATCCGCTAGATAGCGACGCAACCACTGACCAGCTTCCCCGCCAAATGGCACTAGACGCTCTTTACCACCCTTACCATTTACTACCCGAACGACGCCTTCATTTAACCCAAGAGCCACCGTCTTCAAAGAAACGATTTCGGAGACTCGCAAGCCGCTGGCATACATCAGCTCTAACATAGTGCGATCACGCAATCCTAGAGCAGTCTCAACATCGGGGGCATTGAGCAAGGCAGTGACCTGATCTTCACTTAAGGTCTTGGGGAAACGTAATGCTTGCTTTGCAGCACGCAAACCAATACAGGGATCGCTTTTAACCAAGTTCATGCGCAGGGCATGGCGATAAAAGCGTTTGAATACAGTCAGCCTCCGATTGGCCGTGGTTGCCTTATCTGCACGTCGATGCGCAATATAGGCGGTGAGATCTTTTTCAGCTACCGCATAAAGATCAGCACCTGAGTCTTTTTGAAGCCATTGAGCCAAGAGCAGGAGGTCTCGGCGATAGGCGGACAAACTGTTTTGGGCCAATCCATCCTCCAACCAACAAGCGTCGCAAAAGCGTTCGATGGCTTCTTGGCTTGCCGGATGGATGGCTGACACAACTACATTAGTCACGGAAGTTATTAAAGCCTAATGGCGCCTCGGATACTTCCTTCTTTAGCATTGTCATGGTTTCTTGCAAGTCGTCGCGCTTGGTACCTGTTACGCGCACTGCATCACCCTGAATACTTGCCTGAACCTTAATCTTGCTGTCTTTAATGATGCGCACTACTTTTTTAGCCAACTCTGAAGTAATCCCTTTTTGAATCTTCATCGTCTGCTTGCGCTTATCGCTACCGATAGTCTCTTTTTTATCGTCCTTCAGGTAGCGCACATCCACATTACGTTTAGCCATCTTGCTGTAAAGCACATCGCGAACTTGGCCTAACTTGAAGTCGTCATCACCAAACAAGATAAGCGTCTCATCCTTTTGCTCAACCCGGCTATCAGAGCCTTTAAAGTCAAAACGGTTGGTAATCTCTTTATTGGATTGCTCGATTGCGTTCTTCAACTCAATCATGTCTGGCTCACAAACTACGTCAAATGAGGGCATCTCAAACTCCTTAAATAATCTGGGTAATGAATTCTGCAAATTGAATCATTGCATTGTTACTTTTCAAGTTTTTCCATAAATTACGAATAGAAACTCGAACACGAATAAGATTGTGGCATGAACTCCGCGAAAATTGCGCCTAAACCAGCAAAATTGACTTCCAATATGGGGCTCAAGCACCGGAATAGCTTTGGCCTGGAATCTATTGCGGATTTTGCTTACGAGATTACCTCCGCAGATCAATTGCCAGTGCTGATGGAAGGGCTTAGCGATAAGAAGCTGGCCTGGCGCGCATTAGGCGGTGGCAGCAACGTAATCCTTCCAGCTGCTTTGCCTGGAGCAACCCTACTGATTAATATTCTGGGTCAAGAAGTGATCAAGTTGGATGAACAAAACACATGGCTAGCAGTTGGTGCGGGGGTGAATTGGCATGAGTTGGTTGCTTGGACTCTAGAGCACCATCTCCCGGGACTTGAAAACCTTGCATTAATTCCTGGAACTGTGGGTGCGGCCCCCATTCAAAACATTGGCGCCTACGGCGTTGAGGTCGGGGAATATATCGATAGTATCGAAGCATTTGATTCTATGGCCAATACCTTTGTCGCCTTCCCTCAAGAGGCATGCCAATTTGCCTACCGCGATAGCTACTTTAAGCAAAATCCCAATCGATTTATCGTGACAAAGGTCGTTTTTAAAATCCCCAAAGTCTGGCAAGCGCGATTGCAATACGCCGATCTGGCAAAGCAATTTACTGAGTCAAACTCCAGCCCAAGTGCTAAGCAAATTTTTGATGCGGTATGCGCCATTCGATCGAAGAAGTTGCCAGACCCCAAGGTGATTGGCAATGCTGGAAGTTTTTTTCAGAATCCGATTGTGGGTAACGATCAACATGATCTGCTGATTAAGCAATTCCCAGGCTTAGTGTCTTACCCCGATGGGCCGGAGAAACGCAAGCTAGCAGCCGGTTGGTTAATCGATCAATGCGGCTTTAAGGGCAGGCGGGTTGGCCCCGTTGGCGTTTATGAAAATCAGGCGCTAGTGCTTGTGAATCATGGCGGTGGGACATCAACCGATATCTTGAATCTAGCGAAGCAGATTCAAGATGAAGTTCTCAAGCAGTTTGGAGTACAGCTTGAGATCGAGCCAAATATTCTTTAGCTTGACTGTTGCGAATCAATCCTCTCAAACTGAACATCTGCCCGGCCTTCAGCTAAGCGCACCTCAAATACGCTTTCCGTATTAAGTTCACTCGGATTGCGCACTGCATGCATTGCTTGATCTTCATCGGATTTCCCTTTGCCGCTCAGAATGACGGCATAGCCACGCTCTAGGGTTCTTTGCGGATTAAGCATTTCCAACTGAGACTGAAAGTGGCCTTGATCCCGCTTCCAATTCTCAACTCTGACTAGCCATGCTTGGTTGAGTTGCCTCTGCCAACTATTAATTTGCTCGCGCATCCGATCGGGATTGGGTAAGGCATGACTTAATCTCAGGGCTAATTGATCTAAAGTTTGTGCTTCACGCTCAACACGCTGCCTTACTCTTTGCAATAGTGCCTGCATGATGGCATCCAACTCTTGCAACATCTGATCGCGTCGTGGTGCAGCCAATTCTGCCGCGCCCGTCGGCGTTGGAGCACGTAAGTCTGCTACAAAGTCAGCAATCGTGACATCAGTTTCATGGCCAACCCCACTCACGATTGGGATAGGAGACTGTGCGATTGCGTAAGCCAGCTTCTCATCATTAAAGGCCCAAAGGTCTTCAGTGCTGCCACCCCCCCTCACCAACAAAATGACATCCACAGCATTTTCTTTTTCGGCGGCCTTCAAAGCGGAAATAATTCCGGCAGGTGCATCTGGGCCCTGTACCAGCGTGGGGTAAATCACAATCGGGATATGCGGCGCTCTTCTGCCCAATGTGCTCAGTACATCCTTTAAGGCTGCAGCCTGTGGCGAAGTAATAATGCCAATCGCTCTGGGGTGGGTCGGAATCTCGCGTTTGCGCTCAGCATCGAATAAACCCTCTTTTGCCAGTTTGGCTTTGAGTTTTAAGAAGGCTTCATACAGGCCACCCATGCCAGCGCGACGCATGCTTTGCACCGTGAGCTGAATATCGCCCCGCGGGACATAAAACCCAAGATTGGCGGCGACCTCTACCAAATCCCCCGATTGGGGCATAAACCCGACTTGTCCATTACGTCCCCGGAACATCACGCAACGAATCTGACCCTCTTCATCTTTTAGGGAAAAGTACCAGTGCCCACTGTCATAAGCCTTGAAATTAGAAATCTCCCCGCTAACCCAAACGGTATCGAAGCGCTCCTCTAAAGAGCTAGCAATGGCACGGTTTAGATCGCCAACACTGAGGATTTCTCTTGGTATTTCCGACATTTTTTTCTCTTTTTCTACACAACCATCAGGCTTAGGGGTCAATAAATATCCACAGAAGCTGATTTGATGTGGGTTTAATACTCAAAAGTAAGTAATTACTGACCCAAAACGTCTAATAAATCAACTATTAAATTTTTAAGCATATGATTTATATAGACTATTTTTACAGGGTATTTTAAATCGTTTCACCCAAAATACCCCTTATTCAATATTAATCAAGGACCTATAGCTCGCATTCTAAAAAGTTTTGCACAGAGTTATCCACAGGATGGCTTTATGAAAACGAGTTTTTAATTCAGCTACAGTACTGAACTTATGTACTCAATCTTACTGTCTGCCGGTTGGCCTATCTGGCCCCTTCTCATCATCTCCATTATTGGGCTTGCTATTGTCATTGAGCGAGCCTGGTATTTGCGCCAAATACATATTTTTCCCAAAGATAGTCTTGAGGCTGTGTTCGGGCTTGCTAATGCGGTTTCACAGCAAAAAGCTGTCGCCGAGTCTGAAATTAGCGCTATCGGTCAGTTGTCGCCAGCGGGGCCACTTTTTGCCTGCATCCTACGTGAAAAAGTGGCTGGCAGTTTGGCGGACGCCGCCTTAGAAGAGTTGCAAGCAAGCGCTCAGACCACTTGGCTTAAGCTAGATCGTTATTTGGGTGCTCTAGCAACTATCGCGACAGTAGCTCCCCTACTAGGCCTCTTTGGTACTGTTGTTGGCATGATTGAAATCTTTGGTAGTCAAGGCACCATTAATGGTGGCGCTGGAAGCCCTCAACAATTGGCTCATGGTATTTCTGTAGCGCTATACAACACTGCCTTTGGATTATTGATCGCCATTCCCGCTTTAGCTGCTTGGCGTGGTTTACGCGCCATGGCTAATCAACGCCAACATGAGTGCGAAGAATTTACCCGTCAATTATTTAAAAAGCTGTATTCCATCCATGCCGATCCTGCGGATAAAAAATGAGTTGGCTAGATAACAGCCTTCATCACCAAGGGAGATTCTCTCTGGGGGTGAAGTCCACTTCAGTAGAGCCTGAAATTAATCTCATTCCCTTTATTGATGTGTTGCTAGTGGTATTGATTTTCTTGATGATCTCCACCACCTTTACCCGCTATCAAGAATTGGCTATCACGCTGCCTACCGCCAATGGTGTGAGCAGCCAATCAGAGGTGAAGCAAATTCATATTGCCGTCAGTCGAGATGGGCGTTTTGCTATTAATGGCAAAGTGACTGATCGAAGCCAGCTAAGCAATAGCCTCAGCGCCCTCAATAAAGATAATGCAATTCAAGTGAACATAGATGCCGATGCCAGAGCGCCACATCAAGCAGTCATGAGCGCTCTAGAGGCAGCACGCGATGCTAATCTATCCAATATTGTATTTAGCAGTCAAACTACCAAGAAGTAGATCCAATGCGAGATCCAGTACGAAAGCAAAATTGAGTTAATCAAATCTTCCTGAATGTCATCCTTTAAAAAATCTTCTTTCTTCAATAAGGCTCCCAAGTTTTGGGAGAGACGCGGGCCGACCAGTCTAATCCTGTGGCCCTTATCTTGGCTCTACGGATTAATTAATCGCGGCCTTGATCTGATCAATGATTTAGATCTCAGAAAGCGAAACACTCAAGCAGTTCCCATCATTATTGTGGGTAACATCCGTGTAGGTGGAACTGGCAAAACACCTATCGTCATTGCATTAGCAGAGCGTCTTGCGCGCATGGGATGGAAGCCTGGCATTATTAGCAGAGGCTATGGTGCAACCGCGGCCAGGTCGCCGATTCCAGTAGATAGCGCTTCAGACCCAGCACATGTGGGCGATGAACCAGTATTGATTGCTAAACGCACACAGGATCAATTTCCGATTTGGGTACACCCTAAGCGAACACAAAGTATTCGATCACTCCTTAAGCGCGATCCTTCCGTGAATGTCATCATTAGTGACGATGGTCTACAGCATCGGGATTTAGTGCGTTGGCCCGCAAGAGAGGGTGGTCGTGATATCGAGTTGGTAGTTCGCGATCAACGCGGAGAGGGAAATGGTTTTTTATTGCCAGCAGGTCCTTTGCGGGAGCCTGCCACTCGCGAGCGTGATGCAACCCTAATGACCGGTATGAATACGTCTGCCAGCCATAGCGATGAGTATTTTTTAGGTCGCCGTGCTTTCACTTTAGCTGGTCAATTGGGTACCCCTTATCAGCTAATCAATCCAAGCAATACGCAATCGCTCTCTGCTATTGCTGATGCCTATCTACCAAACAAAATTACGGCCGTGGCAGCGATTGGTAATCCACAGCGCTTTTTTGATGACTTGCTCAAGCAGGGAATCGCTGGCAAATCAATCGGGCTAGCAGATCACAGCACCTTTACTCCAGAATTTTTCGCCAAAATCAATGCGCAATGCATTCTGATTACGGAAAAGGATGCCGTAAAATGTGCCTTAATGAACGACGAACGTATTTGGGTAGTTCCTATGAGTTTAGAGATTCCCAATGCATTAGCAGATTGGTTGCAGTCGATTTTGCAAAGACCTGATCCCAACCAATACACCTTATAAAAGATAACAAAGAGCAGATATGGATAAGCGCCTACTTGAGATTTTGGTTTGCCCTTTATGCAAAAGCACTTTGCATTTAGATAGCGAGAAACATGAGTTGATTTGCAAGGCAGATCGCCTGGCCTACCCGATTCGTAATGACATCCCCGTGATGTTGGTCGATGAGGCACGTAGCCTCTCGGCCGATGAATGCAATTAATTCAATCACAACTGATTGAACCTAAGATGAATAACAAGCCCCCAGAATTTTTAGTAGTGATTCCGGCAAGGCTAGGATCAACTCGCTTGCCTCGCAAACCACTTGCTGATATTGGCGGCAAGCCGATGGTGATTCGAGTAGCTGAGCGTGCACGGCAATCAAATGCACAAAGCGTAGTGGTAGCGACCGACTCTCCAGAGATCCAAGCAGCCTGTGATGAGTACCGCATTGAGTGCCTACTGACCAGCCCAGATCATCCTACCGGTACAGACCGAATTGCAGAAGTAGCGCAACTTTTAAAACTTCCAGCAGATACTCTGGTTGTAAACGTGCAAGGTGATGAGCCCCTTATTCCACCAGAATTAATTAATCAGGTAGCCCAAACATTGGCAGATAACACTGCTTGCGCCATCTCTACTGTTGCAGTGCCAATTACAGATGCCTCAGAAATTACCAACCCAAATGTAGTTAAAGTGGTTCTCAACAAAGCTGGTGAAGCCTTGTATTTCTCAAGAGCGAGCATTCCCTTTGTGCGCGACCCAGAGTTAGCTCAGGATGTCACGCACTTACGTCACCTTGGCATTTATGCCTACCGGGCAGACTTTTTAGAGGCCTATACCCGACTTAATCCAGCTCCACCAGAGCAGGCGGAGGCACTTGAGCAACTAAGAGCTCTCTGGAATGGTTACCGTATTGCCGTCCATACCGCCAGCGAAGCCCCGCCAGCTGGGGTTGATACGGCCGAAGACCTCGAACGAGTCCGCCAGATCCTAGCCAGATAAGTCAGAATCCCGACCCTGAAGGCTTCTCGGGGATAATCCTAGGAATTGGTTACAAAGGATCCCGAAAAAATACGGGACAATGAGGGTCTTCTAAGGGGAAAACAATGCGGTTGATTCTGCTCGGTGCACCAGGTGCTGGCAAAGGAACACAAGCTCAGTTCATTTGCGAAAAATTTGCTATTCCACAAATCTCAACAGGCGACATGTTGCGCTCTGCTGTTAAAGCTGGAACAGAACTCGGCATTGCCGCTAAAAAGATTATGGATGCAGGCGGGCTAGTTTCCGACGACATCATCATCGGCTTAGTCAAAGATCGCTTAACCCAGCCTGATTGCAGCAAGGGTTACTTGTTTGACGGTTTCCCAAGAACTATTCCTCAAGCGCAAGCCATGAAAGATGCTGGCGTGCCAATCGACTATGTTTTAGAAATCGATGTGCCATTTGATGCCATCATTGATCGCATGAGTGGTCGCCGTGTGCACCCTGCCTCAGGTCGAACTTATCACGTCACTTTCAACCCACCAAAAGTTGAAGGCAAAGATGATGTCACTGGTGAAGACTTGATTCAGCGTGATGACGATAAAGAAGAAACCGTTCGTAAGCGCTTGCAGGTATACAACGATCAGACCCGTCCTTTGGTTGAGTATTACTCTACTTGGGCAAGCCAAAGTAATGCATCTGACAAAGTGAAGGCTCCCGCCTATCGCAAGGTCAGCGGTAGCGGTAGCGTTGATGGTATTACTGCTTCGATCTTTGCAGAATTAAAATAATTCATTTTCTGTAAAAGCAGAAAGGACTGCAGTTCAATTGCAGTCCTTTTTTTATTGCCCCAAATCTTTCAATCAGGGATTATTTGAGCTCTTTAAGGGCGCTCTCAAATGATTCAATATCTGCAAAGCTTCGATAGACTGAAGCAAAGCGAATGTAAGCCACCTTATCCAATCGTTTGAGTTCGCGCATCACGAGCTCACCAACGCGTTCGCTCGGAATTTCTTTTTCGCCAAGGCTCAAAAGCTTTTCTTCAATGCGACCGATGGCTTCATCTACGGAGTCAGAAGATACTGGCCGTTTGCGTAAAGCGAGCTTGATTGAGCTTGCTAACTTCTCATGACTGTAATCCACACGACTACCATTTTTCTTTACGATCGCTGGTAACACCAGCTCTACACGCTCATAGGTCGTAAACCGTTTATCGCACTTTGTACAACGGCGACGGCGACGAATACTATCGCCTTCGTCAGATACCCGGGTATCGAGTACCTGGGTATCGTCGTTATGGCAAAAAGGGCAGCGCAATGAATACTTTCTTGAGGCTCTGGTGCTTAACCGTAAACCGGGAAACGCTTGGTCAGCTCAGCTACTTGCGCACGCACCTTGGCGATATTGTCAGCATCACTTGGGTTATCCAAAACATCCGCAATGAAATTGCCCACTTGTCTTGCTTCAGCCTCCTTAAAACCACGAGTCGTCATTGCAGGTGAACCCAAACGAATGCCACTAGTGACCATAGGTTTTTCTGGATCGTTTGGAATACCGTTCTTGTTACAAGTAATGTGGGCTTCGCCCAATACACGCTCAGCCTCTTTACCGGTCATTTTCTTAGCGCGTAAGTCCACCAACATCACGTGAGAATCTGTACCGCCAGAAACAATGCGCAGACCACGAGAGATCAAGGTCTCAGCTAAGGCTTTAGCATTAGCAATGACCTGCTTTTGATAATCAATAAAACCAGGTTCTTGCGCCTCTTTAAATGCTGTCGCCTTAGCCGCAATCACATGCATTAAAGGACCGCCTTGTAGACCTGGGAATACTGCCGAGTTAATCGCCTTCTCGTGCTCAGCCTTCATCAAGATAATGCCGCCACGGGGGCCGCGCAAACTCTTATGCGTTGTGGAAGTCACGATATCTGCGTGCGGCACTGGATTAGGATAAACACCGGCGGCAATGAGGCCAGAGTAATGCGCCATATCCACCATAAAAATTGCGCCAACTTCTTTTGCTAGCTTACCAATACGCTCCCAATCGATCTTGAGAGAGTAGGCAGATGCACCAGCAATAATCAATTTAGGTTTGTGCTCACGAGCCAAACGCTCCATCTGCTCGTAATCGATCACTTCGTTTTTATCGAGGCCATAGGAAATCGGGTTAAACCACTTACCGCTCATATTTAATGCCATACCGTGGGTCAAGTGACCACCTTCAGCCAAGCTCATACCCATGAAGGTATCGCCGGGTTTTAAGAACGCCAAGAACACAGCTTGATTTGCAGATGCGCCACAATGGGGCTGCACGTTCGCTGCCTCAGCGCCGTAAAGAGCTTTCACTCGATCAATTGCCAATTGCTCGGCTACATCTACAAATTCACAACCACCGTAATAACGCTTGCCTGGATAGCCTTCAGCATACTTATTGGTTAGCTGAGAGCCTTGTGCCTGCATTACTGCTGGGGAGGCGTAGTTCTCTGAAGCGATGAGTTCAATATGGTCTTCCTGACGCTTATTCTCATTCTGAATCGATGCCCACAACTCTGGGTCAGTTTTGGCTAAAGTGTTTTGGCGGTCAAACATAGTAATAATCCTGAAGAAGTTGGATTGCTGAGTGAATTAACTTAGTAAAATCAACCTACATCATACAAAATCCACCATGACACCTACTCAAGACCTCTCATTCCTCTCCCTAGTCCTTAATGCCAGCCTATTAGTCCAGCTAGTAATGTTGTTATTAATGGGCATGTCCGTAGCCTCCTGGACCATTATTTTTAAGAAAACAGCCATTCTGCGGGGCGTCAGACGTGATACCGAGCGTTTTGAGAGGGACTTTTGGTCCGGTGGCGACCTGAATACCCTTTTGGAAGCCGCTCAGCGCAATACCCGCAGCGACGCCGTTTTAGAGCATATCTTTGAGGCTGGCATGCAGGAGTTCATGAAAGTTCGTGAAATCGATGCCGCCCGTCGTGCCATGAAGGCCACCTACCAACGTGAAATGGACATGCTAGAAGCCAATCTGCCATTTCTGGCATCCGTCGGCTCAGTTTCCCCCTACATTGGCCTCTTTGGGACCGTTTGGGGCATCATGCATGCCTTCCGTGGCTTGGCAAACGTACAAAACGCCACCTTAGCTGCCGTAGCCCCCGGTATTGCCGAGGCATTGGTTGCTACTGCGATTGGTCTGTTTGCCGCCATTCCAGCGGTAGTCGCCTATAACCGCACAGCTACTGACGTAGATCGCCTCTCCATTCGCTTTGAAACCTTCATAGAAGAATTCACCAACATCTTGCAACGTCAAGCTTCAGGCAAATAAGCATGGGCGGCTCACTGAGAAAGTCTTCCAAGCGTCGGGCAATGTCTGACATTAATGTGGTGCCTTACATCGATGTGATGTTGGTGTTATTGGTCATCTTCATGGTGACCGCGCCGATGGTCAATCCTGGCGTTGTCAATTTACCAACTGTCGGTGGTGCAAAGGTGCAATCCTTACCCCCCGTCTTTTTAACGATTGATGCCAATGAAAATGTCATCGTTCGCAAAGGCGGTGATCCTGTGCAAACACTCAATAAATTTGAGCTCGGTGCATTTGCAAGATCACAAGCAGAAAAATCGGCCGAGCAACCAGTAGTGCTCGCAGCGGACAAATCCATCAAATATGAAGTAGTGATGGAAGTCATGTCGAAGCTCAAAGAAAATGGCGTTAAACGTGTCGGCCTTGCCGTGAAGAGTCAGTAAGCCTCTTTGCATTGCATCCATGAATAGCGCGCAAACATTTCATTCAAGCTTCTCACGAGGCCGCCCCACTAAAAACGAAAGCACTAAACGTGCTTTTAGTTTTTCGCTTGCCGCGCATTTAGGTTTGCTAGCTTTTCTGATGATTGGAATTAGTTGGAATAGCTCCACTCCATCTGGGGTTGAAGTGGAGCTTTGGGATGCCAGCCAACAAGTTGAGGCGCTGGTTATCCCCGAAGTCAAAACCGAAATGAAGGAAGAGGCGGCTGACATCGCCGTCAAAGAAAAAACAAGTTGAAAAAGAGCCCCCTAAAAAAGAAGTGGTGAAAGAAACGCCTAAGCCAATAAAGCCAACTCCACCCAAGGAGAAGGACAAGGAAAAAGAGAAGCCTAAAAAGGCTGAGGCTCCAAAAGCTACCGCCCCTGCTGAAACCAAAGCAAATGCTGCTGCTGAGAAAGTTCGCGCAGATCAGTTAGCTCGCCTACGCGCTGCCGCTGGAGCCGAAGGTGGTAGCGGTGGCACTAGTGGTAGCGGTGTTGGTGCTGGTGGCAATGCCCCTCCCGGCTGGACAGATAAAGTTATTAAAAAGGTGAAACCTTTGATTGTTTTTAACCCTGAATCAGTCAGCGGTAATCCTGCGGCAGTTGTTAAAGTCAATCTTGCACCCGATGGCGCAATCCTAAGTACAGATCTCGTAACCTCTAGCGGTAATGCTGGCTGGGATCGCGCAGTTTTACTCGCACTTACTCGCGCAGAAAGTCTGCCGAAAGACGACAATGGAAAAATTCCCCAAAGAGAAGTTAAGCTGACCTTTAAACCTAAGGACTAAAGCATGTTGCAAGTAGCTAATCGTATTAAGCGTATTGCCCTTAAACAGAGTTTTGCATTCTCAATAGCAGTGTTCATGGCCATGATGTCCGTGATTGGCTTGAGCTCTCCCGCTCTCGCGCAAATGAATATTGAAATTACGGGTGTAGGACAGTCTCTTTATCCCATCGCTGTCATGCGCTTCAAAGAAGAAAATAAATTACCAATTAGCATCACAGAAATCATTCGCCAAGACTTAGCGCGCAGTGGTTACTTTAAAAACACTGAGAATGGGAATGCTAGTGAAAGTGATGAAGGCACACCAAACTATAAATCTTGGTCTGCTCGTGGCGCCGATGCTTTGGTAGTAGGCTCTGTTGTACAAACTGGCGCATCCCAGTTTGAAATTCATTACAAACTATTTGATGTGCGCAAGTCGCAAAGTTTAGGCGGCCTCAACCTCAATTCCAGCGCCGATAACTTGCGCGCTGTGGGCCATAAGATTGCTGATGACATCATTCTCAAACTATTGGGTGAGCGTGGCATCTTCTCTACTCGGCTCTCCTACGTCATCAAAGAAGGCAAGCGCTATCGCCTCGTGATCTCTGATGCAGATGGTCAGAACATTCGCAATGCTATGAGTAGTGGAGAACCCATCATCTCCCCTTCTTGGTCGCCAGATGGCAAGAAAGTGGCCTACGTATCTTTTGAAGATCGCAAGCCAGTGATTTATGTGCATGAACTCGCAACAGGTCGTCGCATTCCCCTTTCGAATCAAAAGGGGAATAACAGTGCACCAGCTTGGTCGCCCGATGGTAAAAAACTGGCAATATCACTTTCAAAAGATGGCAATACCCAGATCTATGGCATTAATGCTGATGGCACAGGTTTACATCGCCTAACACGCGGCTATACGATTGATACCGAGCCCCAATATTCTGCTGACGGTCGTTATATCTATTTCACGAGTGATCGTGGTGGCAACCCCCAAATTTACCGTATGAGTGCAGAGGGAGAGCAAGTAGAGGGGGCTAAGCGAATTACTTACAAGCAAGGTTTTGTAACATCACCGCGCATTTCTCCAGATGGCAAATATTTGGCCTATATCGCCAATATTGGCGGGGCTTTCCGCCTTTACATCCTCAATCTGGCCACAGGTGACTCACAAGCCTTGACTGACAGTAGCAGTGATGAATCCCCCTCCTTTGCAGCAAATGGTCGTTATGTTTTGTATTCCACTAAAGTCGGTGGCAAGCGGGTCTTGGCCGCTGTATCGGTAGATGGGAACTCTAAACAGGTATTAAGCATTCCAGGATCTGATGTCCGTCAGCCATCTTGGGGTCCGTTTATGGACTGAGGCCTTAATCAGATTTCAACTCAGATCTTTCCGCTTATATAGCCAATATTGGGCTCTTAGGGGCATAATATTGGCTATTAGCTCATTTAATAGCTTTATTTGTAGGACAAAGGAAAGATCATGAAGATTTCTATCGCACGCCGTGCCGCAACACTCACCCTCGTAGGTGTAACCGCATTATTTTTGGCAGCTTGTTCAAGCGTCAAATTAGATGATGTTGATGGCGCCAATGGTGGCAGTGGCAACTTCGGTTCACAGCCTTGGAATGATCCAAGCAGTCCCCTTTTCCAGCGTAGCGTCTATTTTGATTTGAATGAATACACTGTTCAGACCAAATATCAGAAACAGTTGTCCGCGCATGCAAGCTTCTTAAAAGCCAATCCTAAGCAAAAGATCATCATTCAGGGCAATACCGATGAACGCGGTACTGCAGAATACAACTTAGCATTGGGTCAGCGTCGTTCAGATGCAGTTCGCAAATCACTCAACCAAATGGGCGTATCTGATGACCAAATGGAAGCAGTGAGCTTTGGTAAAGAAAAGCCTAAAGCTGAGGGCGACAACGAAGCAGCATGGGCAGAAAACCGCCGTGCTGACATTGTTTACATTACCAACTAATGCCTAAGCTTCCACACTCTTTTAAACAAACGCTCTCACGAGCGTTTTGTTTAAGTGCCACGGCTTTTTGCTTAAGCGCCTCCAGTAATGCATGGGCACTGTTTGCAGATGATGATGCGCGTAAGGCAATTTTAGATTTACGTAAATCTCTAGCAACAACGCAAATGGATTTACAAAATCAAATTGAGAAACTCAAATCAGAAAATGCAGAGTTACGTGGAAAGGTTGAGAATCTGGAGAAGCAAGGCGAAGATATCAACACTAGTCAGAAGACTTATTACCAGGATCTCGATACACGCTTGGGCAATTTTGAGCCTCGTACAGCTACCATTGAGGGCGTTAGTGGCACCGTTCAACCTGGCGAGAAAAAAGCCTACGACGATGCCTTAAAGGCTTTTCAAACAGGTAGTTTGAAGAAAGCAGATGAAGGCTTCTCGGCCTTTGCTACGCGCTATCCTAAGAGCCCCTACTTACCGCTGGCTCTTTTCTGGAGCGGTAATAGCAAATATGCCAATAAAGATTATGCAGGCGCTATTGCGCAGCTACAAAGTCTCATTAAACGTTACCCAACTCATCCGCGCATTCCGTCAGCAATGTTGACATTAGGTAATGCGCAATTAGAAAGCGGCAACAAAGTGGCTGCCAAAAAAACTTTCGCTGAGATCATTAGTAAATATCCCGACACTGAAGCAGCAAAAGACGCGCAGCAACTGAACGCTGCAATTAAGTAAGAAATAATCTTAATTCTTATGTCTCTGTTATCCGCTGCGTTTCAAAATATCGCTCCACGCAAGCCGAATGCTCCTGCGGTAATCTTATTTTCAGGTGGCTTAGATTCCAGCACGATTTTGGCCCTTGCAAAAGATCTTGGTTACGCGCCCTATGTGCTTTCCGTAGGCTACGGGCAACGCCACTCCTCTGAGCTAGCGGCAGCAAAACATATCGCTAAAAAAATAGGTGTCATCCGTCATGAGGTGGTCAATTTAGACCTCACTCGTTTTGGTGGCTCTGCATTAACGGACTCCTCTATCGACATCCCAGTTACCCCAGGAAACGATCAAGAGATCCCCGTAACCTATGTGCCAGCGCGCAACACAATTTTACTTTCGCTTGCATTGGGTTGGGCGGAATCACTAGGCGGACTCGATATTTTTTATGGCGCCAATGCAGTGGACTACTCTGGCTATCCTGACTGTCGCCCCGAATATGTTGCCTCGTTTGAGACGATGGCAAACTTGGCCACTAAAGCCGGCGTAGAAGCACAAAATAATGAGAATCGCTTTCGGGTTCATGCGCCCATCATCAGTATGAGCAAAGCAGACATCATCCAGCTAGGGACTACCTTAGGCATTGATTACTCACAAACCGTCTCCTGCTATCAAGCTAATGATTTAGGCGAAGCCTGCGGTGAATGTGAATCCTGTCGTTTGAGAAAAGTCGGCTTTAAGCAAGCCAACCTCAGTGATCCAACGCGCTACCAAAAGAAATAAGGCAGCAGGCTTAATTTAGTTAGCCCGCGTTTCCATCATGCGCGCAACATAACGCGCAATCAAATCCACCTCTAGGTTGACAGCATCGCCTTGCTTCAGCTGGCCTAATGTTGTGTTCTCCAGCGTATGAGGAATGATGTTGATATTCACTATGCAAGCATTAGCTATGTCCTCGGTTTTATTCACCGTCAAAGAAACGCCATTCACCACAATAGATCCTTTGTAGGCTAAAAATGGTGCCAGCTCTTTTGGGGCATCAATACGTAGCAGCCATGAACCATAGGGGTCTTGTGCAACAGTAGCAAAGTGCGCGACCTTACCAACACCATCAACGTGGCCACTCACTAAATGGCCGCCCAAACGATCATTTAAACGTAGTGCTTTTTCAAGATTGACCGGGCCGACCTTATCCAAGCCCACGGTCTTATTAAGAGACTCACGCGAAATATCCAAAGCAAAGGTATTGCTAGTCAATTCCGTTGCAGTCATACACGCACCTTGTATCGCGATACTGTCACCTAAAGCAACATCATCGAGATAGCCCGTAGGCACTTCAACTAGCAATTGCAGACCATCGCCCTTAGCTTGAGCGCTTTTAATTTGACCAACAGCAGTAATAATTCCAGTGAACATAATGAGATCTTAAATTGGTTTTTTTAATTTTCTTAAATCGCTATTTCTTGCCTAGGCGTACACGTAGATCAGGGCCAAATAAACCTTGATCAATAATTCTCCAATCCTGACGTTGCTCTAGGTCCGTCAAAGGAGATATGTTTGCCATGCCAATACCATCACCCATAAAGAAGGGGGCGTAATACAGCAATAACTCGTCGACACAACCTTCTCTTAGCAAGGAGCCGTTTAATTTAAATCCTGCTTCAACATGGATTTCATTCATGTTGCGCTCTTGCGCTAAGTAAGCAAATAGTTTGGGTAAATCCACTTTACCATTGGCATTCGACATCGGAATTACTTCAATGCCGAGAGCTTCAAATGCTTTTGCCTTTTGCTGAATCTCTTGAGATTCCAATGAAGCACAAACCAAGATGACGCCTGATGTCTGGGGGTTACTCAATACCTTGGCGTTGAGCGGTGTCTCTAAATTGGAGTCAACAATGATTTTCCAAGGCTGACGGTTGGTTTTGACATCGCGAACATTAAGAGTCGGATCATCCTCTTTCACCGTACCCACCCCAGTCAATATGGCACAGGCTTGAGCTCGCCAATGGTGACCATCCGCCCTAGCTAAGGATCCTGTAATCCACTGACTTTGACCATTTGGTAAAGCTGTCTTTCCATCTAAGCTGGCCGCGATCTTCATCCGCACCCAAGGCAATCCCCGGGTCATGCGTGAGATAAAGCCTGGATTTAATGCCTGAGCTTCAGATTCTAACAATCCACAGCGCACATCGATACCGGCCGCTTTTAAACGCTCAAGACCCTTACCACTAACCAGGGGATTTGGATCGGCCATCGCCACAATCACCATAGCGGGCTTAGCGGCTATTAAAGCATCGACACAGGGCGGTGTTCTGCCAGTGTGATTGCAGGGCTCTAAAGTCACATATACCGTTGATCCGAGGGGATCGAAACCCTGCGCTTTTGCATCCGCTAAGGCCTGTACCTCCGCATGAGGGCCGCCTACCCTTTGGGTGTGTCCACGACCAATGACTTGTCCATCATTAATAATGACGCAACCAACCCGGGGGTTTGGGTTGGAGAGATAGCGGGCATTTTGAGCCTCGGCCAAAGCCTCGCTCATAAATTGATGGTCAACTGCGCTGTACATGGGTCTATTAAAACCGATTGTGGTCAGGAGCAGTAAATTTACCCGCCACACTACCTACAGACTTTGGCATCTTTAGCTAGATCGCAAATCCGCCATCGACCCCCACTACTCAGAATCAGTTGCCACTCCAAGCTAGGGCTCCGATCGTGACCCAATATCAGTTAGTTGGCCACAAAACCCCCTTGAGCCGTCTTTGCAGCACCCGCCGCATTAAAAAACATCCCTCTTTTGGGGGCATGAGGATCGATAAATTGCTTGCCACCCTAAAAGCTATCCAGCTGCTTGTAACCAAACTTATCGCCATCAAAACCTCGGGCAAGATAGAGCCATTAGCCCTCTCAACTTGACTAGGGGTACTTGCGGCTTGCGGGAGAAGCTGGGCATAGGGATATTTTCTCAAGATTAAAAATAGAAAAAAATTGCGTCTAAAGGACTTCCATTGTCAGAAATGTTGAATATTGAGCGCTAGGCCAGCGCTGTAGCCCTAAAAATCCCTCCTCAGCTTAAAATAGAAGGCTATGCAAAATAATCTCGCCACTACAGAAGAAATCGTTGCCGAGCTCAAGGCTGGCAAGATGGTCATTCTGGTTGATGAAGAAGACCGTGAGAACGAAGGCGACCTAGTACTCGCAGCAGACCACGTCACTGCCGAAGCTGTAAATTTCATGGCCAAGCATGGTCGCGGGCTGATTTGCCTTACCTTGACACGAGAGCGTTGCCAACAAATTAATCTTCCTTTGATGGTGAGAGATAACGGCACCTCCATGGGGACGAACTTCACCGTCTCCATTGAAGCTGCCAGCGGCGTCACCACCGGAATCTCTGCTGCAGACCGTGCTCACACCATTCAAGCAGCGGTAGCACCCCATGCGAAACCCAATGATCTTGTTCAGCCTGGACACATCTTTCCGCTGATGGCACAACCTGGTGGTGTATTGATTCGCTCAGGACACACAGAAGCAGGCTGCGATCTAGCGGCCATGGCCGGATGTTCCCCTACCGCTGTTATTTGTGAAATCATGAAAGATGATGGCAACATGGCGCGTTTGCCAGATCTTTTGGAATTTGCTAAAGAGCATCAATTAAAGATTGGCAGCATTGCCGACCTGATTCAGTACCGCAGCCAACATGAAAGTATTGTGGTTCGCGAAGGCGAGCGTGAGTTTGATACGCCTTGGGGAAAATTTCAAGGAATTATTTATCGCGATACACCTAGCTCTTGTATTCACTTAGCACTTGTTCATGGCAAGCCATCTGAGGCTGAAGAAACACTAGTGCGCGTACATGAGCCTGTGACTGCATTGGATTTCTTAGATGCTCATGTCAGTACCCACTCCTGGCCCCTAGCCCAAGCTCTGCAAAAGCTTGTAGCTGCTCCATCAGGCGTAGCGGTATTGTTAAATGCTTCGGGTATTGCATCCCCAAATGATGTTGATTGGTTGGCGCAATTTCATAAACTCAATGGCACCCATGCAGAAGAGACACAAAAGCCTTTGGCTCGCAAAACTGATTTCCGCAGTTACGGCATTGGCGCTCAAATTCTCAAAGATATTGGTGTTGGAAAAATGCGCTTACTTGCTAACCCCAGTCCCGTACCAAGCCTTTCAGGATACAAGCTCGAAGTGACTGGCTATACCCCTTTTGAACCTCATAAATAAGCCATCCAAATATGACCACAACTAATAATGAACAAGCGGTAGGCGTTCTAGAGGCCGACTTAAACGGTCAGGACCTGCGCGTGGGAATCGTACAAGCGCGCTTCAATGAAGAACACTGCATTGCTTTAACAACCGCCTGCATTGAAGAGCTCATCAACCTGGGTGTATCTCAAGCAGACATCAAATTAGTTACTGTACCTGGCGCCTTAGAAATCCCCTTCGCACTCCAAAAAATGGCGGAGACTGGCGAGTTTGATGGCTTAGTTGCTTTGGGTGCTGTCATTCGTGGCGAGACATACCACTTTGAACTTGTTTCCAATGAGTCTGCCTCTGGCATCACTCGGATCTCCATTGATTCCGGCCTACCAATTGCCAATGGCGTTCTCACCTGCGATACCGATGAGCAGGCGCAGGTTCGTGTTCAAGTCAAAGGTGCTGATTGCGCTAAAGCCGTTGTAGAAATGGCCAATCTGGCGCTATCCCTGACACCCGATATTGATTTTGAAATCAATCCTAGCCAAGAGTAATGATTGATATGACTAAGACTTCCGCAACAACACAAACTCCCGTAGCGAGCGCGCCTAAGCGTTCCCTGACACCACGCCGCCGCGCTCGTGAATATGCCCTGCAAGGCGTATATCAAAGTCTGGTGATGCGTCGCGCAGGTAGCCTGCCAAATGCCGCCGCCATTGCGAAACAGCTTGCTGAAGACCCTGGTTTTCGCCGCTGCCAGCTAGAGCTATTCCAAGGTATTTTTACTGGCGTTTTAGAGCACACCGATGAATTGGAGGGTCTCATTACCCCAGCACTCGATCGCCCTATTAATGAGCTCTCGCCTGTAGAGCATGCTGCTTTATTAATTGGTACTTACGAACTCGCAATCGATCTGGCTGTTCCTTACAAGGTAGCCATCAACGAAGCGGTGGAGCTTGCTAAAACTTTTGGCGGTACCGATGGCCATAAATACGTTAACGGCGTATTGGACCTGTTAGCCCAACAATTGCGCAGCACTGAAATCCAGGCTGGCTAAATGCAGGGTAATTTCTAAATAGCATCTGCAGTTGCCCAAAACTCTTGCGCTCGATTAGAGCCCAAGAGTTTTTATTGGCAAACGCAAAATTACTTTTTCTTGTAAACCAAATCCCAAACTCCGTGACCCAACTTTAGTCCTCGGTTTTCAAACTTGGTAATTGGTCTGTATGAAGGTCTATTCACATACCCGGGATGCTTAGCATTGAGTTGCTCAAGAGTGGGCTTGAATTCTTTAAAGGATTCTTTCGCAAGCTCAATCTCACTTGCCACATCAGCCGCAGAAAAAGTTTCTATCTGCATTTGCTCTACAGAGGTATTGATGAGTGCCGGCTCCACATTTAAGACCAAGAGCATTTGCTCAGCATAGTTATGCCAATCGGTAGCCAGATGCAAATAGGCTCCAGGCTTTAAACGAGAAACTAATAATTTCACAAACTCCGCTTGAATGAGTCGACGCTTATGGTGACGTTTTTTATGCCAAGGATCTGCAAAGTAAATATGAATGCCATCTAGAGAATTAGGCGCAATCATTTTTTCAAGTACCTCAACTGCATCATGGCGAATCAAGCGCAAATTGGTGAGATTGTTTTCACCAATCAGCTTGAGTAAAGCACCAACTCCAGGAGGATGAACCTCAATTGCCAAAAAATCATCTTCAGATCGCAAGGCGGCAATTTTAGCGGTGGTCTCCCCCATGCCAAAGCCAATCTCCAAAATCTTAGCTTTTGAAGAGTCCTTAAATACCTCTTGGAGGCTAAGCTCTTTATCCTGAAACGGAATTAAGAACTGGGGGCCCAGCTCATCCATTGCGCGCTGTTGTCCGGCGGTTGTTCTGCCTGCCCTTAAAACAAAAGAGCGAATACGATCGGTTCTAGTGATATTCACGAAGTGCTTATTTTTATCTACGGTTATTTTGGAAAAGGCGTATTCCAGCCAGCCGAGCGATAGGCATAAACCACCTCACTCAGCACGATAGATAGCGAAGTCATAAAGGAGATCAAGCCGAGCACAAAAGTCCATATGACATAAGTAGCCTGCAAAGAGCGCACTGCTCCGGCCTGAAAGAAAAATAACTCAAGGACGGTTAATGAAATAAATACGCCGCTCAATACATCAAAGAAAATCGCAGCAGTGCAAAGACGACCTCGAACTTTTGCCTCATTCGCCTCTTTTATCATATGGATCAGAACTGCTTGATCCTGAATGCTGCCCTCCTGAATCCGATGTTGAATAGCGCGCATGCGATCAACCGACCTAGCCAGCCGAGCAGAAATAGCATTAATCAAGGTGGCTACCGCCGTCAACAAAAATACTGGGGCAAGCGCCAGTTGAATATTGTTCGTAATAGCGTCTATTGATACGTCCATAAAAATTCCTGTTGTTCTTTATTAAGTTTGTGAGAGCACTATCAATGCGACCAAGCAACTAAACCACTATATGCACTTATCAACACCAGTACGCCAAAGACAATGCGATACCAAGCAAAGGGAATGAAGTTATGCCCAGCGACATAATGAATCAGCCAGCGCACGCAAATAAACGCTGAAATGAACGCTGAAATAAATCCGACCACAATTGCCCAAGTAAAGTCGCCAGACAGGGAAACGGGATTCTTCCAAAGCTTGAGCAACTCATAAGCGGTAGCACCACCAATAACGGGAATAGCCAGGAAGAATGAAAACTCAGTAGCTACTGCACGCGGCAAGCCAAACAACATGCCACCAATAATGGTTGCTCCTGAGCGAGAGGTTCCCGGAATTAAAGCAGCACACTGTGCCAACCCCACCTTTAAAGCATCTAAAGGGGTCAGATCATCTACCGACTGAATATGGGATTTACCCGCTGAGTGAGCTAATTTGGTTTGTCGACGTTCAGCCCAGAAAATAATTAGTGCGCCAACGATGAAGGCGGTAGCAACTGGGATAGGAGAAAATAAGACCGCCTTGATGTGTTTTCCAAAGATAAAGGCTAAGCCCATTGCCGGAATGGAGGCAATCAATAGGTTGATCACAAAGCGACGTGAGATGGCGCTTGTCTTGATGGTGGATGTCACCTTCCAGAGCTTTTCTCGGAACTCCCAACACACGGCCAAGATGGCACCAAACTGAATGATGACCTCGAAGGCCTTCCCCCTCTCATCATTAAAGTCGAGCAAGTCACCAACCAAAATAAGATGCCCTGTACTAGAGATTGGCAAAAACTCAGTTAAGCCCTCGACTATCCCCAGTATTAAAGCTTTGCCTAGCAAAATTAGATCCATATGAGTAATTTTATAGGGTAGATGAAGATGATCTTGAGATTTGACAAAATGAGGGTCAATTAAGACGCTTTACTTAAATAAGCCTTAAACTTCATGGCATATAAAAAGTAATCGAATCAGATGACCCCAGCCAGTTTTCGCCTTTCACAGCTCAGTACCTTAGGTTTAATCCTGGGGCAGGTGCTCGGGCTGGGTGTAATCTCAACCAATACCTTTGCGCAAGCCGCCAATGGGGCTAAGCCATCACTACCCATACCAATGAGCGCTCAGTCCTTAGTTGGGCTAGATATGCCGCCACAAATGGTGATCGCCCCGAAGCAGGCTATTCCCACAAATAGCGCACCCTCGAACCTCAATGGAAACGGCACGGCTAATGCTGGACAAGCTTCGGATCTCATTCGCCTGTACCAAGAGGCTGCGTTTAGTGATCCCGTTTTAAATGCTGCCCGCTTTAACTACCAAGCGAGTAAAGAGTTGTATTGGCAAGGCCTGTCATTACTACTCCCTCAAGCGGCTGCTGTACCCGTTGGAACTCGCTACTATCAACATGCGGCAGGCAATGCTCATGCTAGCACATACCCAAGCACTCGGGTATATGACCAGAAAAGCTACACCGTCACCCTGACGCAGCCCGTCTTTAATATTGCTGCCCTCGAAGCATTTAAACAAGGTGATTTAAATACCAAAATTGCGGATATGCGCTTTTACTTAGCGCAACAAGATCTCATCATCCGTGTCTCGCAAGCTTACTTTGATGCACTCACTAGTCAAGACAACGTTGAGCTTTATCGCAATAAAAAAGGTTTAATTAAGCAACAATTAGATATTGCCCAAGCGAAGTTTGATGCTGGATTAGCCACAATTGTCGATGTCAATACTGCACAAGCAGCTTTGGATCTTGCCAACTCCCAAGAAATTACTGCTCAAGCAGACCTCATCGTCAAACGCGGAATTTTGGAGCAGTTAGTTGGTCGCCCAGTAGGCGCATTGAAGCTGCTCACCAAAGAAGCCAAGATTGATGGCGTCCTCAAAGACCCTCGCTCCAAAAATAAAGATAGCAACGGTATCCCGATTGCCGATAGCGTTAATCCCCAGTTGCCAAAAGGTCAAACATTAGACGATTGGATTCTTCAAGCAGAAACAGCGAACTTCAATGTTTTGGCAGGCCAACTCTCCGTCAATTTAGCGGAGAGCACTTACAAAGCTTCCCAGGCATTGAACTACCCTTCAGTTAATTTTGTAGGCACTGCGGGTTACAACACCTCAAACGGTACAGCTAATAGCCTGACACCATCGCAAACGAACATTTACAACAACACCATTGCATTGCAAATGACAATCCCATTGGTATCCGGTGGATTTAATAGCTCCGTGATTCGTCAGAATGCAGCACTACTTGATGCAGCTAAAGCCAATTACGACAATGCTCGCCGTACCGCTGCCCAAAGTACGCGCACGGCCTTTACTGGCTTTTACGGTGGCTTAGCGAGTGTCAAGGCCTACGAAGCTGCAGAGCGCTCATCCACATCAGCACTAGAGTCTAGCAAGCTAGGATTTCAGGTGGGTACCTTAATTAATATTGACGTCTTGATCGCATTAGATATCGTCATTACTACCCGCTCACAATTACAGCAGGCGCGCTACAACACGATTTTGAATGCAATTAAGTTGAAAGCTCATGCGGCAGCATTGTCGGATGAAGACCTGATTTCCATCAACACCTTACTACGCTAAATCCCAAAAGATTAGGTTTGTTGCAGAAGTTTCAGTGAGGAACCCAATACCTCTTTCACTGTTGGCGGAGTTTCTATATCGCCCACGTTACAAATTCGATTCGACCAGTAACCCTCAGTCTTCCAGCGCGGTGAATCACAATAAATCTCCACAGTCGGTTTATCTAGCACTGCCGCTAAATGCGTCAGGCCAGTGTCTACACCCACTGTTAAGTCCGCGCCAGAAATGACCGCGAAAGCTTCTTCGATAGAAAATCTAGGCGGCACAACACTACCTGATACTTGCTCTGCAAGCAAAACACTGACCGCCCTTTCTGCAGCACTTCCCCAGGGGAAAATAACTTGATAGCCACGAGCAGCCAAATCTTTACCTAAAGCGATCCAATGTTCATTTGCCCAGCGCTTCGCCTCCCGAGCCGTTGAATGAAAGCACAAGACATAAGGAGGACTCAGGCCTAGGACAGCGCTCTTTGGGATATTTTCAATAAACTTTTTGGGATAAAACTGCGGAACATTTGAGCGCTCAAGTAAAGGCCAATCAAATGCTGAACACATCACCCAACGTGATCGATCAACAGCATGGCATTTGACTGGGACTTGAACAGACTGGTTGTATAAACTTCTTGCAAGCGGTTCATATCCTGAAAACTCGGTAGCATTAGCAAGCCCTGCAATCACCGCATCTGAACTCTTGTTAGCCAAAGAACAGACAATTGCAGACTTCAATAAACCTTGTGTCTCAATCAATACATCATAGGTAGTGGATTGGAGTATTTTTCTAAATACAAAAAACTCTTTCCATGTGCCCAAACTAAAAAGATTTTTCTTCCAGCGACGCAAACCAAAAGGAATGATGCGATCAATTCCTCGGAAACCATCCCGTGATAACAAGGGCTTTAACAGATAAACATACCCCTCCTCCACTACCCAATCAATTTGAGCATCTGGTAGACGCGCACGCAAATCCCACACAATCGGCAAGTTATGTAATACATCCCCGAGAGAGGATAGTTTTACCAATAAAATTTTGGGAGAAGCGCTCATGCGAGCATTACCTTATCTTTTGAAAATACATCTAAATTCAATTAAAACTTAGGGGCCGCATCCCACGATAAGCCAGCAGAATCTTTGGCATTCATATTGGGGAGAATGCCTTGCGGCAATGACCACTCGATACCCACAGTTGGATCGTTCCAGGCTAAACACGCCTCACTTTGAGGGTGATAGTAATCAGTTGTTTTATATAAAAACTCTGCTGGCTCAGATAGAACTAAAAAGCCATGCGCCAAACCTGGCGGGACCCACATTTGCTTATGATTTTGAGCGCTCAATTCAACACCAGCCCACCTGCCATATGTTGGAGAATCCTTACGAATATCCACGGCAACGTCAAATACACTACCCGCAACCACTCTCACCAACTTCCCTTGCGTTTGCTCTAACTGGTAATGCAAGCCCCGCAAAGTCCATTGACGAGAAAAGGAATGATTGTCCTGCACAAATTCCACATTCAAACCAGTAGCCACCGCAAAGTCTTGAGCATTAAAAGATTCCGTAAACCAGCCACGTTCATCACCAAATACCCTGGGCTCGATAACCAACACATCATGAATGGCTGTCGACGTAACTAGTAGCTTGGAAGTTGCGCTCATCCAATCATCTTCTTATTGGATAAGGAAACGGGTTGAGCGGAGGTATTAAGCTCATGCACAATCTTACTCAGGTATTGGCCGTAACTATTCTTGCTAAGATGGGTGGCAACTTTGAGGACGTCTTCTGCGCTGATCCAGCCTTGACGATAAGCAATTTCTTCAGGACAAGCCACCATTAAACCTTGGCGCTTTTGTAAGGTGGCGATAAAGCCTGCCGCATCTAATAGTGAATCATGCGTTCCGGTATCTAACCACGCAAAACCACGACCCATGATTTCTACGCTGAGCTCATTCTTTTCGAGGTAAACGCGGTTCACGTCGGTTATTTCTAGCTCACCACGTGCACTAGGCTTAATAGAGGCTGCAATATCACACACTTGATTATCGTAAAAATACAGCCCCGTTACCGCATAATTACTTCTGGGCTTAAGGGGCTTCTCTTCGATCGAAAGCGCCTTGTAATCTTTATCAAATTCAACAACGCCATAACGCTCTGGATCGGTGACATGATAGGCAAACACGGTTGCCCCGCTACTGCGCGCATGAGCACTATCAAGTTGATTAACCAGCTCGTGACCATAGAAAATATTGTCACCCAATACTAAAGCGCTTGGATGATTGCCTACAAAATGCTTACCCAAAGTAAATGCTTGGGCCAAACCGTCTGGAGAGGGCTGGACACAATACTCAATATTCAGACCCCATTGCGAGCCATCTCCCAGTAACTCAGAGAATCGCGGGGCGTCATGCGGCGTAGAGATCAATAAAATATCCCGAATGCCTGCAAGCATTAGAGTGCTCAAGGGATAATAGACCATTGGCTTGTCATAGACGGGCATGAGTTGTTTGGAAACCGCTTGGGTAACAGGGTACAAACGAGTGCCCGACCCTCCAGCTAAAATAATGCCCTTACGATTCATTTTATTTACCGCCATCTTGTGCTTTCTAAATAAGTCCATCTTGAGCTAACTGAGCAACATAGCCTTTGACGGCAACGTCCCACGGCTGATTCAGTTGCTGCAATTCTGACACATCACCCCGACCTGCAAAGACTTGATTAAGCTTATCTGTGGACATCATTGAATTCATGGGTCTTGGGGCTGGTAATGAGTACTCTACTGCAAGAATAGGTTTAACAGTGCCTGGATTAGCCCTAAGAGTGGCACCAGCAGCCAAGGCCGCCTGCACGGCCAGGCATGCCAAACCATGCCAAGTAGTCTCTCCGGTAGGAACAGCATGATAGATACCCGATGTGAATTTTCTTAATCGGGCATGTTCATCTAGAGCTAAATTCAGACTCACTTGCGCCAACCACTGGGCACTCGTGGGAACGCCAAATTGATCGCTAATGATTTTCAACTCTTCACGTTCTTTAGCTAAACGCAAAATCGTGCGAATGAAATTACCACCCTCACCATATACCCAGCTTGTTCTCAAAATAGCGTATTGACCAGTGGTCTTGTCGGTAAATACTCTAGCAATCGCCTCTTCTCCAGCAGCTTTACTTTTGCCATAAACACCCAAGGGGTTGCGAATGTCATTTTCTAAGTAAAAGCCATACTTCTCTCCATCAAAAACATAGTCTGTCGAGTAATGCAATAAGGTAACTCCATGCTCTGCAGCATATTGTGCCATGATTTCTGGCGCTCTTGCATTAATTGCAAAAGCTAAATCGGATTCTGTCTCCGCTTTATCCACTGCCGTATAAGCAGAAGCATTAATAATGAAATGGGGCTGAAATTGATTGAGCAATCGACTAAGCACTTCTTCATCGGCAAGATCACATTCAGAACGTCCAACATACTGAACGACAGGCTTTGTAAGCAAAGCTGAGGTACGCGCATCCAACTCTTCTTGGAAGGCATGTCCTAATTGGCCATCTTTGCCAAATACAAGAATTTTCATGGCTTTTTTAGTTGTACTGCTTAGAAAGCCAGTCACGGTAAGAGCCGCTTACTACACCTTCAATCCAAACGGGGTTGTCCAAATACCATTGCACAGTCTTGCGAATGCCCGTATCAAAGGTCTCTACAGGCCGCCAACCGAGCTCACGCTCAACCTTGCTTGCGTCAATGGCATAGCGACGATCATGACCAGGGCGATCCTTAACGTAAGTAATTTGATCTACATATGCCTTGCCATCGGCACGAGGCTTTAACTCATCCAAAATCGTGCAGATGGTTTTCACGACATCAATATTGGCCTTTTCATTCCAGCCGCCAATATTGTAGGTCTCGCCCAATTCTCCTTTAGATAACACCTCACGAATCGCCGCGCAATGATCGCCAACATAGAGCCAATCACGAATTTGTTGACCATCGCCATAAATAGGCAATGGTTTGCCATTGAGCGCATTAAGAATGACCAAAGGAACCAACTTCTCTGGGAAGTGATATGGGCCGTAGTTATTGGAGCAATTGGTGGTAACTACCGGGAAACCGTAGGTATGAAACCAGGCACGCACTAAATGATCCGAGGCGGCCTTAGATGCGGAATATGGACTATTAGGCTCATATGAATTCGTTTCTGTAAATGCAGGATCAGTAGCAGAAAGTGATCCGTAGACTTCGTCAGTGGATACATGATGAAAGCGAAATGCCTTCTTCGCAGAGTCATCTAATCCATTCCAATAATCACGAGCACATTCAAGGAGATTAAAGGTGCCTACAATGTTGGTAGCCACAAATTCGGCGGGTCCATGAATTGAACGATCCACATGGCTCTCAGCAGCAAAATTAACGATAGCGCGAGGTTGATGCTCATGCAATAACTTACTAACAAGCGCTTTATCGCCAATATCGCCATGAACAAAAATATGGCGCGAATCATCCTTCAAAGATGCAAGAGTAGTCAAGTTGCCAGCATAGGTCAGCTTATCGAGATTAATAACGCCCTCATTGCCTGGTACTTTTAGCCAATCGAGGACAAAATTTCCACCAATAAAACCAGCGCCACCAGTAACTAAAATCATTTTTTGCCTTATTCATCAAATACTTAAATGCGCACCATTAGCCAGGAACACACAAGATTATTTTGATAATTTTAACTGATCTATCAGGGACTTAGCTCGATGAAAGGTGGTGTGGCCAGCAAATACTTCCCGTTGAGCATATAGGGCTTTTTCAATCCCCAGCTCAGGAGCGCGCATGATCTCTTTAAATAATTCATGATACTCAGCGGGTGACTCGGCAATAAAGAAAGACTGCGATCCAAAAACCTTGTTAAGTAGCATTGGGTGATCAATTAACTGAGGAACCCCGCATGCTGCTAGTTGATATGTGCGCTCATTTAATTCACATGACCAATCAATTTGCTCTGGAAGATGAACATTCAATCCCACCTTAGCGCGTGCATAGATGTAACGATCTCGCTCTCGATTAAATTGAAAATGCTTCACCTGTTTCCAGCCAGGCCCATCAAGAAATCCAGAATACTGGGATGTAATATTTTTTAAATAAGCAATGTGCTCGCGCTTTCGGGAGGCCATCAGGACGTAGTTCAGGTCGCGCTCAAATCCCGCAACAGGAAAATAGTGCAATACATTCGCTCCAAATGGGATGTAGAGAATTTGGTAACCCGCATCGAAAAATGGTTGGTATTCTTTCCGATTCGTGACGTAATCTTCATCTCTGTAGCTATAGTAAAAATCTATTTGATGCTGTTGAGCCCAGGCGAGACGCGGCAATAACGGCGTGCTCTCATACTCCTCTAGTGCAGCGCTTAATCCCACACGTAAGCGTTCACTTGCTTTATACCGAGCAATAACTTTCCAATCAATACGACGAAGATATTCATGGTTATCGCTAGAGAGCAAAATAGTAGGCTTAAATTGATCTAGAGCCGTTTGTGTTTCCTCTTCCCAACCCAGTGCTCTTGCGGGGATGCCAATGTAATTTAAGCTCTCCATCAAATTTGAGAAGAGTGAATATCCTGCCGGCGAAAAACGTGCATCTGGAATTTGAATCAAGATGCGCTCGTCACTTGTCCCAACCATGCAATCTTTAAAGAGCGCTTCTAACTCTATTCTCAAACGAGTTCCTTGCTGAACTAGGGGGTCGGGTGAGTTAAGGCAAGTTTCTATATCCTCGTGAGGTGACTTATTTTGAAGTGCGCTTTCCGCTTCAGCAAGAATGAGATCATGCTGGCAAAGACTTTCTGAATTGAAGAGCCAATTAAATTGATGTTTTTCGAATGAGCGCTGCAGTTTGACTTTGCGTTTCTTAGCAAGCAGCAACAATTGGTTAAGAGTCATATTCAGCTTGAAATACAAAGAATGTAGTTTTAGGCGACAAGACTCCCACTTGAGCTCATCTGATGGTCTAATTATAGAATTATGAACATAATCGCACAGCTCCAGGGCGGCCTAGGAAACCAACTGTTTCAGTATGCCACTGCCAGAGCCCTAGCACATCAGCACCAAACCTCCCTACTACTTGATCAAAGCTGGTTTACCAAGGCTTATGACGACGTTACCCCTAGAGAATTGCTAATCTCCGCATTAAATACTAAGGGCGCTTTAATCACACTTGATTTTCCGCCAAAGAGGTCCAAATATATTCGCCGAATCCTTCAGAAGCTGTGGCCCATTAACCCCTGCATTTATTTAGAACAAAACCCCTACAGTTTTGACCCCAGCCTATTAAAAGCACCCACCTTCAAAACTCAAAACCTGTATCTCATGGGGTATTGGCAGTCTTATCGGTATTTTGAGTCGATAAAAAAAATACTGCAGTCAGAAGTGAATCCCAAAGCCGCATTAGATTCACATTACCAAAACTACCTAAACCAAATTCAAGCAAGCAACTCTGCCATGGTCCATGTAAGACGTGGTGACTACGTCCATCTAGCGAGTGCAGCAAAGGTGCATGGGTTTATTGGGCTTGATTACTATCAGCAGGGAATGGCAATACTTCTAGACAATAATCCGAAGACCCATTTTTTTGTATTTTCAGATGACTTAGATTGGGTGAAAGCAAATCTACCCCACCAAGACAAAATCACTTTTATCCAATCTCTTGAAAAGAGTGATGCAGTTATTCAAGAGTTAGAGTTAATGACACACTGCCAAAATCATTTGATCGCAAATAGCTCTTTGAGCTGGTGGGCAGCCTGGCTAGCAAAGGGTTCAAATAACACAGTGATTTGCCCAAGCCACTGGACTAATGACCTTACCATGAACTGGGATGATTTATTGCCAGCGAATTGGCAACGCATCTAAGATATAACACTGCCTCTAAGAGATGCAAGCATCGATACTAAAAGGCGCTCCATTCGAGTGAATGGCGTAAATAACCCATTGCCGCGAAATTGGAAACGCGCATAAATTTCATAGTTAGCCATCACAGAAATGCCCCGAATTCTCTGATTTAAATTCCACATAAACGGTATTGCCAACTGTAATCTTTTGAAAAATGAGATTGATTTTGGAGGGAAATTGCCAGCCATTCCAAGACCGTCTAGATAAGCGCTTCTGCTGTCATTGAAAATTCTATTTGTCTGAAAATTCTGAACCTGACTAGTCTGCTTTGTGTGTATTCGATAGGTGATTAACTTTTCATGCAGATTAGCAAAACGATATCCGGCTAAAGCCAGCTCTGCCCAAAGCGAATAATCTTCGGCATAGTCTTTTCCAAGTCGATAAGGATGCTTCTTGAACGCACCCGCTTTACCCATGACGGCAGGATTACATAAGGGGCTGCAAACACTAATTAAGGCGCGGATATCCGGATCTGAGTACCGCTGTTTTGATGGCTTAATCTTTCCACTGCTCTCGTAAAGCGAATAATGAGCCCCGCCACAAATGTCCACTTTATGTGACTCCAAAAAAGAAATCTGTAACTGCAGTCGATTTGGAAAGGCAATATCGTCAGCGTCTAAAAAGGCAATATAGTCACCCTTAGCTGAGGCGACCAATTGATTGCGAGCGTTTACTAGGCCTTTATTCTGACCTATATGCATCTTTACAATCCGCTCATCATTAAATTCATCCATGATCTGTTGAGTCTTATCAGTGGAGCCATCATTGAAAATGAGTAATTCAAAATGGGGGTAGGTTTGCTGCAAAATACTTTCAATCGCTTGTGCAATATGTTGCTCGGCATTAAATGCAGGCATTAGCACGCTAACCAATGGAGTGGCAGACTTAACCATCGTTAGATGTAGCTCTGCAGATAGCGCCCAAATCGCTTAAGGCGACGCAGAAGACGTGATGGCAATGACTTATTTGAATGGCCAATCTGATTATCGATGTCCCAGGCAGATTGATAGATAACGCCCAAATAATTCCGCGCTATTTTCTCTGTCGTCTCGCCAAGACGTTTCATTAAAAAATATTGCCAGTCATAGTGATATGCCCTGAATAAAGGCTCAATTGCAATCAAAGGAATTGCACGATATTTCAATAGAGCCTCACAATAAATTACTGACTCTGGAAATTCTGGAGTAATTAAATCCCAGATAGTCATACCTTGTAGCTGCAAATACTCCTGGTCCAACGACTTCCAGACTTTCATTGACCAATTAAAAGGGGATGGTGCGCCATAAAAATTGGGTCCAGACCGACCAAATAAGGCCTTTACTCGCTCCGCCTCTACCCTTAAATCTCGCTCAACCTTCGGGTGACTACGGTTATCGGCCATCTGAAATAACTCTTTATTCTGATGCAGGACCGTATAAGGCACATTGTCATCATTTATAAAATCTGAATACTGGAAGCTGTGAATAAATTTACTATCAGAATCAATGCAGAGATAATTTTCCGATAAACTCAAACGCCAAAACTCAGCCTTAATGATTTGCTGAGACAGTCCTCCAGGCATTGCACGATATTGCTCCAAGCTCGAACCCGGATTAGCGGAGACAATATCTTCATCGGCTATCCAGATATAACCTTGCTTACCCAAAACCTCCTCTAGCAAGCCTCTCTCAGAGCTTGGGGTCGAAATATAAAATGGGATTTGCTCGACGTTGTATTGCTCGATTGACTGGAGCAGCAACTTCAAACGTAAAAAGTCTTTCGAATAGGACTTGCAATATAGAACGAAGTCTTTCAAATCAATTCCCATTCTTTAATTAGCTCTACTTTGAACTTGAGTCAAAATAGTATTGACTGCCTGATCAACCCCAATCGGCTTCCAAGTAGGCTGTATTAATTGTTTGCCTTTCCAGTCTAGCCAAATTCTCTCTAAAGCCAACTCAATCGCTCCTGTATCGAGTTGTAGACTGAGATAAGCACCGCGATCAAGCAACATCTGATCTAACTGTGGATTTCGATGGGTTATGCCCCAGATCGGGCGACCCGTCCATAGGTAATCGTAAAACTTAGATGGGATGTATTCAGCGCACCACTCATCGTTACCATGCAAGAGAATCAATACATCAGCCGATTGCATCTTTTCTACTACACGTTCCCTGCCAGATTTTCCAGTTATCGCATCTTTCTCCAGACGCCCCTGAGCCAACAACACATCTTCAAACTTCAGGTTTTTTACTACCTCTGTAGTTAATGAATCTAAAGGGGCGCCATAAGCGTGCACCCGAATATGCCTTCTTGCCTCCGGGAATTTCTTAAATAATGGGACAAGTGCCTTCAGTATGGTTGAGAGCGAGCGATCGTTCGCCAATGATCCAAAGTGGCATAAATTCAGACACTCAGAATATTGATGCGTCTTAGACGCACTCAAACCGCCCGGTGGCTCCGCACCTGGGAGAACCATAAAGCCATGGGCATTATTTGGTGTGTTGAGATTGGGATTACGTACCTTCGCATAATGCAAGGCACCATCAGTAAACCACCAAGCCAAATCAGCGTATTTACAAATTTGCTTTTCTAGATACTGACGAAATTGGGCATCGCGATTTTTAGGCTTCTTAAACCCTGGATCACTAGGGCCACTACGAATCACCAAAGGATCATGAATTTCTACGATCCAAGGTAAGCCAGTTTTTTTCTTCAGCCACAAGCCGGCTAAGTGCGCGGACCAAGCACCACCAGTCGAATAAATAACATCGACCTTGCCATCCCTGATTAACTGTAAGCCATGTACATAGGCCGGCATTGCCCAAGACCACTGGCTGGAGTAGCCGAGAAAGAATTTCTCCAAAGCGATGAATGGGGTAAGCAATATAGAGACTAAACCAGTGGACACTTTATAAAAAATCCCACGGCCATACTGGTTTGCAATCCAATGGCGAAAGTCAAAACGAAATGCTGCTGGACCCCAAGCTAAAAACTGTTTATGCGAGAAACGGTCATCTTTGATTCCAGTAATCGCACTAAATACAACAGGCTCAATGCTAGCTTCTAATAAATAAGGAATCTTATCTGTAATAGTGAGACTAGATGCCCTCCCATCCATATTGAAGCCATGCGATAGGATTAGCCAGTTCTTTTTTTTCATTAGCGCAATTACTCGTAATGGCGGCTAGTTACCAGCAACGATTGACATCACAGCCATCCGCACCGCAATACCAAAAGTCACCTGGTTCAGAATCACAGATTGAGGGCCATCCGCAACCGCAGAATCAATTTCTACACCCCGGTTCATGGGCCCTGGATGCATCACGATCGCATCGGGTTTAGCCAGCGCCAAACGTGTAGGCGTAAGGCCGTACTGTTTAAAGAATGCATCACCTTCTGGAACTTGCCCTACCTCCATGCGCTCTTTCTGAATACGCAAGGTCATGACCACATCGACACCCTTTAAGCCCTCTTCCATGCTATGGAAAACCTTTACCCCCAGCATATCTAAATCTCTTGGCAAAAGACTCTCTGGGCCAATCGCACGAATATCCGTACAGCCCAAAGTTCTCAAGGCGCAGATATTCGATTTAGCCACACGGCTATGCATAATATCCCCCACAATTGCCACCTTCAGACTACTAAAGTCTTTCTTAAAATGACGCATGGTATACATGTCCAACAAGCCTTGAGTAGGATGCTGATTACTACCATCACCCGCATTAACCACATGCACATGCGCAGGCACATGTTGAGCAATTTCAATCGGGGCCCTAGATGTACTATGGCGCACCACAAAAATATCGGCCTGCATCGCCACTAAGTTATCTATCGTATCTAATAGACTTTCGCCTTTAGCTGTCGAGGATGTGGAAATATCCAAATTGATCACATCGGCTGATAAACGCTTTGCAGCGATTTCAAAAGTAGTGCGTGTGCGTGTGGAGTTTTCAAAAAACAGATTGAAGACGCTCTTGCCACGCAGGAGCGGAACCTTCTTCACCTCTCTCGCAGGATCCGTCACGCTAACAAACTGTTGAGCGGTATCCAAAATGTGAAGGATTTGCTCTTTTGGTAAACCCTCCAAAGTCAGCAAATGGGTTAACTCTCCAGCGGCATTAAATTGATTAACTGGGGTATTTACCGAATTATTCACTTCGCTCATTCCGCACGCTCTTCTAATTGGAAGCTGAACTTGCCAGCGCCATTTTTTTCCAAAACTAAAATTTGATTATCTGGAATACTCAATTGTTCCCCCACAAAGTCAGCGGAGATCGGTAATTCACGATTCTCACGATCAGCCAAGACCATTAACTCTACTTGTGCCGGCCTGCCAAAATCAAATAACTCATTGAGTGCGGCACGAACCGTACGACCAGTGAGCAAAACGTCATCAATTAAAATCACGTTTGCGCCATTCACCTCAAAAGGAAGTTGGGTGGGCATTGTGCTCGCGGTACGTAGCGCTGTCATCCCCTTCTCGGCATAGTCATCTCGGTGAAACGCCACATTGATTACGCCAAAGTGAGGTTGATTTAAATCTGTAGCTAAACGCTCCGCAATCCAAGCGCCACCCATTGCAAGGCCAGCCAACTCAAATGAATCGCCAGCCTTTTTTCGCTGACTCAAAGTCTCTAGTAATTTCAGATAGGACTGCTCTGCATTCATCTCAACTGATCCAATTCTTCTCTAGAAAATACTGCTCCAAAATTAAGGCCGCAGACTCGGCATCCAAATTGTCTCGCATGTCTGGATTTCCCTCTAAAACAGCCGAGGTATAGCGTTCATCCACCCACTCCACCGGCAAACGAAAGCGTCCTTGAAGTTGATTTCCAAAGCGTCGGGCCTTAGCGCTCATTTCATGCTCAACACCATCAGGGTGACAAGGTAAACCGACTACCAGACGGTCTGGCTGCCATTCCTTCAAAAGCCCCTCAATTGCCTTGAAAGTAGCATCGCTAGATGCCCCTGCAATGGTCTTGATTGGCTGCCCTAGGCAAGTGAGTGTATTGCCAACAGCAACGCCAATACGACGCGTCCCGAAGTCAAAGGCCATGACGGTCAGTTCTGTACCTGCCCTAGAGCTCTCAGGCATGCCCGGCCTCACCAGACAAATGGGCGGGATCAAAACCCAAATGACTCATGGTTCGCTCATAGCGTTGACTTGAGGGGGTATCAAAAATAATATCTATCATCTGCTCGCGAGATAAAGGTACATTGATCCAGCCATTTAAGGTGATTTCTTCTTCTAGCTGCCCAGCACCCCAGCCCGCATAACCAAGAGTCATTAGAAATTTCCCAGGTCCACCGCCTCCTGCAACCGCCTCGAGCACATCCTTGGAGGTGGTCATAGTCAAGCCGTCTGGAACTGCCAAGGAAGAGCTATACAGCACTTCCGCAGTTGGTTCATGCAAAACAAAACCACGCTCAATTTGTACAGGACCCCCAAAATAGACCGGCTGGGTCAATAAAGGGGCAATTTCTAGCTTAAGCTCAATCTTTTCAAACAAGGTTGCCAAATCCACCTCGGTAGGCCGATTAACGACCAAACCCATGGCACCTCGCTCGGTATGCTCAAACAAGTAAATGACTGAGCCTGCAAAATTGGGATCCACCATGCCGGGCATGGCGATAAGGAATTGATTGGCGAGATGGTCTGCAGAAAATGAAATTGAGGGACCAGAAGCATTTGTTTGCTCAGTCTGGGTGGGTGAAATAGGTAAACCCACAGGGGCCTTCTTAGCCGTGTTCATGTAGGTTTATTTTACAGAATTCCCCTACTGTTGCTAGATCTTTCCAGTAATCCAGTAGGCCAAAAGACCAATAGCCTCATGCATCAACTTATTCCAATTTTGGACACCATCCGCCAAATCAAACCTACCCCAGCCCAATCGATTGCCCGTTTGGTAATCCACAGGAACCGGAATTACCTCAATTCCCTGCCCTTGAAATATCTTGAGTGATCGGTACATATGGGATGCCGAGGTAATCAGCAACCAAGGCTTTTGAGCGTCACTCGTGCCCCGCTCCCCGAACTCCAAAATCATGGGCTTCATGTAGACAACATTCTCATAGGTGTTGCGCGACTGATTTTCATAATGGGCGTATTTATCTGGCAAACCCTGCTCTGCAATTAGCTGCTTAAAGGCATCTGCCTCAGACATCCCTTTAGGGGAGAGGCGGCCGGAGAAACCACTAAAGATAAAGGGTAGTTCAGGATATTGGCGAATGAGTTCAAAGCCCTTGGTAACCCTTTCTGCTGATGAGTAAATGGAAATCTCGCCACGATCCACCGCAATTTCACCACCCTCAATCGCACCACCCAAAATAATGATTCCACCAAAATCTTTTTCTGACATTTGCATGAGATTGACTTTAGGGACTGCATCCTCGAGCACCCTTAAAAAGACCTCGGAAGTTGGCAGCCAACCAACCAGTAACAAATCCGCTAAAGCCAATAGCAGGAATCGTTTGCACAAGTGGGGTTTTCTAAGCCTAAGAAATAAAAGGCTGAGCACTACAAAGGCAATAATCCAATTTAAGGGCTCAATGCAAAACTGCACTATCTTCGAAAAGATAAAAAATAAAGTATCCATATAAGATCAATATTACCTTTAGGCCAAACGTAATCGGCTAATAAGCCCTAATATAGTGGCTATGCAAAAAGCTCTTGTTTGGCTCCGCCGCGATCTGCGTCTTTATGACAATGCAGCGCTTCACCATGCCCTCGCCAATAATACCCAGGTCTGGGTGACCTTCATTTTCGATACTGACATTTTGGAGCCGCTATGCACCGAAGATTTAGATGAAAACGGGCTCAAGCACGATCGCCGCGTGGACTTTATTTGGCAAGGCCTTAAGCAAATTGATGAGCAATTGCGCAAACAAGGTGGCGGACTGATTGTTCAAGTAGGCAAACCGACGGAATGCATTCCACAAATTGCTCAAATACTAGGTGTTAGCACCGTCTACGCCAATCATGACTACGAACCATCAGCCATTGCGCGCGATGCTCAAGTTCAATCCTCTCTTGACAATCAAGGTATTGAATTTGAGACCTTTAAGGATCAGGTCATTTTCGAGAAGAAAGAAATTCTCACCAATTCAAGCACGGTTTTCTCGATCTTTACTCCTTACAAAAATAACTGGCTGAAGACCTTACAAGAAAAAGATATTGCCGCATATGAATGCACTCCCAACAAATGTCAGCTAGCAGCAATTCCCAAAGCTTTGCAAGCACCCTTCCCTTCCCTGGAATCCATGGGCTTTACCCCCACCGGTATTGAGACTTACCTACCGCCAAGCTCCGAAGGTGGTCAAGCATTCTTGGAAGACTTCCTGCATCGAATCGATCAATATCAAATTGGTAGGGACTTTCCCGCCATCAAGGGTGTGAGCTATCTCTCAACCCATCTACGCTTTGGCATGCTCTCTATTCGAGGCTTGGTCCGCGAAGCCCATCGCCGCATGCTTGCGGGCAGTATGGGTGCGACTATCTGGCTAAGCGAACTCATTTGGCGAGATTTCTATTTCATGATTCTTGCCAATCATCCACGCCTAGCCGAGGGCGCAGCCTTCAAGCCAGACTATGACAATATCCAATGGGAAAGTGGCGCTCATGCCCAGAAATTATTTAAAGCCTGGTGTGACGGCAAAACTGGTTACCCACTGGTTGATGCAGCCATGCATCAACTAAATCAAAGTGGATACATGCACAACCGACTACGTATGGTGGTTGCTAGCTTCCTCACTAAAGATTTAGGAATTGATTGGCGTTGGGGTGAAATGTATTTCGCAAAACATCTCAATGACTTTGAGCTGTCCTCCAACAATGGTGGATGGCAATGGGCCTCCTCTTCGGGATGCGATGCTCAGCCGTATTTCAGAATCTTCAATCCCATTACTCAATCCCAAAAATTTGATCCCGAAGGTAAATTCATTCGCCGCTACTTACCTCAACTAGATAAGCTCTCCAAGAAGTCGATTCATGCACCTTGGGAATCCGGTCATATCGAACTAGAAGCTGCGGGCATTCTCCTGGGGAGAGACTATCCGTTACCGGTCGTCAACCATGATGAGGCTCGTAAGAAGACATTAATTCGCTATAGCGTAGTTAAAAAGATCAGCCCCGAATCTCCAGCCAGCTAGAGTAATGAGCCTCGAAATAATTTCCGATTTAAGATAGAGCATGAGCAAGATCTACGCAGTTGGAGATATTCAGGGGTGTGCGCCGTCCCTGAAGGCGCTCGTCAAAAAACTCCCGGCAAAATCCAAGGTGATTTTCTTGGGCGATCTAGTCAATCGCGGCCCAGATTCGCTAGACACTTTACGATACCTTAAGCGATTACAAGAAGAGCAGCGAATTGAATGTATTTTAGGTAATCATGATTTGCACCTACTTGCTGTAGATGCAGGCATACGCATGACCAAGGGATTGGATACCTTGCGACCAATTTTGGATGCTCCAGATAAAGCGGACTTAATTCATTGGTTACGTCACAGACCCATGGCACTGAGCAATGGCAAAGTGCTCACTGTACATGCCGGAGTCTTACCCCAATGGGATCTCCAGCAAACGATTGAATGCGCGCAAGAGGTCGAGAAAGCGCTGCGCAAAAAATCCTACAAAGACTTTTTGGCCAATATGTATGGCAATACTCCCAACAAGTGGAGCAACTCATTAAAAGGCTACGATCGCCTTCGCATCATTACCAATGCACTCACCCGCATTCGCTTTTGCACCCCCGCCGGCATGATGGAATTTGAAAGCAAAGAAGGCTTTGGGGATGGGCCCAAGGGCTATATTCCATGGTTCAAAGTTCCCAAGAGAAAAACTAAAGGTGCCTTGATCTATTTTGGCCACTGGTCTACTCTGGGCCTTCTTCGACAAGGAAATGTCATCGGCCTCGATACTGGATGTGTGTGGGGTGGAAAACTCACCGCCATGGAAATTCCCGAATCCGGCAAGACAAGTAAGGCCCTTGAAATCATCCAAGTGCCTGGCTACGATCACCCACTCAGAATGTAAACCGCTTTATTGCTGGCTACAGTTTCTTGAAAGCGATCTGGGCGGCGGCAATGATCTCATCTAGAACAGCATTATCATGCGCAATCGATGTAAATCCAGCTTCATATGCTGATGGCGCCAAATAAACTCCTTGATCCAGCATCAAGTGGAAGAATTTCTTAAACGATTCAATATTCGTTTTGGTCACCTCTTCAAAAGAAGCGGGTACTTTGTCGGCAAAGTAGAAGCCAAACATGCCTCCAACGCTATCGACCGAAAAGGGAACGCTAGCCGCATCTGCTGCCTGCTTTAAACCTGCCATGAGTTTTTCTGTTTGGCCAGTTAAGCACTCATAGAAACCTTCTCGAGAAACAATCTCCAGCGTTTTTAATCCTGCCGCTACTGCCACAGGATTTCCAGATAATGTGCCAGCCTGGTACACATTGCCAAGCGGCGCCAGTTTGGACATGATTTCTCTCTTGCCACCAAAGGCCGCCATCGGCATACCGCCACCCATTACCTTGCCTAAGCAAGTCAGGTCAGGAGTGATCCCCTGCAAAGATTGGGCACCGCCCAAGGCCACTCTAAACCCAGTCATCACTTCATCGTAAATCAGTACGCCGCCGTGATGACTAGTCAAACTCCGCATAGCAGTTAAAAACCCCTTTGAAGGTTTAATCAAATTCATATTGCCGGCGATAGGCTCCAAGATCACAGCAGCGATCTGATCACCCTGCTTCTGAAATACCTCTTCAAGTGCTGCAACATCGTTGTAAGGCAAAACGAGTGTGTGTTTCACTAAATCATGAGGCACGCCACCAGAAGATGGGGCATTTTGAGTGGAGTCTGCAAAAGTCAGTAGGCCCGAGCCAGCCTTCACCAACAAACTATCAGCATGACCGTGATAGCAACCCTCAAACTTAATAATGAGATCACGACCCGTATAGCCACGTGCAAGACGCAAAGCACTCATCGTGGCCTCGGTACCGCTAGATACCATGCGCACCTGTTCAATACTTGGCACCAACTGGCAAATGCGTTCCGCTAATTCAATTTCACCTTCAGTGGGAGCGCCATAACTAAAGCTAGTTTCAGCAGCCTTTTTCACCGCCTCAACTACTTCAGGATGCGCATGTCCCGCAATCATTGGACCCCAGGACATAATCAAATCGATGTAGCGTTTGCCTTCAACATCCCAAAAATAAGGACCTTTGGCTTTGGTAACAAAACGTGGCGTACCACCTACCTGACGAAAAGCACGTACTGGAGAATTCACGCCTCCCGGAATCGTTTTTTGCGCACGCTCAAATAGAATTTCGTTTTGTCCCAAGATACTTTCCTGTTTTCGCTCTAGTGTATTTAATGGATGGATATTGCTTTACGCAATTAGATCGCCATCATTTCAAAATCTTCCTTACGTGCTCCGCACTCTGGGCAAGTCCAATTCATTGGAACGTCTTTCCAGAGTGTTCCAGGCTCAATACCCTCTTCAGGCAAGCCTGCCGCTTCATCGTAGACCCAGCCACAAATCAAGCACATATATGTTTTAAATTCCATTGCCATCTTCCTTGTATATTCTTTTCATTTTAAATCTGCTGTGGCATCGCGTTTTTGATGCATCTCAAATTTAAAGAGCCTACATTCGAGTGGACCATTAAATAAAGGTGTGCGCTTAGATTCCTTAATACGCAGCTGCCCTGGTAATGCCATATCCGCTGTCAGCACAAATACATTCCAACCGCCAAAAGTATCCTTTAGATGTTGGCCAAATTGCCTTAAGAACTCGACAAATTTTGGATCTTGCTCTTCTTCAGATTGCAACTTCTTGAGGGATTCGCGGCTAGAACGCTTGGCGCTTTGGCGGCCCGTTTCCAGGTTATACGCAAAGCGATCTTCCGGCTCCTCAACATCTTCATAGGAGTCCCGCTCTGCATCGCCAGCAGTTCGATCCTGGCCTCGCCCACCTTTAATTACCAAACGCTCACCATAAGGGGGGTTCAGCAACATCACACCGTCTTTTGCATCTGCAGGTGGCTTACTAGCCAAAGCATCAACCTGGCGAGTGACCGGCAAGCCAGGTAACTGCGCACGCTGCCAGTTACCCTTAAACATGGCGACCAAACGCTCGTTAATATCACTGCCACTAATGCCTAAAGACCCTGAATCTGGAAATTGCTTACGCTTTTCAATCATCTCAGCCTGCGCAGCCTCTTTCAAAGCAACCCAACGCTTTTGCTCAGATGCTTCGTTAAAGGGCTTAAGCCTCTGAAATCCAAAACCATGCGCCGAAGTCACTAATGGGCGATAGGCTAGGCGACTGGGCTTGGCATCATCGCCATACATGCCAGAGCGTATGGCGCCCGGCGGAATAGCTAAAGCTATTTGCGCAGCTTCGACTAAAAAGGTGCCACTGCCGCACATCGGATCAAACAAGGTTTGCGAAGGCTTCCATCCCGTGATGGCCAAGATTCCTGCTGCCAGGTTTTCTTTTAAGGGTGCATCACCTTTTTCATCGCGCCAACCGCGTTTAAACAAGGCCTCACCTGAAGTATCCAGATAAATGGTGACATGGGTTGCCGTGAGATGCGCTTGAACACGCACATCCGGAAACGCAGTATCAATACTCGGGCGATCACCTGTGACATCGCGCAAACGATCAACGATGGCATCCTTAATCTTCAGAGTCGCAAAATTCAAACTCTTTAACGGTGAGCGATGTGCAGTAACGTCAACGCGCAAGGTTTGCTTTGAAGAAAACCACTCTTCCCAAGCTAAGCCGCTAGCTAGCTTATATAAATCCTCCTCCTGGCGGTATTGGGCATCTACCATTTGCAATAAGACTCGACTAGCAATACGAGAATGTAAGTTCAAAGCCATTGCAGCAGATAGTGGCGCTGCCAAACCCACTCCGCCTGTTGGGCTTGTAGGTGTGGGATCAATCACCCAGGCACCCAAGGCTTTACAGTCGGGACGCTGCGCAATACTCGCCAGCTCTTGGGCTAGAGGCACTTCTAGTCCACCTGGACAAACAACAAAAAATCTCATGAGGCTAGCAATCTAAAAAAGTATGAATAAGGGATTACAAAAAACATTAGGGCTTGATCACAACCAAAGCGGTCACGATCAATAAAAGGATTACAGGCACTTCGTTAAACCACCGATACCAAACACCTGAACGGGTATTAACGCCATTGCGGAACTTTTTGAGCAAGCTCCAGCAAGCATGGTGGTAGCCAATGACCAAGATGACAAAGAACAATTTGGCATGCATCCAGATTTCACCAGCGCCAATCTTGAAGTGCAACCAAAGAGTAAAGCCAAGTAGTAGTGCTGGCACCGCCAAAATAGTCATAAAACGAAATAAGCGATTGGCCATACCCAGAAGACGCGCATAAACTTCGGGATTTTTTTCATCTGCCAAGTTCACAAAAATTCGCGGGAGATAGAACAAACCCGCAAACCAAGAGGCAATCAAGACAATATGAAAAGTCTTCGTCCACAAATACGCATCGCCCATGATAAATATTTTCCGTTCTACAGTGATTTAATTGGACTTAATAAATTAAGTACGAATCTCGCCATGACCCATGACGATATATTTTAGAGAAGTCAGGCCATCCAAACCAACGGGGCCACGCGCATGCAATTTGTCATTGGAGATACCAATCTCCGCACCAAGACCATATTCAAAACCATCCGCAAAGCGAGTGCTGGCGTTGACCATCACACTTGCACTATCGACCTCACGCAAAAAACGATTGGCTTGCGCTTGATTATTAGTGATGATGGCATCGGTATGCTTGCTACCGTATTGCTCAATATGACTCATCGCTTCATCCATATCCGCTACGGTTTTAATCGACAAGATCGGTGCTAAATATTCTGTTTGCCAATCTTCTTCCGTCGCCTCAACCAAATTCTGAAATCCTGCAGCCTCTAGGGTACTCCGCGTGAGCGCATCTACGCGTAACTCAACACCCTTGTCTTGATAGATTTTGCACAAAGTAGGCAATACCTGTGCGGCGATCTCCTGATTGACTAGTAGGGTCTCCATCGCATTGCAAGGTGCATAGCGTTGGGTCTTGGCGTTATCACAAACCCGAATGGCCATCGCCACATCCGCATCTGCATCAATATAGGTATGGCAAATACCATCGAGGTGCTTAATCATCGGTACGCGCGCTTCTGCCATTAAGCGGGCAATCAAACTCTTGCCGCCACGAGGCACGATCACATCGATGTATTCCGTCATAGTGATCATCTCACCCACAGCACTGCGGTCTATTGTGGTCACAACCTGAACGGCATCCATTGGCAAATTAGCGGCGTCTAAACCTTCTTTAATCAACTGCGCCAACAGGGTATTCGAATCAATAGCTTCTGAACCACCACGCAAAATCACTGCATTACCTGACTTCAAGCAAAGCGCTGCCGCATCAATGGTGACATTAGGACGCGACTCATAAATGATGCCGATGACACCAAGGGGTACTCGCATCTGACCAAGCTCAATACCAGAAGCCTGCTTTTGTAATGAGGTGATTTTGCCAATCGGATCATCTAAGGAAACAATCTGCTCCAAACCTAAAGCCATAGATTCAATCGTCTTTGGCGTCATAGTGAGGCGATCAATGAACGCAGCATCTTGCCCATTGGCTTTTGCACGAGCGACATCGATCTGATTAACCTTTTGGATTTCATCGGCCTCTTGGCGTATTAATTTCGCAATATGCGCCAATGCTTGATTTTTTTGCTCGCTTGATGCGCGCGCCATTGCGCGTGATGCCTGACGAGCACGTTGGCCAATATCTTGCATCATCTGTTTAATAGAATCACTCATTTTTTTAACTATGTCTGAATTAATATTGTTTTATCTAAATTGAATTTTCACGCAAGATTTATCTAACGCAACAAATTTCCCACCAAACGCAAGCCATCCCAAGGATCCGCTGGCAACTCTGCCGCATGCAATCCTTTAACTTGACGATCTAATCCAGCCGCAACCTGCATAGCCCTGCGTAACCTCAAAGGCTGCACCCGTTTTAGGGCCATGGGATATAAACGCTCCTTATTGCCCCAGATACGGTTGGCGCGCATTAAGTTCTGCACCGACTCTCCAGCATCACTAGCAGCCTTCAGTTTCGATAGTATCCGAAGCTCTTCAGTCACGCTCCACAGAATCAACACCAAAGGTTCACCCTCACCTTTGAGGCCATCCAGCATGCGATTTAGGCGCGCTAGATCACCAGCCAGCATTGCCTCGGTAAGCTCAAAAACGTTGTAGCGAGCCACTTTCAAAATGGCAGACCGAATTTGCTCTTCAGTGAGTACACCGGTCGGATGCAATAAACCTAGCTTCTGAATTTCTTGATGAGCCGCGATGAGGTTGCCCTCTACCTGCTCAGCAATAAAACTCAGTGCACGCTGTCCCTCAGGGCCTGACTCAACCTCTTGACCCTGCTTCTTCAAGCGCCCTGCAATCCATTGTGGCAATTGAGCGCGATCAAGGGAGTCCAACTGAATGGCCATGCCCGCCTCATCCAAAGCACTAAACCACGCAGAGGTCTTAGTCTTGCCATCTAACTTAGGGAGGATGATGCAGAAAATCGTATCAGGGCCATCAGCCCCAACTGCTTGAGACTGCATTTGAGCTGAAAATTGCTTCAGCGCTTCAGCACCATCACGTCCTGGCTTACCTGTCGGTATGCGCAACTCTACCCAGCGCTTATCTCCAAATAAGGACATGGTTTGTCCAGCACTTAACAATGCGCTCCAATCAAACCCACGCTCTTGCAACAAGACTTCGCGATCGGTGTAACCCATTTTTTTAGCAGTGGCGCGTAACTGATCCATTGCCTCCATCATGAGTAGAGGCTCATCGCCACTAAATATATAAAGGGGATTTAATGAAGCCGCGGAATTCAGCGACCTCAAATGAACTTGCAGTGCATCGCTCTTAACCATGCAATTGGGCCATCATTCTTTAAAAGCTTCGAGCCTGAGGTGCTCGTGCAGATGCAGAAACACGGCGCAGAATCTGTACCGCAAGATCTCTACGCATCAAAGAGAGAAATTGCTGCATTTGAGCATCGGTTGCCAAGACTGTAGATACCGAGAAGTCCATATCTCGCGTCATGTAAATTTCAGCCTCAGGCACAACATCGGCGCCACTAACGTCATACGCCCTAAATCCAACGCGAATATTTAAGCGATAAGCGGAGACTTGACCATTGGAGTTGTAAGCCAAGATCTCACGGCCATTCAGATCACTAGTGATGTCCAGAATGAGATCCGCATCCTTGGGATTGATCGCCACTTTGGCATCAGTGCCCGTCAAGATCGCCGCTTGCAAATCCGCACGCAAAGGAGGTGATGGGCTACCAGTAATCGCAATCACCTTGAATGGCAAATCCACCATCCCGCGTAAACGATAGCCGCAAGCCAATAAACCGCTGATTGGCGCTAAAGCAAACAAACCAAGCACTGCACGTCGAAGGGTATTTACGCTCATGTCTTTAGTCTTATGTTTAATTTATTAAGCAACAATATTAATTAAGCGACCTGGCACAACAATCACTTTTTTTGGCGCAGCGCCATTGAGCGCCTTTACTGCAGGCTCACTCTGCAAAGCCAAAGCTTCAATCTGCTCTTTGGTAGCATCAGCAGGCACACGAATATCCCCGCGTAATTTTCCATTAATTTGCAGCATGATGGTTAACTCTGTTTGTATGAGCGCTGTCTCATCCACGATTGGCCAAGGTGCATCTAATAATGTACCTAAGGATTTATCGAAACCTATTTCATTCCAGAGGGCATGAGTCAAGTGAGGAACCACTGGATACAGAACCCGAATCAAAATACTTAAACACTCACGCAATACTGCCGGGCGCACAAGGCCAGCATTTAACTTGATAGGCTCCAAAACATTGAGCATCTTCATTGCCGCAGAAACAACCGTGTTGTACTGGCGACGCTGGTAATCAAAATTGGCCTGCTTGAGAATGCTATGCACTTCCCGACGCAATGCTTTTTCAGCATCGTTCAAGTCGCCTGGCAATACCTCCCCTGCAGATCGAATAGCATCTGCTTGACTACTGGAATACATCCAAACACGACGCAAGAAACGAGATGCACCCTCTACACCAGCACTAGACCACTCAAGCTGTTGCTCTGGAGGGGCGGCAAACATGACAAAAAGACGCGCAGTATCAGCTCCATATTGATCAATCAATGCTTGAGGATCAACACCATTGTTTTTACTCTTGGACATCTTCTCAATGCCGCCAATGATGACGGGTGTGCCGGAAGTATCACCCCTCAACTTAGCACTTTGAGGGCGACCTTTTTCATCGAGATCTAGCTCAATATCCAACGGATTTAACCAGGTCTTTTTACCGGAAGCTTCTTCAGAGTAATAGGTCTCATTGAGAACCATGCCTTGCGTTAATAAGTTTTGGAAAGGCTCATCAAACTTTATTAAATCGAGGTCGCGCATTACCTTGGTCCAGAAGCGCGCATAGAGCAGATGTAAAATCGCATGCTCAATACCACCAATGTACTGATCCATTGGCATCCAGTATTCATTGCGGTCGTCAACCATCGTCTTCGCATCGGGACCGGTGTAACGCATGAAGTACCAAGATGAGTCCACAAAGGTATCCATGGTGTCAGTTTCACGACGCGCGGGCTTGCCACACTTTGGACACTTCACATTCAAGAAATCTGGACGCTTGTTTAATGGATTGCCGCTACCATCGGGTACACAATCTTCTGGCAATACCACTGGCAAATCTGCCTCAGGAACCGGAACCGCGCCACAACCTGGGTTTTGCTCATCACCGCAATGAATAATCGGAATTGGGGTGCCCCAATAACGCTGACGAGAGATGCCCCAATCACGCAAACGGTATGTGGTTTTAATTTCTCCAATACCCATCTTCTCTAAATCTGCTGCAACGGTACTCACCGCCTCCTCATGAGACATCCCATCGTACTTACCGCTATTAAGGCATACGACATCATCTTTCTGCGCATACCAATCCTGCCAATGGCTGGTATTAAACATGGATGATGGAGAGCGCAAGGCAATCACTTGCTTGATTGGTAAATTGTATTTGAGAGCAAAAGCAAAATCGCGCTCGTCGTGTGCAGGCACTCCCATAACAGCGCCATCGCCGTAGGACATCAACACGTAATTACCTACCCATACTGGTACAGGCTCATTGGTAAGGGGATGTTTCACATATAAACCCGTGAGCATGCCTTCTTTTTCTTGGGTAGCCAGATCTGCTTCAATCACACTGCCGGTTTTATATTTCTCAATAAACTCAGCAAGTTCTGGATTATTGTTAGCCGCCAGCGTTGCTAATGGATGTTCGGCAGCAACGGCGCAAAAGGTAACGCCCATAATGGTATCGGCACGTGTTGTAAAAACATACAGCTGACCATCTTGAATAAAGTTACCGTGGGCATCTTGGATTTCATGCTTGAAAGCAAAACGCACGCCGCGACTTTTGCCAATCCAATTTTGCTGCATAGTCTTAACGCGCTCAGGCCAACCTAAACCATCCAAACCAGAAAGTAACTGCTCTGCATAGGCGGTAATGTTGAAGTAATAACCAGGTATCTCACGCTTTTCGACTAAAGCACCAGAGCGCCAGCCGCGCCCATCAATGACCTGCTCATTTGCCAATACGGTTTGATCAATCGGATCCCAGTTCACCACTTGGGTCTTACGATAAGCAATGCCTTTTTCAAGCATCCTCAAAAAGAGCCATTGATTCCAGCGATAGTAGTCGGGACTACAAGTTGCCACTTCACGCGACCAATCAATTGCTAGACCCATCGCAGACATTTGCTTTTTCATATAAGCAATGTTGTCGTAGGTCCATTTAGCCGGTGGTACTTTATTCTGAATGGCCGCATTCTCTGCAGGCATACCAAACGCATCCCAACCCATTGGCATCAACACGTTATAACCCTGCATACGTAACTGTCTAGCCATCACATCATTGATAGTGTAGTTACGAACGTGGCCCATATGCAACTTACCAGATGGGTACGGCAACATTGAACAGGCGTAATACTTTGGCCTTGGCTTACCGGCTGCATCTACTGCGTTTTCGGCAACCTTGTACGCTTGCGCACTCTCCCAATCAGCACGCGCTGCCGCTTCAATACTGCGGTGGTCGTAATCCTTACTCATTCAATACAACTCTTTTCTTCTATTTTTATGGGTTAATTACTTGCGTAAGCCAAGTACATCCTGCATGTCGTGTAGACCGGAACTTTGGTTTTGCAAATAACGCGCAGCGCGCAAAGACCCTTGCGCATATGACTGGCGACTGGAAGACTTATGACTAATCTCAATGCGCTCGCCTTCACCTGCAAACAAAACGGTGTGATCACCAACAATGTCTCCACCACGAATCGTTGCAAAACCAATAGAACCCTCCTTACGCTCGCCCGTATGGCCCTCTCTGGCGTACACAGCTACATCATCCAACTTCTCGCCAAGCGCATCAGCAATGACTTCACCCATTCTGAGCGCAGTGCCCGACGGTGCGTCTACTTTGTGACGATGATGGGCCTCAATGATTTCAATGTCGTAGCCTTCGTTCAGCATTTTTGCGGCAATTTCTAGCAACTTAAAAGTCACATTCACACCCACGCTCATATTCGGAGCAAAAACGATGGCTAAATTAGTGGAGGCTTTTTTCAGACCATCAATTTGCTCAGGGCTCAAGCCCGTCGTACCAATAATCATTTTGCTACCAGTCTTTTGCGCTACTGCTAAATGCGCCATCGTGCCTTCTGGACGGGTGAAGTCAATCAAAAATTCAGCATCACTTAAAGCCTTTGTAATATCAGCAGTAATCGCTACGCCAGTTTTTTTCCCCAAGAAGGCACCGGCATCTTCACCAATCAAAGTGCAGGAGTCATGCTCAAGCGCGCCTACCAACTGCGCATCAGGACTATTGAGAACAGCCTCGATTAACATTTTTCCCATGCGCCCGGTTGCACCAGCAATTGCAATCTTCATCATTTGTATCTTCGTTTCTTATTAAAGGTTGCCGAAAGAAATCACTCGGCATGAACACAAAAGTAATCTTTATTTAGCTTCACTAGCCTGCGGAACGTTAAGGGCACCAGGGCCTAACTGTTGAGGCTGAACTTCTGGTGATTTTTTAGAAAAACTAAAAAAATCCCAGAAAGAACTGCTCGTAGTAGCTGCAGGTACAGCCGCCCCAGCAGGTAAATTATTTGTTGGGCTTGGCACGAGCAACTCTGGTTGCTGCAAAGGCGGTGTTACTGGTGGCTTATTGGATCCTGTCATGACATCCCAAAAAGATCTCTTGGCTTTTGCATAGCCATCAATCTCCGCAACTAGCTCAATGTCGGTTGGTAAAGCATCACCCTGAAACTTGACCAACTTATCACCCTCGAAAAATACGGTAACGCGGCGCTCTTTTCCCATCTTCTGATTTGCACGTTTAAATTCAAAAACGTAATCCCAGCGATTGGCGTGGAGATAGCTGGCTAGTAAAGGTGTGCCTAAAATTTGGCGCACTTGCTCACGACTCTGCCCCACTTGTAACTTGGCATATTGTTCGCTAGAAATAAAGTTCCCTTGCACGACGTCAGGTACGTAAGGTCTGAAGACTTTATTCATCCAGGCTCGTTGTGTGTCATCTACAGCACTCGTACAGCCGGCTATGGCAAATACTCCACCGATGACAGTAATCAACAAGCCAGAGCGCACGTGGCGAAATACCCCAGAAATGGAATGGAAGAAACTCATAAAAAGTTGAAGGCAATTTTGCATGGCAGGCCGTATCATTAAGACATTGATTTTAGCTCCCAAACCCATGAATATGAACCAAAACCCCACTCCTGCTGATTTACGCGATATTGGTCTAAAAGCTACGGGTCCTCGCATGAAAATATTGGACTTTTTTCATCAAAATGGTGGCACCCACTTTAGCGCCGAAGACATCTTTATGGCCTTAGCCAAAGATGATAAAGAGATCGGATTAGCAACGGTTTATCGTGTTCTAACCCAGTTTGAACAGGCGGGACTGCTACTTCGCAGCCACTTTGAATCCAGTAAGGGCGATAGCCGGGCCATTTACGAGCTCAATGAAGGCCATCATCATGACCATCTCGTGTGCCTAGATTGCGGACATGTGGAAGAGTTTGTAGATGAGGCAATCGAAAAAAGGCAGCGTGATATCGCCAAAAACCTCGGTTTCAAGCTCCAGGAGCACTCTTTAGCGATGTACGGCCACTGCCAGAAGAAAAACTGCCGCAATAAACAGAAGATTTGATGCGCTTTAATTCGGCTTAATGGGTATTGGCCCAAAGTTCTGATCAAATACCTGAAATATAAGATCAGATGATGAAAAAAGACCTCAATTTGAACTGCACCACAAAAGTTGGACACCCCTCCAACCCACTAAGGTGCAGTTTTCATGTCCAAATACAGCAAAGAGTTCAAATTAGCCGTTATTAACCACTACCTATCAACTAGGGACGGATTTAGATCAACGGCAACCCTCTACGAGGTCAACCCTGCCTTTATAAAAAAATGGGTTTATGCCTTCAAGATACATGGGCAAAGTAGCTTGATTCAAGGCCATAAAACCTACACGGACATCTTTAAACATTCTGTTTTGCAATATATGGCCGAGCACCAGCTCTCCATTAACCAGACTGCCGCCCACTTTAATATCGCCTCTCCTGCCACCCTTGGGAGATGGCAAAAACTCTACAATGAAGGTGGTCTTGCAGCCTT
>NZ_NGUO01000014.1 GCF_002206635.1 Polynucleobacter aenigmaticus | reverse complement strand
TGGTGATGGAGATGCTAAAAGTGGCATTTAAACGTCTTAGAGGATGCAGCCAGCCTCAACCGGTATTGCACTCAGACCAAGGCTGGCAATACCAAATGGGGATTTATCAACAGGCTTTGAAGGTACAAGGTCTTAGCCAAAGCATGTCTAGAAAAGGAAACTGTCTGGATAACGCAGTCATGGAAAACTGGTTTGGGATTATGAAAACCGAGTTCTTCTACCAAAAGAAGTTCTCAGATGTTCAATCATTTAAAACGGAGCTTAAGGACTACATCCACTACTACAACCATGATCGAATCAAGGAAAAACTAAAGGGATTGAGCCCGGTTCAATACCGAACTCAATCCCTCGTGCTAACCTGATTAAACTGTCCAACTTTTGTGGGTCAGTTCAATTGAGGTCTTTTTTACATATAAAGCCAACTTTTATCGAATTTTAACCAATAGAAGATTAGTTTACAGCCATCAAAGCTTCGGCCGCATTGAGCATTTGAACTGAATAACCCCACTCGTTGTCATACCAAGCCAAAACCTTAACGAGCTTGCCATCCGCAGAAACGCGAGTCTGGGAAGCATCATAAATACTTGGACGTGGATCATGATTAAAGTCGATGGAAACCAGTGGCAAGGTATTGAAGCCCAAAATACCCTTCAATTCACCCTCACTGGCAGCCTTGAGGATCGAATTGACCTCATCCACGCTGGTAGGACGGCTAGCGGCAAAGGTTAAATCCACTACAGAAACGTTAATCACTGGCACACGCATTGCAAAACCATCAAAACGACCTGCTAATGCTGGTAACACTAATCCAACTGCTTTTGCAGCACCCGTCTTGGTTGGAATCATGCTGGTCACGGCAGAGCGCGCACGACGCATATCATTGTGATACACGTCAGTGAGGACTTGGTCATTGGTAAATGCGTGAATGGTGGTCATCAAGCCAGACTCAATACCAATCTTTTCTAGCAATGGCTTAACCAATGGGGCCAAACAGTTCGTTGTACAGCTGGCATTGGAAACCACAATATCGCTTGGCTTTAATACTTGTTGATTAACGCCATACACAATCGTGGCATCCACATCTTTTTCACCCGGAGCAGAAATCAATACTTTCTTCGCACCTTGGGAGATGTGCACCATGGCTTTTTCTTTTGAAGTGAACTTACCGGAGCACTCTAAAACCAAATCCACACCCAATTCACCCCAAGGAGTTTCCAAAGGATTGCGAGTGGAGAACATTTTGATGCGATCGCCATTCACCACCATGCAATCACCATCTACTTTTACTTCAGCTGGAAAACGTCCATGCGCAGAATCATATTGCGTGAGGTGTGCGTTGATATCGATATCACCCATGGCATTAATTGCCACGATTTTGATATCACGCCTAGGTTTGCCATTAACTTGATCTTCATACAAAGCACGCAAGACCATGCGGCCAATACGGCCATAACCATTAATTGCGACACGAATTGTCATTCCATTCCCCTTGCTAATATTAAATTCTTAAACAGCTAAATTATTTTTTCTTTGCAATACATTGCTTCACTGTTTTAGCGATCTGATCGACAGTTAAGCCAAAGTATTCATAGAGCACTGGCGCTGGCGCTGATTCACCAAAGGTGTCTACACCATGCACTGCTGCGCAACCATACTTCCACCAGAAATCACTTACACCCGCTTCAACAGCAATACGTGGAATATCTGCAGGTAAGACTTTTACTTTAAAAGCAGAATCTTGCTGATCAAAGACTGTAGTTGAAGGCATGGACACGACGCGAATACCAAAACCTTCCCCCTCCAAACGCTCAGCGGTTTGCAAAGCCAAAGCAATTTCAGAGCCAGTCGCAATGATAACGGCATCGATTTTTGCTTTCTTGGGATCACGCAATACATATCCACCACGTGCAATATCTTTCACTTGCTGACTGTTGCGTGAAACAAATGGGCAATTTTGACGACTAAAGATCAACGCGCTTGGACCATGCTTGCGCTCAATCGCCGAGCCCCAAGCCACTGCGCTCTCAGTGGTGTCACAAGGACGCCACACCGTCAAATTCGGAATGAGGCGCAAACTAGCCACATGCTCAACAGACTGATGGGTTGGGCCATCTTCGCCTAAGCCAATAGAGTCATGCGTAAATACAAAGATGCTGCGTAGCTTCATCAATGCAGCCATGCGTAAGGCATTACGACTGTAATCAGAGAAGGTTAGGAAAGTGCCGCCAAATGGGATGTATCCACCATGCAAGGCGATGCCATTCATGATGGCACTCATACCAAATTCACGCACACCATAATTAATATGGTTGCCCCACTGATCAGCACGCACTGCTTTACATGAAGACCAGTTGGTTAAGTTGGAACCAGTTAAATCAGCAGAGCCACCCATAAATTCTGGCAAAGCAGGAGCCAATGCTTCGATCGCATTTTGACTGGCCTTGCGGGTGGCAATTGTTTCCGCCTTGCTTTCACAGGTCTTTACATAAGTATCTAAAGTTTTTGAGAAGTCCTTAGATAAATCTCCCTGCATGCGACGCTGTAATTCTGAAGCAAGTTCTGGATATTTATTTTTGTACGCTTGGAATTCTTTATTCCACTCGTGCTCAGCTGCTTGACCGCGTTTCTTAAAATCCCAAGCCTCATAAATATCTTTCGGAATTTCAAACGGAGCATATGGCCAGTTCAATGCAACCCGAGTCGCGGCAATCTCAGCAGCACCTAGTGGTGAGCCATGCACCTTATCGCTACCCGCCATATTTGGAGAGCCTTGACCAATCGCAGTCTTACAACAGATAAAGGTAGGCTTATCGCTCTTCTTTGCTTTTGCAATGGCACTAGAGACGGCCTCCGCATCATGGCCATCGACATCGCGCAGAACATTCCAACCGTATGCCTCAAAACGCTTTGGCGTATCTTCGTTAAACCAAGAAACCACCTTGCCATCAATCGAGATGCCGTTGTCATCCCACAGCGCAATTAACTTATTCAGTTTGAGAGTGCCAGCCAATGAACACACTTCATGACTGATGCCCTCCATCAAACAACCATCACCCAAAAATACATAGGTGTAGTGATCAACAATCTTGCTACCTGGACGATTAAATTCTTCTGCTAATAATTTTTCAGCAAGTGCCATGCCCACCGCATTTGAAATTCCCTGACCCAAAGGTCCAGTAGTGGTTTCTACGCCAGGAGTAATTCCATATTCAGGATGACCAGCAGTTTTACTGTGTAACTGACGGAAATTTTTCAACTCGCTCATAGGCAAGTCGTAACCAGTGAGATGCAACAAGGAATACAACAACATGGATCCATGGCCGTTTGATAAAACGAAACGATCGCGATTCATCCAATGTGGATCCGTTGGATTGTGTTGTAAATGTTCATTCCAAAGACCGACCGCAATATCAGCCATGCCCATTGGCATTCCCGGATGACCTGAGTTGGCTTGTTGTACTGCATCCATGGATAAAGCACGAATGGCGTTGGCCATGCGAATTTGAAGATTTGACATCGTAAATTTGGTCTCGAGGAAAATAAATTAGCTATATTGCAGTAATGCCTCAATTTTATCTTCCCGGGCCGTGGGAAACCCAAAAGCCAAACATCCTCACTCCTGAGCTTGTTCATCATTTGCGCGTTCGCCGCATTCAGGTCGGTGAATTCTTCCCCATTTTTGACGGAAAAGGCCAGGTTGCCCAAGCAAAACTGCTTGCTCTTAGCAATAAGGCTGGCGAAGCAGAACTCAGTGAAATTCGCCTCGATACCCATCGTGAGAGTCCCTACGCAATCACCTTGGCTCAAGGCCTTGCTGGCGGCGACAAGATGGACTGGATCGTTGAGAAGGCTATAGAGACTGGTGCCCAGGTCATTGCCCCACTGCAATGCGAGCGCTCAGTAATTAAATTAACGCGCTCTAGCGATGCTGAGCGGGCTCAAAAGCGACTTTTGCATTGGCAAGGTATCGTGCAGGCGGCCTGTGAGCAATGTGATCGTACGGTATTAGCTACCGTGGAAGCGGTACAGACTTTTGAGAGTTACCTACAAAAGCCTCAAAAAGCTAAACTTAAGCTACTTTTAAGCCCAGATACCGACAAAAGTCTCTATTCAGTGTTAATGAATACCCCACCCCAAGATATTATTCTCATGATTGGGCCTGAAGGTGGTCATTCGCCAGAGGAAGAGACGCAGGCGCAGGCTACCGGTTATCAGATTGTCTCTTTGGGGGATCGGGTCTTGCGTACCGAGACAGCAGGCATTGTTGCTATTACTGCCGTACACAGTATTTGGGGCCCAGAAATGCAAAATCGCCTCGGTTAGAGGCGATTTTTGCTGATTTAATTCTTTCTTGCTTAGTTACTTACTTATGCAAATGAGTAGAACACCCGATAAGGTGTACGGCGCTCAGACCAGAAATCCACTGCATCGCGGAAAACATCCAAAAGAGTTTCACGAGCTTCTTTGTCGAACTTCTGGGTGCAAGGCAAGCCTTCGAGCACCACTACAAAACCTGGCTGTGGGCCAGACTTATCAACAGTAGTTGTTAATGCATCGAGCAAAGGATCAAAATTCTTTGCTTGTTGCTTGGTGAATGTATAGGCAATCGCAATCGCTTCCAAAACTTCGCCTTTAGTCATTGCATTCGCACAATTAGCGTAAATGAAATGTTGGCCAAGCTCAGTAGCCGCTTCCTGTAGGTCAGGAGTGCGGAAAGCACGAATCGATTGCACGATGTTTGGGCGCACACTGCGCAACATTGCCGGCGGTCCGGCATCGCGAACGGCCAAAGCGGCACGCCAAGAAGCTGTCACTTTTTTCCCCGAAACTTGATTTGCTGCATAGGTTTGTAAACGAGATAAACCACCCTCGGCATAGATGTTGGCCGCAGAAGACTCTGTTTCGAGTCTATCGTTGCTATCCCAACTTTCAGCTCGACTATGTTCTTCGAAGCCTGCTGTAGTGCCGTTTTCAGAGCGATTATTCATGATGGGTGCTAGGTTACCCTTAACACGCTATCAAATCAAGCCCAATTACAGTGCATTTTATATAAACAGTTGATTTATATAAGAATTATTTATGTTAGTTATTACTAACTAACATAAATAAAACCAGCTACTCAGGTATTAAGCAGTCCCTCTAGCATTGCTAGCCGCCTCAACCACTGCCAAAGTAGTCACATTCACAATACGACGCACTGTAGCTGCTGGCGTCAAAATATGAATTGGCTTAGCCACACCTAAAAGCAAAGGTCCGATTGCAATGCCGTTACCAGCAGCAGTCTTTAGCAAGTTGTAAGAAATGTTAGCAGCATCAATATTTGGCAAGACCAATAAATTCGCATCGCCTTTGAGTGGAGAAGAAGTCACTGCGCCAGCGCGAATGGTTTCATCTAAAGCGCTATCGCCATGCATCTCACCATCAACCTCAAGGCCTGGGTCTGCTTTTTGAATCAAAGCCAACACTTCGCGCATTTTGACTGCGGAAGGTGCACTGCTTGAGCCAAAGTTAGAGTGAGACAAGAGCGCTACTTTCGGAGCAATCCCTAATTTACGCATTTCGTTTGCAGCCATCAATGTGAGTTCAGCCAACTGCTCAGCAGTGGGATCGATGTTCACATGGGTATCCACCAAGAATACTTGGCGGCCAGGCAAAATTAAGCCAGACATAGCACCGTAGACATTGGCGCCAGGTTCATGACCAACTACCTCATCAACATACTTCAAATGTGTCGCTAAGTTGCCCACTGTTCCACAAATCATGCCATCAGCCATTCCTTTGCTGATCAGGATTGATCCGATCAAACTATTACGGCGACGCATTTCTAGCTTAGCAAAAGACTCCGTAACACCCTTGCGTTCAGTCAAAGCTAAATAGGTCTGCCAGAAATCGCGGAAGCGAGAATCGTTTTCTGGATTGACAATCTCAAAATCTTCACCAGGCTTAATACGTAGTCCGAATTTTTCAATTCGATGCTCGATGACTGCTGGTCGCCCAATCAGGATCGGTGTAGCTAAATGCTCATCAATAATGATTTGAACAGCGCGCAATACACGCTCATCTTCACCCTCGGCAAATACGATCCGCTTTTGACCTGCAGATACACGCTTAGCAATGCTAAACAATGGCTTCATCAAAGTGCCAGAGTGATACACAAATTGTTGCAGTTGATTGCGGTATGCATCAAAATCTTTAATTGGACGTTGTGCAACACCATCATCCATCGCAGCTTTAGCAACAGCAGGAGCGATCACGGTAATTAAGCGTGGATCAAATGGCTTCGGAATCAGATACTCTGGACCAAAAGATAGGTTCTCAATACCGTACACAGAGGTAACAATCTCACTCTGCTCAGCTTGAGCCAACTCCGCTACAGCCTTGACTGCCGCAACTTCCATTCCACGCGTAATGGTGGTAGCACCGACGTCTAGGGCGCCACGGAAAATAAATGGGAAACATAAAACGTTGTTTACTTGATTTGGGTAGTCCGTGCGGCCAGTGGCCATCACAGCATCAGGGCGAACTTCTTTTACCTCTTCCGGCAGAATCTCTGGGGTTGGATTTGCCAAGGCATATACCAACGGCTTAGGCGCCATCTTCTTAACCATGTCTTGCTTAAGCACGCCGCCAGCAGAAAGACCCAAGAAAATATCAGCGCCTTCAATTGCTTGATCGAGCGTGCGCAATTCTGTCTCTTGGCAGAATGGCTCCTTCTCAGGGTCCATTAATTCTTTACGACCCTTGTAGGCCACACCAGCCAAGTCAGTCACCCAAATATTTTTACGGGGAATGCCAAGATCTACCAATAGATCTAAGCAAGCCAAAGCAGCAGCGCCAGCACCAGAGGTCACCAGCTTCACTTTATCAATATCTTTGCCAACCACTTTTAGGCCATTCAAAATAGCAGCGGCAACCACAATCGCAGTTCCATGTTGATCATCATGAAAGACCGGAATCTTCATGCGCGCTTGTAATTTTCGCTCAACAACAAAGCAGTCTGGTGCCTTAATGTCTTCTAAATTGATACCACCAAAAGTTGGCTCAAGCGCTGCAATGATTTCAACTAACTTATCTGGATCATTCTCATTCACTTCGATATCGAACACGTCGATGCCAGCAAATTTCTTAAAGAGAACGGCCTTACCTTCCATCACTGGCTTACTGGCTAGGGGTCCAATATTACCTAGACCCAATACTGCGGTACCGTTGGTAATCACACCAACCAAATTACCGCGCGCTGTGTAGCGGAATGCATTGGCAGGGTCTTTGACGATCTCTTCGCAAGCTGCAGCAACACCTGGGGTGTAGGCCAAAGCGAGGTCCCGCTGATTGGTTAACTGCTTGGTTGGGGCAATTTCGATTTTACCTGGAACAGGAAACTCGTGATAGTGGAGAGCAGCTGCTCTTAAATCCGCTATTTGTTGTTCTTTGCTGCTATTGCTTGGTTTACTCATCAGCTCACTCATCAATTAGACTTATTCAAGCTTCTAATTCTATTCCTCTCAGATGAAAGAGTCATAAGAGCCATAAAATGAGGCATGCAATCTCAATCCTCCCCACTTGGCGAATTTGATGTGATTCAGCGTTTCTTTAAAACGCAGTCCGAAGCTATGCTTGCTGCAAACCCTGGATCCGTGACTCTTGGAATTGGCGATGATTGCGCCTTATTAAAAACAGGCCCCCATGAAGAAATTGCCATTACCAGCGACATGCTGGTCTGCGGACGGCACTTTTTTGAAGATGCCAATCCAGAGTGGCTTGGCTGGAAGGCTTTAGCAGTCAACCTCTCTGACCTTGCTGCCATGGGTGCTAAGCCCTTAGGCTTCACGCTGGCACTGGCATTACCCAAAGCTGATCCGAGCTGGCTGAAGGCCTTTAGCAAAGGCTTATTTGCAATTGCTAATCAATACTCCTGCCCATTAATTGGTGGCGATACCACTGCTGGTCCACTCAATATTTGCATTACTGCTTTTGGTGGCATCCCCAAAGAAAAAGCTATTCAAAGATCGGGAGCATTAAAAGACGATGACATCTGGGTTTCTGGAACTATTGGAGATGCCCGGCTCACTCTTGCTGCACTGCGTCATGAAATAACACTTTCAAAATCGGATTTAGCGCTTATTGAGCCTCGCATGCATCAGCCGACCCCTAGGGTCGAATTGGGAATCGCCCTGAGGGAAATTGCCAGCTCTGCTTTAGATATTTCAGATGGTCTATTAGGAGACTTAAGACACATCTTGAAGCAGTCCAATAAAGATGCCGATATCTTCTTAGATCGAATTCCTAAATCCGCCACACTACTTAAGCAATCTGCTGATATCCAAACCCAATATGCCGCTTGCGGTGGAGATGATTACGAACTCTGTTTTACCGCCCCCACTAGTCAGCGAGAGGCTATTGCCAAGATCGGTGCAAACTTAAACCTTCCCCTCACCCAAATAGGCAGCGTTAAGTCCATGCAAAATTCCGCGCCCGAGATCAGGCTGATTAATCATGCCGGGGCAACACTAAATCAACTAGAGGCAAACGCCCTACTTCAATCGTTTGATCATTTCGCATGAATATCCAGACCCGTCACACCCCTATAGAAAACCCAAGCTTTAAATGGGTCTTTAGCAAACCGAGTCGTGCCTTAGCATTTGGCTTTGGCAGTGGGTTGGCGCCATTTGCGCCTGGCACTGCTGGAACACTCTGGGCTTGGGTCGCATTCTTGGTGGGAGAGTACTTTCTCTCCACCGCAGAGTTTTTTTGGATCATTGGCGTGGGAATTATTTTAGGATGCTGGATTTGCGGTCAGGTCAGCGAAGAATTAGGCAAAAAAGATTTTGGTGGAATTGTGTGGGACGAGATCGTCGCCTTCTGGTTGGTTTTGATTGTCATAACGCCCACCAACCTTTGGACACAAATCCTGGCATTCACCCTCTTTCGTTTTTTTGATGCCGTCAAGCCCGGACCGATTGGGATGATTGATCGCCACTTTAAGCACTTAGAGGGTAGCAACGATTCCTCTCCATCAAGCCTAAAACACATTTTGTGGCGCGGTTTTGGAATTATTGCGGATGACTTGGCTGCAGCGTTTTTCACCCTCGCCACAATCGCACTCCTACATATGGCATTGAGCTATTTCTTATGAAAAATAATATCGACCCACAACACGAATTGGCTAAAGTACTTGCGCACAATCTCATTGAGCGTGGATGGAAAATCGCCTTAGCTGAATCTTGCACTGGCGGCCTGGTTTGCGCCACCCTCACTGACTTAGCGGGTTCTAGTGATTGGTTTGAACGTGGCTATATCACTTATAGCAATGATGCTAAAACAGAGTGCTTGGATGTCCCCGCCGAAACAATTCAATCATTTGGCGCAGTCAGTGAACAGGTCGCCGCTGCCATGGCAAATGGCGCTAGGCTTAAGGCAGATGTGAATGTAGCCCTCTCAATCACTGGCATTGCCGGCCCAACTGGCGGCTCACCAGATAAACCTGTCGGCACTGTTTGCTTTGGCTGGTCAATCAAACAACATGCGGGTGATGATGTAAAAACCATCACCATCACAAAGCAATTTTTAGGCGATCGTCAAACGGTGCGAGAGCAAGCGCGCGATTACGCGCTACTAACACTTCTAGATCTACTAAAAACCTAAGTCGCAAGTACTGCTTAACGTGAGCTAAGCCAGCCTTTATGACGGAAGTACCACAACGGAATCATCGCAGAAATCACCATCGAGAGGATGGCAACTGGATAGCCCCAAGTTTGCTCTAACTCCGGCATGTAGCGGAAGTTCATTCCCCAAATACTAGCGAGCAAGGTGGGCGGCATCAGGGCGACTGATACCACGGAGAAGATCTTAATGATCTTACTTTGGTTCAAGTTAATGAAGCCGACCGTTGCATCCATCAAGAAGTTGATCTTATCGAACAAGAATGCAGTATGGTTTTCAAGAGAATCAATATCTCGCAAAATCTGACGCGCCTCTTCTTGCTGCTCATCAGATAGTAGTTTGCTACGCATTAAGAAAGATAAGGCACGGCGTGTATCCATCACATTGCGACGAATACGACCGTTCGTATCCTCTTCTTTAGCAATCGTTTCGAGTACTTCTTCTGCATCATTATCAGAAATATCGTCTTGAAGAACACGCTTACCAGCCTGCTCCAGATTTTCATAAACCTCTTCCAAGGCGTCGGCAGAATACTCAGCATCTGTGGAGTACAAGTCGAGCAATACATCTTTTGCATTACTCACTGAACCAGGGCGCAAACGTGCGCGCAAACGCACTAAACGGAATACCGGTAAATCTTCATCATGAATAGAGAACAAAACCTGCTTGGTCATCACGAAAGCAACTCGTACGTTACGAGAGGTTTCCTCTTCATCCAATAAGAAATCGGTACGAATATGAAGGTGACCGTCATCGGCCTCAAAATAGCGCGCAGAAGCCTCTAAGTCGCCCAAATCATCTAATTCAGGGAGAAGTACGCCAAAAGCCTCTTTAATCCATATAAGCTCTTCCTCTTCTGGATCAACAACGTCGATCCAGATAGGATTGGCATATTGCAACAATTCATTGCGATCTTCCACTTGCTCTTGAGAGAGGCGGCCATTTTGCAGGACGAACAAGTTGATCATGGTGAACTCCTAAGGAATGTGCGCTAGTTTATCCTATACAACATGACAGTCTCACTAAAATAAGCTTAATCCCAATGAACTCCAGCCCAAATACCTTTACCCAGCAACTCCAGTCTGCATGGGCTTCCCAAGGCAGTATGTTATGCGTGGGCTTTGACCCAGATCCCAAACGCTTGCCCACAACATTCCAAGGCAAGCCTGAAGGAATTTATGAGTTTTGTCGGGAGATCGCAGATGCCACTGCGGATACGGTCTGCGCCTTTAAACCCCAGTTCGCTTATTTCGCATCCCAAAGGGCTGAAGCTCAACTCGAAAAGTTGGTGCGCTACCTCAAGGATAAGTATCCCCATATTCCGGTCATTCTAGATTCCAAGCGTGGTGACATTGGGAGTACTGCCGACCACTACGCCCTAGAGGCTTTTGAGCGCTATGGTGCTGATGCAGTCACCGTGAACCCTTATATGGGTTTTGACACTATCGAGCCTTACCTGAAACATGCTGGCAAGGGGGTAATTGTTTTATGTCGCACCTCCAACCCAGGAGGTTCCGATCTCCAATTCTTAAATGTCTCACCAAATGGTGAACCTTTGTACCTGCATGTCGCAAAACTAGCTGCACAGCAGTGGAATAAATCAGGACAAGTCAGTCTCGTAGTTGGTGCGACCTTCCCGGAGGAAATCGCCAAAGTGCGTGCCATTGTCGGGGAAATGCCTTTGCTTATTCCTGGGATTGGTGCTCAGGGTGGAGATATCGACGCCACTGTAAAGGCCGGCCGCATTCCCAATAAACCAAGTACCGGCATGATCATTAACTCCTCTAGAGCCATCTTATATGCCAGCTCCGGAAATGATTTTGCTGAGCGCGCCAGACAAGTTGCCATCACCACTAGAGATGCACTGAGAGCCGCATCCAACAAATCTAACTAATTTACGGCAGAACTAACGCGCCTTTTGTTTCGGAATGGGTGTTAAAACCACCCGATCCATATTCTCCAAAATAAAGTCTTGTCGCGTAGGGAAATGGATATTGGCCTTACGGCAATACTGGGCCTTATCAAAACATTTTGGGGCCGGTAAAGCGGAGGCTAATGCTGCAGACTGTTCACGATTAAGTGAGGAAGGGCTGATGCCGTAGTAGTGTTGGGAGGCTGCACCGATACCAAAGATGCCCTCACCCCACTCTACTGAATTTAGATAAATCTCATAAAGCCGCTGCTTAGAAAGCATGGTCTCGAGCAAGCCAGTAATGAGTAACTCTTGCGCTTTGCGAAAGTAATTCTGCTCCGAAGATAGAAAGAGATTTTTAGCCAACTGCTGCGTAATGGTAGATCCACCACGCAAGGCAGTTTTAGATTTGCCACTTCCCTGCTGGTTCTTTGCCCACGCTTTTTGCATATCTTCAACACGCACACCCATGTGTTGAAAGAAAATATCGTCTTCACTAACTAAGACGGCGCGTTTTAAATTGGACGATATCTTGTCATAAGGAACCCAAGAGGATTGCACTGGGCAAGACCAATGTAATCCACAAAGACGCCAACGCTCGGCCCGCTGAAAAGCCGTACTACTGGGATTGAGCGCTGCCCATAAGCCAATTTGAATCACAAAATAGATTTGCATGGCGATGAAACCACCCAGCACACACTTCAGAAAGTAACGAAGCCAGCGCATTGAAGCTCAGCCCTCAGTTATGAAGCGCGAAGTTCCGCCAATACTGCGCGAGGATCGATCACTTCATTCAGATGTGCACCGCGCCAGATTAAGAAAGCATCCGCAGCCTGCTCTACCAGCATACCCAAACCATCGCTTACGCGCGAACCCCTATGAAGAGCCTGCTGCATAAACATAGTCACTTTGCCGTAAACCATGTCATACGCAAATGATTGAGGAATAAAAATATGACTTGCTGCTACATCACTAATCGGAGATTTATCAGACAGTCCAGCAGCAGTGGCATTAATAATAAGATCAAAAGGAGATGCAGTCTTACCAGCATCTTCTAAATAACCCAAGGTAACCGACTGAAGAGCAACTTGATGTGCAATTGCTAGCTCACCAAATAATTGCACAAGTTCTTCCGCTTTGGTATTTGATCGATTGGCAATAATCAATTCTTTTGGGGATTGCTCTAGCAAGGGGCCGAGCACTCCACGCGCTGCGCCACCTGCACCCAACAATAAAATACGTGCACCTTTAATCTCAATACCCTGGGCCAACAGATCCCTCGCTAAACCAGCGCCGTCAGTGTTGTCGCCAAATATTTTTCCATTTTCCATGCGCAGGGTATTCACTGCGCCGGCTAATTTCGCACGAGGGGTTAATTCATCAGCCAATTCCTGAGCATCCAACTTAAATGGCACGGTGACATTCATGCCCTTACCACCAGCGGCAAAAAAGGATTTGGCTGCAGAGGCAAATTCATCTAGCAAAGGCTGCAAACGGCCGTAATGCATTTTTTGATTTGACTGCTCGGAAAATCTTTTATGAATAGCTGGGGACTTGCTATGTGCAATAGGATTGCCAGCAACAACATAAACATCCATTCCAGGAAACTGGGTAGGGTCGGTGTGTAAGTCGTTTGAATGAGCTGGGTTCATATGGACTACAGGATAAGCGAAATTTCGCAATCAATCCCTAATTAAGGATGCTAAGGACGTAGCTCCAAACGATCTGACCCATCTCGCGCAAACTCAAAAGTAGAGATCCAATCCAAGATGTCGATCTGATTGCGCATTTCTATCGGGAAAGGTCCGAAAGGGGCAGACGCACGAACAATAGCCATAGCCTGTCGATCTAACTCAGGATTGCCAGAACTGCGTCCAATACTTAAACCGTCCTTGCCTTGAGCATTATTGGCAATGCGACCTTGAGCATCCACACTCACGACAATGATCAGACTTCCATACAAAGGGCGGCCATTAGCGCGGGGGAAAAAAGTACTGCCATAAGCTTCTATCTTTTGACGCATGGCATCGTAGTACTGGGCAAATACAACCGCTTTTGTGCTGGCACCCGTCAAAATCTTACGACGTGGCTCCCGCCCATTGACTTGCAAACGCTTAGCCAACTCAGCCTCTAAAGAATTGAGTTGTGATGCGGCCTTGTTTTCATCACCACTCTTGCGACCGCCTGAACGAGCGCGATCCGCATCTACCTTGGCCAGCATCTGTTTTTGTTGTTTTTCCAAAACCTCAAGACGGGCCTCAGCACCAAGTCTTGCCCGATGCATTGCCGTAGCATCTTGATTGGCAGTGTTACCACCCCCATGCAAATCTGCCTGAGCTAATTTATTGGCCTGCTTAGGCGCCACTTGATTACTGGCATTAACCAACACAACACTCAGCGGCGTATTTAAACGCCGATTCTGAATCTCTCCAACACCCCAACGAAATGACAAAAAGATGAGGTGAAGCAAAATCGATATGCAAAGCGCCATGCGAAATGGATAACGCTGCCAAGCATCCCTTAGATACTCCGCAGTCTGCCTCAGCTTAAGCGGGACTGGCATCGCTCTCAGGAACTTCTGGGGTTTCAATTTGTAGAACGCGCACTCCAGCACTCAGTTGCAGTAGATCCACGTCTGCAATACTCACCTCAGCACGAGTCATGCGAGGATGCGTAGCAAGCTCTGGAACAGGCAAATGTAAGGGGATAGGTTCAACTCGTGACATCCCCTCCTTGAGGTGCCTGACAAATACTTGCTTAGGAGCCTCATCTTGAGCGATCCAGCGCAAGCACCAGTACTTTTCAAGGCGATCCTGAAATTCGCCGTAAGCTGAATAGCATCCCTCAAAATCGGCAGCAATACCCATCAAAGCTGCATCTCGTGGCGGAAATGGTGCCACCATCTTTGCAGTGACGCCATGCCTAGACAATGCAATGAGTTGCCATTGATTTACCAAATCTGAATAGCGCCGCAGTGGCGAGGTACACCAGGCGTAATAGTCCAACCCCAAACCTTCATGGGGGCCTGGAGTGGTTTGCATGCGAGTACGCAATGGACCCCAACCTTTTTGTGTACGGAACAGCCCCGGTAAACCATGATCAGCTAGCAAACGCCCTGAAGCGCTGTTGCAATAAATCATCCACTCGGCAACGATCGTATCGAGAATAGATCCACGCTGGCGAGGGGTAATCTCCACCCGCTGTATACCTTCAACATCTTTGATTTCAAAATGAAAATCTCTCGCTAAAGCATTGGGATCAAGAACCCCCAATTGTTCTGCACGCAATCCATTAGCAACTCGCTGCTCTTGACGCCCCGCATGCAAGAGCCTAGCTGCTGCCCACAAGATGCTGAGCTCTTGACGATAGGGATAGTCGGCGCCCTCATCTGCCAGGCTTTCTTCTGTCACGAGATGCTCTAAATTTTCCAAACGAAGATTGGCTCCCATGGGCACCATCTCAGCACGTAATTGCAAAGAGTCTTTGTCCACCATACCAGCACTATCGATATCAACATAGATCGATAGTGCTGGGCGAGCAGCGCCCTCATCCAATGAAAATTGTTGAATAACGGAATCCGGCAACATCGTGATCTTATTGCCAGGGAAGTACACCGTTGACATGCGAGTACGTGCAACCCGATCCAAAGCGTCATCCTTGGAAATGGCTAAACCTGGTGCAGCAATATGAATACCAATACGATGCCCGCCCTCTACAAGCGCAGTAACCGACAAAGCATCATCAATTTCTGTAGTACCTGAATCATCAATTGAAAAAGCACTTACTTCCGCTAGTGGCAATTCTGCAATAGCGGCATCTAATACAGATTGCTCCACCATCAAACCCGCATCATGAGCAGGGCCGTGGGGGAAGTGGGCCTTTAAAAACATCCCTTGGTGATAATCCAATGGGGAATCAATTGCACCACAGCGAATCATGAGTTGCGCAGGTGATTCACCAGCTTCGGTACAAGCTGCGATTAAGGCCTTATAGGCAGAGGTATTTTTATCCGGAGAAAACAACAGCTGATTTGCTTGGGACTTCAGTATTTCAGGGAAGATACCAGCCACTAACTCTTGTTGCCAAGCAGCTTGCTGCTCTAAATCTTTTTGCTTACGCTCGAGCGCAGCTAAACCAGCCTGCAATTGCTCAAGCGGTGCGCGCTGAAAACGTCCACGACCTTTACGTCGAAAGAATACGGGAGCACCTTGCAAGGCAATCGCCAAGGCCGTTTGTTGTGGAATAGTCGCTTGGGCACCAAAGTACTCGCGCGCAACATCGACTAAACCAAACTCTTCATCGGGTGCGCAGTCCCAAAGAAATTGCAGGTCAATCTCTTTTGATAGCGCATGAGCCTCATCCATTAACGCTTGCGGCTCTGGCTTTTCAAAACGCAACCAAACTTCTTTGGCCTTTAGCTTGATCTTCTTGCCAGAAAGGCTAGTCGCCTGCCATGACTCCGCATCCCCAATCCCGGAAGCGGACTGGACTGTGGCAACCTTGATGTCGCCACCCTCTTCATATAAAAGATGCATGCTTAGAGGGAGATCCCGCCGCTGGCCTCAAGTGCTAAGCCATTCACATAACTTGCTTCGTCGCTTGCTAAAAATAAATACACGTTGGCCATTTCTTCTGGGGTGCCTAAGCGGCCTAGCCAACTGCGCCTCTCGATATCTTGCAAAATATTTTCTGGCATAGCTTTCACCATCTCGGTGGCAATAAAGCCAGGGCAAACGGCATTCACACGAATTCCTTTTGAACCCAGCTCACGCGCCCAGGTCTTAGTGAAACCAATCACACCAAACTTCGTGGCGGAATAGTTTGTCTGCCCAAAGTTACCGTAAATACCAACGACGCTCGAAGCATTAACAACCGCACCTTTACCAGCTTCCAGCATATGCGGAACGACGAGTTGCGTGCAATTAAATACACCTTTGAGATTGACATCAATGACCGTATCAAATTGTGCTTCCGTCATTTTGACCAAGCGCGCGTCCTGAGTGATACCGGCATTGTTAATCAAAATATCGATACGGCCATGGCGTTGCATGATTTGATCAACTGCCGCCTCAATGCTCGCGCGATCCGTCACATTCACGACGTAAGCTTCAGAGCCGGGAATGAGGTCCATTGCAGCCTTGACTGCATCCGAATTGACATCTGCAATCATGACTTTGGCGCCCTCTTGGGCGAATCGTTTGGCTGTTGCAAAACCAATCCCTTTAGCTGCACCGGTAACGATGGCTACTTTGTCTTTTAATCTCATAATTACTTTGCTTTCTTTTGTATTGCGGCCAATATTTTTTGATGTACGCCACCGAAACCCCCGTTACTCATCACCAGAATGTGATCACCAGGCTTCGCTTCATTCGCTACTGCATCTACCAAAGCACTTAAATCATCAAAGGCTAAAGCACGATCTTGTTCTTTGACATTCAGTGGAGACAAGACTTCATTCAAATCCCAACCTAAAGACTCTTTACCAGTGCTAGCTCCATAGGCAAAGATCTTATCAGCGGCCTCTAAGCTACCAGGTAATTGCGCCTTCATGACGCCGAGTTTCATCGTATTGGATCGAGGCTCCAGTACTGCCAAGATTCGAGATTGGCCTACGCGACGACGTAAGCCATCCACTGTTGTGGTGATTGCAGTTGGGTGATGTGCAAAATCGTCATACACCGTGACCTCGTTTGCTATACCAATCGTCTCTAAACGGCGCTTCACATTCTTAAACTCAGCCAAAGCACTCGCGGCATCAGCTGGTGAAATACCAATATGATTTGCAGAGGCAATCGCAGCGAGTGCATTGAGTTGATTGTGGCGACCCATGACGCCAGAATCTGGCGCCCACCGAACTGTTGCCACCTCTTTGCCCTGGTGCACAACAATAAAGCCATCAGCCTCTTGAGAAATTAAAGACCAGGCATTTTTCTTATCCTGCCCAAACTTTTCCACTGGCGCCCAAGCTCCTCTAGCAATCACTCTATCTAATGCAGGCTCTTCACCATTTACCACCACCAGACCATCGCCCGGTACAGTGCGAACCAGATGATGAAACTGCGTTTCGATTGCGGCTAGATCTGCAAAAATATCGGCGTGATCAAACTCGAGATTATTTAATAAAGCAGTGCGAGGGCGATAGTGCACAAACTTACTGCGTTTATCAAAAAATGCTGTGTCGTATTCATCGGCCTCGATAACAAAGTATTTGCTCTCGCCTAGATGAGCAGATACCGTGAAATTCAATGGCACTCCACCAATGAGATATCCAGGCTTGTAATGATTGAACTCCAAAATCCAAGCCAGCATTGCAGAGCTTGTGGTTTTGCCGTGCGTACCAGCTACCGCCAACACATGTCGACCAAACAAAACTTGTTCACCCAACCATTGCGGTCCAGAGGTGTAAGGCAGTCCTTGATTGAGAATGGCCTCCATTAGTGGATTGCCACGCGAAACGACATTGCCGATCACAAATAAATCAGGCATCGTCTCAAACTGTAATAATTGGTCGGGCGAGAATCCCTCGATGAGCTCAATACCCTGCGCTTCAAGCTGAGTGCTCATTGGTGGATACACGTTGGCATCACAGCCAGTAACGCGATGTCCGGCCTGCCTAGCGATTGCGGCAATGCCGCCCATGAAAGTACCGCAAATGCCCAAGATATGAATATGCATTGGGGAATTTTAGCTAAGGAGTAGTAATGAACCGAAGACAGTGGATTAGCATCGTCGGAATTGGCCTATTGGCGCTCCTTGCAGGAGTCCTGACTTCGCAGTGGATTTACAAAACGGGTTTAGCGAGCGACCCTGCGATCAAAGCCTTTTTTGCTAACCCATGGCAATCACCCGATGGAAAATTGGCAGATACCGAAAAGTGGCGCGGAAAAGTTCTGGTGGTGAACTTTTGGGCCTCTTGGTGCCCTCCTTGCGTTGAAGAAATGCCGACTTTGGATAAATTACAACAAGAGTTCAAAGCTCAAAATGTGTTATTTATCGGTATCGGTATCGATTCACCCTCTAATATTCGTGAATTTCTTGAAAAAACCCCTGTTTCCTACCCTATTGTGATTGGCGGACTTGAAGGCAGCAATCTATCGAAACAAATGGGAAACTCCCAAGGTGCGCTCCCCTACACCATCGTGATTGATGGGCAAGGCAAAGCCACTAGCAGTAAATTAGGTAAGATAAGCGAAGAAGAGCTCAGAAAAGCTATTAAATCTGCTTTATAAGATATTTTGCAGGTTATTGGCGCCCGCCATTTAGATCAATATTTGTAGTTTCAGCCCTAAATTTTGCAAGATCTGCTTTTAAAATTCTAAAAAACAGCTGTTTTTTCAGTATTTTTGAGTCCATTCCAAGCTTCCGGAGGTATACTTTCTCCATACCTAGTGAAGAGAATTCTTCATGAAGTTAGCAGTTTTACAGAAAAGCTTTATTAATGTAATTAAATCTAACTGCCTCTAAAAATATCGATCTATGTCGAAAAATACATCAATTCTCGTAATTCAAGGTCCCAACCTTAATTTGCTAGGAACCCGTGAGCCAGAGATTTACGGCAAAACTACTCTAGAAGATATTCACGCAAATCTTGGCACGATTGCCAAGTCCAATTCAGTCGATTTATCCACCTTCCAAAGTAATCATGAAGGCGAATTGATTGATCGAGTTCAGAAAGCCAAACAAGATGGGGTAGATTTCATCATCATTAATCCAGGCGCCCTTACCCATACTAGCGTTGCCTTGCGTGATGCCCTGGCCGGAGTTGCTATTCCATTTATCGAAGTGCATCTGTCCAATATTCATCAACGTGAAGAGTTCCGTAGACACTCCTATCTATCCGATATCGCCACTGGTGTGATCTGTGGCCTAGGAGCAATTGGTTATGAATTTGCGCTACAAGCGGCCATTGCTCGTTTACAAAAATAAAGATTAACCAAGAATTACAAGAGAGGAAGCCTTTCCATGGATCTGAGAAAACTTAAAACCCTAATTGACCTCGTATCTGAATCAGGAATCTCTGAATTAGAAGTCAATGAAGGTGAAGATCGTGTTCGCATCGTCAATGCCGGATCGTCAGCGCCAGCTGGTCATGTGGTCTATGCCAATCCAGCACCTGTTCACGGGATGCAAGCCGCTCCTGTTGCCGCCCCGCTTGTAGCAGCGCCTGTAGCAGAAGAAGCTCCCGCAGAAACTGGTTTTGTAGCTCGCTCACCGATGGTTGGCACTTTCTATCGCGCACCAAATCCGGAGTCTCCAGATTTTGTCAAAGTAGGTGACACCGTTAAGGTCGGTCAAACACTGTGCATTATTGAAGCAATGAAGCTCCTCAATGAGATTGAATCTGAGCAAGCCGGCGTTATTAAGCAAATTCTGTGTGAAAACGGCCAGGGTGTTGAGTTTGATCAGCCACTGTTCATCATCACTTAATTGATTCCTAATCGATCTTCTCTAGATCTATTCCAATCCACCGTTACTTAACTCAGAGCCGACATGTTCGATAAGATTCTGATTGCCAATCGCGGAGAAATTGCTCTCCGTATCCAACGCGCATGTCGCGAGTTGGGAATTAAAACTGTAGTGGTGTTCTCCACTGCAGACAAAGAAGCGAAATACGTGAAGCTTGCAGACGAAGCTGTTTGCATTGGGCCCGCCCCATCGCCACTGAGTTATCTCAATATGCCTGCGATTATTTCGGCGGCAGAAGTAACGGATGCTGAAGCAATTCACCCAGGGTATGGCTTTCTCTCTGAGAATGCCGACTTTGCTGAACGCGTAGAAAAGTCTGGTTTTGCATTCATTGGCCCTACTGCAGCATCCATTCGCCTTATGGGCGATAAGGTTTCCGCTAAACGAGCAATGATCAAAGCGGGCGTTCCTTGCGTGCCAGGGTCTGAAGGCGCATTGACAGCTAACCCAAAAGAAATTATTGCCACTGCAAAAAGCGTTGGCTATCCAGTCATTATTAAAGCTGCTGGTGGTGGTGGTGGTCGCGGTATGCGTGTAGTTCATACAGAGGCTGCACTTTTAAATGCGGTCAACATGACCAAAGAAGAGGCTGGCCGTGCCTTTGGTAATCCAGAAGTCTATATGGAGAAGTTTCTTGAGAAACCTCGCCACGTAGAGATTCAGATTCTGGCTGACACCCACGGTAACGCTATTTGGTTGGGAGAGCGTGATTGCTCTATGCAACGTCGCCACCAAAAAGTCATTGAAGAAGCTCCGGCCCCCGGCATTGATCGTCGCTTGATTGCCAAAATTGGTGAACGCTGCGCTGAAGCCTGCAGAAAAATTGGCTACCGCGGCGCAGGTACCTTCGAATTCTTATACGAAGATGGCGAATTCTTCTTCATTGAGATGAATACCCGCGTTCAAGTGGAACATCCCGTCACCGAAATGATCACGGGCGTTGATATTGTTCAAGAACAAATTCGCATTGCTGCCGGTCTCAAGCTCAGCTATCGCCAAAAAGACATTGTTTTCCGTGGTCACGCCATTGAATGTCGTCTCAATGCGGAAGATCCGTTTAAATTTACACCAAGCCCAGGCAAAATTGGCTCATTCCATATGCCAGGTGGCCCTGGTATTCGTGTTGACTCACATGCCTACAGTGGCTATGTCGTGCCATCCCACTACGATTCGATGATCGGTAAGTTGATTTCTTACGGTAATACTCGCGAGCAAGCGATCCGCCGTATGCAAATTGCCCTTTCTGAAATGGTAATTGATGGCATTACAACCAACGTACCCCTCCATCGTGAATTAATGCTGGATCCCAACTTCATTGAAGGCGGCACCAGCATTCACTATCTGGAACATCGCCTTGAAGAGCAGGCCGCCAGTCGTGGCAAGCCCTAAGCTGAAGGTTAATTGATGTTTATTTGGAGTAAGCATGTCCTATCGTGAACTCGTTTTCACGGTTCCAGCCGAAATTGCAGAGCCTTTGGGTGATGCCTTGCTGGAAGTGGGCGCCCTTTCAGTCACAGTTGAAGATGATGCTGCCGGTGGTTACGATGAAAATCCACTCTATGGCGAACCTGGACTCTCACCAGAGGTTCAAGCATGGGATCGCTCTTCAGTAACCGCCCTATTCAATCCAGAAATTGATAATTCCGATGCAGTAAATTTCATTCCTGAATTACTCGCTTCCCTCAAGGAAGCGGGATTTAATCTCCCGGCACCAGAAGAAAAGATTGTTGAAGAGCAAGATTGGGTTCGTTTAACCCAGAGTCAATTTGCCCCAATTCAAATTGGTGAACGTATTTGGGTAGTTCCCTCTTGGCATGAAGAGCCGACTGATCCTAATGCCATTTGTTTGGCGGTAGACCCCGGCCTAGCATTTGGTACCGGTAGCCACCCGACCACACACCTTTGCTTACTCTGGCTCGAAAAAAATACTCAACTCCAAAATAAAAGCCTCTTGGATTACGGTTGCGGCTCTGGAATTTTGGCAATTGCCGCAGCAAAACTCGGTTGCAATCCTGTAGTTGGCACTGATATCGACCCGCAAGCGATGGTTGCGGCACATAGTAATGCGGAGATCAATCACACCGTCATTCGCTTTGTTCTGCCTAACGAAGATGCCGTAGAACTTGCAACGGAAACTAAATACGACATCGTGATGGCCAATATTTTGGCCAATCCATTACAGGTACTTGCTCCTGCATTAGTCAACAAGATGCGGTCGGGTGGGAAAATTGTTTTGTCAGGCGTGCTTGCCCGCCAAGCTGAAGAAGTTATTGCAACCTATAGCCAATGGCTAACGCTTGCTGTATGGCAAGAGAGTGAAGGTTGGGTTTGTTTGCATGGCACACTGCCTGAAAACGGCGATACAGCGAGCTTGATTGACAAAAATACCGATGCTTCGGTGCCGGCTCAAAAAAAAACTCTTAAATTAATCCTTCTTAGTCTTTTTTTCATCCTGCTAATCGCTTTTGGAGAGCATCTCTCTAGAAATTCTCTTCTTCCAACATTAGCAACACGTGTTGACGGAAGCTCACCCGCAATTGCAACAAGTGCTTTCTCTCTTTTGCAAAAGTTCGATGAGCAATTGTGTCGTGCACTAGGGTGTGTAAATCGATCTGTAAGCGATTTTGCCGCTTGGAAAATAACTTCTGTCACTCTCTCTCCTGAAAACGCGCGAGAGGGCTTTAAAAACGGTTTAAATCAATCCACACTGCAAGTTGAAATACAAAATCGTCTTGCAATCTCTGTTTTATTCCCCAATTTAGAAATTGTGCTCACAGATGCAGAAGAATTGGAGATCAAAACGATTCAATTTTCTCCGCAAGAATGGTTGCCCAGCATCTGGCAAGAATCCCATCGCGGATTTTTAAAACAGGGTGCGCCTTCTGGTGGCATTTTTCGCTCAGAACTTCCTATTTCATTGCCGCAAAATGCTGCAGGCTATCGCGTCAGAATTTTTTACCCTGAAAAATAGACTGCAAACTCAAATTCACACTTATTCCAATTGATTTTTATTAGAAAGTAATTATTCATGGCTAGCTTGATCTGCGGTTCTATCGCCTACGACACCATCATGAACTTTGAAGGCAAGTTTGCCGATCAAATTCTCCCAGAGCAGATTCATATTCTGAACGTGGCCTTCTTGGTACCCACTATGCGCCGTGAATTCGGCGGTTGCGCTGGCAATATTGCATACAACCTCAAGCTTCTTGGTGGCGATCCCATCATCATGGCAACAGTAGGTGGTGATGCTGCACCCTATCTTGATCGCCTTGAGCAACTCCAAATTGATGCGACGCATATTCGTCAGATCGAGCAAGCCTTTACTGCCCAAGCCATGATCACTACTGATCAAGCCAATAATCAAATTACCGCTTTTCATCCAGGTGCAATGGGTGAATCACACCTCAATCAAGTATCTGCAGTGGTTGTGGAGCGGAATAAAAACACCAAAGGCGCAGCAAAATTCGGTATTGTTGCCCCAGATGGGCGCCAAGGCATGTGGGAGCACTGCCATCAACTGGCCGAAGCCAGCATTCCATTTGTATTCGATCCAGGCCAAGGTTTACCAATGTTTAACGGTCCAGAACTTTTAGAGCTCGTCGATATTGCTAGTTATCTTGCCGTAAATGACTATGAGGGCGAAATGCTTTCCCAGAGAACTGGTTTAAGCCTCGCTAAAGTTGCCGAAAGAGTAAAAGCCTTAATTGTTACTAAGGGTGCCGAAGGCGCAGATATCTACTTTGAAGGTAAATGTATTGCGATTCCACCAGTGCCAGCAGCAAAAGTAGTTGATCCAACTGGTTGTGGTGACGCATTCCGTGGCGGCTTGCTGTTTGGATTGGAAAACGGTATGGATTGGGAAACAACCGGTCGACTTGCTAGCTTGATGGGTTCAGTCAAAATTACTCATCAGGGACCACAAAATCATCAAATGAGTAAAGATGAAATCGCCGACCAATTCAAATCCGCCTTTGGATTTGCGCTCTAAGCCTTAAAAATACACTAATTTGCTGCCCTCACGTGGCATGGGCAATAAAAAAGGGATCTCGTGAGAGATCCCTTTGAACTTCACCCGTCTACAAGCAGAGCTTATGGACGTGTGCCAGTTGGGAAGGGCCAAGCAGCAGCTGGATTCAACGTTGTTGAAGCAGCAACTTTTTTAGCCACGGGCTTTTTTTACAGCTTTGCCCGCTTTCTTCGCAGCAGGCTTACTTACTTTTTTTTTGCAGCTACACGCTTCTTAGCAGCAGGCTTCTTAGCAGCAGGCTTCTTAGCAGCTACTTTTTTAGCAGCAGGCTTCTTAGCAGCTAGCTTTTTTAGCAGCAGGACGCTTCTTAGCAGCTACTTTTTAGTCAGCAGGCTTCTTAGCAGCAGCTTTTTAGC
>NZ_NGUO01000013.1 GCF_002206635.1 Polynucleobacter aenigmaticus | reverse complement strand
CATTAAAACCAAGATGGCGAAGTCTGTGCATGATGCAGGCTGGAGTCAATTTAAGACAATGTTGGAATACAAGTGCCATGAGGCAGGTGTTGTCTTTTTAGAGGTCAATGAGAGTAATACAACCCAAACCTGTTCTTCGTGTGGCGAAAAGCCACCGTCGAGGCCGAAAGGTATCGCAGGACTTGGAATAAGAGAATGGGCTTGCGACTGTTGTGGAGTCATCCACGATAGAGACATTAATGCCAGCAAGAACATTCTCCGTATCGGACTAGATACGCTAGCAGTAGGAGCCTCGCAGTTAAATCAAGGGAGATTTGAACCCCCTTGCTTTCGTAATAATCTTGCGCTTTAGCGCTTAGATTGTTGGCGAAGACCTTTACGGTCTTAGCTATGGGGAGTAGTCAGTGCTAAGCCTCCAATAGAATGAATTCCCCAAGCGAGAGTTTTTCTCTAAATTGAGAAAATGAAAACTGGGCCTTACTGGCACTGGAGTTCAGGATTTCAATTCGACCTTCTGGGGTGAGGGTCGCTAAATACTCTCCCGCTGGAAACAAGATCTCAGCGAGATGGCCTCTGCTTGTTGAGTAGGCGCTCAGTACCAAGCCTTTTGTAATTTCAATACGCATACCGCATCTTAAATACTAAAAATTAGCAGTAAATATTTCATTGCACTTTTTAGTGAGCCCTCTGCACCAATTTGGATTTAGTTGGCTGGGAGCGGGAAGACCCCGCAAATTTATTGAGATTCTAAGGGTTTTGGCAAAATCTCATCTGCCGCGTGCACAGCCTTAGTGCGGATATTTTTTTACTAGTTCGTAAAAAATGGCCCATCAATTGATTTAGATAATGATTAAAGAAATTACTCGGGAAATTACTCAAGCTCTAATTTCTGTTTAGTTACTACGTCTTTATAGGTTGCGTACTCTGCAGCTATTTCTTTCGAGAAGGCTTCTGGACCATTAACGTTAATGATCGAGCCAGTATCTTCAATACGCTTTCTCACAGCAGGATCTAAAGCGGCTTTTTGAGCTGCGGCATAAATCTTATCCACTACGTCTTTAGGAAGGCCTGCTGGCCCGAGTAAGCCGTAATAAGCCATTCTGTTGGCTGGTGCTAAACCTACCTCAGCAAAGGTCGGAACGTTTGGTAGTTGTGCGAGTCTCTTAGGTGCTGCGATCACAATCGGAATCAGTCGACCATCCTTAATAAAGGGTAGGGCAGATGGCAAGTTATCAAACATGATGGGCACTTGTCCTGCTACAACATCAATCAGGCCAGGGCCTGCGCCACGGTAAGGGATGTGCACGATAAAGGTGCCGGTCAAACTCTTAAAGAGCTCTGTTTGCATATGACCAATACCGCCAGTTCCAGAACTTGCATAAGAATATTTTCCGGGATTCTTCTTAATGACCTCCATGAAGGTTTTGAAGTCTCGAGCAGGGAAGGATGGGTTCACCACAATGACATTCGGTGTTGCCGCAATATTCGTAATGGCCGTGAAATCTTTGAGTGGATCGTAGCCAATCTTGGCGTTGATTGCAGGATTAGAGGCTGTGGTTGAGACTGTTGCAATTCCTAGGGTGTAACCATCTTTTGGGGCTCGTATGACTTCTAGTGCGCCAACAGAGCCACCGCCGCCAGCTTTGTTTTCCACAATGACAGGTTGGCCTAATTGCTTGCTCAAGGGGTCGGCCATACTGCGCGCAATGATATCGGTGCTGCCACCAGGGGCAAATGGAACAATAATTTTGATGGGCTTAGTAGGAAAGGTCTGGGCAACTACGCCAAAGCTTGCCATCACACCAAAGGTGATTGCAATCAGTTTGCTTGCTAATGTCATTTACTCATTCTCCAAAAGTTCAAATCTACAGGGGTCAGATAAGGATCTTAATACCTAGAATAGTGCAGCCTAGCACCTCGAAAGATGGATGTGTTCCCTGATTTGGGGAGTGGCATGCCCCACTTTAGCGATGAATCGGTCACGAGCTAATTCTAAAAAGCAAAAAGGCTTCTGAGTCAATTGACCTAGAAGCCTTCTACTGTTTGGTTGCGGGGGCAGGATTTGAACCTACGACCTTCGGGTTATGAGCCCGACGAGCTGCCAGACTGCTCCACCCCGCGTCTGAGTCTTAGATACTACCATTTTTTTAGCTCTCCCTGTCGAGCAATTCCAGCATTTACCACTTAAAAAAGCCGTTTTTTAACGGAAATAAGACTGCAGAGTCAGCCTGTATAAGGAGTAACATATTGCCGTGCAACATCACCTTAAGGTTTTGAGATGTCAATTAGTAATCCAGAATTTTCAAGCTCCACACTTCTAAACCCTGTGGAAGTCCACGGACCCGAGGGAGAGCACAAGAAAAGTTTGGGCGTCATGATGCTTGCTGCCATCGGCGTCGTCTTCGGCGATATCGGTACAAGCCCCTTATATGCTCTAAAAGAGTGTTTTGACCCCCATCATGGCATTGCGTATTCGCCAGAGGCGCTCTTTGGCGTGATTTCCATGATGATCTGGGCGCTTATCCTGGTAGTCACCATTAAATATGTTTTGTTTGTAATGCGTGCTGATAATAAAGGTGAGGGTGGCGTTCTTTCTTTGATGGCTCTAGCGTTGCGCTCCTTTGATAACAAGTCGAAGAGTTATTTCTTTTTCATGATTTTGGGTATGCTGGGCGCCTGCATGTTATTGGGTGAATCTGTTATCACGCCTGCAATTTCTGTCTTATCAGCGGTTGAGGGTATTGAAATTGCAGCCCCGGCAATGCATAAATTTATTATCCCGATTTCTTTAGTGATTTTGGCGGCCTTGTTTCTGATTCAGAAATACGGCACTGCAACCGTTGGTAAATTATTTGGCCCAATTACTTTGGTTTGGTTCCTTGTGCTTGCCTTATTGGGTGCAATCAATATTGGGGATGCCCCACAAATCATTGCAGCTTTTAATCCATCTTATGCCATCAACTTCGTGATTGATCACCCGACAACCGCCTATATTGTCATGGGGGCAGTAGTGCTTGTAGTGACCGGGGTTGAGGCTTTGTATTTGGACATGGGGCACTTTGGTCGGTCTCCAGTTCGCTATGCGTGGTTGATTGTGGTTCTACCGAGCTTATTAATTAACTATTTGGGCCAAGGGGCCTTGGTGCTTTCAGATCCAGAAGCCATTAAAAACCCATTTTATTTAATGGTGCCTGATTGGGCTTTATGGCCAACAGTGGGTTTGGCCACAGCTGCTACTGTCATTGCCTCTCAGGCTGTGATCTCTGGGGCTTACTCGTTAGTGAGCCAGGCAATTTTGCTGGGCTTTATGCCTCGCATGAATATCTTGCATACCTCGGATTCAGAGCAGGGGCAGATCTATATTCCGATTGTGAATTGGGCGCTACTGTTTATGGTTGTGGCAACAGTCATTTCATTTAAAGGCTCCATGAATTTGGCGGCAGCCTATGGAATTTCAGTGACGTCAACCATGTTAATCACAACCATCCTATTAGCAGTCGTGATGTTCCGCGAATGGAAGATGAATCTTTTATTAGTTGCGTTCATCACCATTTCTTTTTTAATTATTGACTTTGCTTTTTGGACTGCCAATTTAATTAAGATCAAAGATGGTGGTTGGTACCCATTAGCACTTGGATTGCTGTGCTTTACTTGTTTGATTACTTGGTTCCGTGGCCGCCAGATTTTACGTAAGCGCGCTATGGATGAGGGCATTCAACTGGGCAGTTTTATTGATTCCTTGCTCAAGCATCCACCTCATCGTGTTGAAGGCACCGCTATATTCTTAACAGCTCATGTGGATTACTTGCCAGTTTCTTTTTTGCATAACCTGAAGCACAACCATGTTCTGCATGAGAGGGTTTTCTTCCTCAAGGTCAGTATTTGGGACGTGCCTTATGTCAATGATGCTGAGCGCCTCACCATGAAGGATCTTGGTGGGAATATTCACGTAATTCGTGCCATCTATGGATTTAAAGAAACGCCAGATATGGGCTCCATCATTGATTTGATTGAGAAGACCTTTGGCATGAAGTTTGATTTGATGAATACATCCTTCTTCTTATCTCGAGATACGATTGTTCCATCAGCAATTCCTGGTATGGCTCTATGGCGTGAGCGTTTGTTTTGTTGGATGTATCAGAACGCCGGCCGTCAATCCGACTTCTTTAAGATTCCTGCTAACCGTTTGGTTGAATTGGGTGCAAAGGTCGAGATTTGAGAAGGCCAGTTTCTTTACGTTCCCTAGCTTCATTAGGTGCTTTTCTGCTGGTTTGCTCCTTCAGCAGCTTAGTGTTCGCTACTCCTGCCGAAGAGACTCAGTTAGAGCAACTCGATAAGATTGAGCAAGAATTGGAGTTGCAGCGCGATTGGGCTAAATACCGTTGGGATAAAACGAACTCCGAGTGTTATCAAAAGTATTGGGTTAATAGTTGCCTGAAAGACTCTCGTGCTCAATACCGTAAAGAGATTGATCCGATACGTGCGCAAGAGGTAGAGTTGCATGAAGTACAGCGCAAGTTGCGTGCCAGCATTAAGGATCAACGCGATGCCCAAAAGATTGCTGAGCGCGGCTCTGCGGAAAAAGCTGCTGAACGCACGGCCAATCAAAAAGAGTTTGATGAGAAGCAAAAAGCCGCCGCTACTCGCGCGGCAGATGTTGAGCAACGTCGTAAAGATGCGCCTAAGCGTGCCCAAGAAAATAAAGCGGGCACTCAGCTCGATTAATTCATTTTTATTGCTTCACTAATTTACTAGGTAATACATTGGCCAAGATTAAAACAATCTATATCTGTCAGTCCTGTGGCGGAACCTCTGCCAAGTGGCAAGGACAGTGCCCTTCTTGTCAGGCCTGGAATACCTTAGAAGAGGGCTTGCCTGAGGTGAGTTCGAATGCCCGTTTTCAAGGTTTGGCACAATCATTGCCACGTCAAAAGCTATCCGCTATTTGTGCAGAAGATCTGCCGCGTTTCAGTACCGGTGTAGAAGAGTTTGATCGTGTTCTGGGTGGTGGATTGGTGCCTGGTGGTGTTGTCTTGTTAGGCGGTGATCCTGGTATTGGTAAGTCCACCTTATTGCTGCAAGCGCTTGCTGAAATGAGTGCAGCTGGTATGAATGTCCTCTATAGCAGTGGAGAAGAGTCCGCTGCTCAGATTGCGTTGCGAGCAAAACGCATTGCGCTAGACGCGCCTCAATTGGAAGTGCTGGCAGAGATTCAGTTAGAAAAGCTCCTCTCCATCATGGATACCGTGAAGCCACAGGTATTGGTGGTTGATTCAATTCAGACTTTGTATTCAGAGGTGCTGAGTTCTGCGCCTGGTTCAGTGGCGCAAGTACGAGAGTGTGCGGCCCAATTAACAAGAGCCGCTAAATCAAGTGGTATTTGTGTACTCTTGGTGGGGCACGTGACTAAAGATGGCCACTTAGCTGGTCCTCGCGTACTCGAGCATATCGTTGATACCGTGCTGTACTTTGAAGGTGACACCCATTCCTCATTTCGCCTAGTTCGCTCAATTAAAAACCGTTTCGGTGCCGTTAATGAGTTGGGCGTATTTGCCATGACGGAAAAAGGTCTTCGTGGCGTTGCCAATCCTTCAGCGATTTTCTTATCGCAGCATGCGGAGATGGTGCCAGGTGCTTGTGTGCTGGTGACACAAGAGGGCAGTCGCCCCTTGTTAGTAGAAATTCAGGCTCTGGTAGATACCGCGCATATTCCAAACCCACGCCGCTTAGCGGTTGGCTTGGAGCAGGCACGTCTAGCCATGCTCTTGGCAGTATTGCATCGCCATGCAGGCATAGCGTGCTTTGACCAAGACGTCTTCTTAAATGCCGTAGGTGGCGTGAAGATTTCAGAGCCAGCGGCTGACTTAGCGGTGCTCTTAGCGATTCAATCCTCGATTCGGAATAAGGCTTTGCCAAAAGAGTTAATCGTATTTGGTGAAGTGGGTTTGGCTGGAGAAATTCGTCCATGCCCGCGCGGCCAAGAGCGTTTAAAAGAGGCGGCCAAGCTGGGCTTTACTGTAGCAATTATTCCTAAGGCGAATATGCCCAAGACTAAGATTGCTGGATTAAGAGTGATACCGGTAGAGCGAATCGATCAAGCGATTACGGCAGCAGCAGAACTCTGAGTAAATTGATGATCTAAGTTTTAGATAGCTGCTTAGCGTAAGTCTTCTGCTTGAATGAGTAATACCTGCTCATCGCCAGCGGATACCTCCATCCAAATCGCGGGAATTTGCGGAAAAGCCCTTTTAAAGTTCTCATACTCATTGCCAATCTCAATCAGAATGGCACCACGCTCAGATAAATAGTCGCGGGCGCCAGCAATAATCTTGCGGATGAGATCCATGCCATCATCGCCACCAGCCAATGCGAGAGCAGGCTCTGCATGATATTCAGCTGGCAGGGAATTCATAGAATTGGCATTGACGTAAGGGGGGTTACAGATGATGAGATCAAAGCGATTGTCATCATGGGGTTCCGGTAGTGCATCCCAGAGATCGCCCTCAAAAAGCTCAACCTGGGAAGTCAGGCCATGACGATCAAGATTGCGAGAAGCGACTGCTAAGGCGGGCAGGCTAATATCGCAAGCGCTCACATGAATATCGGGGCAAGCCATGGCCAGCAAAATAGCTAGAGAGCCATTGCCAGTGCACAGATCTAGTGCTTTGCCATCAGCGGGTAACCAAGACTCCAGTGAGCCATCCACAATTAACTCCGCAATCCAGGAGCGCGGAACAATGCTTTGCTCGCTCGAGAAAAATGGCACACCCATTAACCAAGCCTCACCCAAAATGTAGGCTAGGGGTTTGCGTGTAAAGATGCGGGTTTCTGTAACCTCAAATGCCTTAGTAATTTGCTCGGCATCAAGCACCTGTTCTAAGTGATCAAGCGCATCAGTTGGGCTGAGATTGAGTTGTTTGCTAGCGATCCACAATGCTTCGCTTTGGGCGTCGATAGCACCATGACCATAATGCAAGTCTGCAGATTCAAGTCGTTGGGCGATTTGCTCGATACATTGATCAAGCGTAAAAGATTGCTGAGGAGCAGGGTCCATGAGGCTTATAAATATAAATTAAATAGACAGCTTTAGCAGTTAGGCAATTAACTGCTCGAGAGTCTTGCGGTAGATATTTTTGAGCGGTACGACATCATCAACGATGACGCACTCATCAATTTTGTGGCTCGTAGCATTGAGTGGGCCAAACTCCACCACCTCTTTGCAGATTTTGGCGATAAAGCGACCATCGCTTGTGCCGCCCGTAGTAGAAAGTTCTGTGTTGATCTTAGTTTCTGCTTTGATGGCTTTGCGCAGGGCACCAGCCAAAGCCCCATCGCCAGTAATAAACGGACTACCACCCAGAACCCAATCAATCTCAAAGTCGAGGCCTGCGGCACTAAGGATGCCCTCTAGGCGACTACGAAGTTCTTCTGGCTTACTCTCAGTGGAGAAGCGGAAGTTGAAATCGATGCTGAGTTCACCGGGAATGACATTATTCGCGCCAGTACCCGCATGGATATTGGAGATCTGAAAACTCGTAGGCTGAAAATATTGATTGCCTTTGTCCCACTCTGTTTCTACTAGCAACTGAATCGCTGGCGCAGAAATATGAATCGGATTTTTGCCAAGATGTGGGTAGGCAATGTGTGCTTGAATGCCTTTAACGTGAAGCTTTCCAGAGAGGGAGCCGCGACGACCATTCTTAATCATGTCACCCAATTGGTCTACCGAGGTCGGCTCACCAATCACGCAGTAGTCCAAGCGTTGTGCATGTTTTTGCAAGCGCTCGCACATAATCACTGTGCCATCGTTTGCTGGACCTTCTTCATCGCTGGTAATCAAAAAGGCAATAGAGCCTTTGTGATTGGGATGAGTTACAACAAATTCTTCGGTAGCAACGACAAAGGCTGCAAGAGAGGTTTTCATATCCGCAGCACCACGACCATAGAGCATGCCGTCACGAATGGTTGGCACGAATGGGTCGCTTGTCCATTTTTCCAAGGGGCCTGTTGGCACCACATCGGTATGACCAGCAAACATCAAGACTTCACCTTGATCCCCAGCTACCCCTTTTTTGATCGCCCATAGATTGGTGACCTGAAAACTTTCAGGACCGCTGACGACGCTCTCCGTATGAAAGCCAATCGCTTGGAGGCGTTTTGCAATGAGCTCCTGACAGCCGCCATCCGCTGGGGTTACCGAACGGCAGGCGATGAGGGCTTCAGTTAGCTCAAGGGTGGCGCTCATAGATTTAACTTAATCGCGCAAGAGTTCGTTAATCGCAGTCTTTGCTCTAGTTTGAGCATCAACCTTCTTAACAATAATTGCAGCATAGAGGCTGTACTTGCCACAAGCGGAGGGCAGGGAGCCTGGTACCACTACAGAGCCCGCTGGTACACGGCCATAATGCACTTCGCCAGTCTCGCGGTCATAAATCTTGGTGCTTTGACCAATGTAAACACCCATTGAGAGCACGGCATTCTCTTCGATCACTACGCCTTCGACAACCTCAGAGCGGGCGCCAATAAAGCAGTTATCTTCAATAATCACTGGACCGGCTTGGATTGGCTCTAAAACACCGCCAATACCTACGCCACCAGAAAGGTGAACGTTCTTGCCGATTTGGGCACAAGAGCCTACGGTTGCCCAAGTGTCGACCATGGTGCCTTCACCGACATAAGCGCCAATATTGACATATGAGGGCATTAAAACGGCATTTTTGCCAATAAATGAGCCGCGACGAGCAATAGCGGGGGGAACTACGCGGAATCCGCCATTGGCGAAGTCTTCTGCAGTGTAGTTTTCAAACTTGCTCGGCACTTTGTCGTAGAACTGGGTATAGCCACCAGCACCCATAGGTTTGTTGTCTTCTAGGCGGAAAGACAGCAAAACTGCCTTTTTCACCCATTGATTAACTTCCCATTTACCAACGCTGCGGCGCTCAGCCACTCGAATGCTGCCGGTATTCAGGCCCTCGAGGACGGCGTTCACCGCGTTACGAATTTCTCCAGAAACGGCCTCAGGAGACAGGTTTGCGCGGTTTTCCCAGGCTTGATCGATGATGCTTTGTGGTGATTGGCTCATGCTTTTCAGTTAACTATCAGATTGTTAAGGGGTTTTGGCCCTGGATGTAGTTTTATCATTATATCGATGGGGCAAAAACCCGTGCGGGAAGCCCTAAGCTTGCTATCATCTTCACACTTTAGTAATAATTTTTACCCCTTATTTGAACCCCTTTTTTCCCTGCAAAGTACTCCGTGCAACTGAAATCCATCAAACTTTCCGGCTTTAAGTCGTTCGTCGATCCAACCCATTTTGAATTGCCAGGTCAATTGATCGGCGTTGTGGGCCCTAACGGCTGCGGAAAGTCGAACATTATTGACGCCGTACGTTGGGTTTTAGGTGAATCTCGCGCTAGTGAATTGCGTGGCGAATCCATGCAGGACGTTATTTTTAACGGTTCTGGGCTACGCAAGCCTTCTGGTCGTGCCAGCGTTGAGCTCATTTTTGATAATTCAGAGGGACGTGCTCAAGGTCAGTGGAGTGCTTTTACGGAATTAGGTATTAAACGTGTTCTCACGCGTGATGGCAACTCCAGTTACTACGTCAACAATCAAGTGGTACGTCGTAAAGACATTCAAGATATTTTCTTGGGTACGGGTATGGGTCCAAGAGGTTACGCCATCATTGGGCAGGGCACTATCAACCGCATCTTAGAATCTAAGCCAGAAGAGTTGCGCGTGTTCCTTGAGGAAGCTGCTGGTGTTTCTAAGTACAAAGAGCGTCGCAAAGAAACTGCCTCACGTCTTGAGGATACCAAGGAGAACTTGGTTCGCGTAGAAGATATTTTGCGTGAGTTGGATCAACAGTTAACTCGCTTAGAGAAGCAGGCCACTGTGGCGGAACGCCATGCTGAACTGTCTACTGAGATGAAATCTCAGCAACAACTACTCTGGTTTGTGCGTCAGACCGAGGCCGGTAAAGAGCAAGAGCGCCATGCCAATGGCATTCGTGACACTCAGGTGAGCTTAGAAGAGCAGACTGCAAAAATGCGTCATGCTGAAGCCGAGCTCGAAACCATGCGTACCGAACAGTACGCTTTGCAAGATAAGGTTTCTCAGGCTCAAGGAGATTTGTATCAAACGAATGCCGATGTCAGTCAAGTAGAGTCACAGATTCGTTACGTGCAAGAAGCACGTCAGCGCCTACAGCAGCAATCTCAAGATTTATTAGCGCAATTACAGCGCTGGACTGTACAAGAGACAGATGCTGCTCAAGCACAGCGAACTGCTGAGTACGAACTGAGCTTAGCTGCAGAAAAAGAACAAACATTATTAGCGGATTTGTCTGGCTTACAAGAGCAAATGCCAGCTCGCGAAGAGGCTTTCCAAGTTCACGCACGCGAACTCAATGATGCTCGTGAGAATCTCGCTACGATTGACCAGCGCTTAGCCAGTTTAGGCGAACGCCTCAAAGCAATCTTGTCACAAGTAGAAGAGCTCAAAGGGCGAGATACTCGCCTTGAGGCTGAGCTCGCTGGCATGCGCAGACCGGACCCTGAAGCCTTGCAAACGGCGATGGATCGCCACGCTATGGCACAACGCAAAGTGGATGAAGCGAGACAAAAAGCAGGCGAGGCGCAACAACGTGTACCCGCTGCTGATGAGGCACGTAATACTGCGCAACAACAGGTTCAAACTGCCAATCAAGAGTTGGCACAAACCGAAGCAAGGCTGACTGCTTTAACTGCCTTGCAAGCTAGCGTTCAGGCACAGGGCAAGATTGGCCCGTGGCTTGAGAGCAAAGGCTTAAAAGAGAGCAAGCGCCTGTGGCAAGAGCTCAAAGTGGAGAGTGGTTGGGAAGCTGCTTTGGAGTCTGTATTACGCGAGCGTTTGGCAGCCGTTACAGCCAAGAGTGTTCAAGAAACTTTAGCTCTGGCTAATGATGCGCCTCCTAGCCGTTTAGCAATTTTATTAACCGAAGATATTTCTCCTGCGCACACTACTGTGCCGGCAGACTTCACTACTTTGCTAACTCGCGTTCAAAGTGCAGGCGCCCCGCGGGTAGCCGCTGTATTGCAAGAATGGCTGGACAACATCTACATTGCCAATAGCCTGGAAGATGCTTTGCATCGTCGTGAAAAATTACCCGCAGGCGGTGCTTTTGTTACCCAACAGGGCCACTTAGTCAGTCGTGTTGGTGTTCAGTTGTACGCAGCGGACTCAGAGCAGTCAGGTATGTTGGCGCGTGCTCAAGAGATGGAAGGTCTCGAGAAGCAATTACGTGCGCAAAAATTAATTCAGAGTGAATTGCAGGGAGAGCTTGATCAATGTGTTGCTAATTACCAAGCTGCTCACCAGTCTGCAGAACAAACCCGTATTTATGCCGAACAAGCAGTGCAAGAAGTGCACGGTTTTGAGGTAGAAAGAATGCAGTTAACTCAAGCTGAAGAAAAGTACAGCCAACGCGCTGAACAAATTCAGGGTGAGTTAAGTGAATTGCGTCAGCAAATGGAGCAATTGACCCAAACTCAAGAGCAATCTTCAGCAGAGCTCACTCAGTCAGAGGAATCTAAGCAAGGCTTGCAAGAGAATTTAGCCGTTGCCCAGGAAAAACTCGAGCTAGCGACACAAGAACGCGATCGTCTGCGTGAATCTTTGCGCTCTTCTGAAATGTCTGCCCAAGAGGCAGCATTTGCAACTCGCTCTTTGCAGCAACGTATTTCTGATTTACAGCGCGATCAAAGCACTGCTCGTGTTCAGATCATGGAGATTCAGGACAAGCAGGCCACTTCAGAACAAGAGCTAGAAACTCTGAGCGATGAAGAGGCGCAAGATAAATTACAAGGGCTATTGCTGGCCCGCAGTGCCCGCGAAGCAGCCTTAGCCAATGCGCGTACTGAGCAAGATGCTCTATTGCATCAGTTGCGTGAAGCTGATGAAGTGCGGATGCAGATCGAGCGTAGTCTTCAGCCAATGCGTGACAAAGTTGTCGATTTGCAATTGCGCGAACAAGCTGCCCGTTTGAACTTTGAGCAGTTTGCAACTTTGCTGTCTGATGCAGAAGCTGACTTAACTGCCCTGGGTGCAAACTTTAGCCCAGACCTCAAGGTAGGCGCTTTGCAAACTGAAGTAACGCGCCTCGGCAATGAGATTCAGTCTTTAGGTCCAGTCAATATGGCTGCCCTAGGCGAACTTTCAAGCTCCCGTGAGCGCAAGCAGTTTTTGGATTCACAGTCTGCTGATTTGAATGAAGCCATGCAGACGTTGACGGATGCGATTGCCAAAATTGATGCGGAAACTCGCGATCTGTTACAAGGCACCTTCGATCAAGTCAATACCCATTTCGGCATGCTCTTTCCTGAGCTCTTTGGTGGTGGTCATGCTGAATTGGTGATGACTGGCGAAGAGATCTTAGATGCTGGTGTTCAGGTTATGGCTCAGCCTCCCGGTAAGAAAAACAGCTCCATCTACTTATTGTCTGGCGGTGAAAAGGCCTTGACTGCGATTGCCTTGGTATTCTCCTTGTTTCTCCTCAATCCAGCACCATTCTGTTTGCTCGATGAGGTCGATGCGCCATTGGATGATGCAAATACCTTGCGCTATGCGCAGATGGTTGCCAAAATGTCCAATAAGACGCAGTTTGTTTTCATCTCGCATAACAAGATCACTATGGAAATCGCTCATCAACTGATTGGTGTCACCATGCAAGAGCAGGGTGTTTCTCGTATTGTGGCGGTGGATATTTCTTCTGCGGTATCTATGGTGGAGGCCGCTTAAGTGGATCTAGAGCAAATCATGGCAGCATTAGGTTTGTCTGACTTGCAGTTTGCTTTAGCGGTAATTGGCCTGCTGATTTTGATATCAGTGGTCATTATTAATTTCAAATACGCTCGTGCACGTCGTAAGGCAAGAGCTGCTGGTGAATATTTGCTTGATGAGCGCTTCGCTCGTGAACCCTCTTTTGGTCAAGGCTTTGCAGATGCCGAAGATCGGTCTGAGCCTTCTTTTGGTGAGATAAATCTCCCTGTAGTTTCTGCTCCAGAAAGTTTTGCTATCGATCCAAGAATCGACTGCGTCATTACCCTTCGATTTGATGAAGGTATCAGCGGCGCTGAAATTCTGGAGGAAATGAAGTTATGGGGCGATGAGCCGTCCACCTCAACTGCGCACTGGATGTGTGAAGGCTTAAATGCCGATGTTGATGCTGCTGAAGATTGGGAGGCATTACGTCCAGAGGCATCCTATTCTGAGTTGCAGTTGGCGATTCAGTTGGCCAGCCGTCGTGGTCCGATTGGTGTCTTAGAGCTATCTGATTTTTGTTCGCGTGCACAGGCGCTTGCAGAAACACTAGGCTCCCAGATTGATATGCCGAGCGTTAATACCATGCTGGAGAGCGCCAAAGAGTTGGATGTCATGGCTGCAGAAAGTGATATTCAACTCAGTATCAACGTGCTATTTGATGAGGCAACTCCTGGCGCCAACTTTGATGCTTTGATGCGTAAAAGAGGCTTTAGACTTTCCCGCAATGGCCGCGCTTATGAGTTCTTTAGCAATGACACCCTTATTTTTACTAGTGCAGAGATTGACCTCAATGCACCTGTTAAGCAGCTCACCTTATTGCTTGAGGTGCCTTTGGTGTCTCGTGATGAGCGTGCTTTTGAGCGGATGCTAGGTGAGGGTATTGAGCTCGCCCAATCAGCTCATGGTCGTCTGGTTGACGACAACGGCATTAATCTGACTGAAGCTGCTGTGATTAGTATTCGTCAGCATCTAGATGTTTTGTATGCCAATCTTGAGAAGGGTGGCGTTCCAGCTGGCTCTTCTACTGCTAGCAGACTCTTTAGTTAAGGAATCCCTTTGCTGTCCTCTAGTCCGACAAATTTAGCGGATCGCTATGCATTCTTACAGGTCGAGTTAGCACGCTTAGAGCACGCTTACTATGCACTTGATAACCCAATAGTTCCTGATAGTGAATATGACCGACTGTATCGGGAGATGCTTGAGATTGAAGTTGCGCATCCTGAGTGGGTGACCTCAGATTCTCTTTCGCAAAGGGTAGGTGGCATCGCATTAAAAGAGTTTGATTCTGTCACCCATGTTGTACCCATGCTTTCCTTAAATAATGCCTTTGAAGATACAGAGCTCGTTGCCTTTGATCGCCGTTGCCGGGAAGGCTTGCATGTCGAGCAAGTTGATTATGCGGGCGAACTCAAGTTTGATGGCCTAGCAATTTCTCTTCGCTATGAGAATGGTTCTTTAGTCAGGGCTGCAACTCGAGGTGATGGTGCTAGCGGAGAAGATGTCACTGCCAATATCAAAACCATTCGGGCGATTCCATTAAAGCTGATTGGAGACAAAATTCCAGCGGTATTGGAGGTACGTGGTGAAGTCTTTATGTATCTCAAAGACTTCCAGAAAATGAATGAAACAGCGGCTGCACTGGGTGAGAAAGAGTTTGCAAATCCCCGTAATGCTGCCGCCGGCAGTTTGAGGCAGCTAGATTCTAAGATCACCGCTAAGAGGCCACTGTCTTTCTTTGCCTATGGTCTGGGCGCCCTAGACCCGCAATCCTGGCTACCAGCCACTCATGAAAAACTCCTTGATGCCTACGTAAAACTCGGTTTACCGGTTTGTGCGGAGCGCCGTGTTCTCAAATCGGTAGATGAGATTTTGGCCTTCTATAACGAGGTTGGCGCAAAACGAGATTCATTACCATATGACATCGATGGCGTGGTCTACAAGGTGAACTCATTTTCCGAGCAGGTTAAGTTGGGCTTTGTATCCAGAGCACCACGCTTTGCATTGGCGCATAAGTTCCCAGCTCAAGAAGCCCTAACTACAGTGCTCGGTATTGATGTGCAAGTAGGTCGCACTGGCGCTATTACTCCTGTTGCTAGGTTGGCACCAGTAGAGGTAGGTGGCGTCACCGTCACCAACGCCACTTTGCATAATGAGGATGAGGTCAAGCGCAAGGATGTGCGGATTGGCGATACCGTTTCAGTTAGAAGGGCTGGAGATGTGATCCCGGAAGTGGTTTCTGTAGTCAAAGAGCGTAGACCAGTAGATGCAACAGAATTTGTCATGCCCATTCGCTGTCCCGTATGCGATTCTCATATTGAGCGTTTAGCGGATGAGGCGATAGCACGATGTAGCGGTGGCTTATTTTGTGGCGCGCAACGCAAGCAGGCATTAATTCATTTTGCCCATAGAAGGGCATTGGACATCGAGGGTTTAGGAGAGAAAATTGTTGATCAGTTGGTCGATCACAATTTAGTCAGAACACCTGCCGATCTCTACCGCCTAGGATTTGCTGCATTGGCTAACCTTGAGCGTATGGGTGAGAAGTCAGCGGATAACTTGATCCAGGCAATTAACCAATCCAGAAATACCACCTTAGCCAGATTTATCTTTGCTTTAGGTATTCGTCATGTTGGTGAAACCACTGCAAAAGATCTGGCCAATCATTACCAATCAATGCATGCATTGATGGATGCCAGTCTTGAAAACTTACTGACCGTAAAGGATGTTGGCCCAGTAGTTGCCAGCTCTATCACCAGCTTTATGGAAGAGGCGCATAACCGAGAAGTAATTGAACAGCTACTCGCCTCAGGAATGCAGCTCACCGTTGAGGAAAAAATCATCAGTGCAGCAGTTGCTGGAAAAACTTTTGTGCTCACAGGCACTTTCCCAACGATGACTCGCGATGAAGCTAAGGACTTGCTTGAAAAAGCAGGCGCCAAAGTCGCTGGCTCGGTCTCCAAGAAGACCGACTATGTCGTAGCGGGAGCAGATGCTGGAAGTAAGCTTACTAAGGCAGAAGAGCTGGGTGTGCCCGTCATTGATGAAGTTGCCCTCCTGGAGTTGTTGAAGTAACGGTATTTATTAGTGCCCAATAGTATCAATCTCTCAAAAATCGCTTGATCGAGCCATTTCACAATCTGGTGCATTTTAATTATTTCTGTCATTAAGACCCTGTACAGTAACTAGAGTGGGGCTATAGCCCACCATAATTATGGATAGATATTGCCGAATGAAAAGAATTATTGTTGATCTGTTACGCCGTCTTAAGGCTGATTTGTTCGAGCAACACCAGTCTTCTGGTGTGAGCGATCAAGTAGGCTTGACCTCTAGTAATGAAGATCACTACGTTGCGCCCTTGGAATCGCCCCAAACTTTAGTGCCTGCCGATGACGTTCCAAGAAAAAGAAATATAGTAGTTAAGGGAGTGTCAAGTACCGCGCCAGAGACGCGATATTTTGAGATTCCTGATGGTGATAAATCACGAAGGATCGCATACACCATATCGGGTGATATGGATGCAGAAAATATCTTGTTGTGTTTACCGGGGCTGCTAGAAACGAAAAAAACATTTTTAGTTATTCATGCTTATTTTTTGAAATTTCAAAATTGCAAAATCATTAGCATTGACCTTTCGGGGAGGGGTGAGTCGGATAATCTCGATGATATTGATGTATATAAGATGTCCTCATACCTTTCCGATATTAGCCAGTTGATTCGTGGAATTATCTTGACCAGTGATAAGGTGCAGCCGAAACTGACGATACTGGGAACCAGTATGGGCGGAGTCTTGGCGATGTACTTAACGCAAATATTCGGTAAAAAAATTTACGAAATCATCCTCAACGACATTGCCTTGACTGTGAATTGGACATCTCTCTACTCGCTATATAAATCCATGAAAAATGAACTTGGTTTTCGAGAGGTGCGACAACTAGCTGAGGATCTCAAGGTTGATGAAAGAGCCATTTCGGATGTACAACTTGCGGGTCATTTTGATCTTTCTTACCGTGCGGATGTCTGGGGTATGAATTTCCACGAAGCGTTAGAGAGTTACAAGGGTAAAGTGGGGCTGATCTACGGAGGGCAATCCAAAATATGTACCCAGCAGCGTGTTGAGGAGGCTAAAAGCATTATTCCCAAACTAAGTACGTTTGAGGTTGCAGGCTCAGGTCATCCGGCACCATTTAATCTGCTAGTTTGTGGTTACATTCAATCTGAGATGGGCGTATGAACCATGGGTGGTATGGCTTTTCAGTCCTTAGGCAAGCGCTCTAGCCGGTATAAGCCATTTTTTAATTCAGCTAATATTTTTCTGATGTTGGAGCACACTTTTTGCTTACCTTCAAGCACCTTCTTCTCGGCGGCTGAATCTGGAATTGACCAGATGCAAAATGCAAGTGGTCAATTACTTGTAAGATAAATAGGGATCTTTTATTTCTTTAATGTCTAACTGTCCAAAGATAAAAGATTCTGAGCGAATCAATTCCCACTCTAAATCTTGAAAAATATTTTGATAGGGGCCGGAGAATTTTCTTGAGATTCCGTAGAAGATGTCGGTGAGCTCTTCTTCCATTGCCTCGGGCACCGTTTGTGAAAAATAGATTACCTTTTCACCATTGTAGGTTTCGCTAATGTTGGCGCCTTTAATGTCTGCAATACAGATTCCAATATCGGGATCATAATTCTTGATAAAACTAGGCTTGTAATTAGTGACTACCGAGCCCAGTTTCCAAACCAGGCCACACTTAATTTCCATGTCGCCATTTTGGAAGATTTCTCTATCGACAATGGAGCCAATTTCAAGAGGGATGATCTGGTATTGCATCTGGAAACTCCTTCATTTTTTGGAGCTTGGGTATTTGCGCATTTTTGCATTAATTTGTGACAATTGAGTGATGTAAAAAATACTTATTTGTCATTTACTCATGTTAATTTTCTTCATAGTTGAATTAATTGATGAGTATGAAAATGAATAAAGTTGAATTAATCGAACATATTGCGGCAGGAGCAGACATTTCCACGCTTGCCGCTGAGCAAGTTTTAAATTCTCTTATCAGTCGCGTCATACATGCCGTTTCTAGTGATGATGTCGTTCGGATAATTGGGTTGGGGTCATTTGTACCGAGTGAGCGTAGTGCCAGAATAGGTCGAAACCCTGTTAACGGTGCCGCGGTACTGATTCAGGCCAGTAGGGTAGTTAAGTTTAAGGCGGGCTCTGCATTTAAAGATGCTGTAAATGCGGGTCCACTCTAGTTTTTGCTTGAAGCACAAAGTGCGAGTGATGCTTTTGCGCATCGGAATGCCCTCAAATAGTCATAATTGGCATTCAGAATGAAATTCACGCTAAAAAATATTGGGTTTTGATGGCTATATTTACTAAAGGGATTATTTACGCACTACTGCTAACAGCCTTTTGGGCTAACTGCGCCGCAGCTGAGATTGCTCCTTATGATTTAAAAGTGTTTGTAGGTAGATCTGGTGCTGGTTTTCAAGTACAGGCAAGTTATCTAGTGCCGGTGAACGAGTGTGAGGCCTATGCTTTTTTGACTGACTACGAAGGGGCTAGGAATATTCCAGGCATCAGAGAATCCAAGGTCATTGATCGCGTTGGTAACAAGGTTCAAGTTGAGAGAATCGTAGAGGAGCGAGTCTTATTTTTTCCTATTAATCTGCGCTCAATTTTAGAGTTTTCTGAGGTGTCAGATAGGCGCCTTGACTTTACTCAGCTTGAAGGGGATGCCAAAGCCTATAAAGGAAGTTGGGTGCTTGAGCCTGAGAAAAATGGTACCCGCTTCAAGCACCACGCTACTTTTGAGCTAGAAACGGTCATTCCACTGTTTTTGATTAAGCATTTTTTAGAAAATAATACCAATAAGCGCTTTGAGTTGATGGCTGAGCGCGCAGCACAACAGCGACTTGAATCAAATTCAGGCTGTAAAAAATCTACCTTTTTGTAATGCCTCCAATTCCCTTGTTGTGATCAATGGATGTGGGCCCAGGACATAATAAATAATAGTATTGTGACAAAACTGTCATATAACAATCTTATATTGAATCAAATTGTTGTTGTATTAGATGAATCTATTGGCCCTCAATATAAGGAGCAGTAAATGAAAAAGATCGATATGCATGAATGGAACAAGCAAAAAGTAGAAGAGCTGTTTTCGCTCTCACATCAATTACTGGATACGGCAAAGCAGTTGGGTGAATACCATGCCGAAGAGTTACGCATTCATATGACACATGCAATGGATTTGGCTAAGAGCGCTGCCCAGAATGATTTAAAGAAATTAGAAGAGCTGCAAAAGAGTGCTGCTGTAGAAGCCAGGGAAAGAATGGTTGTTTACCATAAGAAAGCCAAAATTCTACTGAATAACTTGAGTAATGATGTTGCAGAAAAAGCTGAAAAGCATTTGGATAAGGCGCGAGATTCATTATCTGACTGGCTCGATGACGCTGAGCAGAAGATGCCTGTTGGCGGCGATAAATTGGCGAAAGTCGTGCGTGATATTTCTGATGCAGGGAGCAAAGCATTTAAAGAGGGCCGCAAGTTAGTAAATAATGCAATTGACAGCGCGGACCGTGCAATTCATCAGGTTACTGAAGCGGATGTTGCCGTCGAAAAACCTGCCGCTAAGCGTGCATCGGCTAAAAAGTAATTCGCTTTAGTATTATTTGCCCGCTTTGGGTCTATAACCCCAGTTAGAAATGACTGGGGCATTTGATTTGGATCAAATTAGCATACTGGATTAGTCTGCTCAGCCTTCATATTGTCATATTGCACAAGCAACATGAACCGTCAGTAATTTATCGGGAAATGAAGATGCTTAAAGGTAAAAAAGGAATTGTTTTTGGCGTAGCCAATGACAAGAGCATCGCATATGCCGTAGCCAAGAAGCTTGGCGAAGAGGGTGCCTCAGTAATGGCTTCATGCCTTAACCAAAAAGCCTATGACATTGTTTCCCCGGGATTATTGGTACTTGATATCCCCGTTCAGTCTTGCAATGTGGAAGACCTTGAGCAGTTAAAAACTTTTATTGATGATGCGGCGACACGTTTTGGCAAATTTGATTTTATCGTCCACTCCATTGCGTGGGCTCCTTTAGAGGATCTGCATGGCAAAGTGATTGATAGCTCTAGCGCAGGATTTTCTAGGGCTATGGCAGTTTCCTGTCATTCATTTGCAGAGATTGCCCACTTATGCCTTCCCTATATGAAGGATGGGGGCAGCATGGTAACAATGACTTACATCGGTGCTGACGAAGCGGTTCCTCATTACGGTTTAATGGGTCCAGTAAAAGCGGCATTGGAATCTTTGGTTCGATATATGGCATTGGAATTAGGGCCGCAAAAGATCCGCGTTCATGCTGTTTCTCCGGGCCCCATCTTGACCCGTGCTGCTTCTGGTATTGAAGAATTCGATGCACTTATGAAGCATGCCATTGAGAGGGCGCCTTTAGGTAGGCTAGTCACTACGGAAGAGGTTGCTAATTTAACCGCCTTTTTATGTGACGATGGCTCTAGTGGTATGACGGGGCAAACGATTTATGTAGATGGCGGTTGCCATGCGGTCGCATAGCCATGCTTCCAGAAAGTGCATTGGAAGATATTCGCTTAAATGAGGATATTCATGAGCTTAATAAGGAGATAGTGAGGTTGGCTTACTTTTTAAATGTAGATCTCGAGCGAGTTGATGTTGTTGATGAACTCTTAGAAAAAAATCTACCGGATGATCATGAGCATTTCTATAAGTTAGCCACCTTAAAAGGTCTCATCTTGCTGAGAGGCCACATACATCAATTAAGAGCGGAGCATGGTGTTCCTGATGGAAAGAGCCCCCTAGAAGAAGATATTTTTCAAAGACTCAATCTTGGTCATCACCATGCAGAGGAGTATTAATTCATTATGAAAAAAGCAATTTCAGTTGAAGCAGCGATTGCGCTCATTCCTAATGGCGCCTCTTTAATGATTGGTGGCTTTATGGGCATCGGCTCGCCCCATCGCATGATCGACGCTTTAGTAGCGGCTGGCACATCAAACTTAACCATTATTGCAAACGATACTGGTAAGCCTAACTATGGCATTGGAAAACTGATTTCTACCGGTCAAGTTAAGCACGTCATTGCCAGTCACATCGGTTTGAATCCAGAAACCCAGGCCAAAATGTTTAGCAAAGACATAACCGTTGATTTAGTGCCTCAAGGCAATTTGGCGGAACGTATACGTGCAGCAGGATTTGGTTTGGGTGGCGTATTGGTCCAGACCGGAATCGGCACACTAGTTGAAGAGGGTAAACGAGTCATCAATATTGATGGTGAAGATTGGCTATTAGAACTGCCCATCTTTGCAGATTTTGCACTCATCCATGCGCATCAAGCTGACTATCTTGGTAATTTAGCCTATCAACTCACTGCGACCAATTTCAACCCAGTCATGGCAATGGCTGCCAAAGTAGTGTTATGCGAGGCCAATGAAATCGTTCCTATTGGCATGATTTCTCCAAATGATGTCATCACGCCGGGTGCGATTGTGACCGAGCTTATATCAATGCCGCACAAGCACCACTAGGAAAGCAACTAATCATGACTACACTTTCGCCCAATGAAGTGATTGCCAGACGTGTTGCCAAGGAATTTTCAGACGGCATGTTGGTGAATCTAGGAATAGGACTCCCTACGCAAGTAGCTAATTACCTACCTAAAAATATGACTGTTTTTTTGTCAATCAGAAAATGGTCTCATTGGTCTTGGAGCACGTCCTCCTGAGGGCATGGAGGATGATGATTTAACTGATGCTGGGGGCACTCCCGTGATGGCGATACCCGGTGCCGCAAGAATTGACTCTGTCTTCTCATTCGGGCTGATCCGTGGGGGGCATTTGGATATGACTGTATTGGGTGGTCTGCAAGTAGATGCTCAAGGAAGATTGGCTAATTGGATGATTCCCGGCAAGATGGCTCCTGGAATGGGTGGTGCCATGGACTTGGTTTCAGGCGCCAAAAAAGTGATTGTCGCTATGCAGCATACCGCGAAGGGTATACACAAAATTGTTCAAGAATGCACCTTGCCTCTTACAGCCACACGACCGGTAAGTTTAATTGTGACTGACTTAGCAGTCATAGAGCCAACGCCTGAGGGCTTGGTATTAAGAGAGTTGGCTCCAGGTGTAACAGTGGATGAAGTTATCGCAGCAACCGGTACGCCCCTGATTATTTCAGAGGATATTCACGAAATGAATTTGGCGGGGGATTAAAGATAATGGACGCAATAGCTAGTATCAACGCGCTTCAATCAAGCTTTATTAAGACATGGTCTCTGGTTCATGGTGGTGAGTATGAGATCAGACCTATTTCGAGGGATGACCACGATGCGGTGCTAGACCTATTCCAGCACTTATCCTCACAAAGCCGATATTTTAGATACGCGCATGCAATGTCCACTCTGCCAGAAACTTTGTTAGAGCAAATCATTAGCTCCTCTACATCTGACGATTTTGCTTTAGCCGCCTATATCAAAAAAAATAGCAACGATCCAGAAAGCTTAGTGGGTATTTCTCGGTATGTTCGTGACGTTAATAGTACTAGGGGCGAATTTTCTTTATCGGTAAGTGATGATTACCATCACGAAGGAATTGGCTCCCATTTAATGCAAGGGATTTTAGATTGCGCCAAGCTCAATGGTTTATCTGAAATTTATGGTTATGTCATTAAAGAAAACCACGATATGTTGGTGTTAATGCGTCATCTAGGCTACGAATTACACACTGATGAAGACGATGCCAAGATATACATTGCCATAAATCAGACTGCTTATGTGGCTCACCTAAATCCAATGGTTACAACGGCTACATGAATTTGACATGTTTTAAACCTAGAGTAATAGGCCAACTACGAAGTTTCGATCCAGCGAGAGGCAGCAATGTTTGATTTTAGCCAATACAGTCCTATGAATTCTTATAAAAATATTCTCCAAAAGAATATGCATGCTGCTGAATTATCTCGTAAAGGACAAAAGCAATCCTTACATAAGATTTCAGAATTAAGTTCAATACATAATGAAAAGCTTCAAGGGATTATGCTCTCTGAATCTAATAAGCTTGAAAAGCTACTAGAAAAAACCAAAGAAAAAGCCGCCGCACTAATGACTTCAGAGCCAGGTGCTCTATGGGGCATGTGGCAGGAATATGTAACCGACTCTACCCAGCGTAGTGCGATGGTTTTTGAAACTCTGCGTAAGCGTGGCAATGTATATCTGGAGCATGTTGAATCGGGCATGCCCCCAGTTTTAGATTTTGGATACGAAGTCATTATTGATGGGAAAAACTTAAGCACTCCTGTGAATTACTTATTGCTTAAGGTCGCACCACCAAAAGGTGTTGTGATCGATGAGAAGCGCGCTCCAGTCATGATTATTGACCCACGCGCTGGTCATGGGGCAGGTATTGGCGGTTTTAAACCTGACAGTCAAGTGGGTGAGGCTTTTGCAGATGGTCACCAAGTGTACTTTGTTGCATTTAGACCAATGCCAGAGCCCACTCAAACGATTGTTGATGTGCGTGATGCTGAAATCGTATTCTTAAAACATATTGTTGAACAACATCCCCATTCACCAAAACCAATTGTGGTTGGGAATTGTCAGGGCGGTTGGGCCGCTATGTTGTTGGCAGCGGCAGTTCCGGATCTGATGGGCCCAATTGTGCTTAATGGCTCCCCAATGTCTTATTGGGCAGGTAAGGTTGGAGATAACCCCATGCGTTATACCGGCGGTATGCGGGGTGGTGCAATGTCTGCCTTAATGCTAGCGGATATGGGAAATGGCTTGTTTGATGGCGCAAACTTAGTGGCCAGTTTTGAGACCTTAAACCCAGGCAATAGTTTCTTTGGAAAATATTACAACTTATATTCCAATGTTGATACTGAAGCTCAACGATTCCTGGATTTTGAAAAGTGGTGGGGTGGCTATTGCTGTATGACTGAAGCTGAAATGCGTTGGATTCTCGATAATTTATTTATTGGCAATAAATTGGCGACGGGTGAGGCTATCCTGGGGATGGAGCGAGTCGATCTCAAAGTGATTAAATCACCAATCATTGTCTTTGCATCTCATGGCGACAATATTACGCCGCCACAACAGGCATTAAATTGGATTCCTGACTTATACGCCAGCGTAGAAGAGATCAAAGCTCGAGGTCAGCGAATTGTGTACATGCTGCATGACACAATTGGACATCTAGGCATTTTTGTCTCCAGCGAAGTGGCTGGTCGTGAACACGTGGCGATTACGGATACCGTGCGGGCGATTGAAGCCTTATCACCTGGGCTTTATGAAATGAAGCTAGATGATGAAGAAGACCGCGTACATATTCGGTTTGAGCCGCGTGGAATGGGTGATATCTTAGCTCTAGGTGATGGTAGAGATGATGAGGAGTTATTTACTGAAGTAGCTCAGATGTCCAATATCAACACTGCAATATACGACCGTTTTGTCCGTCCTGCGATTCAAAATATGTCGACTCCTGAAACTGCGGTCTTGATACGTGAATCTCATCCACTGAGAACGCAACGGGTTATCTTCTCTGATAAGAATCCGATAATGCCGATGTTAGATAGGGCCGTGGAAACCATTACCCAAGATAGAAAACCCGCTAGCAAAGATAATCCTTTCATCATGGCTGAGAAGGTTGGTAGCGAATTAATCGAGACTCAGCTCAACATGTATCGAAGCATGCGCGATTCCATGACAGAAACTAGCTTCTTTTCTATCTATACATCGCCTTTGATCAAAGCCATCATCAGCCCTAAAGATTCTGGCTTGCCAAAACACTCAATGGTCGATGTGCGTCAATTACCTGAAGTGCTTAAGGCATTGGCTAATGTAGATCGGGGTGGACTGGCTGAAGGCGTTGTTCGTATCCTGCATTTATTAAATGAAGCACGTGGATATGTTCGTAGAACACGATTAGAGCGTGAGTTGATTGCCTTGGGGCATTCAAAATTATTCCCAGATATGGATCATGAAGATATTGTCAAGATTGTTCACCAACAAGCCTTGATTGTTGACTTGGAGCCTAAATTAGCGATTGATTCTCTTCCAATTTTGCTTAAATCAGCCGATAGCCAGAAGAAGGCCTTAAAGCTAGTGATGGATATTGCGGGACCTCGCGATACCATGCACCCATTTGCTTTAAAAATGTACGGGCAAATTGAAGATCTGCTACATCATCAGAAGGCTCTTGCTGATGAAGCGCCCCTGAAGGATGCAGTGGCTATTGAAGAGTTCGATTCTAGGGCCGATTAATCATGAATGCACCTGTGAATGGCTTGAAGAATCGGACTTGGCATGAGCTGAAGATAGGGGATCAAGCCTCTATTGAGAAACGTGTAACTGCTCGAGACCTATTCTTGTTTGCCCATGCCTCAGGTAATATGAATCCGCTGAACATTCCCCATCTTGATGTTCAAAATGAAGGAAGTACATCAGTTGTTGCGCCATCTATCTGGATCGGATCCCTTATTTCCAGCGTTTTGGGTAATATCCTTCCTGGGCCAGGGACCTTATACCGCTCACAGAATTTTGAATTTATGGGAAGGGCACACGTTGGTGATCTTTTGAAGATTGCCGTGACTCTTATCGAAAAGCGGGAAAGTCCCGGTGCTGTATTTCAAACTACCGTTTCAGATATTAATGGAGTCTGCATAGCATCTGGAACGGCCATTGTTGATGCTCCATTGGAGAATGTGTATCTCGGGCCTAATGAGCTGCCGGCTTTGCTCATGGGTGAGTACGATCATTTCGATCGACTCATTGCTGAGGCTAAAAAACTTGATCCGATGCCCACAGCAGTCGTTTGTCCTGATGATGCTATGTCATTAGCGGGAGCATTTTTAGCAATGACAGAGGGTTTAATTAAACCGATTTTAATCGGATCACGACAAAAAATTCAAAGTGCAGCCGAAGAAGCTCAATTAGATATCTCGAGTATTGAGCTAATTGATATTGCCGATCATAAGCTAGCTGCTGCTAAAGCTGTTGAGTTAGTGCATCAGCAAAAAGTAACGGCGATCATGAAAGGTAACCTCCATTCAGATGAACTGCTCTCCCAGGTGGTTAAAAAAGAGGGGGGGTTAAGAACCTTGAGGCGCATCTCCCATGTATTTGTTTTGAATGTTGCAAGCTTAGAGCTGCCTCTATTTATTACGGATGCTGCCATTAATATTGCCCCGGATTTGCCTACTAAAGTGGACATCATTCAAAATGCGATTGAACTGGCTAGAGCGTGTGGCATAGTTTTTCCATACGTGGCAGTGCTCTCTGCTGTTGAAACAGTTAGCTTTAATATCCCATCCTCAATGGATGCTGCGATCTTGGCCAAAATGGCAGATCGCGGTCAAATTACTGGAGGCTTGGTTGATGGACCTTTGGCAATGGACAATGCTATTGATGTTGGTGCAGCCAAAACAAAGCACCTTACCTCACCAGTAGCCGGCAAGGCACAAATATTGGTTGTCCCCAACCTAGAGGCCGGAAATATGTTGGCTAAAGAGTTAACTTTTATATCGCATGCGCAACCTGCCGGCCTAGTTTTGGGTGCTCAAGTACCGATCATGTTGACCAGTCGCGCTGATAACGAACTCGCTAGATTGGCGTCTTGTGCTTTGGCACAGCTTTATCATGCGTTTCAGCTAAATGGATATTCAAGTTTTAGCTTGAGTAACGCCAAAGTTTAAGGCTGTTCATCATGGATACTCATGCAGGTTTACATAGCCAAGCAATTCTTACCATCAATGCTGGCTCCTCATCCATTAAGTTTTCCTTATTTCTAGTTCCCCAGCTCAATCAAATCATTGCCGGTCAGATCGATGGAATTGGTGGTGAAGCTCGCATTAAGGTGAAGTTGGCTTCCAAAAATACTGACGAAACCATTATTTTGCCAAATGGCTCTCGACCACAGAATCATCGTGAGGCCCTATCTTTCTTGATTGACTGGTTACATCAGTTTGCAAAAGATGTTGACGTGATTGCAGTGGGGCATCGTGTTGTTCATGGTGGCCAAAAATATAGTGCACCCACTTTAATTACGGATGCAGTAATGAAGGACTTGGATGCGCTGATGGTGCTTGCACCTCTACATGAGCCCCATAATCTCGCGGGCATCAGGGCCACGCAAGAGAGTTTCGGTGGAATTCCGCAAATTGCTTGCTTTGATACTGCCTTTCATCGCACTCATAAGTTTGTAGATGATTGTTATGCAATTCCACGATATTTCTATGAGCAAGGAGTCTGTCGTTACGGTTTCCACGGGCTCTCTTACGAATACATTACCGACCGTTTAATTCATCTGTTTCCGAAGGATGCCAGAAAAAAAGTGATCATTGCGCATTTGGGTAACGGCGCATCTATGACGGCTTTACATCATGGCGACTCCGTTGCATCCACCATGGGTTTTTCATCTTTAGATGGGCTGCCAATGGGTACCCGCTGTGGGGAAATAGATCCTGGTGTATTGCTTTACATGATGCAGCATGAAGGTATGGATGCCACTGAGATTGCGCGAGTTTTATATCAAGAGTCTGGTTTAAAAGGACTATCGGGTGGGCTTTCGAATGATATGCGCATACTAGAAAATTGTGATCTTCCAGAAGCAAAAGAGGCTATTGATTATTACGTCAAAGAGGTCAAGCGAGAGATTGGCGCATTAACTGCGCTGATGGCCGGTTTGGATGTGGTGGTCTTCACTGGCGGCATTGGAGAGAATTCTGCTGTGATTCGGGGTAGAGTTTTAAGGGAGATGGCTTGGATTGGCATTGATTTAGACGAGGCCAGAAATCTCGATGGTGAAGTCATTATTTCATCGGATTCCTCAAGGGTTTTATGTTTAAAAATCCATACAGATGAAGAGCGGGTAATTGCCAAGCATACACTTGAACTAAGTGATAATAGAGTTGTGAAAAATAAAGTGAGTAATATATGAGTCTATATAACGATATCCTCAAGAAGCTAAAAAAAACTGGGATGCTCAATCTAATGGAGTACAGAGAGTTATCTAGAAAAGAGATAGATAATTTAGGCGACGATATTAGGTATTGGTGCACCTATGGAGATGGTAAGTTGGAAAAAATAGGCAAAGAAAAGAAAGAAAAATGAAGTGGGCCTAAACTCGGTAGGTTCATCTTTGAGGTTTAGAGTATCGATCGTATATTGAGCGGACAATTAGAAAATGGGCTCAAAATCTTTATTTCTCTTACGTCACGCAAAAGCAGTTACTGGGGGAATTTTGATTCCGGATAAAGATAGACCTCTATCTGATAAAGGGGTTAAGGATATTAGTAAGCTCGCTAGCAAGCTGTCAAAAAAAGGCCTTGATATTGAATTAATCATTACAAGCCCATCAGTTCGCACAATCACTACAGCGCAAATTATTTTAAAGGGATTAAAAATTTCGCATTCGCATTTAGTGGTTAACGATGCGCTATACGATGCTGAGGCAATGAACTTATTAAAAGTCATTTCTTCGGTTTCAAAAAAGATCGATAAGTTAATGATCGTGGGGCACAATCCTAGTTTGATGAGTTTGGCATCCTATTTAGCAGGTGAGCCTATCTCATTGTCGACATCTTCTTTAATTAAGTTTTCATTTGATTTTAAAGAGTGGCATGATATTTTCACAAACAGGACATCAAAATTTAGCTTTTTAAATTAAACAAACTTCTTAGACAGCACCCTCATTACATACTCTTAATTAAATAATGCCCACTAACAGCAGTGAATTCGAAATAAAGTTTCTCTTTCCCAGCGATAAGCTTCAGGCTATTGAAAAGTTTATTATTTCGAAGGGGGGTATTCGCAGGCAGCATTTACAAGCTATCTATATTGATACTCCTGATTTTTTACTGACTAAGGCAGGGGTCGCCTTTCGCTTGCGAAAAGAAGGCAGGCAATGGATTCAGACCCTAAAGGTTTCTACATCCAACCCACTTGAACGGCTTGAGCACAATGTTACTTTGAGTGTGGTGGGTAGTGCGATTCCCCATTGGGATATAGGGCTTCACCAATCTCACGAGGCTGGTCATCTTTTAAAGAAGCGCCTCTCTAAATTGCAAACTAAAGATCTTCAGGCTTCTTATCAGACGGATATATGGAGACGAAAAGCCTTGGTAAGAACCCGTCAAGGCTTGGTTGAGTACGCTTTGGATTTGGGGTTCATTCAGGTAAATCAGCCCACTGGCATGACTAAGACCGTCGTTCAGGAATTGGAGATTGAATTAAAAGAAGGGCCCTCTAGTAACGTCCTCCTTCACGCACAAAATATTATCAAGCGGTATAAGGCCTACATTGATACGCGAAGCAAGTCTGAGCACGGTTACTTATTGGCACGCAATCTCCAGGCAAGCCCTCCGGTGCGAGCTAAGTCTGTCTCCCTTAAAAAGATTCACGGTGATATGGCAGCTATCAATTTGTTGATTCACTCCTGCTTGAGTCAGGTATTACCAAATCAAAGCGTCCTAAATTCTGAAGCCCTTAACCCCTCCGAATATCTTCACCAGTTACGGGTCGGGCTAAGGCGCTTAAAGGTTCTATTCAAGTATTTGGCAAGACACAATATTTTTATTGGCGAAGAAGGTCTGGAGGTTTTTAAAAAGACTTTTGATGCACTTGGTCAGTATCGGGATAGTGATTACCTGACTGGCACCTTGAATCCTGTGCTCCTATCTCTCGGTGGGCCGGAGATCAAGCTGAGTGCCATTCAGGATTTGCCCAATCCATCTCATATCACTCGAAATGCTGAGTTCCAGCTTTTATTGATTGAGTTGATGTCTCTTGGGACTCCTCCAATTGTTGAGGCTGTAGAAGGCAAAGACGCTCAAGAGAATTCCGCCGCGATTAAAAAGACTGCAGTGAAGTTGTTAAATAACACTTTTCATTTTGTAGTTGATCGAGTGCCGAGATTTGCTGTATTAGAGGACGAAGAAATTCATACTTTACGAAAAAAAATGAAATTCATGCGTTACTCGCTTGAGTTTTTTAGGGACTACTGCGATAAAAATCAATATCGTAAATTCTTTAAATCCATCTCAAGCACGCTTGATCATTTTGGCTTGTTTAATGATATTTGTGTATCCATTAGTCGAATTGAAGGTTTGACTGAGGGCGATCCAACCCTACTATTTGCTCTTGGCTGGCTCAAGGCCGAGCGCCAACGCGTTCGTTCTTTGTGTGAGAAAAGCATCAAAAAGCTGATTCAAAGTGAGTTAGCTTGGAAAATCTAGCGGATTTTGCAAAAACTACAGTCTCGAACTTAGGTCCCGAGCGCCTCTAATAAATCTGTCTCTAGCAAGATCTGTAGCTTAGGATTTTTACTCAGATTGGCGGCATCCAAGAGGAATACGTCTTCTACTCGTTCGCCCAAAGTATTGATGCGAGCGGTATGTAATGAAACCTGGTGTTTTGCTAATACTCTGGAGATTGCATAGAGAAGTCCTGTCCGGTCACTTGCTGAGAGGGAGAGGGCATAGTAATGACCACGCTCATCCGGAGTCATATGTACTCGTGGCTGAATAGGGAAGGTGCGAGATTGCCTTGAGAGGCGACCCATGCTGGGTGAGGGCAGGGGATCGTTATGTTGTAGTGCGGCCGTAAGTTCGTACTCCACCAGCTGAATAAGGTCTCGATAGCTACCACCTTCATCCACCAAATTACTGCCGGAGATCTGGAAGGTATCCAATGCATAGCCATGTCTTGTCGTATGAATGCGCGCATCCCAAATGGAGAATCCATGACGCTCAAAGTAGGCGCAAATTCTGGCAAATAAGTCTTCCTGGTCTTTGACGTACACCGCAATCTGCAGGCCTTCACCGACAGGGGAAAGGCGAGCTCGAACTACCGGAGTATCACTATCCACCTTATTAAATAGATGGCGTGTGAGCCAGGCAATATCAGCAGCATCTTGTCGCAAGAAAAATGCGACATCTAATTTCTTCCACAGATTATCGTAGGCATCATCCTCAATGCCATAAAGTCGTAACTTAGTGCGTGATTCTTCTTGATGCTGTGCGAGCTCTGAAGAGGCGTCTGGCTTCGCACCACCGAGTACACGCAGAGTGACGCGATAGAGATCCTCTAGCAACTTGCCTTTCCAGGCATTCCACACTTTAGGGCTGGTACCGCGTACATCAGCAACGGTGAGTAGGTAGAGAGCAGTGAGATGGCGCTCATCGCCCACCTTTTTAGCAAAAGCTTGCACGACTTCTGGGTCGGTAATGTCTTGCTTCTGAGCTACTTGGCTCATGTTTAGATGTTCTGCTACCAACCAGATTAAAAGCTCTGTATCCCTCTTACCTAGGCCGTGATCCTTGGCAAACTTGCGTATGTCCGCTTTGCCAAGTTCAGAGTGGTCACCACCACGTCCTTTGGCAATATCATGGAAAAGAGCGGCAATAACTAATAGCCAAGGCTTTTCAAAATGAGCTATGAGGCTGCTGCAGAATGGAAATTCATGGGTATGCTCAATCACCATAAAGCGGCGAATATTGCGCAGAACCATCAAGATGTGCTGATCAACCGTATACACATGAAATAAGTCATGCTGCATCTGGCCAACAATTTTTCTGAAGGCGGGTAAGTAACGCCCCAATACGCTTGAGCGATTCATGAGCTGGAATGCGCGACTAACGCCTTCTGGCTGTTTAAGTATTTCAATGAAGAGCGCCCGATTAACGGGATCTTTGCGCCATTTGCTATCCATTTTTTGGCGTGCGTTATATAAAGCTCTAAAAATAGTTGCGGACAAACTTTTGACGTTAGCTGTTTGTGCAAAAACCAAGAAGGTGCGCAGAATCTGCTCTGGATGTTTCTGAAACAACTGAGGGTCAGTAATATCTAGGACGCCTTGACGCTCAATAAAATTTTCATTGCCCTCTCCAGCAATGGCATGCGTCGTTTTAGATTCTTGAGGAAAGAGTAGCGCTTCAATATTTTGTAATAGGACATCGTTTAATTGACTTACCGCTTTGGCAGCCCAATAGTAGCGACGCATGATGGCTTCGCTGGCCAGCCTTGAAGATTCTTCTTTAATTCCCATGGCGGCAGCCAGAGCCGTTTGCAGGTCAAATGCCAGGACATCTTGCCTGCGTCCGGCAAGTAGATGTAAGTTTGCGCGCAGGGTTTCTAAAAATCGTTGATTGCGATTGAGTTCGGTTAACTCACGTTGAGTAACCAGGCCTGCCAGACTGAGATCTTTAAAAGTGCCACCTAAATGCGCTGCTTTGCTCACCCAAGTAATCACCTGCAAATCACGTAATCCGCCAGGGCTTTCTTTGCAGTTTGGCTCTAGTGAATAGGGCGTATCTTGATATTTGTAGTGACGCTGTATTTGCTCTGCTAACTTAGCCTGAAAAAACGACTTTGGATCCAAAGTCTTCTCGTAAGTAGCTTCAAATTCTTTGAAGAGTGACTTCTTGCCGCAGATCAGTCGTGATTCCAGTAGGGAGGTGCGCACGGTAATGTCTTGCTCTGCTTCGGAAACGCACTCAGCCACCGTTCTAACGGAGGAACCAATCTCTAAGCCGGTATCCCAGCATTGCGCTACAAACTTTTCAATCTTGCCTGCTAGAACTTCTTCAAAGTATTGCTTATCCGCTGGCAGCAGAATCAAAATATCAATATCAGAATAAGGAAAGAGTGCCCCTCGACCAAACCCGCCCACTGCCACTAAGGCGGCATCTGAGTTCAGGTCGCAAGAGCTCCACAAACTCATCAGTAACTCATCGCTGAGCTTACTCAGTTGCTTCGTCAGTCTGCCAACAACTTGATGCTCACGAAAATCCACATAAGCCAACTCACGTGCAGCTCGTAAGCTAGCAATATCTACAATAGGCTTGGAGCCTGAGAGGGATTGACTCATTAAGCTTCAGATGGTTAAGCGGTAGCTTGGCTTGATCTAAACGAAAGACCTTTAACGCAATCCGGTATCGGATTACTTCCTTCCGACCAGGTGAGCACTTCTACGCCAGTGGCGGTTACCAAAAGTGTGTGCTCCCACTGAGCAGACAAGCTACGATCTTTAGTCTTTACAGTCCATTGATCCGGCATAGTGCGAATGTCACGTTTGCCAGCGTTAATCATTGGCTCAATCGTGAAGGTCATTCCCTCTTTAAGTTTTTCACCGGTACCGGGACGTCCATAGTGAAGAATTTGCGGATCTTGATGAAAGACTTTGCCAATACCGTGGCCACAATATTCACGTACTACGGAGTAGCCTGCATTTTCAGCATGGGTTTGAATCACGTGGCCAATATCACCTAGTGATGCACCGGGCTTGACTTGCGCAATGCCGAGCCACATACACTCAAAGGTAATTTGAGTCAGACGCTTTGCGAGCACAGATACTTCGCCCACCATAAACATACGGCTGGTATCGCCGTAGTAGCCGTCTGGCGTAATTACGGTGATATCGAGATTAACGACATCACCTGTTTTCAGAATTTTCTCACCAGGAATGCCGTGACAGATCACATCATTCACCGAGGTGCAGATGGACGCTGGAAAGGGCGGGTAGCCTGGCGGCTGATAGTTCAAGGGTGCCGGAATGGTCTTTTGGACATCACGCATGTATTCATGGCAGATGCGGTCCAGCTCACCAGTGCTGACGCCTGCCTTGATGTGGGGCGCTACATGATCAAGAACTTCACTGGCTAAGCGGCCAGCTTCGCGCATCCCTTGGATGTCTTTTTCGGCGGTAAATACACTATTCATGCCTTGATTATCAACGACTTGGGGGTTTTTGGCAGAGGCGTAATGCCTAAATAATAGGCAATCTGCCCCATTAGACCGTCTACAAGAGTACTTTTACCCCTTAACCCCCAGTCTGAAACTGGGGTAGGGCTGGCTAGACCATTGATATTTAAGCTATAATTTCTTTCTCAGGTCAATTTTGATCTGAAATCGCGGGTTGAGCCTTCCAGGGTGGCGTTTTTTAGCGCAGCTAGGACTCAATCTTAGAAACTAACCCTTAGGAGAAGTTATGTCAGTAACTATGCGTCAAATGCTGGAAGCCGGTTGCCATTTTGGTCACCAAACCCGTTTCTGGTCCCCAAGAATGGCCCCTTATATTTTCGGCCATCGCAATAAAATTCACATTATCAATTTGGAAAAAACATTGCCAATGTTTCAGGATTCCCTGAAATTTGCAAAACAAATTGCTGCCAATCGTGGAACTATCTTATTTGTTGGTACAAAGCGTCAATCTCGCGAGATCATTGCTGAAGAAGCTGCTCGTGCTGGTATGCCTTACATTGACAGTCGTTGGTTGGGCGGTACGCTCACCAACTTTAAAACTGTTAAAGGTTCCCTCAAGCGTTTGAAGGACATGGCAGTTGCTAAAGAAGCTGGCGACTGGGAAAAGCTTTCTAAGAAAGAAGCTTTGACTAACGATCGTGATCTCGACAAATTGCAAAAAGCGCTTGGCGGTATTCAGGATTTGAATGGCGTTCCTGATGCAATTTTCGTAGTGGACGTTGGTTATCACAAGATTGCTATTACTGAAGCGAACAAGCTTGGTATTCCTGTTATCGCTGTAGTCGATACCAACCACTCACCAGAAGGTGTTGATTACATCATCCCTGGTAACGATGACTCAAGCAAAGCTGTTCTTCTCTACGCTCGCGGCATTGCTGATGCAATCCTCGAAGGCAAATCCAATTCTGTTCAAGAAATCTTGGCTGCCGTTAAAGAAGGCGAAGAAGAGTTTGTTGAAGAAGGGAAAGCTGAATAATGGCCGCTATTACCGCTGCAATGGTTGGCGAGTTACGCGCCAAAACTGATGCTCCGATGATGGAGTGCAAAAAAAGCATTGACTGAGGCTGATGGCGATATGGTTCGTGCAGAAGAAATTCTGCGCGTAAAGCTCGGTAGCAAGGCTGGTAAGGCTGCATCCCGCGTTACTGCTGAAGGTATTGTTGCTTCATTTATCAGTGGCGCTAATGGTGCCTTGCTCGAAGTGAACTGCGAAACTGACTTTGTTTCCAAGAACGATGACTTCTTGGCGTTTACTGATGAGTGCGTGAAGTTGGTTGCTGAAAAGAATCCGGCTGATGTTGCTGCATTGCTTGCATTACCAATGAACGGTCAAACAGTGGACGAGGTTCGTAGCGCATTGATCGGTAAGATCGGCGAAAACATCATGCCACGTCGCTTTAAGCGTTTTGCTGATGGCGGCAAGTTGGTTTCTTATCTCCACGGCACTCGTATTGGTGTCATGGTTGAGTTTGAGGGCGACGAGACTGCAGCTAAAGACGTAGCAATGCACATTGCTGCAATGAAGCCAGTGGCTTTGTCGATGGCTGATGTTCCTGCTGAAGCAATTGCTGTTGAGCGTAGTGTTGCCGTTCAAAAGGCTGCTGAATCTGGCAAACCACCAGAAATCGTTGAGAAGATGGTTGAAGGTTCTGTTCAGAAGTACCTCAAAGAGGTGTCTTTGTTGAACCAGACTTTCGTTAAAAACGACAAGCAATCTGTTGAGCAAATGCTCAAGGCTGCCAATACAACAATCAAGGGTTTCACCATGTTTGTTGTGGGCGAGGGCATTGAGAAGCGTCAAGACGACTTTGCGGCTGAAGTTGCTGCTCAGGTTGCCGCTGCTAAAGGCGCTTAATTAGCTCCAATATTGCTGGGCTTACCCAGTAAGGCTGTAATCCTCAAAAGGGCACGGGAATCTCGGTTTCCGTGCCCTTTTGTTTGATCTGCCCCAAGCCCTTTATAATTTGAGCAAGATATTAAAAAGTACTTAAAGATCAATAAGCTAAGCGAGTAAATTGCTTGGCACATTACGGAAAATAAAACGATGCCAGCCTACAAACGTGTTCTCTTAAAACTTTCTGGTGAAGCCCTGATGGGCGATGATGCTTTTGGTATCAATCCAGTCACCATTGATTCTATGGTGAAAGAAATTGCCGATGTGGTGAATAGCGGTGTTCAGTTAGCGATCGTAATTGGTGGTGGCAATATTTTCCGTGGAGTAGCGGGTGGTGCGGCCGGTATGGATCGCGCTACAGCTGATTACATGGGAATGCTTGCAACCATGATGAACTCCTTGGCGCTACAAGATGCTTTACGTCAAAAAGGCGTTGAGGCACGCGTGCAATCCGCTTTAAGAATGGATCAGGTGGTTGAGCCCTACATTCGTCCTCGTGCGATCCGCGCTTTGGGTGAAGGCAAAGTGGTGATCTTTGCAGCTGGCACAGGAAACCCCTTCTTTACTACCGACACCGCTGCCGCATTGCGTGGCGCCGAGATGGGTGTGGAGATCGTACTGAAGGCTACTAAGGTCGACGGTATTTACAGCGCCGACCCAATGAAAGACCCAACGGCTACTCTGTACAAAACTATTACCTTTGATGAAGCCATCATTAAAAACTTACAGGTCATGGATGCAACTGCGTTTGCGTTGTGTCGTGATCGCAAATTACCAATCAAAGTATTTTCGATTCTCAAGCCCGGCGCCTTGATGCGTGCAGTTCGGGGTGAGTCTGAAGGTACTTTAGTACACGTTTAATAGGAGGCCTGATGTCCGCAACAGAAATTAAAACCACTACCGATCAAAAGATGCAAAAGTCTCTTGAGGCTTTGAAGACCAATTTGGCGAAGATTCGTTCTGGCCGTGCAAACCCCGGAATTTTGGAGCACATCCAGGTTGACTACTACGGTAATCCAACACCGTTGAGCCAAGTCGCTAGCTTAGGTTTGGCTGATGCCAGAACCATTAACGTTCAGCCTTTTGAAAAGACTATGGTCGGCGCCATCGAGAAGGCAATTCGGGATTCTGATTTAGGCCTGAATCCAGCATCACAGGGTACGGTTATTCGCGTACCAATGCCCGCCTTAACTGAAGAGCGTCGTCGTGATTTAACAAAGGTTGTCAGAAACGAAGGTGAGGATACGAAGATTGCCGTGCGTAATCTGCGACGTGATGCCAATGAACATTTAAAGCGCCTTACCAAAGATAAAGAAATTTCCGAGGATGATGAGCGTCGTGCAACAGATGACATTCAGAAGATGACAGATCGAGCTGTAGTGGATATCGATAAGATCGTTACAGAAAAAGAAAAAGAGATCATGACGGTTTAGTCGTCAGATTCATTTTTATCTATCACCACTTATGACACAACACATTAGCTCTACCTTAGTTGTTCCCGAGGTAAATGCTATTCCACGCCATGTTGCCATCATTATGGATGGCAATGGTCGGTGGGCTAGTAAGCGTTTCATGCCACGTGTGGCGGGCCATTCCGAGGGTTTGACTGCTGTTCGTAAGATTGTTCAAGAGTGCCGCCGTCTAGGTGTTGAGTACCTTACCGTATTTGCGTTTAGTTCTGAAAACTGGCGCCGGCCACCAGAAGAGGTGGGCTTTTTAATGAAGCTATTTTTGAAGTCATTGAAAAGCGAAGTATCGCGCTTGGCTGAAAACGACATCTCACTTCGACTCATTGGTGACTTAAATCGATTTGATTCCACTATTCAGGAGATGGTGCAATTTTCTGAAGAAAAGACTGCCAGCTGTAAGGGCCTTACTTTTACTATCGCCGCTAACTATGGTGGACGTTGGGATATTTTGCAGGCGATGCGCCAATGTTTAGTTGCTAATCCCAACTTAAAGCCCGAGGAAGTTTCCGAAGAATTATTGCAGCCACATTTGTCGATGGCCTACGCCCCGGAACCCGATTTATTTATTCGTACGGGTGGCGAGCAGCGAGTGAGCAATTTCTTGCTGTGGCAATTGGCTTATACCGAACTGTATTTCACGGACATTCTTTGGCCTGATTTTGATGAAGCTGAACTTCATAAAGCATTTGATTGGTTTAGTCAGCGTGAACGTCGTTTTGGCCGAACCAGTGCTCAGTTGGCATCCGAGCCAATGAGCGACGCAGTCTAAGTACCTCACTATCCCCTTATGCTAAAAACTCGAATTATTACTGCCACCATTCTGATGGCAGTGCTATTGCCCATTTTGTTTTTATTGCCACCGTTTTATCTAGGCGCTTTCTTTCTGGTTGCGCTGGTTGCTGCTGCCTGGGAGTGGAGTCGCATGATTGCTCCGGAGGCAAAGATGGCCGCCTGGCTTTATGCTGCTTTTTGCTTGGTAATCATTTTGTTTTTATTGGGTATGCAAGCGATCTCATGGCAGTTTTCTTTGCTCATGATGGCTGTTTTGTTTTGGTTCTTTCTTGCGCCATTTATTTTGGCAAAGGGTATGAATCTCTCTCTTCAGAAATTGAAGCCTTTTTACAGCATCCTCGGACTCATCATTCTTCCGGCAACCTGGTTCGCCCTAGTTTTCTTGCGTGAGCTTGGCTTGATGTTTTTATTGAGCAGCATGGCTTTAGTCTGGATTGCTGATATTGGCGCTTACTTTGTTGGCAAGGCTTTTGGTAAACATAAGCTTGCCGTGCAAATTAGCCCAGGAAAATCGATTGAAGGTGCAGTAGGGGGCTTAGTGCTTTGCTACTTATATGCATTCTTGTGCGTAGTGTATTTACCTCTTGGAGATACTTTGTTTGGTGCGTGGGCCATTCGCTTTGGCTGGGTTCCCACGTTCTTGATGGTGACGGTGTTGGTAGCATTTAGCGTGTTCGGTGATTTATTTGAGTCACAATTAAAGCGCCTGGCTGGCGTGAAGGATAGTAGTCATTTGTTGCCTGGTCACGGCGGTGTTTTGGATCGCGTTGATGCGTTGATTCCAACGATGCCGATTGCTGCACTGCTAGCCGGATTGATTTGATGTCTATTAGACAAGTTGCCATCCTAGGATCTACAGGGTCGATTGGCGTCAACACCTTGGATGTCATTCGTGCGCATCCTGACCGCTTTCAGGTGGTGGCACTCACTGCAGCAAAGCAAATTGAGCGCCTAGCTGAGCAATGCATCGAGTTTAGGCCTGCCATTGCGGTGGTTGCCGATGCAATAGGGGCTGCCCGTTTAAGTCAATTGCTGACAGATAAGCATATCAAGACTCAAGTTTTGTTCGGCCCTGAAGCTTTGGTAACTGCTGTCACTGATTCTGCTTGCGATACTGTCATGGCTGCAATTGTTGGAGCTGCTGGCCTTGTTCCCACCTTAGCTGCAGCGCAAGCTGGTAAGCGCGTATTACTAGCCAATAAAGAAGCGCTCGTGATGTCTGGCAACTTATTTATGCAAGCCATGAAAGCTGGTGGCGGTGAGTTACTGCCGATCGATAGTGAGCACAATGCGATTTTTCAATGTCTACCAGCGCAATTTACAAAGACCCCAGCAGAGTATTTGGGGGTTGAAGAGCTTTGGTTAACTGCTTCTGGTGGGCCCTTTAGAGATATACCGATCGCAGACTTAGCGGCGATTACGCCTGAGCAAGCCTGCGCGCATCCAAACTGGGTAATGGGTAGAAAGATTTCCGTTGATTCTGCAACGATGATGAACAAAGGACTTGAAGTCATCGAAGCTTTTTGGTTGTTTGGTTTACCGCTAGAAAAAATTAAGGTATTGATTCATCCACAGAGCGTGGTGCATTCCATGGTGCGCTACCGAGATGGTTCTGTACTGGCGCAAATGGGTCAGCCTGATATGCGTACGCCGATTGCCTTTGGATTGGCATGGCCTCAGCGGATTGATGCTGGCGTTGCCCAGTTAAATCTGACGCAGTTGGCCGGCCTCAGTTTTTCGGAGCCAAACTTTTCTCAATTTCCATGTCTGAGTTTAGCGTTTGCTGCCGCAAATGCAGGAGGCACTGCACCGGCTGTATTGAATGCTGCTAATGAAATCGCAGTCGCTGCATTTTTGGATGAAGGCTTGCCTTATCTACAGATTGCCGAGGTGGTAGAGGGTACATTGAATGCTGTGCCATCAGTTTCTGCAGATTCCCTAGAGATCATTCTCGGTGCAGATGCGAAAGCCCGTCAGATTGCAAATGATTTCATTCGTAATATCAAGCGATAGATCGGTGAACTTGTGCAAGCTTTAATTACTCTTGCTGCATTCTTAGCCACACTTGGAGTACTCGTGAGCTTCCATGAGTATGGCCACTTTTTAGCGGCCCGCTTATGTGGTGTGAAGGTGCTGCGCTTTGCTTTGGGGTTTGGAAAACCTTTATTTACTTATCGAGCCGATAACGGGACCGAATGGGTTCTCGCTTCTATACCCTTGGGAGGCTATGTCAAATTGCTGGACGGGCGAGATACTCAGCAATCGATCAACCCCGCAGAGCGTCCAGAATCATTTGATGTAAAGCCTCTTTGGCAACGGTCCTTGATCGTGGCAGCAGGGCCGTTTGCTAACTTCTTATTAGCCGTTATTTTGTTCTCTGTTATTTACGTCTCGGGTGTTCCTCAATTGCCCGCTCGGCTCCAGGCGCCTCCCGAGCAATCTATTGCCGCAAAATTAGGGGTGGCAGCCGGAGATCAGGTCATCGGCTGGCAATCCCTGTCGACAGATTACAGTGGCGCCCCAATTCTTGAGGAGTTTGATCCCGTTCCTAGCTGGAATGCCTTGCGCTGGCTGCTCTTGGATGCTTTAACTGGGGAGCAGGGCTTTGCCCTTGATCTGCAGGATGTTTCTGGTCGTCGCCATATTAAATCCTTCAGGCAGGGCGATTTACCGCAGATTGCTCCAGAATCTGACCCATTCCAAGCGCTGGGCCTGCTGCCACAACTCAGCCCACCGTCAGAGTGGACGGAGCTCAAATTGGGTCCTATAGAAGCCCTTTGCTTTGCAAGTCAGCGGGTGTATTTAATTACCAAGGTCTCCCTGCGGCTAATGCTGGGTTTATTTACTGGAAAGACTGCCTTAAAGCAGCTTGGTGGACCTTTAAGTATTGCCGATATGGCAGGGAAGTCTGCTCAGGTGGGCTGGCAGCCATTTGCAGCCTTTTTGGCCCTCATGAGTATCAGTATTGGACTCTTGAATTTGGTCCCCCTGCCAATGCTAGATGGGGGTCAGCTCCTGTATGATGGATGGGAGTTGGTTGCTGGTAAGCGAATTTCACTATCCATGCAGGAAAAGCTCCAAAAAGTGGGTTTTTTTGCTGCTGATATCCCTTTCCTTGCTAGCCTTGTTTAACGATTTGCAACGCTACCTTTCACCTTGAATTTTTTGATCCCTTCTTTTCGCTCTGTATCTCGATTTGTTGCCCAAGTCGCCCTAGTTGTTGTTGCTGGTCTGTGTCTGACTGCACAAGCAGCGGATCCTTTTGTTGTTAAAGATATTCGAATTGAGGGATTGCAGCGAGTTGAGCCGGGCACGGTGTTTAGTTACCTACCAGTTCAAGTCGGTGATACCTTCACAGAAGAGAAGAGTGCTGAGGCTATCAAGGCCCTGTACAGCACTGGTTTCTTCCGTGATGTTCAGATTCAGGCACAAGGCAATGTATTGATTGTGATCGTTGAAGAGCGTCCAACTATCTCCCGCATTGAATTTACCGGGATGAAAGAGTTTGACCAAGAAATAGTGCGTAAATCCCTCAAAGCTGTCGGTGTAGCAGAAGCCCGCTTCTATGACAAAGCATTGATCGATAAGGCTGAGCAAGAACTCAAGCGCCAATATGTTGGTAAGGGTATGTATGCCGCTGAGGTAGTTGCCACGGTAACCCCAGTTGAGCGCAATCAAGTGGCTATTTATTTCAATATCGATGAAGGTCCTGTAGCGAAGATTCAGGAGATTAATTTCATCGGTGATGCCGTATTCAGTGAGAGCACTCTCAAAAGCCAGATGCAGCTCAAGACCGGCGGATGGTTATCTTGGTACAGCAAAGACAATTTATATTCCAAGCAAAAGCTCACAGCTGACTTAGAAAATATCCGCTCTTACTATCTCAATAGAGGTTACCTCGAGTTTGTGATTGAATCGACTCAGGTATCGATTACTCCAGACAAGAAGGGCATTTACCTCACGATTAGTATTCGTGAGGGCAATAAGTTCACCGTCAAGGCTGTTCGTTTGGCTGGCGACTTGTTGGGCAAAGAGGCCGAGCTTATTCAGCTTGTGGCCCTCAAACCTGGTGATACATTCTCCTCAGCAAAGCTGACGGAGAGCACTAAAGCCATTGCTGAAATTCTGGGTTCTTATGGTTATGCATTTGCCACCATTAACCCGCAACCAGATATTCGTCGCGATTTAAGTGAGGTTGATTTAACTCTCGTGGTTGACCCAGGTCGCCGTGTCTATGTCCGTCAGGTGAATGTCACTGGTAATGCAAAGACGCGCGATATGGTCATTCGTCGCGAGATGCGTCAGTTCGAAAGCTCTTGGTTCGATAGTGAGAAGATTGATTTATCTAAGAAGCGCCTAGGTCGTTTGGGTTACTTCACAGAGACTGATGTATCTACACAAGATGTTCCGGGATCTCCCGATCAGGTTGATGTGAATGTGAAGGTTGCTGAAAAGCCGACTGGTGCAATTACTTTAGGTGCCGGCTTCTCATCAACTGAGAAATTAATTTTGTCTGCGGGTATTAACCAAGAAAATGCGTTTGGTACAGGTACTGCAGTAGGGCTTAATTTCTCAATGGGTAAGATTAATCAAAGCTTGGCTTTGTCTAACTACGACCCTTACTTCACTGAAGAGGGTATTAGTCGATATACCGATTTGTACTATCGATCATCAAAGCCGCTGTACTACACAGGCGATCCTGATTATCAAATCAAGTCGGTAGGCTCCAACGTTAAGTTTGGCGTTCCTTACACTGAAGTAGATAGAGTCTTCTTTGGCACTGGCTTTGAAGTATTCCAGATTCAATCCAGCGTCAATACGCCAACTCCGTATTTAAATTACATGCAGGACTATGGCATTGCGGCGCCTGGCTACCCAGCGACATTAAATACTTATAACGTTCCAGTCACCGTTGGTTGGTCCCGTGATGGTCGTGATAGCGCCCTCATTCCGTCGACCGGATCATTGCAGCAACTTAATGCTGAAGTGGGAACTCCTGTTGGCAACATGATGTTCTACCGTATTTTTGGCCAATACCAAAAGTACCACTCCTTCTCAAAAGGCAATATCTTGTCGTTTAATGGTGAGGTCGGTTACGGCGAGGCTTACGGTAAATATCCATTCCCAATTACCAAAAACTACTATGTTGGTGGCATCGGATCGGTTCGTGGTTATTCGCCGGGTTCTCTCGGGCCTACCTATGTCAATACCTATACAGGCCTTAATCAGCCGACGGGTGGCCAGTCCAAAATTGTCACCAACATCGAGTACACCGTTCCAGTGCCTGGCTCTGGCGTTGACAAGACTCTGCGGGTATTTAGTTTCGTGGACGGTGGTAATGTTTATAACGAAAATATCAATCTCGTCTTGCGATATTCTTATGGCTTAGGTTTATCATGGATATCACCGCTGGGCCCGCTAAAATTCAGTTATGGTATTCCGATCAAATCGTTACCAACGGACAATATCCAGCGTTTGCAGTTCCAAGTTGGTACAGCGTTTTAATTGCTTAAGGAAAGTTTTATGAAGCTTCGTCAATCTTCTAAATGGATTCAATTTGGCTTAATTGCCATTGCATCTGCTATTACATTGCCACCTGCATTTGCTCAAGATGCTGGGACTCGAGTTGCTGCCGTTAACGTTGAAAAAGTATTCAACGAATCCAATATGGCTAAAGCAAGTCAGACTAAGTTGCAGAACGAGTTCATGAAGCGTCAGAATGAAATTCGTGAAAGCGCTCAAAAAATTAAGTCTGCTGCTGAAAAATTAGATCGTGACTCAGCGGTAATGCCAGAGGCAGATCGCGTACGTCGTCAACGTGAGTTGGCAGACCAAGACCGCGAACTCCAGCGCAAGCAACGTGAGTACACGGAAGATCTCAATCAGAGAAACTTTGAAGAGCGTGCCAAGATTGCTGAAAAAGCGAATCAAGCCCTCAAGCAAATTGCGGACCAAAGAAAAATTGATGTCATTATTCAAGACCCAGCCTATGCCAATCCAAAGGTTGATGTTACTGATGATGTCATCAAGGCTTTGAACAGTCTCAAGTAAGTTTTATGCCCACCGCCATCGAGCTGGCCGAACAGTTTCAAGTAAGCTTGGTGGGGGATGGCTCCCTCGCGCTTGGGGGCCTCGCTCCTCTCGAGCGAGCCCAATCTACTCAAATCTCCTTTTTATCTAATCCGCTGTATCGCCAGCAAGCTAGCGATAGCGCTGCTGGCGGTCTGATTGTTAGCAAGGCAGATCTCGATTTTCTTCAGGCAAATCCTGGCGCTCATTCTGCGCAACGCGTTTACTTTGTCTCTAAAAATCCCTACGCAAGTTTTGCCAGAATGGCGCAGCACTTTGCAAAGGCATCTGCACCTATTTATGCTCCTGGCGTACATCCCAGTGCGGCAATTGATCCTTCTGTCAGTATTCCTGCTTCATGCCATATTGGCCCATTTGTACATATCGGCCCTAGCGTGATATTGGGTGAGCGTGTTGTCTTGCTAGGTAATACCTCTGTTGCAAGAAATTCCACCATTGCTAGTGATGCCCTGATTTATCCCAACGTATCCATTTATTCCGAAACCCAGATTGGTGAGCGTTGCATTATTCATAGCGGCGCAGTGATTGGGGCGGATGGCTTTGGTTTTGCTCCTGATTTATCCGCTACTGGTGTTGAGTGGGTCAAGATCCCGCAAGCTGGGGCCGTAGTGATTGGCAGCGATGTGGAGATTGGGGCTTCAACCACCATTGACCGTGGAGCAATGAGTGATACCGTCATTGGTTCTGGGACAAAGATTGATAATCAAGTGCAAATTGCCCATAACGTGACGGTTGGTAATTGTTGCGTTATTGCTGGTTGTGCCGCTATTTCGGGAAGCACCAGGATTGGTAATTTCTGCATCATTGGGGGTGCAGCCAATTTTGCTGGGCACCTCACTATTGCGGATAGAACTACGGTGTCTGGTAATACCTCGATTATTCGTTCCATTACCGAGCCGGGCCAGCATTACACCGGTGTTTATCCCTCAATGCTGCATAGTGCTTGGGAGAAAAATGCAGCTATTCTGCGAGGTCTCGATAAAATACGCCAACGCTTACGATTATTGGACAAGTCTAAATAAGCTCGTCATCATATTAAAAAATCTAGAAACTTTATTTAGCAGGTAAACACATGACCAAACCCATCGCCATCGACATTAATAAGATTTTGAAATTATTGCCGCATCGCTATCCATTTTTATTGGTTGATCGCGTATTGGAGCTTGAGCCACGTCAGAGCATCACTGCGCTCAAAAACGTCACGATAAATGAGCCATTCTTTCAGGGCCACTTCCCAGATTTTCCAGTCATGCCCGGTGTCTTGATTATTGAGGCGCTGGCCCAAACCGCTGCTTTATTGACGTTCTCAGAAGAGCGCGCAGAAGACGCTGTTTACTACTTTGCTGGCATTGATGGCGCCCGCTTTAAAAAGCCAGTATTGCCAGGCGATCAACTCATCATGACGGCTAAGTTAGAACGTGAGCGTGCGGGTATCTATAAGTTCCGGGTGCAAGCGACGGTTGATGGAGAGCTTGCTGCTGAAGCCAATATCACTTGTGCTGTTCGTACGAAAGGCGCGTAATGACTCGGATTCATGCATCCGCTATAGTTGATAGTAAAGCTGAAATCGCTAGTGATGTTGAGATCGGCCCCTATTCTGTTATTGGGCCCAATGTCAAAATCGGCGCTGGCAGCAAGATAGCTTCCCATACCGTGATTGAGGGTTACACCACGATCGGCAAAGAGAATATTTTTGCCCACTTTGCAGCCATCGGTGGCGCTCCGCAAGATATGAAATACCGCGGCGAGCCGACCCAACTGATTATTGGCGATCGCAACACGATTCGAGAGTTCACGACCATTCATACAGGGACTTCGCAAGACGAGGGCATTACCCGAATTGGTAATGACAACTGGATTATGGCTTATGTACATATTGCGCATGATTGCCAAATTGGAAGCAACACTATTTTTGCAAGTAATGCGCAGATTGCTGGTCATGTTCGAGTAGATGACTGGGCAATTATGGGGGGGATGTCTGGCGTGCATCAATTTGTGCGAGTTGGCCAGCACGCTATGCTTGGTGGTGCTTCTGCTTTGGTGCAAGACATTCCACCGTTTGTGATTGCGGCAGGGGATAAAGCATCTCCACATGGTATCAATGTGGAAGGTCTGAAGCGTCGCGGCTTTTCAAGTGAGACCATTTCTGCATTGCGTCAGGCATACAAGGTGCTTTACAAAGACGGTCTGAGTTTTGAAGAGGCTAAGGTAGAGATTCAGAAGATGGCTACTGCTAGTGCATCTGATGCTGCTACCGCAGAGAAGTTGACTGAGTTCTACGACTTTATTGCCGCATCTACGCGCGGCATTATTCGATAGAGCAGCTCTATGCCTAAACTCGCTTGTGTTGCCGGAGAGCCTTCGGGTGATTTGCTGGCTGCACCAGTGCTGAGTGCCTTAAAGCAAATCCCCGATACCTCGGGGCTCGAGGTGTACGGCATTGGCGGTCCACGCATGCAGGCAGAGGGCCTGCGTTCAGATTGGCCCATGGAAACATTAAGTGTCCGGGGATATGTCGAGGCAATCAAACAGCTTCCAGCGATTCTGAGATTGCGTAAAGAACTCATTCATAATCTCTTGGGCGAAGATCGTCCTGATGTCTACCTAGGTGTTGATGCACCAGATTTCAATTTAGGGGTTGAGCTAGCCTTGCGTAAGGCCGGCATACCCACTTTGCATTTTGTCTCCCCATCCATTTGGGCCTGGAGGGCAGGGCGTATTCACAAGATTAAACAAGCTGTCGAAAGAATGCTCTGCATCTTCCCATTTGAAACCGAGATTTACGAGCGTGCTGGAATTCCCGCAACCTATGTTGGGCATCCTCTAGCAAGCGAGATTCCGCTAGAGCCAAAACCGGCATCTGCCAAACAACGAATCGAAAAAATCTTAAACCTGCCTACCGATGCATTAAATGGAATTTTGGTTTCAGTATTACCAGGTAGCCGTGTTTCGGAGATCGAGCTGATTGCCCCTATCTTTTTTGAAGCGATGGCAGAGCTTACTAAGCGCATGCAAGGACAGTCACTGCACTTTGTGATTCCAGTGGCAACACCACGCTTGCGTACACCGCTTGAAGCTTTACTCAAAAGCACTTTAGAGAAAAATCCAGACCTTCACATTTATTTGATTGATGGCGAGGCGGATGCCGTACTTGAGGCTGCCAATGTCGTGTTGATTGCCAGTGGCACAGCCACCTTACAAGCGGCGCTCTGGAAAAAGCCAATGGTGATTTCGTATAAGGTGCCCTGGCTTACTGCCCAGATTATGAAGCGCCAAGGATATTTACCTTATGTAGGCCTCCCTAATATTTTATGCGGAGAGTTTGTTGTTCCAGAACTCCTGCAGGACGATGCCACTCCGAGCAAGTTGGCGGATGCACTATTGGACTGGTTGAATAATCCGGATAAAGTAAACCAGCTTAAATCCCGTTTTGCGCAGATGCATGAGACCTTACGTCGCCCGACCGGATTACTAGTTGCCCAAGCTGTGGCGCAAACTATTGTTGCTGGTAAAAATCGGGTTAATGCGTGAGCGTGATTTGGGTTTGCGGTGTTGATGAAGCGGGGCGTGGCCCATTGGCTGGAGCAGTTGTTGCTGGTGCGGTTGTCCTTGATCCCGAGAACCCCATCACTGGATTAAAAGATTCCAAAAAATTATCCCCCGCAAGACGAGAGTTTTTATTTGAGCAAATTCAACTCAAGGCTAAAGCCTGGGGTATTGGTGAAGCCAGTCCCGTTGAGATCGATGAAATCAATATTTTGCAAGCAACCATGCTGGCTATGCGCCGAGCGATTGAAGATCTCACTACGCGTTTGGGTGGCTGGCCTGATAAGGCTTTAATCGATGGCAATCGCTGTCCTGAGCTCCCCATTGCGGCAGAGGCCATCATCAAGGGTGATACCAAGGAGCCGGCAATATCCGCCGCATCAATCTTGGCTAAAGTAACGCGCGACCGTCAAATGAGGGCTCTTCATGAATTACATCCACAGTATGGTTTTGCCCAGCACATGGGATATCCAACCGAAGCCCATTTCGCTGCCTTAAAGGAGTTTGGCGCCTGCGATCAACATCGTCGCAGCTTTTCTCCTGTTCGTCATGTTTTGGCGCTTCATAGTCGATAATCTAAGTTATGAAAATTGAATTTATTAGCTCGAAAGAAAATCCTTTATTTAAAGAGATTAGACATTTGCAGGCCGTTGGCCCTAAAGGGCAAAAGGCGAGATTTATTTCAGGTCAGACTTTGCTTGAAGGAATTCATTTGGTACAAGCCTGGGTAGGTAATCCCGCTCTGAGGTTCTTAATTACTTCTGAGGTGGGCTTGCAAAATCCCGAGATTGCTCAGGCCGTATATGACCATGTTGAAATTTGCCCTGAGACTCGCGTATATCAGTTGGATAAAGGTTTATGGGGCTTACTTAGTGATTTAGTAAACGCTCCGCACATTGCTGGACTTTTGGATTTACCTCAATCTGCGTTGGCACCACAACAATCTATTGCCACGCTACCTGGTGATGTGATTATTCTGGATCGCATACAAGATGCAGGCAATCTTGGATCTATCTTGCGAACTGCTGCTGCAACTGGTTTTACTCAGGTGATCGCATTATCTGGCTGTGCCCATCTGTGGTCGAGCAAAGTATTGCGTGCCGGTATGGGCGCACATCGCTTGCTTGACCTCTATGAGGGATGGTCATATCAGCAAGTCTTAAGTGCAGTTACAGCCCCTTTATTGGCGGCTACTGCAGGTGGTGAGCTAGATATCTTTAATATGCGTAAAGAGCTAATGCATCCCGTGGCGTGGGTGATGGGGAGCGAAGGTCAGGGCATCTCTGATGACCTTATGGCACAGGCAAAAGGAGTTTCGATACCTATTGATCCGCGAGTAGAGTCTTTGAATGTTTCTGCTGCCGCAGCTATCTGTCTATTTGAGACGGTTCGAGTTCGACGTAGCTAGATCCCTCAATATAGGGCGGCTTCATTAACCTAAAATAGTTTTATCCGACTTGATGGATTGCAACACGGTAGTCGCGATCTCTTCAATGGATTTACTGGTAGTCACCACCCAAGGAATCGATTCTTTCTTCATCATCGCTGTCGCTTCATTAATTTCGTAGCGACAATTCTCTAGTTTGGCGTAGTTGCTGCCGGGGCGACGTTCATTACGGATTTCTGACAGGCGCTCGGCATCGATCATCAGGCCGAAAATCTTGCTGCGATAGGGTGTGAGGTCTTTGGGTAATTGACCACGTTCAAAGTCTTCTGGAATGAGGGGGTAGTTGGCGGCTTTCATGCCATATTGCATTGCCAAGTAGAGGCTAGTTGGCGTTTTGCCTACCCGCGATATCCCCACGAGAATTACATCCGCTTCCGCTAGGTTTCGGTTCGATTGGCCATCATCGTGTGCCAACGAATAATTAATGGCTTCAATGCGGCTCTTATAGGCCTCAGTATCTGCATTGTGATGGAGGCGGTTCATCGCATGGGTGGATTTAAGCCCTAGGGCCTGCTCTAAAGGCGCCACGAAAGTCTGGAACATATCCAAAATCAGGCCATTGGCCTTGCCAACAATCTTATTCAGCTCGGGATTCACTAAAGTGGTGAATACGATAGGTTGAACTCCATATTTGGAGGCGGCCTGATTGATGCTAGAAACGGCATCATGAGCTTTTTCAGGGCTATCAACAAAAGGGACGCGAATGTGCTTAAAAGTGGCCTCAAATTGCGCCAAAATCGACTGGCTGAAGTTCTCGGCGGTAATTCCAGTGCCGTCAGAAACAATAAAAACAATACGCGTTTGGGTGCTCATGAGGTGGCCTAAAAGTCGTGGTCAGCACTACAATGTGTAGTTAATGAAGTATGCCGTATTTTATCCGGCCGCTCGACCAGTTTCCTTATCTTTAGAGAGTATTTTATGTCCAACCAACAGCAACAAAGTAGCGATGTAGCAAATGCCTATGTTTTGCCTTTTGAGCAACTCCGCATGACTGACGTAGAGTCAGTGGGCGGTAAAAATGCTTCATTAGGTGAAATGATTTCTCAGTTGTCTTCCACGGGAGTGCGTGTACCCACCGGATTTGCGACAACCTCATTGGCATTTCGTGATTTCTTAGAGCACAACAATTTGACTGAGCGTATTCAGAAGCGTTTAGAAAATCTCAATATTGATGATGTTCGTGCATTGGCAGAAGCCGGCAAAGAAATTCGCGGCTGGATTGAGACTGCACCGCTACAGGCACGTCTCGATGAAGAAATTCGTACGGCGTTTAAGAAATTAGATGAATCTGGCAACGGCTCTTTCGCAGTTCGCTCTTCTGCAACTGCAGAGGATTTGCCTGATGCTTCATTTGCTGGACAGCAAGAAACATTCTTGAATGTTGAAGGTATTGATCATGTTCTAGAGAAAATTCGTGAAGTATTTGCTTCCCTTTATAACGATCGCGCTATTTCCTATCGCGTTCACAAGGGTTTTGCGCACGCTGAAGTAGCTTTGTCTGCTGGTATTCAACGGATGGTGCGTTCAGACCTAGGCGCTGCTGGCGTGATGTTTACTTTGGATACTGAGTCTGGCTTCGAAGATGTCGTATTTATTACTTCAAGCTATGGTTTAGGTGAGACAGTAGTACAGGGCGCTGTCAACCCTGACGAGTTCTATGTCTTCAAAACTACATTAGCGCTTGATAAGAAAGCGATTATTCGCCGCTCCTTGGGTTCCAAATTGATTCAGATGCAATTCGCTCCAGCAGGCTCTGCCGAGAAGGTGGTGACTGTGGATGTGGTTCCAGAAAAACGCAATCGTTTTTCATTGGAAGATGCGGACATTACTGAATTAGCAAAATACGCGGTGATTATTGAAAAGCACTATGGTCGTCCAATGGACATCGAGTGGGGTAAAGATGGTCAAGATGGCCGTATCTATATTTTGCAAGCTCGCCCAGAGACGGTGAAGAGTCAGGCTGCTGGTCAAGTAGAGCTGCGCTACAAACTCAAAGGTAGCTCCAAAGTATTGACTAAAGGTCGTGCGATTGGTCAAAAGATTGGCGCAGGTCCAGTTCGCGTGATTCGTGATCCAAGCGAGATGGATCGTGTTCAGCCAGGAGATGTATTGGTTGCTGACATGACTGATCCAAATTGGGAGCCTGTGATGAAACGCGCTTCTGCAATCGTTACTAACCGTGGTGGTCGTACCTGCCACGCAGCAATTATTGCGCGTGAGTTGGGCGTACCTGCCGTAGTAGGTTGTGGCGATGCCACTGAGCATCTGCAAGACGGCATGATGGTGACGGTTTCTTGTGCAGAGGGTGATGAAGGTCATATCTACGATGGTTTGATTGAGACTGAGGTCACTGAAGTTTCTCGTGGTGTATTGCCAGAGATTCCAGTGAAGATCACCATGAATATCGGCAATCCCCAGTTAGCATTTGATTTCTGCCAAATCCCGAATGCCGGTGTTGGCTTGGCCCGCCTTGAGTTCATTATTAATAACTACATTGGAGTACACCCACGTGCTGTTCTGGAATATCCAAACATCGATCCTGATCTCAAGCGTGCAGTAGAGAGCGTTGCTCGTGGCTATGCGAGCCCACGCCAGTTTTATGAAGATAAATTGGTTGAGGGTGTTGCTACGATTGCTGCTGCGTTCTATCCAAAACCAGTCATCGTGCGTTTGTCTGACTTTAAGTCAAACGAATATAAGAAACTCATCGGTGGTTCACGCTATGAACCAGATGAAGAGAATCCAATGCTGGGTTTCCGTGGTGCATCTCGTTATGTGTCCGCAGATTTCGGCGAAGCTTTTGCCCTAGAGTGCGCTGCAATGAAGCGCGTTCGAGAAGACATGGGTCTCGACAACGTGGAGATCATGGTGCCGTTTGTGCGCACCATTAAGCAGGCTGAGCGGGTGATCGACATGATGGCGAACTTGGGGCTCAAGCGTGGTGAAAATGGCTTGCGTCTCATCATGATGTGCGAGATTCCATCAAATGCGATTTTGGCTGATCAATTCCTCGAGCATTTCGATGGGTTCTCGATTGGTTCGAACGATATGACTCAGCTTACCTTGGGCTTGGATCGTGACTCCGGTATGGAATTGCTGGCAATTGACTTTGATGAGCGCGACCCTGCGGTTGTGTTCATGATTGCGCGTTCAATTGAGGCATGTCTCAAGCAAAATAAATACGTTGGTATTTGTGGCCAAGGCCCTTCAGATCATCCAGACTTTGCGCGTTGGTTGGTTGCCAAGGGAATTACTTCTATTTCTCTCAATCCAGATAGCGTGATAGCTACTTGGGAAATGCTGGGTAAGAAAGAAGCGTAATGTATTCCGGCTGAATATAAGCCAAGTCAATTAGATGTAAAAAAGGCCTAGATCATCGCGATCTAGGCCTTTTGCTTTATAGCGGTCAGCTAAATTAGCCCTTAGCTTTTCTAGTCATTGTTTTCTTTGGGATGACCCTGCTTGCAGTCTTGGTGGGGCTCGCTACCTTCTTAACTGCCTTACCAGCACGATGAATAGGTATGGCACCCATTTTCTTAGCAGGTGTGGCAATCGATTTGGATGGCGCAGCCCCAGACCAGCTTGGTTCTGCAATGGAGTTGAATGCAGCACGTAATTTCTCACCCCAGAGCTCATGAATCATTTGAAAGTAGGGGTTAGATTCATCCATGGTGACGAACTTGCTTGCTTGCAAAGAATTCTTTTCATAGACCAGTAGATCCAATGGCAGTCCCACAGAGATGTTGCTGTTTAAAGTGGAGTCCATTGAAATCAGGGCACATTTCGTCGCTAAATTTAGTGGGGTATCAAAACTAATCACCCTGTCTAAGATTGGCTTGCCGTATTTAGATTCACCAATCTGGAAGTAACAAGTTTCAGGCGTGGCCTCAATAAAGTTACCGGCTGAGTAGATATTAAAAAGTCTTGGACGCTCACCCTTTACTTGACCACCAAAAATGAGATTGCAATTGAAATCGATACCAGCCTTCTCTAATGCTTTGTGATCTCTCTCGTAGACCTGCTTGATAGCATCGCCAACCACTACGGCCGCATCATGCGTATTCTCTACATTCCACAAATTCTTGCCGTTGAGCAATTGCCCTTGTAGCAAAATTTCTTTTACAGCCTGAGTAATGGCGAGATTGCCGGCACTCATCAAGGTAAAGAGACGATCTTTATCTTTTTGAAATAAAGACATCTTTCTAAAGGTGCCAATTTGATCAACACCCGCATTAGTGCGAGTATCCGATAAAAATACTAAACCATCTTTTAGGCAAAGCCCAACGCAATACGTCATCCTGCAACCCCTTTAATTATTTCTTGGAATTATCTCTTAATTGACTTGTATTAGGATAGGTTTAGTTCAGCAGGGTAATGGAGATACTGGCACTTAATTCCTCGCCACCGCCACCTGAGCGGACGCCTTTAACGGGGGCGGCTGAGTAATAGTCTCTGCCAATGGCCAGGCGAACATGGCGCGCATCAGTAAAGCAGGCGTTAGTAATATCGATGCTAGTCCAGAGTCCTTTATCAATATCTGCGCAGAAATCAATCCAGGCATGACTTGCTAGGTTTGGTGAGTTTTCAGCAAAGAAATATCCGCTGACATATCGCGCTGGGATGCCAGATGCGCGACACAGGCCCAGCATGATGTGCGCGTGATCTTGGCAAACACCAGATTTCATGGCAAAAGATTGGGCTGCTGTTGTGGCGAAATTGGTTTGCCCAGGGAAGTACAAAATTGAGTTTTGCACTGCTGCAGCCAGCCCCATCACCTCATCAATTGAATTTTTCTTTGGCAGGGTGGCAGAGAAGAACTCGAGCATTTCTGCCGTGGGCTCTGTCAAATTAGTTTGTTGAAGGAGGTAGTAAGGCGATACTGCCTTGGGCGCATCAATAAACTCAAATGCATCTTGTGTATGCACTTCACCTTCAGCTTCAATCATCATGGAGGTATAGGAGGCCTCTTGGACAAAAACGCTACACAGATTTCCAAAAGTGTCTTGGGAGCTGCTTGCTTTGATCGGTGTACTCACCTTCCATTTGTCAATTTTTTGACCTGCAACATCAGATGGCGTGAGGCGTAACTCCTGAATGGAGTAGCGTACCGGTGTTTCATAGCGGTATTCTGTGCGGTGACGAATCTTCAGGTGCATGGTGACTTTTAGGCTACTGCTAATGGAATAAGGTAGGCATTACTGAATTCATCAGCAATGTGATTAATACGTTCTAAGAATTCTTCGATAAATTCTTCTAGGCCTTGTGAAAAGACTTCATCAATATCGGAATAATCTAGGCTCGCTTTGAGCTTGCCAAGGAGCCGCTCAATTTCTTTTGATTGCTGATTCTTGACCTCTGAAATTAATGGAATCAGCTCATTAACGCAACATACTAGAGAGCGCGGCATTTGTTTATTAAAAATCAAGAGTTGTGCCACCTGCTTTGGTGTCACTTGATCGGAATAGATCTGACGATAGATTTCAAAGGCGGAGACTGAACGCAGTAGGGCGGCCCAGTGGTAAAAGTCAAAAAAGTCGCCATCAGATCCATCGACTTCATTTTTTTTATCTGTACGCAATACTTTAAGTGCGGCCGGGTCCTCATACTTGGCTTCTAAAATACGGGCAGTGTTATCTGCGCGCTCTAAAAGTGTTCCCACATTCATAAAGTAGAAGGCTTCATTCTTGAGCATGGTGCCATACATCACGCCTCTGAATAGGTGGCAGCGGTGCTTGACCCATTCGAGTAGTCTGCTGGGGTCTGATTGTGTGCGGGCTTCAAGAATGTGCTGCAACTCCAACCAGGTGGTATTTTGGGTTTCCCATGCCTCGGAGGTAATTCTTCCGCGAATGACCCGAGCATTTTCACGGGCAGCAAACAGGCAAGAGACGATGCTGGAGGGATTGCTGGTCTCGTAGATCATGAAATCGAGAACATTCTCGCGTGTCACCACATCATACTTTTCCAAGAATGACTCTTCCAGCTTTGAGATAGTAAGTAGCTTCTTCCAGCTTTGCTCTAAAAAGCCTGCGGGCTGTGGAAGGAGAGATGTCTGGTGATTGACATCCAACATACGTGCGGTGTTTTCTGCTCGCTCTGTATAGCGAGCCATCCAGTAAAGGCAATCAGCGGTACGGCTCAGCATATTTACTTATCCCTTTATTCTTCTAGCACCCAGGTGTCTTTAGTGCCACCACCTTGAGAGGAGTTCACAACCAAAGAGCCTTCTTTGAGGGCAACGCGGGTGAGACCGCCTGGAACCATCTTGATCGTCTTACCTGATAAGACAAAGGGACGTAAATCAATATGACGTGGGGCTACACCGGATTCAACAAATGTTGGGCAGGTAGAAAGCGCGAGTGTTGGCTGGGCAATATATTTTTCTGGATTGGCAATGAGATGCCCTCTAAATTCTTCAATCTCTGCTTTAGTTGATGCAGGGCCAACTAACATACCGTAACCGCCGGCACCATGCGTTAATTTCACAACTAACTTATCTAAATTTACTAAGGTGTAAGCAAGATCATCTGGCTTGCGACATTGGAAGGTGGGTACATTGTTGAGAATTGGTTTTTCTCCTAGATAAAATTCAATCATGTCTGGAACATAAGGGTAGATTGACTTGTCATCAGCAATGCCGGTACCAATAGCATTGGCCAAGGTGACATTACCGGCGCGATGCGCGGAGAGTAGTCCAGCAACACCTAAGGTGGAGTCGGAGCGGAATGCGAGAGGGTCTAGGAAGTCATCATCTACGCGGCGATAAATAACATCAACGCGTTCAGGCCCTTGAGTGGTGCGCATAAACACTTGCTCGTTTTTCACGAATAAATCTTTACCCTCCACCAATTCCACGCCCATTTGTTGGGCTAGGTAGCTATGTTCAAAATACGCAGAGTTATACATGCCCGGAGTCAACACGACCACATTGGGCTTTTTGACATCATCTGGTTTTACTGACTTCAGACACTCTAGTAGAAAATCGGGGTAGTGCTCAACAGGAGCAACGCGATACTTTTGAAACAGGTCCGGGAAGAGGCGCATCATCATCTTGCGGTCTTCCACCATATAAGAGACGCCTGATGGAACGCGCAAGTTATCTTCTAAGACGTAGAACTCGCCCTCTCCAGCGCGCACAATATCAATGCCAGCGATCTGCGCATAAATATCGCGCGGTACATTGACATTGCGCATCTCGGGTCGATACTGCGCATTGTTATAGATTTGTTCAGCAGGGATGATTCCTGCTTTGATGATTTCTTCATCGTGATACACGTCGTAAATAAAGCGGTTGAGTGCTTTCACCCGTTGACGTAAGCCAGCCTCGAGTTGCTCCCATTCTTTTGCAGTAAAAATACGGGGTACTTGATCGAAGGGGATCGTTCTCTCGGATCCTAGATCATCTCCATTGACGGCAAAGGTAATTCCGACTCGTCGGAAGATAAGGTCAGCTTCTGCGCGCTTGAGGCCCATGAGGGTGTCACTCTGTTGCTTAAGCCAGTTATGAAAAACTTGGTAATGGGGGCGCGCTTTTCCGCTGGCGTCGAGCATTTCGTCAAAAGGCAATTTCATAGTTACAAACTAATGCCTTTGATTGGCTGAGAAATCTAGAGATGAGGCAGCTTGGTGCCTTAATGCACTTAATTGGTGCAAAAATCCTCGGCTTTTACTGCTATAGGGCTATTCGCCCTTGATCCCAGCGTACACCGATTGTTTTTCCCAATTAGGCGTTTAGGTCGCCCCGGGCAATTCGACCTTTTTGGACTTCCCACTCACGCTCTTTGGTTGCTGCGCGCTTGTCGTGCTGTTTCTTACCCCGAGCCAGACCAATCTCACATTTCACATTCCCCTTAGAAAAATGCAAATTTAGTGGAACCAGGGTGTAGCCCTTTTGCTCAACTTTGCCAATGAGTTTTTTAATCTCAATCGCGTTGAGTAGGAGTTTGCGAGTACGGGTGCTGTCAGGAACGATATGGGTAGAGGCTGAAAGTAGGGGGGTGATATGGCAGCCGATCAGGAATAGCTCCGCCTGACGGATGACGACATACGCTTCTTTGACGTGCACTCGACCGGCGCGGATGGCTTTTACTTCCCAGCCTTCCAGCACCAGCCCTGCCTCGAACCGTTCCTCGATAAAATAATCGAAGAAGGCTTTTTTGTTATCGACGATACTCATATTTATTTAGCTTCTCAAGATCGATTATGGCAGACGTCTACAAGACCGTTTTAATTGGCCAATCAGCCGACCGCATGTATGGCTTAGTAACTGATGTTGCCCGCTACCCAGAGTTCCTACCCTGGTGTGGCGGAGTGGAAATTTTTGAGCAAACTGAGACTGTTTTGGATGCCAAAATCAATATTCACTTTAAGGGTATTAATCAGCACTTTCATACCCGAAACATCAATCATCGCCCTGAAACCATTGATATGGTCTTTGTGGATGGGCCCTTTAAGCATTTTTCAGGGCAGTGGAACTTTGTCCCCCTCAAGGAAGATGCGTGTAAGGTCGAATTTAAGCTTCATTGGGAGTTCAAAAGCGTCATTCTAGATAAGCTCATTGGTCCAGTTTTTGGCCACATTGCCGGTACTTTTGTAGATTGCTTTGTGAGGCGAGCTGAAGATCTCTATGGGCGGTAAGTCCATGACCACATTGAATCTCCTGATATGTGATGCTAGGCAAGGCGATCCAAAACTAAGCCCCTTCACATTAGAATTAGCTCCACATGAGCGCCCTACGGTGGGTTTAGTTCTTCAAAAGACTGGAATCGCAACAGCTTCTGATGATCCAGTCCTAGATAGAAAAGGCTGTTTTGGCGTCTTTGGCAAGCGCAAAGACTGGGATAGCCCAATCTACGAGGGCGACCGTCTAGAGCTGTACTCGCCACTCCTGGTGGACCCCAAGGCTGTGCGTCGAAAGAAGGCCAATCAGAACCAGGATGCCAAATTCCAGGCGGCCGCAGCTAAAAGAAAGGCTAGGAGGCTATAATCGTCTTTTGTGACTAGGGGTTTTGCATGCGACTCATTCAAAAAGCACTCACTTTTGACGATGTGCTCCTCGTACCGGCTTATTCTTCGGTACTCCCTCGAGATGCCAGCTTGGCAAGTAAATTAACTCGAGATATTTCACTCAATACGCCATTGGTGTCTGCAGCTATGGACACCGTTACCGAGGGTCGCCTGGCAATTGCCATGGCCAGCGAAGGCGGCATTGGCATTATTCATAAAAATCTCAAACCTGCAGAGCAGGCTAGAGAAGTTGCCAAGGTTAAGCGTTACGAGTCTGGTGTCCTGCGTGATCCCATCACGATTGGACCGGATGTCACGCTACGCCAAGTTATTCAACTTTCTCGTGAGCACGGTTTCTCTGGATTTCCGGTGCTCATTGGCAAAGAAGTCGTGGGCATCATCACAAACCGTGACTTGCGTTTCGAAGAAGACTTGGATGCGCCAGCAAAAACCAAAATGACCCCACGTGAGCGTTTAATTACGGTTAAAGAGGGCTGCTCTTTAGAAGAAGCGAAGCGCTTAATGAGTCAACATCGCTTGGAACGTGTTCTGGTGGTAAATGATAAGTTTGAGTTGCGCGGCCTCATTACCGTTAAAGATATTTTGAAAGCCACTGAGCATCCGAATGCTTGCAAAGATATCGAAGGCAAGTTGCGTGTTGGTGCTGCGGTTGGCGTAGGCCCTGACAACGATGAGCGTATTGAGCTCTTGGTTCGCGCAGGCGTTGATGTCATCGTGGTTGATACCGCTCACGGCCATAGCCAGGGCGTATTGGATCGCGTGAAGTGGATTAAGAAAAACTATCCTCAAATCCAAGTAATTGGCGGAAATATTGCTACTGGTGATGCTGCTAGAGCATTGGCTGATCATGGAGCGGATGGCGTTAAGGTGGGTATTGGCCCAGGCTCTATTTGTACAACCCGAATTGTTGCTGGTGTTGGCGTTCCACAGATTAGTGCAATTGTGAATGTAGCTGCTGCACTTAAAGGGACTGGTATTCCTTTAATTGCTGATGGTGGTGTGCGTTACTCTGGCGATGTTGCCAAAGCCTTAGCTGCTGGTGCAAGCTCTGTCATGATGGGCGGTCTATTTGCTGGTACTGAAGAAGCTCCGGGCGAAGTATTTTTATATCAAGGTCGCTCTTACAAGAGCTATCGTGGCATGGGATCTTTGGGCGCGATGGCCGATGGTTCCGCAGATCGTTATTTCCAGAGTGATATCAGCGCAGCGAATGCTGACAAGCTGGTTCCTGAAGGTATTGAGGGTCAGGTTCCTTACAAAGGTAGCGTGCTCGCCATCTTGCATCAACTGACTGGTGGTATTCGTTCATCAATGGGTTATCTAGGCTGTAAGACGATTGATGAGCTTCATGAGAAAGCGAATTTTGTGGAAATCACTTCAGCGGGTGTGCGCGAGTCGCATGTTCATGATGTGAAGATCACTAAGGAAGCGCCGAATTACCATATTGATTAATAAGTAAACAAAAGCTGAAATTAAGGCTGAATTTAAGACTGGTTCTTTCGTGCACGACAAAATACTGATTCTCGACTTTGGTTCACAGGTTACCCAACTGATTGCCCGGCGCGTGCGTGATGCACGTGTCTATTCTGAAATCCATCCTTACGATTGCGATCCAGAATTCATCCGCAAATTTATACAAGAGCAGGGTGGCAAGGGAATTATTCTTTCCGGTGGACCAAGCTCGGTTACGGAAGAGGGAAGTCCTCGTGCGCCGCAAATCGTTTTTGAACTCGGTGTTCCCGTACTCGGTATTTGCTACGGCATGCAAACCATGGCTACCCAACTCGGTGGTGCGGTTGCTTCTGCTGAGTCTTTAGGTAAAGCCCGTGAGTTTGGTTATTCCGAAGTACGTGCTCATGGCCACACCAGCCTACTCAAAGGTATTCAAGACTTCTCCACTAGTGAAGGCCATGGCATTCTAAAGGTCTGGATGAGTCATGGCGATTCAGTAACTACTCTACCGCCAGCTTTCAAACTCATGGCTTCAACAGAGTCTTGCCCAATTGCTGGCATGGCTGATGAAGAGCGCCATTTTTATGCATTCCAGTTCCACCCTGAAGTAACACATACCTTGCAAGGCGAAGCAGTATTAAGCCGCTTTGTGCACGAGATCTGCGGCTGCAAACCAGACTGGGTGATGGGCGACTACATTAGCGAAGCCGTTGAAAGCATTCGCAAGCAAGTAGGTGATGAAGAGGTCATCCTCGGTTTATCAGGCGGTGTGGACTCTAGTGTCGCTGCGGCATTAATTCATCGCGCGATTGGTGATCAGCTCACCTGTGTATTTGTAGACCACGGCTTACTTCGTTTAAACGAAGGCGATATGGTCATGGAAATGTTTGCACGCAATCTCGGCGTTAAAGTGATTCGTGTGGATGCAAAAGAGAAGTTTATGTCTGAGCTTGCAGGCGTCGCCGATCCCGAAGCCAAGCGCAAAATTATTGGTAAAGAATTCGTTGAGATTTTCCAAAGCGAGTCCGGCAAGATTGAAAATGCGAAGTGGCTTGCTCAAGGCACTATTTATCCAGACGTGATTGAATCTGCTGGTAAGGGTAAAAAAGGTGCGCATATGATTAAGAGTCACCATAACGTTGGTGGCTTGCCTGAAGATATGCATCTCAAACTACTTGAGCCATTGCGTGAATTATTTAAAGATGAAGTGCGTGAGCTTGGTGTTGCCTTAGGGTTACCGCGTGAGATGGTATATCGCCACCCATTCCCAGGACCCGGCCTTGGTGTTCGTATCTTAGGTGAGGTCAAGGAGGAGTTTGCAAGCTTATTGCAGCGTGCTGATGCGATCTTTATAGAAGAGTTACGCAATACGATTGATGAAGTCAGTCAGAAATCTTGGTATGACCTGACTAGTCAAGCCTTTGCTGTGTTCTTGCCAGTGAAGGCTGTTGGTGTGATGGGTGACGGTAGAACCTATGAATACGTTGTGGCCTTGAGGGCGGTTCAAACGCAAGACTTTATGACGGCGCATTGGGCCCATTTGCCACATGAATTGCTTGGTAAAGTGTCTAATCGAATCATTAATGAAGTGCGTGGTATCAATCGCGTTGTATACGATATCAGCGGAAAACCTCCGGCAACCATTGAGTGGGAATAGGTAGCTTTAGTCTGCCGCTTCCCATTTCCTATCCCCCATCTCCATGCTTGAGTTACGAGAAACTGCCCTCGCAATACTGGCAAATACCGATGTGCAATCTAAAGTTAGCGAGCTGCTCAGTCTGTTTGATGAGTATCAAGATCAACACGTTGCTTTAAATATTTCGACTAGCTTTGATAGTCAATGTTTCAGTCTTCCTGGGCGACCTTCTAAGCCAGATTTAGTGGCGCCGAAGTGGGTCCCCAAAAGAAGAATGGATACCGTTGAAGGTAGATCCATTCTCTGGCACTCACTTGCGCATATTGAATTTAATGCCATGAATCTAGCCTTGGATGCAATCTGGCGTTTTCCGGATATGCCTAAGGAATACTATGAGGATTGGTTAAAGGTTGCCAAAGAAGAGGCATACCATTTCAGCTTGGTCAATCAGCATATGCAGTCCTTTGGATTTAGCTATGGTGACTTTCCAGCGCACAATAGTTTGTGGGAAATGGTTGAGAGAACTACAGATTCAGTCATTGCCAGGATGGCCTTGGTCCCCAGAACAATGGAGGCAAGGGGTCTTGATGCAGTTCCGGGGATTCGGGATCGCTTTAAGCAAATCAAAGATGCCAAAGCTGTGGAAATTCTAGAGATTATTCTTAATGATGAAATTGGCCATGTGCTGATTGGTAATCGTTGGTTTAATTTCTTGTGTGCTGGTGAAAATTTATCTCCGATCACTGCGTATAGAGAGTTGGCCAGAAAATATCATGCGCCTACATTGAGGGGCCCCTTTAATTTCGAAGCTCGCAAGCAAGCGGGATTTACTTCTGAAGAATTGAGCTTGCTCGAATCGCTCAGCGAGAAACGGCCACAGATAGCATGAAGATTCTGAGTTTAATTCCGCCGATGACGCAACTCAATACGCCGTATCCATCAACGGCTTATCTCACGGGGTTTTTACGTTCACAAGGCGTTGATGCAGTTCAAGAAGACTTAGCTTTGGCCTTAGTACTTGGATTCTTTACTCCGGAAGGCTTAGCAGAGATTAAAGAGGCAGCTCTAATGCTGCCCGAAGAAAAGCGCAGTGCTAGCGTCAACTTCTTCCTTGATTATTTTTCTGATTACCAAAATACCATCGCATTGGCGATAGCATTTTTGCAGGGGCGCGATAGCACTCTGGCCCATCGCATCAACAGCCGTACCTTGTTGCCAGAAGGTCCTCGTTTTGCATCTTTAGATGTTTACGATGAAGAAGAGGGTGGGGATTCATTGGCGTGGGCATTCGGTGCACTCGGTTCTCAGGATAGGGCACGTCATTTAGCAACTCTCTATCTCAATGATCTATCCGATGTGCTCCGTGATGCAGTAGACGAGCGTTTCGAGTTTGTCCGCTATGCGGAATCGCTGGCAGGCAGTCAGCCTACCTTTACGCCTTTGGCAGATGCCTTAGCAGCAAGCCCCACATTGATGGATTTGCATTTACAGGCTCTAACAAAGTCTTCAATTGAGAAACATCAACCAACATTGGTGTTGTTATCTGTACCATTCCCTGGTGCTATGTATGCCGCCCTGAGAATTGCGCAAACTATTAAATCATCTTACCCACAAATCAAGATTGGTTTGGGCGGTGGATATGTCAATACCGAATTGCGTGAGCTCACAGATCTACGTATCTTTGATTTTGTGGACTACATCACACTAGACTCTGGGGAGCGACCCTTGCTTGCGCTCATCGAGCATTTGAATGGAAAGCGCTCAGCTGAAAGATTAGTGCGTGTATTTATCCGCAATACTAACAATGAAGTCCGCTATATTAATTGGCAAGAACCTGATGTTCCATTTGAGGACGTAGGTACTGCCACCTGGGATGGCCTTCCACTTAATTCATACTTGTCTTTGCTGGATATGTTGAACCCCATGCATCGCCTCTGGAGTGATGGTCGCTGGAACAAGCTCACTGTTGCCCACGGTTGTTATTGGAAAAAATGTAGTTTCTGTGACGTTAGTCTGGATTACATCTCACGGTATGAAACCGCTTCAGCTAGCCTATTGGTTGATCGTATCGAAACGATTGTTGCAGAGACCGGCCAGACTGGATTTCATTTTGTGGATGAGGCTGCACCACCCAAGGTCTTGAAAGCCCTTGCCCAGGAGTTGATACGTCGCAAGGTAATTATTTCTTGGTGGGGCAATATTCGTTTTGAAAAGACTTTCACCCCAGAGTTATCCGAGTTGTTAGCGCAAAGCGGCTGCATAGCCATGTCGGGTGGCTTAGAGGTGGCCTCGGACAGGCTACTAGATCTCATGAAAAAAGGGGTGTCTGTAGAGCAGGTAGCTCAAGTGACCAAAGGCTTCTCTGATGCGGGAATCTTGGTGCATGCTTATCTGATGTACGGTTTCCCAACACAAACCGTCCAAGAGACGGTTGATGCCTTGGAATATGTCCGCCAGTTTTTCGAAGCCGGCTGCATTCAGAGTGGCTTCTTTCATCGTTTTACTTGTACTGTACATTCACCGGTCGGCCAAGATCCGCAGGCCTATGGTATTTCATTAGTGCCATTGCCGGAGATTAGTTTTGCCAAGAACGATGTGGCGTTTATAGACCCGAGTGGGGTGGATCATGATCTTCTTGGGGTAGGTTTGAAGAAGGCTATTTATAACTTTATGCACGGAGTTGGCTTTGAGCAAGATGTCGATACTTGGTTTGAGATATCTGACATTCCAAAGACGACGGTTGCCCGAAATAAAATAGCCAAATTCTTAAGGCTTCTATAAACTTGGCGTTACCTATTTACTGAATTTAATTACCCTGGGTGGCAATATGAATTTATCTCGTCGCACCTTCATCGCATCGGCTGCTTTAGCCCCTGTTGCCTGTGGGAGTCTTTCTTATGAGCACGGTATTCCGGTTGCTCAACCAAAACCGCTGCCTGTAGTACGCCCCCCTCAAGTGGGGCAAGAGTGGACCTATATAAAGAAAGATGTCTTTGACGGCAAAACTCTGGGTGTGATTAATGAGCGTGTTGCAAGTATTGGCTCAACTATTGTGATTGACCGAATGACAACTGATGGCGCTAGATTGCCCAGCGAGATTCAGACTGCGTGGGGTATGGTTGCTACGGATACCCAGTGGTCACGTTTACTCAATTTCAACCCATCTTTACCGCTCTGGCCAGAGCAACTTTCCACCACTTGGGCAAAGCAGTTCAATACCAAGTACAGCATTGCGGGTTACTCTGAGTCACGAATGAATTGGCAGGAATATATGAGCGTACAAGGCTGGGAAAAAATTACCGTTCCCGCCGGAGAATTTGTGGCATTACGTTTTCAGACGCTCATTAATTATGAAAGTGATGATCCTAACAAAGTGGATTGCATTCGAAAAGAAACGGTTTGGTTCGCGCCGCAGATTGGTCGCTGGGTTGCGCGTGAGGCATCTGGTTCATATCAAATTCAAGGTCAACTGGGGCCCGTAATTCTAGAAGGCAGTTATCAATGGCAACTCAGCTCTTACAAGTAAACGCAGTTCGCAGACTTCTTGTATTGTTGTCGCCGGCATTGCTGGCAGCCTGTATTTCTGCGCAGCCTTACCCAAACTCAATTCCATTGCCGCAGCCAGTAAATCCTCCTAAGGTGAGGGTGCCACAAGTCGGTCAGCAGTGGGTCTACAACGTTCGCAATGTCTTTAACCAAGAGTTGGTGGATATTGTCACCGAGAAAGTGGTTTTTGTTGGGCCCCAGATTCGGATTCAGCGTAGTGGACTCAAAGCAGGGCCACTCCCTGACGAAATTCAAGAACCTTGGGGTTACATCCTTCAGGATCCTCATTGGATGCCCGCTCAAAAATTTCAGCAGGCTTTACCATTGTGGCCCGAGCAACTGGTTCCAGGATGGTCTAGCTTTTACCGGACACGCTACCAAGTTCTTGGCTACCCCGATAGTAGTTATTACTGGGGTTTAAATGTGACGGCACTCCAATGGGAGGGGGTTTCTGTTCCGGCTGGTGAGTTTGCGACTCTCAAGTATCAGAATGAAGCACCGTATTTTGAGAGCAATGACGTCTTCAGGGTTGCCAGCTATCGTCAGGAGGATGTGTGGCTTTCCCCGGAAATTGGCCGCTGGACTATCCGCAGGGGGTATGGGCGCTACATCTTGGGTGGTATGTATTGGCGAGAGGCCTTATGGGAGGATTACCTAGAGTGGGAGCTTGTGTCTTGGAAGTAAGTAAAGAGCTTAAAATCAATACTTAGCTATGTATACCGTAAAAGAACTCTTTCCGACCCTTCAGGGTGAGGGCGCCCACACAGGTCGCGCAGCTGTCTTTTGTCGTTTTGCTGGCTGTAATTTGTGGAGCGGTCGCGAAGAAGACCGGTCTACCGCAGTTTGTCAATTTTGTGATACTGACTTTGTTGGAAGTAATGGTGCTGGTGGCGGCAAATTTGAAACTGCTGTTTTGCTTGCTGACACTATTGAAGAGGTCTGGAATAGCACTTCAGCTGGGCCACAGCAGCGATATGTTGTTTTTACTGGTGGTGAACCACTGCTTCAACTCGACACCGCCTTAATTGATGCATTGCATGCCAAAGGCTTTACCGTTGCGATTGAGACTAATGGCACGATCAAAGTTCCTAAGGGAGTGGATTGGGTATGCATTAGCCCTAAAGCAGGTTCGGATCTGCTGGTGCTGCAAGCTGATGAAATTAAAGTAGTGATTCCGCAAATAGGCCACAGCCCTATAGAAACCCTGTTGGCCCGATTTGAGAAGATGGATTACCGTAATCGATTTTTGCAGGCCATGGATGGCCCCAATCTTCAGGAAAATATGGCATTGGCAGTGCGCCTATGTCAAAAAAGACCGTTGTGGCGTTTGAGTGTTCAGACCCATAAAATGATCGGTATTCGATAGCAGCTGCATCAAGTAATTTTTAAGTACTCAGAAAAGTAAAATGACCACCAAGCAAGAAGCCATTTCCATTACCCGTCGACTCGAGTTTGACTCAGGACACCGCATTCCGAATCATGATGGACAGTGTCGGCATTTGCATGGTCATCGTTATGCGATTGAGGTTACCTTGACCGGCGTGATTGCTGACCATCCTGGCAAAGCCGATGATGGCATGGTCTTGGACTTTGGAGATATCAAGCGCCTCACTAATCAATATGTGGTGGAGCCTTGGGATCATGCATTCTTAGTGGCTAAGGAAGATGCGGGATTAGTTGAGTATCTAAATACTATTCCCGATCACAAGACGGTGGTGATGGAGCATGTTCCTACAGTTGAGAACTTAGCCAGCGCCGCATTTAACTTGCTACAACCCGTATTTGAAAAAGCGTTTGAGGGTCGACTCAAGCTTTCATCTATTCGACTTTATGAAACCCCCAATTGCTGGGCTGACGTTTCTCATTCATAAGAAACACTATGCAAGCTGAGCTTGATCGTCAATTTATGCAGCAAGCTTTAGTTCAAGCAAAGCTCGCTGCAATTGCTGGTGAAGTGCCTGTGGGTGCCGTGCTAGTTAGAGAGGGTAAGGTCATCTCCACTGGCTTCAATAAACCCATTATGAATAGCGATCCTAGTGCTCATGCCGAGATGATGGCAATCAGGGCGGCTGCGCAAGATGAATCCAATTACCGCCTACCGGGCACCACCCTTTATGTCACTCTAGAGCCTTGTACCATGTGTGCTGGAGCAATGTTGCATGCTCGGGTAGAGCGCGTTGTATTTGGCGCTACTGACCCTAAAACCGGTGCAGCAGGAAGCGTGCTCAATGTATTCTCTGAAAAGCAGATTAACCACCAGACTCAGGTTGAGGGTGGCATCATGGGCGATGAATGCAGCCAGGTACTGCGTGATTTTTTTAAGGAGCGGCGTTGAAGCAAATTCATTTGATTGCTCCTTCTGGGGCTAGCTTAGATCCTCTTAGTCCATTAGCTGGTATTGAGTGGCTTAAGCAGCAGGGTCTTGAAGTTTTAAATACCGATTGTGTCAAGCGGGTCGAGCAGCGATTCGCAGGCTCGGATGCAGATCGTTTAACAGAAATCAATCAACTCGCCAATTTACTTCCTGAGATTGCTGTTGTAGCAATGCGAGGTGGTTACGGCTTGCATCGCCTGCTTCCAAATATTGAGTGGGATGCTATTGCCAAGGCGATTCAGAATGGACTGCAAATTTGTGGTCACAGTGATTTCACAGCCTTTCAGTTGGGAATATTGGCAAAGACTGGTGCGATTACCCTGGCTGGACCCATGCTCAATTTTGACTTTGCATGTCAGGGCGAGCAGGGTAAAGGCGTTACTCCGAATGCATTTATGTGGGATCACTTTCAAGAAGCAATCAAGGAGCGAAAATTAGATTGCACCATCAGTGCGCCACAGCCGTATTTAAGAAAATTATCTACTGGTCAATGTTCAGGAATACTTTGGGGCGGAAATCTGACAGTGCTGTCAGGTCTAGTTGGCACCCCGTATTTTCCTAATAGTCAGCAAACCCAAGGCGGCATTCTGTTTATCGAGGATGTGAATGAACATCCCTACCGCATCGAACGCATGTTGATGCAATTGTTGGATGCGGGCATCTTGAGTAATCAAGGCGCCATTCTTTTGGGTGGATTCTCGGCATATCGTCTTTACGAGAATGATCGTGGATATGCCTTGGAAAGTGCTATCGAGGCTATTAGCAAGCGTCTCCCCGAGAATATTCCAGTATTAACAGGCCTACCGTTTGGACATCAAGTTGAAAAACTCACTCTACCGGTAGGTGCGCAAGCGCACATTCAATATGATGCGGAAGGTTTTACTATCCACTCTCAGTGGTAATAACTTAATTATTAAGGACTCCCCCTTGCGAGTATTTGTATTTTTAATCAGCATATTGATTGCGAGCGCTGCAATGGCAACAGAAGAGCCCAAGTACGTTCTCTTAGAAAAATCTGAACCCTTTGAATTGCGTGCTTATGCACCGCGTATCGTTGCTGAAGTAAAGGTAGATGGTGATCTAGATGCAGCCTCTAACCAGGGCTTTCGCCTCATTGCCGCTTACATCTTTGGAAAAAATCAGGTGAGCGAAAAAATTGCCATGACTGCTCCGGTCGGAATTGAGTCAGGCGATCAAAGCAAGAGCGCAAAGATTGCAATGACTGCTCCAGTAACCATTGAGGGCCCGAAGTCACAGGACAAGAGCAATCAAAATCAATGGACGGTATCGTTTGTAATGCCAGCAGAGTACACGCTAAATACCTTGCCTAAGCCATTGGATTCTCAGGTGAAGATCAGGGAGGTGCCATCAGAAAGGCGTGCGGTAATTACTTTTTCTGGTTTTTACAATGAGGATAAAGTGCAAGAAAAAACTCAGGCGCTCCAAGACTGGATCAAAGCCAGGAATATGAAGTCGATTGGTGAGCCTCAGTTTGCACGCTACAACCCGCCCTGGACCCTACCCTTCATGCGGCGTAATGAGGTCATGATTCAGGTGCTGGAATAGACGTCTTAATTCTTAAGTATTAAGCCTCAAAACTCTTTAATACAAATCCAGTGCCACTATCTTGTCCTAGGGCTTTAATAAGGATAGGCAGACTTTCAGCCAGCTGCTTTTCTAATGTCCATGGTGGGTTGATGATGAACATCCCGCTGGCTTGAAGGCGACGCTCCTTAGGAGCGTTTTCCACTCGTAGTTCAGTATGAAGCCAAGAGCGTTTATGGGCTGTAGCAATCTTTTTCATACGATCGGGTAGCGCGGCAGACTCTCTTCTCGATAGGGTTGGATACCAAATGGCATAACACCCTGTTGCGAAGCGGTGCAGGGCTTCTTCCATAGCGGTTTCAAGGTAACGGTAGTCTTGTTTATCTTCGTAAGAAGGATCAATCAAGACTAGCCCGCGTCTACTGGGCGGCGGCACTAATCCCTTGAGTCTGGCAAAACTATCTTCTGCATAAATATCAATTTGTTTCGCCTGTTTGAGCTCGCTGATGTTGTGACGCAGGATATCAATTTCTTTGGGGTGTAGCTCAAAGAGCTTTAGGCGATCTTGGGGTCTTAATAAACGCGCCAGGATAAATGGGGAGCCGGGATAAATTGTGATTTCATCTTCGGTATTTTCAGCGCGAATACACTCAAGATAGTTAGCGATTCCTGGACACAAAGAATTGGTCTTGGCAAATTTCGCCAAGCGATAAATACCTTCGTTAGCTTCTTTGCTGACAGTTGCAAACCCGTCAATCAGACTGTAGATGCCAGCACCCGCATGGGTATCAACGATCGTGAGTGCGCCGGGCTTTTCTTGAAGATATTCCACCAAATGAATCAAAATCAGATGCTTCAGAATATCCGCATGACTACCTGCATGAAAAGCATGGCGATAACTAAACATCTTTAAATAGCCTTTGGTTTTTGAGCTTTAATAAATAAAGCCAGGGTGATGCTGATCAATGCCGCACAGGCGTATTGCAAAGATTGGTTTAATTCAGAGTCTAAAGTCTGAGTTAGCATGACATAGATGCCCCCCAGTCCAGCAAGAGCTAGCAAGCGGGGACCAGTTTTAGTAGGTGATAGTTGAGCTTCTGGAATGAGGCCGGCTAAAAGAGCACCAAGCATGCCCGACCATATTCCAATGGCGGAGCCCGCAAAAACATCGGTAAGCCAGTGAGCGCCAAGCGCACTGCGTGAGAGTCCAGCAAAACCAGCCAGAACGAATACCCACCAAAGGGATGATCTTTTGTTTTTATCGCTGGCAAAGTAAATTCCAGAAGCAACTGCAAAAGCAGTCAGCGTGTGACCAGAGGGCATTGCTCGGTGCAGGAGCGGGCCCCCGACGATATAGAAGTCTTCCAGGGCAAGAATACTGGCTGGCCTCGGCATCTCAAGAAGAGGTTTAATGATGAGGCTCACTATTCCGCCCAATGATGAGGCAAAGAGTCCGGCGATAAGCAGTCGAGGCGACAGTACTAGCAAAGGGAAGCATATGGCAAAGATGCCCCAGCCATTGCCAAGGAAGGTGAGCCAAGCCCACAAAGTATCGGGAAGCATCTGGGTATAACGATTGACGAATAAAAACGTGGGTGTTTGTAAATCACCAAAGTAAATGGCGATTGTTAGGCCAAGTGGAATTAGCGGGATGCACCAGACCCAGAGCGATGCAATAGCTACAGCTGATTTGTGCCGCTCAGTCATGCGAATTAGTGCGCCCGCGCTTGATCAGCTTCATTTAATTGATGCACCATCTTCTCTAAAACTTGAGGGACGGTAATAGCTTGCATGCAAACATTGTCATGGCAAGGTGTTTTGCGGTGATTGGCTGCACTGACGCAGGGGGAGCAAGCCAAATTGGCTGTAATCGAAATCGACTTACCAACAGAGCCATAGAGGGCTGGAGTTTCTGGTCCAAATAGAACCACCGTTCTTAATGGCGTTACTGCGGAGAAGTGGCCTGGACCCGAATCATTGGTCACCATTACATCTGAGAGCGTATAGAGCGGCGGCAGTTCTGCAAAGCTCACTTGGCCAGCAAAGTTCAGGGCATTCTTGACATTAGCTATCGCGCGTACTTTTTCAACGTATTCAAATTCGGCGGGGGAGCCAGTGATCAGAATTAGATCATGGGGGTAGCGCTGGCTGAGCCCTTGGATCAACTCCGAAAAGCGCTGCTGCGCCCAACGTCTTTGCGGTAATAAATCACTTGCATTGGGGTTGACCAAAATCAGACGTTGTTTGCCCTGAGTAAATTCAATGCCAGCAGCTGAACTGAGTTTTTCGATGCGCTCGCGAACCTTGCTCAAAACTGAAGGGTCGATGATTGCTTGCTCTAAGCGCACTTCGGAATCCGTAATATGGATTTTACTAAAAGGAACTTCAATTTCTTTGGCGAATGCCGCATGAATCAAAGAAAGAAAGTTTTTGGTGATATGAATATGGGGGTTGTAATGAACCTTGCGAGTCAACATAAAGCCACGCCACAATCCTTCGCCATGAAAGATGTGATAACCAACGCGACGCCGTGCGCCGCATAGACCAGTCAACAGGGCAGTAAAGCGTGAGAACAACTCCAAATCAATCACGGTATCAATGCGGTGCTTACGTGCCACGATTAAGAACTTGATGGTATCTTTAATTAAGCCACCCAGACTAGAAGAGTCGATCGTAAAAATATTCTCTGGCTTAACCGTATTTAGCAAAGTTAAGCTGGCACGATTGCTCTTAAAGATCAGAAAAAATAGTTCAGCGCCGCGGGCTTGTGCATTGCGCATGGCTGGATCAACCAAAATAGCGCTACCCATTTCGGATAACTCAATAAAGAGTAACTTGCGTGGCGTGTCTGAGCCTCGATTAAAGGCATTCTTGATTCCATCAATCAGAGCAACGATCGGGCTTGCTACTGCGCAGAGTGGCACACCGACCCAGTGGTCAATGGCGCGCATGGTGTTGACGCTAATACTCATAGTGGGACTTTAAAAGAATTATTTCCGTTTTAATAAAAAGTAAGCACCAGGTAATACGGATAACACGGTAATGGCGCCGTAGCTGATAGATGCCAGCACTGTCATAGATGGGTTGACGCCCCATAGTGCCAGCACAGAGGAGAGCGTAGCCTCACGCAAGCCCCAGCCAGAGATGCTGATGGGTAACATCAATAGCAGGCTCAGTGCAGGCAAGCCAATCATCAGGGCTTCAATGGGTGCATCTACTCCATAAGCCTTCAGACAAAATAAGAGCGTCATAATCGTTAGAGAATGAATGCCAATCGCGACTGCGGCTTGAGCTACATTCATTGGCCAAGAAAAAGCCAGCTTGATACCGGGCAGGGCATGATTCATTTGGAGGCGGTCAAGTAACTTTTGCAAAAGATTGCAGCTAGGGCCCCAGGCCAAAATGACTGCAATGAGTAAGCCTGAAAAAATCATGATGCCCGTGACGGCATAACCTAGATCTTGTCCCCAGGCAGCCAAGGTGGCGCCACCGAGTATGAGACCGATTCCACCTAATAGATTGTTGCCAGCTAAACCGAGTAAGCGATCCACTAAGACCATCGAAAAACTCAGGCGTAGTTTTGGGGTTGCATGTCCTAAGTCAACAGAGTGATGAAGCTGTTCATCCAACTCTTTTTCTTCGGTCAATTTGCCGCTGCTATTTAAATGGGTTGCGGTAATGGCGCGATAACTATCGCCGCCAAGCGTGCTGGGCAATCCTTGGTTGATGAGTCCGCCCGCAAAATAGAGTGCTACAAAGTCTATGAGACTTCCCTGAAAGCCCACTTTGCGCATGAGAAATCCCCAGCGCAAGCCACCGCAAATAAAGGCGCATAGCATTGTGAAGCCAGCAGCCAAAAACCACCAAGGCTGCATTTGAATTTGAGAATTTAAGAGTGCGTGCCAATCAATTCCGCTGGTGGCTTTCCAGAGCAGGGCGACGGATAGCAAAATGCGAATAGTGGGCCAAGCCCGCTTGAGGATAGCTTTCCACCCAGGTGTGGCTTTTGGGGTGGCTTGGGGTTGTGAACTCATAGGCGTAAGGATAATGCCTTGAGCGCAGAGGGGTATTAAAAAGGTCCTGAATTCAGGGAATTAACGGGCTGCACCAGCATCTTGCCAGTTATGGCAGAGGCTGTAGTCAAATTTGGATAAAACCTGCCCAAATCGGATGATCTCTAGGCTATCTAGGGGCTCGCACCGCTCAAAAGCTAAATTACCCCCGATTGGTGGATTAAATGCCATTCCCGACCAGTTAATGAGTAAGACACTTGCACCAGCGGCTAATGGCCCAAACCAGAGATCAAATTGATCCTGTCGTTGGTCTAGAACATAGACGGGCAGGGGTTTGGCATACCAAGCCGCCCGACTACCCAGCGTCCAATTTTGCACAGCAATACCGCTTGCTTTTGTTGCCTCAGAGAGCTGAGCCGCCTTTTGTCCAGCCAATTTCCAGCCATAGAGATCCGCAATCGGGTTGGACTTGATGGCCGTGGAATTGATGCCGCCGACCAAAACAAAACCAAAGCCTAGCAAGCAAACGAGCAGTTGCCCAATCACTAGAACGCGAATGGCTGAGCGATGTTGCATGGCCCATGCTTTAGCTAGACCAATCCCAGCGAAAGGTGCAAGGCAGAACCAAGCGGGAGAAGTCCAGTGTGGCAGGCTACCACCGCCAGAGAGGGCGGCAAAGATGATGAAGGGGATAATAAAGAAGCTCAGTAAGGCAATGAGAATAAGCTTCTGCGCGCGTAGGCAACTCTTGAAAAATGAAAATGCCCCCAAGACTAATAGCGGTCCAAAGCACGCAAGCTGAATTCCAATAAAAGCAGCCACTCTGCGCCATGCCCAAGTAGCACCACTGCCATGGGCAATTTGATACTTGAATGAGATCCAGTCATTGATCCAGTTCCAGTAGAGCACTGGGCTAATGACAATTAAAGCGATCGCTACGGCCATCCAGAAGCCCGCTTTTGTGATCCAGGCTTTCTTGGGGGAAGCTAAAAAAACCAAGAGCAAGGCAAAGGCAGTAAATGCTGCGGTGTACTTACTAAGACCTGCTAAGCCCAGTAGTAGGCCCGTGATCACCCAGTCAGCCAGAGAAAATTGATCTTTGCGAGTCCAACGCAAAGCCATCAACATGAGTCCAAGACTTAAAGGGGTAAGCAAAGTATCGGGCAAGAGACCAATTGCCAAAACATGAGGGAGCGGCGCCGCAATAATGGCTAAAACAGCCATGAAGCCGCATAAGTTAGCTGAAGGTAGTGCGGTAGTTAAATATCCAGCATTACGCCCTTGCATTAGGCGGTGGATTTCAATAGTTACTTGATAGACCAAAAAAGCAGAAAGCGCCCAGAGTAATTCTGGAATTAAACGAATGATGCCTTCGGATGATGTGAGGGAAACCAGAGGCCATTGAATCCAACCCACCAACGGTGGGTGATCAAAATAACTCCAAGCAAGGTGTTTTGCATATAAAGCGTAATGGGCTTCATCGACAGAGAATTCAACCGAAAACCCGAGAGCAAAGTGCACTAGTGCGGCAATGCAGATGCAGATGGCGGCCCAGCTTGAGGGTGATTGATGGCGCATGCAATGATTTTAGACTTACTCCCTACATTCTTTGGGACAATAGGGGTATGTCCATAAGAAGTTTCTCCCGAGCCCTACTGCTTTTGACTGCTGCATCCATCTTTTTGGCGGGTTGCGCCGGCTTTACTGGTAACTCTGTTGAGAATGAGGCTGGCCAGGCTTTTAATGCAGATCAATTACCTGCCCAGGAGGATTTGCCAAAATTCTCCGCCGAGAAGGCTCGAGATGGCATGCCGGAGGGATGGCACTTTTATCGTATAGCGCCCTTTAAGAAAAATACGGTTTATCGCCTTGAGAAGTATCAAGGACGAACTGTGCTTGCCGCCAACTCCAAAACCTCAGCTTCAGGTCTTGCAGTAAAACTTCGCCCGCGCTCAGCACAAAACTTATGGCTACAGTGGGAGTGGAAGGCTGTAGGGGCAATGCCTCAAGCCGACAATGCCGATAGTTATCTCGACGATGCGCCATTACGGCTTCTCGTAGCCTTTGATGGCAACAAATCAAAACTCTCCCTTAAAGAAAAGCTGACCTTTGAGATGGCTAATTTAATTAGCGGCCAAGAGATGCCGTATGCCACGGTGATGTATATCTGGTCTGGTAAAAATGCGTCCAACACTGTTTTAAATAATGCGCACACCTCTCGAGTGAAAATGATTGTGGTGGATTCTGGTTGGGATAACTTGGGTGAGTGGCGCAAGCATGAACGTGATCTTGCGGCAGACTACAAGCTAGCCTATGGAGAAGCACCAGGCAATGTAATTGGTATCGCACTGCTGACCGATACGGATAACACCAAATCAGAAGTGCGCGCCCTCTACGGCGATATCGAGCTATTACGTAAGAACGTAAAGTAAGGCGCCGATTTTATCTCTCTCTTTTCTAGCGATGACTAGGATGCCAGCGCTTTAAGAGTAGGGCATTGCTCAATACGCAGAAGCTAGAGAGTGCCATGGCGCTACCTGCTAGCATCGGTGTTAAATAGCCTAGCGCCGCCATCGGTATGCCGATGGTATTAAATGCAAATGCCCAAAATAAATTTTGACGAATCTTGTTCCAAGTTTTCTTGGAAATATCAATTGCATCAGCCACTAAAGTGGGATCACCGCGCATGAGGGTAATACCGGCGGCCTGCATGGCAACATCAGTTCCGGTGGACATTGCCATACCCACATCTGCCATCGCCAATGCAGGTGCATCGTTTACACCATCACCAACCATTGCTACAAAATGTTTTCTACCTTCCGGTGCGGTTTGCAGTTTTTGAATTATTTCTGCTTTATTGCCCGGCAGGATTTGCGCAAAGACTTCATCTATTCCGATTTTTTTACCTACGCGCGTAGCAGCGGCTAAATTATCGCCAGACAACATCACTGTCCGAATATCTAATACATTTAATGTGTGGATCGCCTCATGAGCATTTGGCTTGAGCTCATCTCCAAAAGCAATGATGGCAATTGGAGTGGGGACCGCAGTTATTTCCGAGCCTGCATTCATGAGTACAGAAACCGTTTGACCTTGATTGAAGTAGCTCTCTGCTTTTTCTAAGATGATGGGGTAGTGAGTAGAGTCGTCAAGAGATGCCACGCTTTGGAGGCGCAAGGTTTGTCCTGCAAAAACACCGGCGCTGGGAATACCTTCAATGCCAATCCCTGGTAGCGCCTTACTGGCCGATGCCGCAATCGGTAAAATATTCTTTTCTTTAGCTGAGTCGATGAGCGCTTTAGCCAAGGGATGTTCACTTCCCAATTGCAAGCCTGCAGCAGTAGCGAGTATTTGACCCCCATCTACTGATGACAAATTAAAAGGCAGCAGGGCCAGCATGCGTGGTTTGCCAACGGTCAATGTGCCAGTCTTATCAAAAGCAACAATGTCGAGTTTGTGTGCCAGTTCCAATACCTGGGGATCCTTAATCAAAATGCCAAAGCGTGCAGCGACACCGGTACCAGCCATGATTGCCGCTGGAGTGGCTAAGCCTAATGCACAAGGACAGGCAATCACTAAAACAGAGACGGCGCGCAAGATCGCAATGGAGGTTGAGTCAAAATAAAGCCAATTACCAATGCCAGTAAAAATTGCTAGCAGAATGACGGTGGGCACAAAGATGGCGCTGACTTGGTCAACTAGTTTTTGAATGGGGGCTTTTTGGGTTTGTGCATCTTCAACCAAATGGATGATTTTTGAGAGAACACTCTCAATACCAACTGCCTCTGCCACGATCACTAACGCACCCTCGCCATTCAAAGCGCCTCCGATGACTTTGGAGCCATGTGTTTTTTTAATGGGCTCACTTTCACCGGTGAGTAGGGATTCATCGATATGACTAGCGCCCAAAATAATGACGCCATCCACTGGAATGCGTTCACCAGGGAGCGCCACCACTCTATCGCCGGGAAGCACTTGGTCTAAAGGTAGGTCGCGGTACTGCTCTGGACTCACGCCAGCATTACCTTGGAGTTCAAGACCTGCATTCAATACCTTGGCGTGCTCTGGCCAGAGTTGTTGCAGGGCGCGAATGGCTTCGCTGGTTTGTTGTTTGGCACGAGCCTCTAGCCATTTGCCTAATAAGACCATGCAGATAATGACAGCCGAGCCTTCAAAGTAAAGTTCATGTGTGTGGGTAGAGGCGAGCAAGAGGTACAAGCTGAGACCGAAGGCAGCGCTGGTTCCTAGTGCTACCAATAAATCCATATTGCCAGCGCCAGCCTTGAGAGATTTGTAACCTGCTTTATAAAAACGCCATCCAAATACAAATTGCACTGGAGTAGCTAAAGCTAGCTGCCACCATCCTGATAAAGACCAGTGAATGCCTAATGGCATGAAGAACATGGGTAAAAACAGCGGGGCAGAAAGTAGAAAACTAAGAATGACGCGACCTAAGCCGTCCGCAGCCCAGAATGACTTGGCGATGCTCTGGTCAAGCTTACCCCGTGCAGAGCTTTCTTTAGCTTCATAACCCGTCTTCTGAACCAGTTTGATGATGTCTGCGAGACTTATAGAGCCCGCCTTAATACGAATTTTGGCCTGCTCGGTTGCCAAATTGACGCTGGCAGCCTCAACCTCGGGAATCTTACCTAAGGCCTTCTCCACGCGACCAACGCAAGATGCGCAGGTCATTCCGCCAATATCTAGGGTGAAAAACTCGGAATTGGTCAGTTCTTTAGGTGTCATGTGGAAGATAATCTACCGTAAGGTAAAAAAAGGCCATTAACAATAGTATTTTGATAGTTTAAAAGGAGTTCTTATGTTTACTCTCAAGGTCTCAGGAATGACTTGTGGCGGCTGTATTAACGCAGTGACTCGTGCAATTCAGGCGCAAGACCCTCAAGCCAAGGTGCAGGCAGATTTGCCGACTCAGGTAGTTAGCCTTGAAACAAGTCTATCCCCAGGGCTGGCTGCAGAGCTGATCACCGATGCAGGCTTTCCAGTTTCTCAATAACCCTAAATTTGGCTTTAGCAATTTTTTGCATGTGCGGTTAATCTACCCTCTAATCCATTTTTCGCAATAACACTGAATAATAGAAATTGAACGCCCCGTAAAAGGGTTGTTCTTCATAGGAGAAAGTTGTGTCGCTTACTGTAGAGGCTGTGCAAGCAGCATTAAAGGGTTTAATTGACCCAAATACCCAAATTGATTTTGTATCGGCAAAGAGCGTCAAAAATTTACGGGTAGATGGTGGAGAGATTAGTCTGGACATCGTGCTTGGTTACCCCGCTAAAAGCCAGTTTGACATTATTCGTAAATTAGTGATTAACATGCTTCGTGAATTGCCTGATGTTAAAAATGTTAGCGTGAATGTCAGTAGTCAAATTGTTGCGCATGCAGTGCAACGAGGCGTCAAATTATTGCCAGGCGTAAAAAATATTATTGCAGTAGCTAGCGGTAAGGGTGGTGTCGGAAAATCCACCACTGCCGTCAACCTTGCATTGGCTTTATCTGCAGAAGGCGCTCAAGTTGGCATATTGGATGCGGATATCTATGGCCCAAGTCAACCTATGATGCTCGGTATTACTGGCAGACCAGAATCAATTGAAGAAAATACCATGGAGCCTATGGTGGGTCATGGTCTCCAAGCGAGCTCAATTGGTTTCTTGATTGATGATGATGCGCCGATGGTGTGGCGCGGCCCAATGGTTACCTCTGCATTAGAGCAGCTGCTACGTCAGACCCGTTGGCGCGATCTAGATTATTTAATTGTGGATATGCCACCAGGTACTGGCGATATTCAGTTAACACTTGCGCAAAAGGTACCAGTCACGGGCGCGGTCATCGTGACAACGCCGCAAGACATTGCGCTATTAGATGCCCGCAAGGGTTTAAAGATGTTTGAGAAGGTCGGCGTGCCGATTGTTGGCATTATCGAAAATATGAGCACTTATGTTTGTCCAAGCTGCGGTCATGAAGAGCATGTGTTTGGCTCGGGCGGTGGCCAGAAGATGTGTAAAGAGTATGGCGTGGATTTCTTAGGCGACTTACCGTTGAATTTATCGATTCGTGAGCAGGCAGATGCAGGTCGCCCTACTGTAGTGGCTGATCCAGATGGCGCTATTAGCACTCTTTATAAAACGATTGCCAGAAGGGTCGCTATTAAGGTGGCTACTCTCTCAAAAGATATGAGCAGTAAATTTCCTAACATCGTGGTTCAGAATACCTAAGGCCTTATGCGTTTTGCAGTACTCATGCGCAAGCAGTTTATTGATAACCCCTGGATTTCATTTCGGTGGGCGCCGCAGGAGGTGTTGCCTGATTTTGGTCAATTTAGCAGCACCTCGATCTCAGACAATAAGATCTCTGGGCAGTTTCTAGGGCGCGATGATCAGGGTGAGTCCTGGTTATTTACGGGGTATGAGCTGAATCTCTTTCCGGATGAGGCTGAAGGTTATTACCTCAACTTGTCAGCAACTCTGCCTGCGTGGTTTGTGATGTGGCGTCTAGAGGAGGATGTGGAGCGCTACATTGATGGGCAGTCTATCGAGTTGGCCAAATCAGATCCCTCGTTTGCCATACCTCACCGCATCTGCGTTAGCTATAACGAAGCGGGGCGCTTATTAGATGGCGGTGAATCGGTTGATAGTGTTCCATTGACTCCGGAGCATGCCTCTTGGCTTCAGGAGTTTGTCAACGAACACTATCGCCCTGAACCCAAAAAACGTCATCGCCCCGCATCATTTAAGGGCGCTGATCGCTCAGCGGAGGATTGATGGCTGGTGGATTTCTCAATCGCTGGTCTCGACGTAAGTCGGGGGAGCACCTCGAGCCTGAAAAAAAATCAGCCGATGATGCTAAGCAAGCATTAGTGGCTAGCCCTGATGCGACTGAGCAAGTTGTGGAGATTCAAGATGCTCCGCTACCTGCGACATTGGATGATGTGGAGAAGATTGATCGCTTTGCGCCTGACTTCTCCGCGTTTATGAAGCCTGGTGTTGATCCAGCGGTACAGCAAGCAGCTATGAAGAAGATGTTTTCGGATCCGCACTTTAATGTCATGGATGGTTTAGACATTTATATTGATGACTATTCCAAGCCAGATCCCATCCCCTTGGAGATGCTCAAGCGCATGGTTCAGTCCGATATGCTGAATATCTTCCGCAAAGATAGCAGTGAGGAGCTTGAATCTACGATCGTTGCTGCCACCGATCTTCCGGGGTCAAAAGAGTCAGCTTTGCCGGCGCTAGACCAGACTGATTTAACATCCACACAAACACCTGTTCAGGAGGTGGGGGATAAAGACTCCTTACCTGTGGATAAGAAAACCAGTTAAGAAGAGTATTTATGAGCCAAAAATTAATTTGTAATTGCAATGGAACCATGCCTTTGGATGCCAAGGCTTTAGGCCTCACCGTGCATACCTCCTTATGCAGGCAGGAGATTGGTACGGTCATCAAGGCATTTGACGGTAATGATTCTCTCGTCATTGCCTGCACCCAAGAGGGTGCCTTATTTAGCGAATTAGCAGAGCAATCCGAGAAGCCTTTAGTGGCGCCATTACGCTTTGTCAATATTCGCGAGGTGGCAGGCTGGACTCAAGAGGCTAAAACATCTGGACCGAAGATCGCGGCCTTACTCGCTTTAGCAGACATGCCTGAAGCAGAACCAGTTCCAGTTGTGAATTACGAAAGTCAGGGGCGCTTGTTAATTGTTGGGCCTGGAGATCAAGCTTTGCCTTGGGCTGAAAAACTGAGTGATTCTCTTGACGTGTCAGTTCTATGTACCGAGCCTGGCGCATTACCGATCGCCAGAAATTTTCCGATCTACACAGGCGAAGTAAGTAAGCTGGAGGGCTACCTTGGCCATTTTACAGTTGACTGGAATTTACAGAATCCGATTGATCCAGAGATGTGTACTCGCTGTGGCGCCTGCGTTGAAGTTTGCCCAGAAGGTGCGATTGATGATGCATTTCAGATTGATTTAAATAAATGCAAATCCCACCGTGATTGCATCACGGCCTGTGCCGGTATAGGCGCCATCAATTTTGATCGAGTTGATCGTCAGCGCAGTTCTGAGTTCGACTTAATTATGGATCTGCGTACCAATCCTCAAATGCGCATGAGTCAACCTCCGCAAGGCTACTTTGCTCCTGGTAGGGATCCCCTTGAGCAAGCTTTGGTGGCGAATCAGTTACTAGGTTTAGTGGGTGAGTTTGAAAAGCCAAAATACTTTGCTTATAACGAGAAGGTCTGCGCCCACGGTCGTAACGGTAAAGTAGGTTGCAATGCCTGTATCGATGTGTGCTCTACAGGCGCCATATCCTCTTTGTTCAAGAATGGCCAGGGCACAGTAGAGGTGAACCCCAATCTTTGCATGGGTTGTGGTGCTTGTTCGACAGTTTGCCCATCGGGTGCAATGCGTTACAACTACCCTAGTGTTTCGCATCAAGGTAAAGAAATTAAAACACTAGCCAATGTGTTTATTGCTGAGAGCGCTAAAGCCAAGCAGTCTTCCATGCCGGCTTTGTTGTTGCACACGCTCAAGGCGGGAGCTCAGCTTCTGGATTCACTTGGGCGCTCGGCCCACCTTAGGCCAAAACAGTTTGAGGGATTACCATCCTTTGTATTGCCATATGGGATTGAGCACATTGCCTCTACCGGCTTAGATTTATGGCTGGGTGCGCTCAGTTACGGCTTTGGTGAAGTCATTTTGCTGCTGACGGGTGATGAGGATCCTGCCTACCGTGCTGCGCTAGAAACTCAAATTGATTTAGGGAATGCGATTTTGGCGGCCTACGGATTTGATGCCAGACTCTCGCTAGTGCAACTCGAGTCCGCAGGCGATCTACAGCCGGCGTCGATTGTGATGGGTAAGCTTCGCCAGCGCGGTGCTTTGCCAGCCATTTGCTCTCCTGCCAGTTTTGGCTTGGGTAATCAGAAGCGTGAAACCATTGAGATGGTGTTGGAGTATTTGCAAAAGCAAGCTAAGACGGTTCTACCGGCGGGTGGAGTTGCTTTGCCGAAGTCATCTTTCTTAGGTGGCCTCTCTATGAATAAGGATGCTTGCACACTCTGTATGTCTTGTGTGGGTAGTTGTCCTGAAGGGGCTTTGCTCGATAACCTGGATGAGCCCAAACTTTCCTTTATTGAAAAGCAGTGTGTTCAATGTGGCATTTGCGTTCAAACCTGCCCAGAGCAAGCCTTGGCATTAACCCCTCGCTTGCAGACGATTGAGGAACGCAAGCAAAAAGTAGAGCTCAATGAGACTAAGCCCTTTCATTGCATTAGCTGTGGCAAGGTGTTCGGAACTGCAAAGATGGTAGATTTGATGTTAGTTAAGTTGGGTGCTCATGGCGCCTTTGCTGGAGCGGCACTAGACAGACTCAAGATGTGTAGTGATTGTCGCGTTGTAGATATGGTGAAAAAAGAACTATGAGTGAGCAGATAAAAGAGGGTGCCACTACCGAAGTGGGTGATGTGGGTTTGCCAGAGGATTTAGCGAGGGCAGATCTATATGGCTTGATTGCCAGACTCTTTCACAAAGCGCCTGACCAAGAACTACTAAATCAAATTGCCACTTCTATTCCAGATGGCCAAGAAGCTAAGGCTGAGGATGCTCCGCTGGCCAAGGTCTGGCATAGCGTGGTTGAGGTTGCTAAATCCAATTCTGCCAAAGCTTGGCACGATGAGTTTGATCTCAATTTCATTAGCGTAGGTCGACCCAACGTAGTTCTCAATGGCTCCTTTTATATGGCCGGCCATTTAAATGAGAAGCCCTTAGTGGATATTCGTCGTGCCCTAGAGACATTTGGCCTAGAGTCTGCCGAAGAAGTTACGGAGACCGAGGATCATCTTTCGGCACTCTGTGAAGTGATGCGTTACCTCATAGCAGGTGATGATGTAGAGATCTCAAACCTTACAAATCAAAGGGTCTTTTTTAATGCGCACATCCGCCCTTGGTATGACGAATTGTGCGATGCAATAGAGGGCATTCCAGAGATGCATCTCTATCATCCAGTTGCCGCCTTGACTAGAGAATTCCTTGCGATCGAGGGACAAAGTTTCGACATGATTTGATGTTGCATCGCATCAAAAATTATTAGTGTTTGTCCTTAGCAAATCTTTTTGAAGCAAATATGTCAAAAATGCAATTACCAATTACACTTGACCTATATCAATTGCACCAAATAGGAGTTTGCGATGAACACTAAATCCACAACTGTAGTAGCCGCAGAAAATAAACCTTCCCGTAGGAAGTTTTTTATTGGAGCAGGAGCCGCTGTTGGTGCGGTAGCCGTTGCTTCGCAAACCCCACTTGGTAAAGCTGTGATTCAAGAAATCGGTAGCACCGTTCAAGGTAAAGATGACGGCTATCAGTTATCCGCGCACATTCGTAAGTACTACGAAACCACCATGCTTTAAATCAAGTCGTTGATTTAGTCGTTTCCAAATAATTAATAAAAAATATTTCTCAGGGACAACATATGAGTCTGACTCGTAAATCGAATACCCCACAAAGCAGTCGTTCTACGCCTGCATCACGTCTCATCGGTAGCCTGTCACGCGGACTCCAATCTGCAGTGCCAACGATGGATCGTCGTACATTCCTCAAGCGATCTGGAGTTGGAGTAGGGGCGGGTATTGCTGCTAGCCAACTAAGCCTCGTGCAAAAAGCGGTAGCTGAGCCAAGCAAAGCAATGCTAGACGGTAAGGGCAAGATTGAGGTTAAGAGAACGATTTGTACCCACTGCTCCGTAGGTTGTGCAACTGACGCTACTGTTGAGAATGGTGTTTGGGTTCGTCAAGACCCAGTATTTGATTCTCCAATCAATATGGGCTCTTATTGCGCAAAAGGTGCCGCCTTACGCGAGCACGGCCACGGTGACTTCCGCTTGCGTTACCCAATGAAATTGGTTGACGGTAAGTATCAAAGAATTTCTTGGGATCAGGCCTTAACTGAAATTTCTGCCCAGATGAAAGATCTGCGTAGTAAGTACAGCCCAGATTCTTTATTCTTTATTGGCTCTTCAAAGCACAATAACGAGCAGGCTTATTTATTGCGTAAGTGGGTTTCTTTCTTTGGAACCAACAACACAGACCATCAAGCTCGTATCTGTCACTCCACTACTGTTGCAGGTGTTGCAAACACCTGGGGCTATGGCGCGATGACCAATAGCTACAACGACATGATGAATTCCAAGGCAGCTTTGTACATTGGTTCAAATGCGGCTGAAGCGCATCCCGTATCGATGTTAAGTTTGTTGCATGCTAAAGAAAATGGCTGCAAGGTCATTGTTGTTGACCCACGCTATACCCGCACTGCTGCGAAGTCTGATCAATATGTGCGCATTCGTTCTGGCACAGATATTCCTTTCTTGTTTGGTGTTCTGTATCACATCTTTAATAACGGCTGGGAAGATAAGAAGTACATCAATGACCGCGTTTACGGTATGGACGAGATCCGCAAAGAGGTAATGGAAAAGTGGACTCCAAAGAATGTAGAAGAGGCTTGTGGCGTTCCAGAAGCGCAGATGTACAAGGTAGCCGAAACAATGGCTAAGAATCGTCCGAGCACTTTAGTTTGGTGTATGGGTCAAACACAGCACACCATTGGTAATGCTATGGTGCGTGCATCTTGCATCGTGCAACTCGCCTTAGGAAACGTGGGTAAGTCTGGTGGCGGTACAAATATTTTCCGCGGTCACGATAACGTTCAGGGTGCAACGGACGTTGGCCCTAATCCAGATTCATTGCCTGGCTACTACGGTCTTGCCGCTGGTTCATGGAAGCACTTTGCGACCGTGTGGGGTGTTGATTACGAGTGGATCAAAGGTCGTTATGCTCCAGACATGATGGAGAAATCTGGTACTACGGTTTCCCGTTGGGTTGACGCAGTGCTAGAAAAGAATGACATGATTGATCAGCAAACCAATGTAAAAGGTTTGTTCTTCTGGGGTCATGCTCCTAACTCACAAACTCGCGGCTTAGATATGAAGCGCGCGATGAATAAATTGGATTTATTGGTTGTGGTTGATCCATACCCAAGCGCCACAGCGGCGATGGCAGCAATGCCAGCTGCTGAAGGCGATGTAGTAAACAAAAATCGTAATGTCTACCTCTTGCCAGCAACAACTCAGTTTGAAACATGTGGTTCTGCCACTGCCTCAAACCGTTCATTGCAGTGGCGCGAGAAAGTCATCGATCCATTGTTTGAGTCGGTTCCTGACCATGTGCTCATGCAGGCATTTGCGGATCGCCTTGGTTTTGGTGAAGAGCTGTCAAAGAACTACAAGATGCTCAACTCCAAGTTTGCTGGTAAGCAGTGGAGAGAGCCAGAAATCGAATCCATTTTGCGAGAGATTAATCGCTCTGTATGGACGATTGGTTACACCGGTCAAACTCCTGAGCGCTTGAAGGCGCACATGAGAATGGTTGGTGTATTTGATCCTAAGACTTTGAAGTCACGTGGTGGTGTTGATAAGGTAACTGGTTACGACACGGCGGGCGACTACTATGGTTTGCCTTGGCCTTGCTACGGCACGGCCGCTATCAAGCATCCAGGCTCGCCAAATCTTTATGACACCAGCAAGAGCGTCATGGAGGGTGGTGGTAACTTCCGCGCCAATTTCGGTGTCGAAAAAGACGGCAAGAATTTGTTGGCTGAAGATGGGTCTTACTCCAAAGGTTCCGCGATTACCACTGGCTATCCAGAATTTGATCATGTACTCGTTAAGAAACTCGGTTGGTGGAATCAGTTGACTGAGGAAGAGCAAAAGCTTGCCGAAGGCAAGAACTGGAAGACCGATTTATCAGGCGGTATTCAGCGCGTCGTCATGAAAAACGGTTGCCATCCATTTGGTAATGCAAAAGCACGTGCGGTAGTGTGGAACTTCCCGGATGCTATTCCAATTCACCGTGAGGCTCTCTATAGTACTAACGAGCCAATGATGCGCAAGTATCCAACTGCGGCCGATAAGAAGAATTTCTGGCGCTTGCCAACTCTCTACAAAACAGTTCAGGATCAGAACTTGAGGGAGAAGCTCTACGAAAAGTTCCCAATCATTTTGACTTCTGGTCGACTGGTTGAGTACGAAGGTGGAGGAGATGAGACTCGTTCCAACCCATGGCTGGCAGAGTTGCAACAAGAAAACTTTGTGGAGATCAATCCTAAAGCTGCGGAAGCTCGTGGCATTAAGAATTGGGATTACGTTTGGGTTAAATCACCTACGGGAGCCAGAATCAAGGTTCGTGCAATGGTGACTGAGCGTGTTGATCAAGGCACTGCATTCGTACCATTCCACTTTGCGGGATGGTGGCAGGGTGCGGACTTGCGCAAATATTACCCAGAGGGTGCAGCCCCCGTGGTCCTCGGGGAAGCTGTCAACACGGCGACTACCTATGGCTACGACATGGTAACGATGATGCAAGAAAGCAAAACCACAATGTGCCAAATCGAAAAATTTGCCTAAGATAAAAGATAAAGTCAGGAGAACACCATGGCAAGAATGAAATTTATTTGTGATACAGAGCGATGCATTGAGTGCAACGGCTGTGTTACTGCTTGTAAAAACGAAAACGAAGTTCCTTGGGGCATTACCCGTCGCCGTGTTGTTACGGTGAACGACGGCATCATTGGTCAAGAGAAATCTATTTCAGTCGCTTGTATGCACTGCTCAGATGCGCCTTGTATGGCCGTTTGCCCAGTGGATTGCTTCTACCGCACTGATGAAGGTGTAGTTTTGCATGACAAAGATATCTGTATCGGTTGTGGCTACTGCTCTTTTGCTTGCCCATTTGGCGCTCCTCAATTCTTGAGTACGGGTGCTTTTGGTGTCCGTAGCAAGATGGATAAATGCACATTCTGTAGTGGTGGTCCAGAAGCCAATGGCAGCGTTGCCGAATTTGAAAAGTATGGTCGTAACCGCTTGGCAGAAGGTAAGTTGCCATTGTGCGCAGAAATGTGTTCAACCAAAGCATTGATTGGTGGCGATAGTGAGGTGATCTCTGCTATCTACGCTAAGCGCGTATCGGTCAGAGAGTCTAATGGCAGATACCCAAGTACCGATATTTTCGGCTGGTCAACTGCGTATGGTCCAACGGGATCACCCGCGCCAACACCGACACCTGCTGCCAAAATCCCAGGAGCAAAGTCATGAAATCTACTTTCAAAATTCTCGGAGCATGTCTAGTAGCGGGCATCATGTTGACGGCTTGTTCCGAGCCTCCTGAAATTGCAGCCAAAGCGGCCAAGCGTCCTGACGTTGCACCTTACATGGGCGCTGATAATGGCTTCATGACAAAGGGCTGGACTCCAGGTGATCAAGCAAGTTGGGCCGAAGCGATTAACAAGCGCAATCAGAGGCAATCTGAATATTCACGCGTCAAGTGATCAGTTAAACAACAATAAATAAAACGAAAACGTTTAAGGATATTTGTATGAATCGATCATTCTCTAGTGTTAGTCGCTCTTGGGTTCTAGCTTTGGGCGTATCGCTCAGTTTGCTTAGTGGCGTCTCTTTAGCAGAGCGCGCGCCAATGCAGCCCCTGCCATCCCCGAGTGGCATTGATTTCCCAAAGAATCTCAATGCCATTCCTAATGGCACGCAAGCGCAATCTCAGCCAGCAAATACTGCGCCAAAAGAAGGTGCAATTTGGGATACGGCCAATAGCGACCCTTACAACTATGTCAGCATCCCCGATAAAGAGGCGAGTGTATTGATTCAGCGATCTGGTCAGCAATGGCGCTTGATTCGCAATGGCGTTATTACGGTTTACGGCGCTTGGTTGCTGGCACTGGCATTCTTTGGTGTTGTGGCGATGTACACGTTAAAGGGCTCTATTAAATTAAGTGCACCTATGGCGGGCGTGAAGGTTAAGCGCTTCAGCGGCTTTGATCGCTTTACTCATTGGACCATGGCGTTTAGTTTTATTGCGCTTGCATTTACTGGCTTGTTGATTTTGTACGGAAAGTACTTTGCAATGCCTTTAATGGGTGGCGCAGCGTACGGCTCATTCCTGATGGTATGCAAAAATATTCATAACTTCACTGGCCCATTGTTTACATTGAGCATTGTGATTTTCTTCCTCCTATTTGTTCGTAAGAATATTTTTGGAGAAGGGGATATGGCTTGGTTGATGTCTTTCGGTGGGATGTTCTCTGGTAAGCATGTGCCAGCTGGATTCTTTAACTTTGGTGAGAAATTCTGGTTCTGGTTCGGCATGGTGTTCCTCGGTTTGATTATTTCAGCCTCTGGATTTGTGCTCGATATGATTGTTCCTTTCATGGATATTCAATATCTACGTGGCACGATGCAGTTGGCAAATATCATTCATAGCTCAGCTGCGATCTTGATGACGGCGATGGCGATGGGTCACATCTATATTGGTACGATCGGCATGCAAGGCTCTATCGATGGCATGAAGACTGGCTATGTTGATGCAACTTGGGCTAAAGAACACCATGAAATTTGGTACAACAAGATTAATAAATAAGGACAAAGCCATGAAAAAAATCATCGCTTTCACACTCTGCTCATTTGCAACTACTGTTGCTTTCGCTGCATTGCCACCGCTGACACCTGAAGCTCAAGAAGCTGCGACTATGGCAAAAGCAAAGAGCGCTTATGGTGATAAGGTTGGCGCTTATAAGTTGTGCCTAGCTCAAAATAAAGTGGCTGATCAATTTAGGGTGTCAGGTACTCCAGCTCCAGCAGCTTGTGTGGCTCCACCGCCATTTGTTGCTCCAGTAGCTGCTGCTGCAGCAGTTCCAGCTCCAGCGGTAACGCCAGCAGCGAAGTAATTAGTCTGCCAGCAACTCTTGATGTAAGTAGCGTTGTGCTGCTTGTGTCTGGGGGTCGGAAAAGAAAGGACCTACGGGTCCTTTTTCTTTGATCTCCCCATGGTCAATAAAGACGATGTACTCAGCCAGTCTTTGTACTTGTGCAAGTTGGTGGGAGGTAAAGATGACGTCTGAACCTTGAACTTTAAATTGACGAATGATTTCTTCAACTTGTTCGGTCGTGTTGGGATCTAGGTTAGCGGTGGGCTCATCTAGCAATACTAAGTTTGGATTTTGCAAAATAGCGCGCCCTAAGCAAAGCTTTTGTCTTTCACCTGCTGAGAGTTTGTGTGCAGGGCTATTGGCAAGATGACGTAAGCCAATTTGTTCTATGACTGCATCAATTTCTGTGGAGCTAATCGATGCATCCGCATCTCTCACCATAGCAATGTTGACTCGTGCCGATGCTTTAATCATTGGCGTATGGTGTAGTACTAATGCAGATTTGATGGGGCCAGTGGAGTAGGCGATGCTGCCGGAGTCTGGCTTAATTAAACCGTCCAGCAATTTCAAGAGAGTAGTTTTTCCAGCACCGTTCGGACCTATGCAGGCGCAGATCCGATCGGCAGGAATCACTGCATGGGGAATGTTGAGGATGATTCGGCCATCGCTTTTTACAATGACCTCTTTGAGTTCAATGAACCGTTTAAATTCTACAGATGAGTTAACCATAGCGACGCTCTGCAATCTGACGAACAGCGAAGGTAAATAGATTGGCTAACAGCACGATTCCTAAAAGGATGATGCCTAGGGCAAGAGCCAGGGGTAGATCACCCTTGCTAGTTTCCAAGGCAATTGCAGTGGTCATAGTACGCGTGGAATGATCAATGTTGCCGCCTACGATCATGACTGCGCCCACTTCGGATATCGCTCTGGCTAGTCCAGCCAATACCGCAATCGTGAGGGAAAAGCGGCAGTCCCAAATGAGCCATTTGAGGGCGGAGAGTCTAGGCAAGCGCAAGGCCTTGAATGAATCCCGATGAATTCTCCAGGAATCTTCCAGGATTTGGCGGCTTAGAGCGGCAATTAAGGGTGTTGTCAGGAGGGTCTGAGCGACGATCATTCCCTTGGGAGTGAAAAGCCAACCCCACACCCCTAAAGGCCCTGTGCGTGAGAGTAGCAAGTAGACTACTACGCCAACGATCACGGTTGGTACGCCCATGAGCGTATTGAGGATGACTGTAATCGTCTTTTTGCCATGAAATTCTTCGGTAGCCAGTAGCGCTCCAAGGGGGAGGCCAATGAGGGTCCCTAAGAGTAGTGCTGTTAGGCTAACCTGAAGTGAGACTAGGACAATACCCACTACCCCAGCATCTAAATGTGCGAGAAGTCTAAAGGCATCCTGAAAGGTCGTAAACATGGGCTTGATTCTAGCAAGGGGATGGCAAAATAGGATAAATGCAAACAATTTCCCTATTTTGACCTATGGCTGAAGTCATTTGCCTCTGTAATGAGGTCCTCGATATCGATCTTCGTGAATATCTCGATAACCATTTGATTGAATCTATTGATGAGTTGCGCGAGCAAGCATCTATTTGCAATAAATGTATGCAATGCCAAGATACAGTTGAGTCTGAGATCTATCTTGCTCGTGTTCGTCGACAACGTGCTGCAGGGCAGTTTTAATGACGCAAACTAAAGTAGGGCGCTTTAGTGTGATGACCATGAATGTGCATAAGGGCGTTTCGCCTTTGCATAGAAGATCAACCATTTACGAGTTACGCCAGAAAATGCGTAGTCACCACCCAGATTTACTGTTCTTGCAAGAGCTTCAGCAAGAACATCGTGGACGGATTAGGCGATTTGGCCAATGGCCACTGACAGAACTCACTCATTTCTTATCTGAAGATTTTTGGCATGATTGGCATTACGGAAAAAATGTTGAATATCCGGATGGACATCATGGCAATGCAATTCTATCTAAAAGACCACTACATAAAGGTCAAAATTACGACATCTCGGCCTATCGGTTTGAAAGGCGCGGCTTGCTCCACAGCATCACTCAGTTAGAGGGTGTGGCAACACCAATTCATTGCTTTTGCGTCCATCTAGCTTTGTTCGAAAGAGGGCGGGAGCGTCAATTAGATGAGATCATTCGTTATATTGATTCACTTGCGGAGGGCGGCCCAACGATTGTTGCGGGCGACTTTAACGATTGGCGCAATCGTGTGAGCGCGCCGATGCTCGCCGCTGGCTTTCATGAAGTCTTTGAAGTGCTTACTGGCGCCCCTGCAAAAACCTTTCCTAGTGTGAGGCCGATGCTTCCGATGGATCGTATCTATGTGCGGGGCTTAAAAATCCATTCTGCAGAAATTCTGTATGAATGGTTGAAATTATCGGATCACTTAGGTATTACTGCGGAACTGGAAATCGTATGAGTGTATTAAATTATCTTTTGGGCTCTATTTTTGGATTCTCTTTAATTTGGGTTCCAATTGCTCATGCAATCATCGTCTTGCTTTTTGGATTTCGCATGATTTCAGTGAGGCGGCCAGTCGCAGTTGCGATTGCCTGGTTTTTGATTGTGGTGATGTTCCCGCTGGTTGGCGTTAGCTTATATATCTTGATTGGTGAGCGCCCCGTTGGTCGCAGACTGACTCGAAAAATTATCCGCATGGACAAAGAGTACGCAGCCATCACTGAAGATATGCGCAAGCGCTATTCGGCAGATAAGCAGCAGCTGCCAGTAGAGGGTAGGGCACTTAGTTTATTGGCAGAATCCAAGAACGGCTCCCCGGTGATCGCAGGTAACCAAATTGCATTGTTCACGAATTCGCTGGAGATCTTGCAGGATTTCATTGATGAGATTAACCAAGCCAAAAATACGCTACATTTAGAGTTCTATATTTGGGCCTTGGGTGGTGATGCCGATCGCGTTGGCGAGGCTTTGATTGCAGCCGCTAAACGAGGGGTAGCTTGTCGAGTTTTACTCGACTCCTTAGGCAGTAAGGATTGGTTTAAATCGAGTTGGCCCAATCGTTTTAGAGGCGCTGGAATTGAGGTTACCGAGGCATTACCTATTCAAATTGGCCGCTTTCAGTTTCGTCGTGCAGATTTGCGGCTACATCGTAAAATATTTGTGATTGATAACTCGATTGTATGGACTGGCAGTATGAATTTGGTTGATCCACGCACCTTTAAGCAAGATTCAGGCGTGGGTGAGTGGGTTGATGCCATGGTCAGAATTGAGGGTCCGGTTGCCTCTCAGTTTGAGCTGACATTCTCGTTTGACTGGAGTGTCGATAACCCTAAGATTACGCATTTCAATGCTGTGGCGCCAGCTCCAACTCCAGTCGAGGGGCAGGTATTGGCACAAGAGTTTTCTTCTGGCCCAGTGTATCGAGACGACATTCTGTATCAAGTGCTGCTCTCTGCGATCATGGATGCGCGCGAGGAGCTCACCATCACTACGCCTTATTTTGGTCCGGATGATGGTTTGATTCAGGCGCTGATGGCAGCAGCAGGTCGTGGCGTGAAGGTGACCTTAATTGTCCCCAAGTTAAATGATTCAACTTTAGTAGCTTGGAGTAGCCGTAGTTTTTATACCGACCTCATGAGCGCAGGTGTCAATATCGCCGAATTTCATGGAGGTCTTTTGCATACGAAGAGCTTATTGATAGATGGCCGTGTGGCAATTTTTGGTTCGGTGAACTTTGATCAACGTAGCTTACGTCTCAATTTCGAGATTAGTTTGATTGTGTACAACTTGGAGTTTTGCTCCAAACTTCAGGCTTTGATTGAGTCTTACCTTGCCCAATCCGATATGGTAGATCCAGTAGCTTGGGCTAAGCGGCCGCATTGGCGCGTACTTCTTGAGAACGCGGCGCACTTAGCATCACCCTTACTTTAAATTGCACCTTCGGCTCTTAGCACCTCAATTTCAGCGGAAGATATTCCCAATTCCGAGAGAATGGCATTGGTATGTTCTCCTACCGCAGGAACGGGATCCATACGATAGTCGTAACTGTCATTTAGTCCTGGCGGCAACAACGCGGTAATAGCGCCATTCGGTGTGCCCACCTCTGTGAAGCGATTACGCGCTTTCAGTTGCTCATGCTTCCAAAGGCCTTCCATGTCATTCAGATGAGCATTAGCTATTTGGGCTTTTTCTAATCGTGCAATTAATTGCTCGGACGTCATTTGACTAAAGCAAGCGTCAATGATTTTCAGAAGTTCGGTGCGTTTTTCATTGCGCTTAAAGTTTCGATCAAAGCGATCATCCTGTGCCAGAGCGGGGTTTTCTAAAACCAACGCGCAAAACTGCGCCCATTCCCGTTCGTTTTGTAGTCCCAGCATCACTGTTTTGCCGTCACCAGCCATGAATGGACCGTAGGGATAAATGGTGGCATGTGAAGCGCCACTTCTGGATGGCGGGTTGGCACCCTTGTACGCGTAATACATTGGAAAGCTCATCCATTCGCTTAAGGCTTCGAGCATGGAGATGTCGATGACAGTGCCCTTACCAGTCTTTCCTCTTTGCAATAGCGCAGCCAAAATATTGGTATAGGCATACATCCCTGCGGCAATATCGGCTATGGAGTTGCCGGCCTTGCTTGGCGTCTCTGGTGTGCCGGTAATGGATAGGAAGCCTGCTTCGCTCTGAATCAACAGGTCATAAGCTTTTTTGTCGCGATAGGGGCCATCGTTACCGTAGCCAGAGATAGAGCAAAGAATGAGTCCAGGATTATCCTTTTGCAATACTTCAGCAGTCAGCCCCATGCGAGCTGCTGCACCTGGAGCAAGATTTTGTATGAAGACATCAGCGGTTTTTAACAAGCCCCTCAATATTGCTAATGCAGATTCTTGCTTGAGGTCGAGAGTGAGACTTTCTTTTGATCGATTCACCCAAACGAAGTGGGAGGAAAGTCCTTCTACTTGGGTGTCATAGCCTCGGGCAAAATCTCCATCCCCTGGGCGTTCGATCTTGATAATGCGCGCCCCCAAGTCGGCCAATTGACGCGTGCAGAAGGGTGCAGCAATCACATGCTCTAGTGCAACAACAGTAATGCCATCCAATGGACGAATGCTCATGATGAGGCCTATCAGAAGGAGCGTGGGAGGCCGAGGACATGCTCAGCTATATAGGAATAAATTAAGTTAGTCGAAATTGGCGCCACTTGATAGAGGCGTGTTTCACGGAACTTGCGTTCGACATCATATTCATTGGCAAAACCGAAACCGCCATGCGTCTGAAGACAAACGTTGGCTGCCTCCCAAGAGGCTTTGGCAGCAAGGTACTTCGCCATATTGGCTTCAGCACCGCAAGGCTGTTTGGCATCGAAGAGCTCGCATGCCTTAAAGCGCATGAGGTTAGCCGCTTCAGTTTCGATATAAGAGTCTGCAATTGGAAATTGGATGCCTTGGTTTTTGCCAATCGGACGATCAAATACCACGCGTTCATTTGCATAACGTCGTGCCTTATCGACAAACCAATAAGCATCACCAATACATTCCGCGGCAATGAGGGTGCGCTCTGCATTGAGGCCATCTAGGATGTATTTAAATCCTTGACCTTCTTCACCGATCAAATTTTCAGCAGGGATCTCTAAGTTATCGAAAAAGACTTCATTAGTTTCATGATTCACCATATTGGCGATTGGCTGGATATCCATGCCTTTGCCAATGGCATCTTTTAGGTTAACGATAAAAATCGACATACCTTCTGATTTTTTCTTTACCTCTGTTAGCGGTGTGGTGCGTGCCAGCAGAATCATCAAATCAGAGTGCTGAATACGAGAGATCCAAACCTTCTGACCATTCACAATATATTTGTCACCCTTTTTGAGGGCGGTGGTTTTAAGTTTGGTGGTGTCGGTACCAGTGCTTGGTTCAGTTACTGCCATCGACTGTAGGCGTAATTCGCCAGTAGCAATTTTAGGGAGGTAGAGTTTTTTCTGGGCGTCAGAACCATGGCGCAGCAAAGTGCCCATGTTGTACATCTGACCATGGCAAGAGCCCGCATTGCCGCCAGCAAAGTTAATTTCTTCCATGATCACAGAGGCCTCGGCAAGACCTAAACCAGAGCCACCATATTCCTCCGGAATTAAGGCAGCTAACCAGCCAGCTTGTGCCATGGCATCCACAAAGGCTTCTGGATAAGCGCGCTCGTGATCAACTTTTTGCCAATAGGCGGAATCAAAACTTCCGCAGAGGTCACGCAAGGCTTCGCGCATATCTTGATATTGGTCAGGCTTTGGGATGGGGTGATTCATGTGTATATCAGCGCTTAAAAGGAGTTAATAAAGATGGGAATACCTACAGTTTAAGCAAGATTTCAGAATTGCTGGGCGACCGGTAATGGGCGGTGGTTCTGACCCGCATTCTTGGGCTGGATATCTGTTGGGGCATACTAAGAAGATGTATAAGTCATTTACTGTTAGTCTGCCCGGAGTCCTTGCTTAATGGAGCAAATACTCAGTCAATTCTTTGACTTTTTTGGGATGCCATCGATTGGTTTGCCAGCTGTATTTATCAGCGCCTTTATCTCTGCAACTTTGCTGCCGATGGGTTCGGAGCCTATGCTGTTTGGCTACATCTCCTTAAATCCCGACTTATATTGGACGGCCATTATGGTTGCAACCATCGGTAATACTTTGGGAGGCATGCTGGATTGGTGGCTAGGATTAATGAGTCGCAATAGCTTTGAATCTCTCAAGGGGCCTACCAATAGCAGGATGCAGCGTTGGCTTGAAGAGCGTGGCCCAAAGATGCTACTTCTTTCTTGGCTGCCTGGGTTCGGTGATCCTCTGTGTCTAGCAGCGGGGTGGCTAAGGTTGCCTTGGCTGCCGTGCTTAGGATATATGACAGTAGGCAAGCTACTGCGCTACCTCACCATGACTTGGCTCTTAACTCTGGTACCAAACAGTTTTTGGCACCAGCTAGGACACTGGCTTCATATCATCTAAGTCAAGCCTTAAAAGGCATTAGACAGCACAATACTTCTGTTGAATCTCATCGTTGTTTAAGAGATTTTGAGCGGTATCGTGAAAGACAATTTCGCCTTGATCAAGAATATAGGCACGGTCCGAAATTTTTAGTGCTTGCTGTACGTTTTGTTCAACCAGTAGGATGGTTAGACCCTGTTGCTTGAGATTGGAAAATAATTCAAACATTTCCTCTACTAGGACCGGCATGATGCCTTCTGATGGCTCATCTAGCAGAATGACCTTAGGCTTGGCAATCATGGCTCTAGCAATAGCTAGCATCTGCTGCTCACCTCCAGACATGGATGTGCCATCCTGATGCAATCTTTCTTTGAGGCGCGGAAAGGTTTCGGCGATTTCATCGACCATAGCACTCATGTCGCCATGATTTTTCTTGGAAATCACGCCCAGCTCTAGATTTTCTTTGACAGTGAGGCCCGGAACAATGCGGCGATCCTCTGGGACGTATGCCAAGCCAAGGTGATAGCGCTCATGGGCGGCGAGATCTAGGAAAGAAGTGCCATCGATTGAGGCTTTCCCTTCTCTTTTTGGGAGCAAGCCCATTAAGGAGCGCAGGGTAGTAGTTTTACCGGCACCATTTCGGCCCATTAAGGTAACAATTTCACCTTTGTTTACCTCTAGTGAGATGCCTTGAAGAACGTGGCTACGGTCATACCAGGCATTTAAATTTTCTACGCGCAGCATATATAAACCTTCATTAACCTTGGCCTAGGTACACACGACGTACCTCAGCATTATTTTGAATATCTTCTGGAGTGCCTTCAGCCAAAAACTCGCCATGATGAAGAACAATGATTCGCTTACATAAGCCCATGATGAGTTTCATTTTGTGCTCAACCAAAATAACAGTTCTTTCATTGGCAAGTGTGCGAATGAGATCCATCATCACGAGCGTCTCTTCAGGAGACATTCCAGCAGTTGGCTCATCAAGCAATAGGAGGCTAGGGTTGCAGGCTAGAGCCATGGCAATTTCGAGGGCGCGTTGTTGCCCGTGCGCCAGATCACCTGTTTTCTTATTGCGCAGATGTTCTAGGTTGACGCGACGTAAGAGTTGATCCGCAAGTTCGATAGGCTCTGGGTAGCTTTTCGCATTACGCAGAAAGTTATACCGAGCAGTTTCCATTTGCGCCGCTACACGAACATTCTCATGAACGGTCAACTGCTTAAACACATTGGTAATTTGGAAGCTCTTGGAGATGCCAATACGTGCAAATTCATGCTGTTGCATGCCGGTAATATCTTTACCGTTAAATAAGATTTGACCGCTTGTTGGGGGGAAGGCTCCACTGAGTATGTTAAAGAAAGTGCTCTTGCCTGCGCCATTAGGGCCAATGATGGCCGTGAGGCTTCCTGGCATAAACGTAGTGGAGACATTCTGCAAGGCTTTGAATTTCCCAAAACTCTTGCTGACATTTCGAGCCTCAAGGATGGGGGTTTGATTTGGGCTACTCATTATTTTGTATCCTGATTCATGTTTAGCTTGCTCAAGATAGTTCCCCAGATTCCTTTCGGGAAGAACAATACAAAGAACATAAAGACTAGTCCAATAACGGCCATCCAATGTCTAGTAAAGGTAGTTACCACATCTTCCAAGTACAGCATGACAGCGGCGCCGAAAAATGGACCAAAGAAAGTGCCCATACCACCCAAAATACTCATCATTACCGCCTGTCCTGATTGCAGGTAGTGCAGGGAGTCAATCGGCACAATGGAGAGATGCAAGGCGCGTAATGAGCCGGCTAATCCACAGATTGCAGCCGACAATACGAATACTAGGAGCTTTGTACGTGTTACATCAAATCCGCAGGCGGCTGCACGTTTTTCATTCTCACGAATAGCTTCCATCACCGCACCTAATGGAGAGTTGAGAATGCGCGAGATCAGCCAAATTGCAATGACCACAAAGAAGAGAATGATGTAGTACTTGACAAGTGGATTTAGAAAATCCACTGGAATACCCAGAATATTGAAAGAGTCAACTCGCACGCCACGCAAACCATTCTCTCCGCCCGTCAAACTTTCCGCCTTATAAAAGCCATAGAAAACAATTTGACCTAAGGCGAGGGTGACCATCGAGAAGTAGATGCCTCTGGTACGAATAGCCAAGAAACCCATGATGAGCCCACCAATGGCTGCCCCAATTACGCCTACCAGAATTGCAGTACCCCACGGCAGGGAATAATGAACGATGCTAATCCCGGTGAGGTAGCTACCGATTCCTAAAAAGGCTGCATGTCCGAAGGACAACAAACCCATATAACCAAATAGGAGGTTGAATCCCATGGCAAATAAGCCAAAGATCAGGATATTGATTGCAAGCGCCTCATACGGCATGATGAACGGGAAGACCATCAAGAAAAGGCTGCTTGCCAACACGCGATGACGTGCAATGAGATGGAAAAATGATTTCATAAATATTGGGGGATTAACCCATTGCCCCCGCTTTACCAAATAAACCTTGAGGTCGAATTAAGAGGACTACCGCCATCAAAACAAAAATAGATAGTTCGGAAAGATCTGGAAAAAAGAGGGAGGTGAGGCTATAGACCACGCCAACCAATAGACCCGCAACAACCGCCCCCACAGGTGATCCCATGCCACCAACCACTGTCACAACAAAGGACTCCGCCAAGATGGGAATACCCATCTCTGGGTTAACGGAGCGTGTGGGTGAGGCCAGTATTCCGGAGAGGCCGGCAATCGCACAACCAAGACCAAATACCATTAGCCATACCTTAGCAATGTCTACACCAAGTACTTTGACGATCTCCTGGTCAGCAGCACCAGCTTTAATGATGAGGCCATAACGCGTCTTTTGGATAAAGAACCAGACCGCAAAAATAATCACGGCTGTAGCTGCAATCAAGAAGAGACGGTACTTAGGGAAGAAGCCAAATCCAACATCAAGAGTACCTTTAAGTTCATCGGGAGTGATGGATGGGAGGCCTTCAATACCAAATGTCACGCGCATTGCCTCAATCAATACATAAGACAATCCAAAAGTGAGGAGTAGCGGGTAGTCAATGCCGCGACCATAAAGAGGTCGCACTAGGAATCGCTCAGTGAGCAATCCAAGGGCGCCGGTAGCGATTGGGGTAAGGATTAAGCTAAACCAAAAGTTGCCTGTTACGCCCAGAAAGTAGACGCCCATGAATGCGCCAACCATGAAGAAGGCGCCATGTGCGAAGTTCACTACGTTGAGCATGCCAAAAATAAGGCATAAGCCTAGGGCTAGAAGTGCATAGATGCTGCCCAAGGCAATCCCTGTCAGCAACTGCATGCATAGAAGTTCAAATGTAAGACCGGTCATATATGTACTCAGAAAAACTCCCCTTCAACCATCGGCATCAGGGGAGGGACCCAGGGCAAATCAGAGAATCTGCCTTGAAATTTCAGATTTAAGCCTTGTGGCCTAGCTCTGCGCAACTACGCATATTCTTCTCGGTAGTCGGTTCAATCGTCAGGATATTAAAGACGTCATATTTGTCTTTCATGTTCTTTGACTTGGATTCAACGATGATGACCGTTTGAACTGCCTGGTGATCACATTTGCGGTAGTACTCAGGACCCTTGTACCAGTCGTACTTAAGATTCTCCATTGCAGTAATAACTTTCAAAGTCTCAGTAGATTTTGCAATCTTGATAGAGGCCAGCACACTCTTTACGCCGGCGTAGCCTAGTGCACCGTAATCGGATGGTACTGAGCCGTTGTACATTTTTCGGAATGCATCATTAAATATTTTTGCTGTTGGGATGCGATCCTCAAGACCCCAGTAGTAGGATGTACCGCCGATAATGCCTTCAAAGGCTTCTGATCCACCAGCAAGACGGGATGTGTAGAGCAGGACTGGTGTCACAATCTTCATGCTAGATTTCAAGCCAAAGTCGGTACATTGCTTAGCGGCATTCACTAGGTCGCGGCCAAAATTGCAGAGAACCAAGATATCTGGGTTCAAGGCTTTGATGCGCGGTAAAAATGCCGAGTAATCAGAGGCGCCTAGTGGATGACGAATATCTGCCAATGTGGTGGCACCCATTTCTTTGCCGGCACGTTCAAATGCTCGCACCATCTCGTGACCATAAGCATAGTCTGCCGTTAAAAATACAATCTTTTTACCAAAACGGGGGATGGAGTAGCGTGCAACTGCACCAGCAGTCATGGTTGGATTAAGTGCTTCGTGGAATGTGTAAACACTCCAATCCTTCGCTTCATTAATCGCATCCGACTGGCTAATTGAATTAAAGAGAACCTTACGCTCTTTACAAACAGCATTAATAGAGAGTTGAGTTGCGGCAGAGAGTGAGCCCACAACAAAATTCACCTTATCTTTTTCAATCAACTCAAGCGTACGTGTTGCAGCTTCACCGGGATTAAGTTTGTCATCACGAACCAGGAGTTCAGCTTTGCGACCATTAAAACCACCGGCATCATTAAATTCTTTAATAGCTAACTCAGCAGCCTTAACTTGATCCTGCGCTTCGGCAGAGAAAGGGCCCGTTAATGGTGTTGGAAAGCCAATCTTGATGGTTTCAGATTGGGCACTTGCCATATTCATCCAAAGTGGAGCGCTTGCTGCAGTCGCCCCGCCGATCAACATCGTTCTTCTTGTTTGATTCATTACTTTTTGTTTCATGGTTATCTCCTCCATTTAAAACAGTTTATTAATAAGAATACTTTTTTATTTCATAAATCTTATCTCAATGTTTCTTGTAATACTCAACTCTACATCTCAATTTTATTAAAGTGACTCTGGAACTGCTTTTCCTTCTACTAACAAAGTGCTGATATCAATGGCTGTTTCGGCCATTACCGTATCTGCATTTCTGCGGAGGCTATTACTATCTCTTGTACCTTTGCTACCTTGCGCTTGCATGTAACGCCCCAAATATTGTGCTCTTGCAACAACCTGCTGCCCAAGTGTAAGTCGCTCATTGCTATAGGCGTCAAGCGCAGCTGGAGTCGCGCCAAATTGAGCGATATGGCGTGCAATCACTATTGCCTCATCTCCCGCTTTGGTAACACCCATGCCGACGTGGGGCCGACCAACAAAAGCGGCATCACCCATTAGTGCAATTCTGCCAAAGACAATTTGGTCTGAACGAACGTCGTAAATAGCTTGCAAGAACGGAGAGGCTGTCTTCTCTAGAATTTCTGCATATTGAGGCGCCAGAATGTCACGGGCAACTTTACGCATTTCAGCAATATGTTTCCATGACACCTTCAGCGGAGGGATGCCAGTTGGATAGTAATGACCATCGGCATCAGTAAGAAGTTTTACTAGTTCGCCATCTTCGGATGCGGGTCGATACCAAACAAAGTTGTAACGTCGTTTACCTGGCCTAGTGTCATTGCCAGATCCCGCAACTGGATAGCCCAGCATCTGCTCGCCGTTTGGCAGGCAGAATCCAAAATAATTGAAGAGGGTATCTAGGGTGTAATTGGATAAATGACTTTCATCACAAACGCCTCGCCATGCAATATATCCCGCATATTCAGGTTGAATCTCTGGTGCCACTTGCGCGCGAACCGCTGAGCGTATGCCATCCGAAGCAATCAGTAGCTCCGCCTCATAAGAGCTGCCATCTTCGCAAGTCACCTGAACACTGCTGGCATCCTGACTCACGGTCTTTACATTCTTACCCTGCAAGTAGCGCTCGCTTGGAAAATTCTCTTTCAGTAGGTGATAAAGGCGACTCCATGAGGTCAATATTTGTGATAGCGGCATTTCACCTAAACTCTCGCCATCAGCACCCAGGGTAACGCGCTTAGATACAGCGACACCCAGGCTGTCATCAACGGCAATGCCAGCTTCCCGCAAAGCATCTGCTAGCGCGTCATGAGTCACGATCCCAGCGCCTCGTCCATCTAACGAGCCAATGGCCTTTTCCAGCAAGGTGACATCATGACCTTGGCGTAGCAATATATTTGCCGCAAATAAGCCTCCAAGGGATCCGCCAATAACAAGAATTTTGGCCATCTTTATTTATGCACCCTTGGCATCAAGTACTGCTTTTTCGGCAGCAGGGTAATTCAATTCAATGACGATGCCATTAGGGTCATCCAAAAAGAGTTGATGTAGTTTGAGGACGGGAACCGTGCGCTGTCTGCAGGGCACGCCCAACTTATCCAGCAGAGCAAGCTTGGCTTCTAGACCCGTGGCGAAGAAGGCGATGTGATCCACTGCCCCCGAGCCATAGAGCGAACTAGGATCACGTTCGCCAAGATACTGCTTTAGACCGTTGGGATCGTTCTTATCAATTGCAATCAAATGCAACACTGCATTAGCCCAGTCGTTTTCATCGCCGCTGTATAGCCAGACCCCAGGGAATGGAAATTCAGGGCGAGGCCCAACCGCGAGGCCCAATACTTCACTATAGAACTTGGTAGTTTGCTCAATCTCTAAACTACGGATTGAGAAGTGGTTTAGGCTTAAGTTCGTCATGTTATTTTTTACCAGTAGTAAACAAAATTTTTGCTGAATGGAGGTAGGAGCTAATACGATCTTGAATAATCTCTTGCTCTGTATTGGGGTTGCCGGCGTCATAAATAGCTTGACCATAGATCCAGCGGCGCATCCCGATATAAAAGATGCCGCCATGTAAGCCCATCAAAAATTCCAACTCCCGCTGGGAGGGTTTGCTGCGTAAGCTGCGACCACAGTGTTTGCGGGTTTCACGAATGAGACGAGGTAATAAACGATCACGTAGTAATTCAAAGAATCGGTCACTAATGGAATGATCACTTAGCCCTGAGAAAATCAGAATACGAACGAAGTCATAAGTAAGGACGGTATTCGAGTAGTCGATATAAAACGCATTTAGCTTTTCTTCGGGGGATAGGGTTTTATCGTCTAGCAATAGCTCCCACTCAGGCTTCCAGCGTGACTCAAACACGTCTTCATAGACCGCCTTAATTAAAGCGTCTTTGGTGGGGAAGTAGTGATAAAGCAGGGTATGCGTAACACCAAGGCCTTTTGTTAAGTTTCTGAGTTGCCCATCAATCCCATGCTTTGCAAAGTACTGAATTGCGCGATCTAGTATTTGGCGCTTGCGTTCCGTCGTACTCATTCTGCGGCGAGCAGGCGCAGGAGCTTCAGCTACTTCTACAGTGGCACTGTTTTTGGAGATGCGGTCTTGTGTAAAACTCATTGTTGTCAGGGTTTATCCGAATTTGGCCTTATTGACCAAAAGTTAAATAATGGTACATTGTTGAACAATTGGTAGATAACACTCTATTCGTACAAACCCCAAGGAGATGCAATGGAACTAAATGGCGAGCAGCTGATTGCCGCTCCAATCCCTGACGTGTGGAGGGGGTTGAATGATATTGATGTTCTAGCGAAGTCCATCCCAGGATGTGAAGAAATCAGCCGTATCTCTCCGGAAGAGGTTCATGCCAAGGTCATGTTCAAGATTGGCCCTGTTAGAGCGAGATTTGCTGGAAAACTCCTTTTGAGCGATGTCATTCCAGATCAATCCTGTTCGATGGCATTTGAGGGCTCAGGTGGTGCGGCAGGGTTCGCTAAGGGGCGTTCTCGCGTTGAATTGAAGGCTGCTGAAGGTGGAACTTTGATTTCTTATACGACAGAAGCCTCCATAGGGGGAAAGCTAGGACAAATTGGTGGGCGCTTAATTAGCGCTTCTGCCAAAAAAATTGCAGATGATTTTTTTCAACGATTTGCAAAAGAATTGGGTGGTGAAGTGGCGCCACTGGAGTCAGACGCACAGGCCGAGTAAAGCTCGGCCCTATAAATATAAAAGTAGTGGAGGAGACGCAATGAAAGCAGCAGCATTTGATTATGCAAAACCAAAGGCTCTAAGTGAGGCCTTAGCTTTGCTGGCTGAGGCTGGTGAGGATGCACGCTTGATCGCAGGTGGTCAGACGCTATTAGCTACGCTGAATCTACGCCTTTCTGAGCCTAGCATTCTGATTGATATCACTAATTTGGATGAGCTTAAAGGCATTTCAGTCATTGGCGATCAATTACGTATCGGTGCTTTGGTAACTCACACCGAAATTGAAGATTCCAAGTTGATTGCGCAGCATGCACCACTTCTGAAGGCTGCAGTACCCCATATTGCCCATCGCGCGATTCGTAATTTAGGAACCTGGGGTGGATCTTTAGCTTATGGTGATCCGGCTGCTGAATGGCCGGCATGCAGTCTGGCTCTCAATGCAACCATGTTGATTGCGGGTCCAGATGGAGAACGCCGAATTTCAGCGCAAGATTTTTTTATTGATCTGTATACGACTTCTTTGGAGCCCAATGAAATTCTAGTGGCTACAGAAATTTCAGTTGCTAATACCAATCAAGTATTTTATTTCCATGAGCTAGCACGTCGTCATGGTGATTACGCCGTTGCTGGTGCTGCATTAGTGGCGCAAAAGCAAGGGACCGTTCTTAGTGAATGCGCATTTACTTTCTTTTCAGTTGGTGCCACGCCAGTCATGGCTCTCAAGGCGCAAGCATTGGTAAATGGTAAGCCACTTACTGAAGAATTAATTGCCAGTGCCGTTGCTGTTGCAAGAGGCGAAATTGAGGCCATTGCTGATATTACGAATAGCGTAGAAACAAAACAACATTTAATCGGTGTTTTGTTGGAGCGTGGCTTGAAGCATCTAATTGCTTAAGAAATCAAGACATAAAAAGATAAACCGAGTTCGGAGATTGAAATGAGCTTAAAGAAAAAAATTACGATGACCGTTAATGGATCAGTGGTGAACGCTGAGATTGAGCCGCGTCGCCATTTGGTCGATTTTTTACGAGAAGATCTTCATCTAAAGGGTCCACATTTAGGTTGCGAGCAGGGTGCTTGTGGCGCCTGCACCGTTAAGGTTGATGGGCAAATTATTCGTGGCTGTTTGTATTTGGCTGTGCAGGCTGATGGATGTGTGGTGGAGACAGTTGAGGGCTTAACTAAAAGCGGCGCATTAGCAGACCTGCAGGAATCCTTTATGCGGCATAACGCCATGCAATGTGGTTTCTGTTCTTCCGGGATGTTACTTGCTGCTTCAGAATTAGTTGAAAAGCAGCCTAAGGCTACTCGCGAAGAAGTGCGCGAATGGATCTCTGGAAATTATTGTCGCTGCACTGGCTATCACTCTATAGTGGATGCCATCATGGCTGTACTTGAAGCTCGCGCCAAAGGTGAAAAAATTAAACCTGTTGTTGCTCACGCTTAAGAGGACTGAGAAAACTGATTATGAATAAGCCAACAGATCTCAAGGGATTGGTCCTTGATCCAGTAACCAATGATCAACGCTATATTGGTAATAGCGAGCCCCGACACAAAGCACGTCGACTGCTAGAAGGTCAGGGCACTTATGTCGACGATATCCAATTGCCCAGAATGGGGCATGTGGTGTACTGGCGTTCACCAGTAGCCCATATGAAGATTGGAAAAATTCATATTGAACAAGCAAGCAAGATGCCAGGTGTTCTGGCTATCGTTGATGGTGTAAAGATGGCTGAGCTTTGCAAGCCATGGGTTGCCACGCTTGACCACTTGGCCGGTATGAAATCGGCTCCTCAATATGCTTTGGCCATTGATCGCGCCTGTTGGCAGGGTGAGCCGGTAGTTGCAGTAGTTGCTGAAACCCGGGCTCAAGCAGAGGATGCTTTGCAGTTAGTCGATGTTGAGTGGGAAGAGTTGCCTGCAGTAGTTTCTATGGAAACAGCGCTGGACGCAGAAACACCAGTGATCCATCCAGAGCTTGGCGACAATCTTTGCTTTACTCGTACTTTAGATGTGGGCCAGGTAGATGAAGTGTTTGCAACGGCAGATATTGTTGCCGAAGCGACCTTTGGATTTGGTCGACATACAGGCGTTACTTTGGAGCCTCGCTGTCAAATTGCTGATTACAATCCAGGGGATCGTCGTCTGACGGTTTATCACTCGCAACAAGCGCCCCACATGATGCAGGATTTGTATTGCCGTCAATTTGGCTTATCTGAATCAGATGTGCATGTTATTTGTAAAGATGTGGGTGGTTCTTTCGGCATTAAGGTGCACGCGTATCCGGATGACTTTGCAACTGTTGGCCTGGCAATCATGTTGGAGCGCCCAGTAAAATTTGTTGCAGATCGTCTTGAGTCCTTCACAAGTGATATTCATGCACGTGAGCATAGGATTAAAGGGCGTATTGCAGCTAATAAAGAGGGTGATATCTTGGCGTTTGAGATCGACGATCTCACGGCCATTGGTCCATACTCTATGTTCCCCAGAACTAGTGCGATCGAGGGAAATCAAGTGGTGAATTTGGTTGGTGGGCCTTACAAGCACCAACATTACAGAGCCAAACTGAATGTTGTATTTCAGAATAAAACACCCACCTGTCAATATCGTGGCGTAGGCCATCCGATTGCTTGTGCGGTGACCGAGGGCCTAGTAGATCTAGCTGCACAAAAGTTGCAGATGGATCCCCTGGAGTTTCGTAAGCGCAATGTCATTCCCGATGATGCCTATCCTTGCTCTGGAATTTCTGGAATTAAGTTGGAGGTGTTATCGCATGAACAATGCCTACGAACTATTGAAAAGATGATGGATTACTCGGCCTTGCGTAAAGAACAGGCTGAGTTGCGAAAAAAAGGGATTTATCGTGGCATTGGCTTTGCTACCTTAATTGAGTTGACTAATCCAAGTCCTGCATTTTATGGGGTGGGTGGAGCACGTATTGCTTCTCAGGATGGCGCTTCTGCGAGACTGGATCCAAGCGGCGTTGTATCGATATTGATTGGCGTTGGTGAGCAAGGTCAAGGCACTGAAGGGATCTATGCGCAAATTGCCGCCGATGCTGTTGGTCTTTCTATTAAAGATGTGCGCATCATTACTGGCGACACAGATGTGACCCCTTACGGCGGAGGCACATGGGCTTCACGTGGTGCGGGAGTAGGTGGTGAGGCCGTTCTACTGGCTTGTCAGGCATTGCAAGAAAATATCCTAAAGCTTGCGGGTGCAATTTTGAATAGACCGGCGCAAGAGCTGTCAGTTCGCCGTGGTCACGTTTTAGATAAGGCGAGTGGCGAGCAGCTCTTGCCATTTAGTGAGATTGGTCGAATTGGTTATTTCCGCACGGATACCTTGCCCGTGGGATTCTCCGCGGATTTGATGGTCACTCGCCATTACACCCAAAAAGAATACCCATTTATCTTTACCAATGGTGTCCAGGCTTCTTACGTTGAAGTGGATCCGGATACTGGTTTCGTGAAACTCTTAAAGCATTGGGCGGTTGAGGATTGCGGTCGCGTATTAAATCCGATGTTGGTGGATGAGCAGGTTCGTGGCGCGATTGTTCAAGGTATTGGTGGTGTCCTTTTCGAAGAGTGCCTCTATGACGATAGTGGTTTGCTACGTAATGGCAGCATGGCCGACTATTTGGTGCCGATGGCCTATGAGATGCCGGATATTGAAGTCGCTCACGTAGAGACTCCAACCCAGTCATCTAAATTGGGGGCAAAAGGTGCCGGTGAGGCTGGTACTGCTGGAGCTCCTGGGGCTGTTCAGAACGCAATTAATGATGCTCTGGCACCATTTAATACAGCGGTCTTTGACCAGCCTATCACTTGCGAAAAGATTCTGAAGGCGCTTGGAAAGGTCTAATCCAAGGCCTACCTTAATAAGTGTATCCCTGATATCCCTGGGGATTCCGCATCCTGTAACATCAAGTTTTGACCATACCTAAATCCCTTGGCGGGGATTTAGGCTTAACTTGATATAGCGAATAAGAACATGCCCCATTTAAAAGGTAAAACTGCCCTCGTCACTGGTTCGACAAGCGGCATTGGTTTAGCAATAGCGATTGGGTTGGCAAAGCAGGGTGCCAATATTATGGCGAATGGCTTTGGTGAGATAGATGCCGCTATTGCCGCAATTAAAGCCTGCGGCGTTGAAGTTGAGTATCACGGTGCTGATATGAGCAAGCCTGCTGAAATCCAGGATTTGATTGAGCAAACTGAAAAGCGCTTTGGCACACTCGATATATTGGTCAACAATGCTGGTATTCAATACACGGCAAATGTTGAAGACTTTCCAGCGGATAAGTGGGAGTCCATCATTGCAATCAATTTGAGTTCTGCTTTTTACACCTCGCACCATGCGCTCCCTGGCATGAAAAAACGCAACTGGGGACGCATTATCAATATTGCTTCTGTTCATGGATTAGTTGGATCCACTCAAAAGTCTGCTTATGTTGCAGCCAAACATGGCATCGTTGGTTTAACCAAGGTAACTGCTCTAGAGAATGCAAAAACGGGCGTTACTTGTAATGCGATTTGCCCAGGCTGGGTTTTGACACCGCTAGTTCAAAAGCAGGTAGATGCGCGCGCAGAGCGTGAGGGGATTTCAAATGAGGCGGCTAAGAATGCCTTAGTTTCTGAAAAGCAGCCTTCTGGTGAGTTTGTAGCACCAGAGCAGTTAGCCGCCTTAGCAGTTTTCTTGTGCGGCCCTGATGCATCTGAAGTACGCGGAGTGGCTTGGAATATGGATGGTGGCTGGACAGCCCAGTAATCTCAAGGGGGTAATCTAGCCTCACCCCCAATTTTTCACGCCCAAACAAAAACTCGAGAATCGTCTATAGTTAGGGCGAATATGGCTGCTGCAGCCTCCTATTGATATGTTTTACAAGGAAAAAATGATGGAACACACATTACCGCAGTTACCTTACGCATTAGATGCGCTTTCACCATTCATCTCAAAAGAAACCCTCGAGTTTCACTATGGAAAACATCACCACACTTATGTCACTAATTTAAATAATTTAATTAAAGCTACTGAGTTTGAAAATGCTTCCCTAGAAGAAATTATTAAACAGTCATCTGGCGGTGTTTTCAATAATGCAGCCCAAGTATGGAACCATACTTTTTACTGGAATAGCATGAAGCCAAATGGCGGTGGGACTCCTACTGGTGCATTGGCTGATGCTATTAATGCAAAGTGGGGCTCTTTTGACCAATTTAAGGAAGAATTTACAAAGTGTGCAGTTGGTACATTTGGATCTGGTTGGGCATGGCTCGTGAAGAAAGCTGATGGCACTTTAGATTTGGTATCGACAAGCAACGCAGCAACCCCACTAACTACTGATGCAAAACCACTAATGACTTGTGATGTTTGGGAGCACGCTTACTACATTGATACTCGTAATGCACGTCCAAAGTACCTAGAGAATTTTTGGAATGTTGTGAATTGGGATTTTGCAAGCAAGAACTTTGCCTAATATCCACCTTCATTAAGAAAGTTTTTATGTCATCTATCTTTACCTCATTGGGACGCACAGTTTTAGCTGGGTTTGTGCTCCTCGTTTTAATTATCTTGGCTTTGGGTGCCAACCTAAGCTCAATTGAATTGCCTTTCTTATTCCGCTGGATTCACGTCATGGTTGGCGTTATGTGGATCGGTTTGCTTTGGTATTTCAATTTTGTGCAGATTCCTTCCATGTCAAAAATCCCTGATGAACAAAAGCCAGCTATTGGAAAAGTAATTGCTCCAACAGCATTATTTTGGTTCCGTTGGGCGGCCTTATTTACCGTTGTTAGCGGTCTAATTCTGGCTGTGTTGAATGGTTATGCGCATCAAGCATTTACATTGCAAGCCCCTTTCCGCGCAATCGGTTTGGGCATGTGGATTGCCTTGGTAATGGCTTTCAACGTTTGGTTCATTATTTGGCCAAATCAAAAACGTGCCCTCGGCATCGTTGCTGTTGAGCCAGATGTTAAGGTCAAGTCTGCACGTATCGCGATGCTGACTTCACGATTTAACACCATGCTTTCAGTGCCAATGTTGTTCTTGATGGTTGCTCAGTCACACAACACAACCTGGTTTGTGATCGTTTCATAATCACGCCACTGTAGATCATTGAAAAGGCCCGCATTTGAACTGACCCACAAAAGTTGGACAGTTTAATCAGGTTAGCACGAGGGATTGAGTTCGGTATTGAACCGGGCTCAATCCCTTTAGTTTTTCCTTGATTCGATCATGGTTGTAGTAGTGGATGTAGTCCTTAAGCTCCGTTTTAAATGATTGAACATCTGAGAACTTCTTTTGGTAGAAGAACTCGGTTTTCATAATCCCAAACCAGTTTTCCATGACTGCGTTATCCAGACAGTTTCCTTTTCTAGACATGCTTTGGCTAAGACCTTGTACCTTCAAAGCCTGTTGATAAATCCCCATTTGGTATTGCCAGCCTTGGTCTGAGTGCAATACCGGTTGAGGCTGGCTGCATCCTCTAAGACGTTTAAATGCCACTTTTAGCATCTCCATCACCATGCTCACTTGTGGTCTATCGGTAATCGTATAAGAGATGATCTCTTGGTTATACAGATCCAATATTGGCGAGAGGTAAACCTTCTCGCCTTTAATATTGAACTCAGTGACAT
>NZ_NGUO01000012.1 GCF_002206635.1 Polynucleobacter aenigmaticus | reverse complement strand
ACTTTTTTAGCAGCAGGCTTCTTAGCAGTCAGCTTTTTTAGCAGCAGGCTTCTTAGCAGCTACTTTTTTAGCAGCAGGCTTCTTAGCAGCTACTTTTTTAGCAGCAGGTTTCTTTGCAGCAACTTTTTTCTTGGCGATTGCCATAGTAATGCTCCTTCACGTGAGGATTAGTACAAACTACCGATTTAGAAGACCCGACCATTCATTTCCGCCTGGTCTTGCGACCAATTGGATCCGACGAGCGAGCCATTCATCGGCGCGCGGCTTGATGCTAAGTGCTGCACGCTAATGAATCTTGGAAAAAAAGCCGTAGCCCCAAAGGACAACGGCTTCTTAAATTTGCTGGAAAAAATAGAGAGAATAGTCCAGACACCCTTGGATAAGGGTTTTTGGATCTGAGTCTGGTTTTGCTTACTTTTAAAACTATCCAACCGTCTAATCTCCTATTTAGCCGGCTATACGCTTTCTAGTTAACCACTACTCCCAACTTAGCGCACCGCCAGTTTGATACTCAATAACGCGTGTCTCAAAAAAGTTTCTCTCTTTTTTCAGATCAATCATTTCTGACATCCATGGGAATGGATTCTCTTCATTTGGGAACATCGCGTCAAGTCCTATTTGCAAACATCTGCGATTACAGATGTATCTTAGGTAACCTTTGAACATCGGCGCGTTCAATCCGAGCACTCCACGAGGCATCGTATCCTCTGCATAACGGTACTCTAATTCCACTGCTTTTTCGAAGATCGCTTTGATCTCATCTTTGAACGCGGAAGTCCATAACTGCGGGTTCTCCAGCTTAATTTGATTAATCAAATCGATGCCAAAATTGCAATGCATAGACTCGTCGCGAAGGATGTATTGATACTGCTCAGCAGCACCCGTCATTTTGTTTTGACGACCCATTGCAAGTATTTGCGTAAAACCAACATAAAAGAATAATCCTTCCATCACGCAAGCAAAAACGATGAGTGATCGCAGCAATGTTTGGTCAGTTTCTAATGTTCCAGTTTTAAAAGTTGGATTAGTTAGTACGTCGATATAAGGAATTAAGAACTGATCTTTAGCGCGGATAGACTCAATTTCGTTGTATGCGTTAAAGATTTCACTTTGATCTAAACCCAAAGATTCGACAATATATTGGTAGGCGTGAGTATGAATTGCCTCCTCAAAAGCCTGGCGCAGTAGGTATTGACGGCACTCTGGCGCAGTAATGTGGCGATAAGTACCCAAAACAATATTGTTTGCCGCTAAAGAATCCGCTGTTGTGAAGAAACCTAGATTACGCTTAATAATGCGACGCTCATCTTCGGTTAAACCATTTGGATCTTTCCAAAGCGCGATATCGCGATTCATATTGATCTCCTGCGGCATCCAGTGGTTTGCACAACCAGCTAAATACTTCTCCCAAGCCCATTTATATTTAAATGGCACCAACTGATTTACGTCGGTCTTTGCATTAATCACGCGCTTATCGGCAGCATTAACGCGAAGTGCAGCACCACCAACAGCCATTGAAGCAGCCTGCATCGTTGCAGGTGCAGCATCTTGAGGTGCTGCAATAGCAACCTGGTCTGGCTGTGGGCGTTGTTGTGGCTCTGACACAACTGGTTGTGGTGCCAGACTAGCTTTCGCTAACGCAGGAGTAACTTCTTCTTCCCAATTCAACATAACTCTCTCCTAATTCTCGTTTTCTTATTTTTTTACTCAGCAAGCAAATAGCTTACTGACATGCTTCACATTCTTCAAAGCCAGCATCACCTGGGCGCATTGTGCAAGCTGGACCATCAGCTTCTTGTGCAGCTGCAGCATCCGTTCCATTCACACCGCCGCCACTTGATACTGAATTCAGCTGACCACTAGTAACGGTCGACTTCTCAACGTGCGTTGCAGCCATAGTGCGGAGGTAATAAGTTGTCTTCAAGCCGCGCAACCATGCCAACTTATAGGTGTCATCCAATTTCTTTCCAGATGCGCCACCCATATAGATATTGAGTGACTGCGCTTGATCAATCCACTTCTGACGACGTGAAGCAGCCTCAACCAACCAGCTTGGCTCCACTTCAAATGCGGTAGCGTACAAATCACGCAAATCTTGTGGAACGCGATCGATCTTGGACAAAGTACCGTCAAAGTACTTTAAATCCGCGATCATGACTTCGTCCCAGAGGCCACGATCCTTCAAATCACGCACCAAGTACTCATTCACCACGGTGAACTCACCTGACAAGTTGGATTTCACGAACAAGTTCTGGAAAGTCGGCTCGATACAAGCAGATACGCCAATAATGTTGGAGATCGTTGCAGTAGGAGCAATCGCCACGCAATTGGAGTTACGCATACCGTGCTGCTGGATACGAGCACGTAAACCATCCCAATTCATAGTGGAAGAGCTATCAACCTCAAGATAACCACCACGCTCTGCAGCCAACAATGCTACTGAGTCTTGCGGAAGAATGCCGCGATCCCACAAAGAACCTTTGTATGTGCTGTAAACGCCACGCTCTTCAGCCAACTCATTAGAGGCTTGGTAGGCGTAGTAGCAAACTGCTTCCATAGAAGAATCCGCAAACTTCACTGCCTCATCACTTGCATACGGAATACGCTGCATGTGCAAGCAATCCTGGAAGCCCATAATACCCATGCCAACTGGACGATGCTTCAAATTAGAGTTACGCGCTTTAGCTACAGCGTAGTAATTGATATCAATCACGTTATCCAACATACGCATTGCGGTACGAATTGTTCTTTGAAGCTTCTCGTGATCCAAAATCATCTTGCCAGATGCATCGGTAGTCATGTGAGCAGTTAAGTTCACAGAGCCCAAGTTACATACTGCAATCTCGCTCTCGTTGGTGTTGAGCGTAATCTCAGTACACAAGTTGGAGGAGTGAACAACACCAACATGTTGTTGTGGGCTACGAATGTTGCAAGGATCTTTGAATGTGATCCATGGGTGACCAGTTTCAAACAACATACCCAACATTTTGCGCCACAATTGTTGCGCAGGAATCCGGCGGAATGGCTTCAACTCACCAGCATCTGCTTTTTTCTCATAGGCAACGTAAGCCTCTTCAAATGCCTTGCCATATTTATCATGCAAATCAGGAGTAGTAGATGGTGTGAACAATGTCCAGTCACCAGCCTCCATTACGCGCTTCATGAACAAGTCCGGAATCCAATTCGAAGTATTCATATCGTGCGTGCGGCGACGATCATCACCCGTGTTCTTACGCAACTCTAAGAACTCTTCAATATCCAAATGCCATGTTTCTAAGTAAGCACAAACCGCGCCCTTACGCTTACCACCTTGGTTCACTGCAACTGCCGTGTCATTCACTACCTTAAGGAATGGGACAACACCTTGTGACTTACCGTTAGTACCCTTGATATGACTTCCCAAGGCGCGAACGTTAGTCCAGTCATTACCCAAACCACCGGCAAACTTCGACAAGAGTGCATTTTCTTTCAAGGCTTCATAGATGCCCTCAAGATCGTCATCCACTGTTGTTAAATAGCAGCTAGACAACTGTGGTCGCATAGTTGCTGAATTAAACAGGGTTGGTGTGCTGGACATGAAATCAAATGTAGAGAGAATTTCATAAAACTCGATTGCACGACGTTCACGATCCAACTCATTCAAAGATAAGCCCATTGCAACGCGCATGAAGAAAGCTTGCGGCATTTCAATACGACGATCTTCAATGTGCAAGAAATAGCGGTCATACAAAGTTTGCAGACCAAGATAGTTAAATTGCAAGTCTCGGCTAGCGTTCAATGCTGCAGCTAGGCGTGGGAGATCAAACTCACGCATACGTGGATCTAACAACTCAGCAGAAATACCTTCATTGATGTATTTAGCAAAATAAGTGCCGTACTCAGCTTGCATATCGCCTTGCAATACTTCGCGACCTAAAATTTCTTTACGAATCACATGCATCAAAATGCGTGCAGTTACTTGACTATAAGCTGGATCTTTTTCAATCAAGGTACGTGAAGCCAAAATTGCAGAGTCATACACTTGCGCCATCGGCACACCATCATACAAATTCTTGATGGTTTCAGTGATGATTGGGCTTGCATCGATATTATTTCCAAGACCTTCACACGCTGCCTCAAGAATTGTACGCAAAGCAGCCATATCAAGCCACTTCTCTACGCCGTTATCCATCACCTTAAGGCCGGATTCGCCAATTTGAGTAGCCGCTTGAGTTTCTTGAGAGCTGCCCTGTTGTGTTGCACGCTCTTGATTGCGCTTTTCACGATAAAGAACATAAGCACGTGCAACGTTGTGCTCGCCACTACGCATCAAGGCCAACTCAACTTGATCTTGAATATCTTCAATATGGAAAGTTCCGCCATTTGGACGGCTACGCAATAAGGCGCGTACCACTAAATGCGTCAATTGCTCAACTTGTTCGCGCACGCGAGCAGAAGCGGCGCCTTGACCACCATTAACCGCTAAAAATGCTTTTGTTACCGCAATCGCGATTTTTGAGGGCTCAAATGCCACTACTGAACCATTGCGGCGAATGATTTTGTAATCAGACAATTGGGTAGCCTGACCACCACCCACTCCGCCAGCAACAAAGCCAGCCGATGGAGCTTGATTCATTGAATCTGAAGGATGCATTCCTGGGTTATTTGTGCCGGCAGTCTGTGGGTTGGCGTATGTCATATTTTTCCTGCTTTTATATAGTTATTTGGACAAAAAATCGTTAAAAAACAATAGGGTATTGCTGTATTCAAACACTACATCTAGTGTCTTGAGGTGCATTTGGTACTAAGTATAGGGAAATATTCGGAATTTAGTAAGATATTTCTGGCGAATATTTATAAGTATTTTTCCTTATATTTTCAATAAATTAGGGCTCATTTTGGTGCGTATTTTGAAGTCCTTTTTAGCTAAAGGGTAAGAAAGTGAGCGTGTGCTCACATACTAATTTTAGTCCTAGCGAGGATCTAGGCCAAAAGGTAAATTTTTGACAGAAACACCTGTTTTAGCCTGGAACTTTTGCCAGCTAAATTGGATGCCTGGGTCTGCTTTGCGTCCAGGGGCAACATCGCTATGTCCAGCAAATTGTAAATTTGGATAAACCACTCCCAATTGCATGCTTAATTTAGCAAGAACTACATACTGAATTTCCTCAAAGGGGTGCTCGGTATCCCCCTCTAACTCAACGCCAATCGAAAAATCATTGCACTTTTCCCGACCGAAAAAGGATGACAGGCCAGCATGCCAAGCTTTGTTTCGGGTAGAAACAAACTGGATTACATCGCCTCGACGAGAAATCAAGAAATGACTTGAAACTTTATGGTCAGCAATCTCTTCAAAATAAGGATGTGCAGAGGAATCAAGCTTGTTTTGGAAGAAGTCCACAATAAATTGAGTGCAATTGCGCTCCACAAAGCCGCCAGGTGGCAGACTGATGTGATGAATCACTACCAAATCAGGATCAAGGCCTTCGGGTCGAAGATCTTGATTGGGGGAGACTCGCCATGCGGCGGAGCCAATCCAACCCCGATCATCCAAGCTATCGAGATGCTCTTTTGAGCAATAGAAGCGATCTTCTCTGGCCATTGCCTCCGATTTTGGAAGATGCACCGAACAACAATGGCACTGAACAATCGCTTCAGGCTCAGAAATTTTCGCTTGTTTCGCTTTTGCTTTGGAGGCTTGGTCTGTATTGAGTTTTGCCTGCTTTTTTCCTTTTAACCAAAGATAAAAAAGGGTTGCACCAGCAAATAAAAGAAGCCACTTAATCAAAACGTCATACTCTCTGAAGAATCACTTCCAAAACAAATCGACTGCCAACATAGGCTAGGAGCAAGGCAGTATAAGCACTCAAGACCCACCGCACCGCAGCGCGCCCACGTAAGCCAACGCGCCAACGGGCAACCAGAAGACCAGCAAATAAAAACCAAGAAATCAGCGCAAAAATGGTCTTATGATCAAAAACAAGGGGCTTACCGAATAAAGCCTGAGAAAAGAGTAAGCCAGAAAAGACGGTCAAGCTCAGCAATGCGAAACCCACATAGAGCAAATTAAACAAGAGGCTTTCCATCGTCATCAATGGTGGCAAGTCCTCAATCCAATGGGCTACTCGGCTATTGGGGATGATGGCCAATTGGCGATGCAAAGCACGATCTTGTACGCTCATCAACATGGCATGCATCGCCGCTAGGCTCAACAAGCCAACAGAAATTGTCGCAACAATGAAGTGCCCTTTAAACCAAGGATCCGACACGGCTGTGGGGGAAATTAAGGTGCCAGAAAAAAGAGCAGGCAAAGCTGAACAGATCAAGGCAAAAAACAAAACAAGCCAGCGTAAACTGGAGATAGGCAAAAACCACGACTGAAACCAATAAAAAGCGAGTCCAACCCATGCGATTAATGAGAGGTCTTGGGCAAAACCGAATACAAAGCCTTCTGGCGTAAAGACCGAGTCGTGCAACTGAATTCCATGTACTAATAGAATCAACAAGATTGCACCCTGAATCAGACCAGTAAAAGCGGAAGATTCACTTTCGCCTTTAGGTCTAGAGCTTAATAAGACCAAAAGAAGCAAATAAAGTGCGGATGAGAGCCATCCCGAGCCTGAGTAACCTAAAATATCCATCTGGAAAGTCTAATCGATAAATGCTAGAGAATCTCACCGACCGCCTATCGCGTGTTGTTAAAACAATGCGGGGGCAAGCTCGCCTCACTGAAAGTAATACCGCAGAAATGCTGCGGGAGATCCGTTTAGCCTTGCTAGAGGCGGACGTTGCGCTCCCAGTCGTTAAATCTTTACTAGAACAAATCAAATTTAAAGCCCTTGGTGAAGAGGTAGTTGGTAGTCTCAGTCCAGGCCAAGCGCTTGTCGGGGTCGTTCAACGCGAACTTGCTCAAGTGATGCGTGGCGATACCACACAAAGCGGCGAACTCAATTTAGCCACCCAACCGCCGGCCGTGATCTTGATGGCTGGTCTGCAGGGTGCCGGTAAAACCACCTCTGTAGGTAAGCTGGCGAAATATTTACAAGAAAAGAAAAAGAAAAAAGTATTAACGGTTTCTTGTGACGTATATCGTCCTGCCGCTATCGAGCAGTTAGAAACGGTCACAAAACAAGTTGGCGCTGAATTTTTCCCAAGCAACATCAATCAAAAGCCAAGTGAAATTGCTGCAGCAGCCTTAGATTGGGCACGACGTCATTACTTTGATGTTCTCTTGGTTGATACAGCAGGTCGCCTGGGTATTGATGAAGCGCTCATGCAAGAAATCAAAACCTTGCACGCCAATCTCAATCCTATTGAAACCTTGTTTGTCGTTGATGCCATGTTGGGACAGGATGCCGTCAATACAGCCAAGGCATTCCACGACGCCCTTCCGCTAACTGGCGTAATACTGACTAAGCTTGATGGTGATTCTCGAGGCGGCGCAGCGCTTTCTGTGCGCCAAGTCACTGGTGTACCACTCAAATTTATCGGTGTTGCCGAAAAAATGGATGGCCTCGAGGCATTTGATGCCGACCGAATGGCTAACCGCATTTTGGGCATGGGCGATATCCTTGCCTTGGTTGAGCAAGCCCAGCAAAACGTCGATGTTGCCAAAGCAGAAAAATTAGCAAGCAAGATTTCCAAGGGCGGATTTGATCTAGGGGATTTCAGAGACCAACTCGCACAGATGCAACAAATGGGCGGCATGGCCAGCCTGATGGATAAATTACCAAGTCACATGGCGCAAGCCGCATCCAAAACCAATTTGAGCGCTGCGGATAAACAAACTAGGCGTATGCGGGGCATCATTGATAGCATGACGCCAAAAGAGCGGGCTAAACCTGAATTACTGAAAGCTACTCGTAAACGCCGCATCGCAGCAGGAGCAGGAGTAGAAGTTCAGGAAGTGAATCGCTTACTGGCACAGTTTGAGCAAATGCAAACCATGATGAAACAGTTCAAGGGTGGAAAAATGGCGCGCACTATGGCATCCATGGCTGCAAAAGGAGCCGCCAAAGGAATTGGCGGACTCTTTAAAAAATAACAGCGAAGAACTTATTTAACTTAAGAAATAAGTTTCTTAGCTGCATCTACTGCAGCGATTGCGGTTGCTTTAATTTCTGACAGCGGAATATTTTGTGACTCAGCGTCAGTCCTGCCCTTGAATTCCACCTGAGCATCCACCAAGCCGCGATCTCCAATTACTACGCGGAACGGCACTCCGATCAATTCCCAGTCTGCAAACATCGCACCCGGTCTCTCTCCACGATCATCAAGAACAACATCCACGCCAGCGGCGAAGAGCTCATCATGCAATTGATCGGCAGCAGCTTTAACCGCTTCTGATTTGTCATATCCCATTGGGCAAATGACGACCTCAAACGGCGCCATCGAAATCGGCCAAACAATGCCGCGCTCATCATTACCTTGCTCAATTGCAGCAGCAAGTAAACGCGTAACGCCAATGCCATAGCAACCCATCACCATCGGTTGCGCTTTGCCTTGTTGATCAAGGTAAGTGCAACCCATCGCTTCCGAGTAACGCGTACCCAGCTGAAATACATGCCCCACTTCAATGCCACGACAAATATCCACAACACCTTTGCCATCAGGAGAAAGATCTCCTACAACAGCATTGCGCAAATCCATGACCAATGGCTCAGGCAGATCACGACCCCAGTTCACGCCAGTCAAGTGATGGTCACCGTCATTAGCACCACATACAAAGTCAGACATATTGGCAACAGTACGATCGGCAACGACCGTAACATCTGCACTCACGCCGACAGGGCCCAAGTAACCCGCAGGCGCATTACATGCTTGCTTGATTTCAGGCTCACTTGCAAAACGTGACTCTGACATACCCGGAATCTTGCTGGCTTTAATTTCATTGAGATCATGATCACCACGAACCAACACCATAAACAATTTAGCTGGACCATCTTCTTGATCAGCAGCAAACAGCAGCGACTTCACAGTCTGCTCTAGCGGCAACCCTAAAAACTTGGCTACATCTGCACAGTTGGTTTGATCTGGTGTTAGCACCTTGACCATAGCCTGAGTTGCAGTAGCACGTGCTGCAATCAATGAAAGCGACTCAGCAGCCTCTAAATTTGCTGCGTAATCAGATGTTGGGCAATACACAATCGCATCTTCACCGGTATCTGCGATCACGTGGAATTCTTGACTACCAGATCCACCAATCGCGCCGTTATCCGCTGTTACCGCACGGAACTTTAGTCCCATACGCTTGAAGATGTGGGTGTAAGCATCAAACATGATTTGATAAGACTTCTTTAATCCTTCGGCATCACGATCAAATGAGTAGGCATCTTTCATGCTGAACTCACGACCACGCATAATGCCAAAACGAGGACGACGCTCATCGCGAAACTTAGTCTGAATTTGATAAAAATTGACTGGGAGCTGTTTATAGCTTTTGATTTCGTTGCGTGCTAAATCCGTCACTACCTCCTCAGAGGTGGGCTGAATTAAAAAGTCGCGATCATGACGATCTTTAATACGGAGTAACTCTGGCCCCATCTTTTCCCAGCGGCCCGTCTCCTGCCACAACTCCGCAGGCTGAATCATTGGCATGAGCAATTCAATTGCGCCTGCGCGATTCATTTCTTCACGAATAATGTTTTCCACCTTGCGAATGGATTTCAAACCCAAAGGTAAATAGTTATAAATACCCGCACTGAGTTTGCGAATTAAGCCGGCACGCACCATGAGTTTGTGCGAAACCACCTCAGCATCGGAGGGGGCTTCTTTTAGCGTGGCAAGAAATGATTGTGAAGCTTTCATGTATAGATATAATCAAATCATTGATTTTAAAGGATTTGAGGCACGATCATGCTTGACCGTGAAGGGTATCGACCCAATGTCGGCATAGTCCTCCTCAATAGCCATAACGAGGTTTTCTGGGGAAAACGCGTTGGGCAGCATTCGTGGCAGTTCCCGCAGGGTGGGATTCAGCATGGTGAGAGCCCTGAGCAGGCCATGTACCGCGAATTGCATGAGGAAGTTGGCTTGCTACCGGAACATGTCCAAATTATTGGGCGCACTAGGGATTGGCTTCGTTATGACGTCCCTGAGGAATTTTTACGCCGACAACATACCTCAAAAACCCATAGGGCAAGCTATCGCGGCCAAAAACAAATCTGGTTTTTATTGCGTTTAGTGGGCTCAGACAGCGATATTCACCTGCGCGCATCAGAACACCCTGAATTTGATGCCTGGCGTTGGATTCCTTTCTGGATTCAATTGGATTCGGTTATTGACTTCAAACGCGAAGTTTATCAATTAGCCCTCTCTGAGCTTGCGCGCTACCTATCCCGTGGCATTCGTATGCAACAACTTGCCTGGGGATCTCCGCTTGAGATGCTTCAATCCTTTTATGTGGGCGAGGACGATGAGCCCCAAGAACCAAAATCTACTGATAAGCCATGATGAAACTCTCTATTCACAGTATTCGACTTTCTTCCCTTGGCTTGGCCGTGATTTTTGGCTTGGCAGGCTGCGCGGGAGACCCCCTAGAGAGTGGAGTCGACCCATTTGCGCCAATGGTTTTTAAAGAGGGCCTAACGGCTATGCCTTTAAACCCACCAAACAAAGCCACTACCCAACCTTTTTACGTATCTCAACAGACTATTTTTAAGTTTGCCGTAGACACCAACTCGATTTTGATTGGCAACGATGGCATCACCAGATATGTCGTCATTCTGACCAGCCCGAACGGTAATAGCCAAGTTCAGTATGAAGGTATCCGCTGCGATTCATTTCAATGGCGCCTGTATGGCACCTTTGAAAATGGAACCTGGAAAGAAAATCCCCTATCTAGCTGGCGAGCCATCCAAGACAACACACCTAATCGCTATCAAGCAGCATTAGCCCAAGGTGCGCTATGCAACTTTGCTTCTCAAGAAAAGAACATCAAGAATATTCTTCAGTCACTCAACCCCAATGGATTTACTGGGCAGACTAAACCCACTAACTCATTTGGCGTGATCAATTAAAGTAAATGTTGAGTGAGCTTTGACTCTTAAGCAGCAGTCAAGCATGTGCCAATTTTTTCGCCGCTTATTAAGCGAGTCAGCACATTAGGCTCGTGTCCTGAGGCAATCACGGTGGAAGCACCCGTTTGAGCAGCAATCTTTGCCGCCAATACCTTGGTGAGCATTCCACCCTTACTGAGTTCACTTGCAGCTCCGCCTGCCATTTTTTCTAGCGCAGGGTCACCAGCAATAGCGTCACTTAATAAAGTAGCTGAAGTATCTTGACGTGGATCAGCTGTAAATAAACCACCTTGGTCAGTCAAGATCACCAATAAATCGGCATGAATTAAATTAGTTACTAGGGCAGCCAAACTATCGTTGTCCCCAAATTTAATTTCATCGGTAACTACGGTATCGTTTTCATTAATGATTGGAACAACGCCAAGCTTCAACAGCGTATCTAAAGTTGCCTTGGCATTCGCATTGCGCTCCGCATGTGCCAAGTCTGCATTGGTCAACAAAACCTGAGCGCTGCGCAAATTAAAACGCGCAAAACAACTTTCGTACACTTGTACTAAGCCCATCTGGCCCACTGCAGCTGCCGCTTGAAGTTGGTGAATATCTTGTGGGCGCTTCGTCCATCCAAGACGCTGCATTCCTTCGGCAATCGCACCAGAGCTCACCATTAAAACCTCATGGCCAGCACTTAATAAGGCAGCCATTTGTTCTGCCCACTTCGCAATAGCAGCATGATCCAAACCTTCGCCATTATTTGTGACTAAGCTGGAGCCTACTTTGACAACAATACGTTTTGTTTTCTGAGTATTCATATCAAATGCGTATTCAAATGACGATTATTTAATCTGGGGCTGTATCTTCTGGTGGAACTTGAGCTTGATAGCGAGGATCAGCTGCACGCTCATCCGCATCATCACGATCTTTGCGAACAGAATCCAAGTAGTCCTGCAAAGAGTAACAAAGCTTATCGCAACCTAAACCTGTTAAGGCGGAGATCTCAAATACAGGACCTTTCCACTTAAAGCGCTTGATGAAGTCCGAAACTACTTTCTTGCGATCTTCTTCAGGGATCATGTCGACTTTATTCAACACTAACCAGCGCGGCTTTTCGACGAGAGCTTCATCATACTTGCGTAATTCATTCACGATAGCTACAGCATCGGCTACTGGATCAACGTTCTCATCAAATGGCGCGATATCCACCAAATGTAGAAGTACGCCAGTGCGCTGCAAATGTCTTAAGAAGCGATGGCCCAGACCAGCACCTTCTGCGGCACCTTCAATCAAGCCTGGAATATCCGCAATCACAAAGCTACGCTCAGCACCTACGCGCACCACACCTAAATTCGGGTGGAGAGTTGTAAATGGATAATCAGCAATCTTTGGACGTGCGTTCGAAACAGCGGTAATCAAGGTTGATTTTCCAGCATTCGGCATGCCCAACAAACCAACGTCAGCTAATACTTTTAATTCAAGCTTAAGCTTACGACGTTCGCCATCTTTTCCATTGGTTTTCTGGCGTGGAGCGCGGTTTGTACTACTCTTAAAGTGAATATTTCCCCAGCCACCAACACCACCCTGTGCCAAGCAAAGACGCTCGCCATGAGTAGCTAAGTCAGCAATCGGCTCACCCGTTTCGTAGTCAGAAATAATGGTGCCAACTGGCATACGTAATTCAATGTCGTCACCTGCGCGACCATAGCAATCGGCGCCACGACCTGGCTCACCGTTTTTTGCAGTGTGCGTTTTAGCATAGCGATAGTCGATCAGCGTGTTGATGTTGCGATCCGCTGTAGCCCAAACGCTTCCGCCTTTGCCACCGTCGCCACCATCGGGACCACCGAATTCGATAAACTTTTCGCGGCGCATGGATGCACTCCCAGCGCCACCTTGGCCAGCAATTACTTCAATACGAGCTTCGTCTATAAATTTCATGAATAAAAAAGGCCTCGCTACTGCGAGGCCTGTTCCTAAGAGTTAAATTCGGAATAAATCTGAATCAAACGTGTCTCAGTCAGGCGTCTTATGAACGCGGGAGAACTGAAACCTGGGCCTTCTTCAAAGCACCCTTAACGCCAAATTCCACTTGTCCGTCAATCAAGGCGAACAAAGTGTGATCTTTACCAATACCAACGTTTACACCCGGATGAACACGTGTGCCACGTTGACGAATGATGATGCTGCCAGCGTTGATCTGCTCGCCGCCAAATACCTTAACGCCTAAGCGTTTCGATTCTGAGTCGCGGCCATTTCGTGTCGAGCCGCCGCCTTTTTTCTGTGCCATATATTTCTCCTGCTATTTAGCCGTTAGCCTAAATTAGGCTTTAATCGTGTTAATCAGAATTTCTGTGTAATTCTGACGATGGCCTTGGTGCTTTTGATAATGCTTGCGACGGCGCATCTTAAAGATTGTCACTTTATCGTGACGTCCTTGGGAGACGACAGTGGCCATCACAGCTGCACCATTAACCAATGGATCACCCAATTTGAGTGAAGCGCCTTCGCCTACGGCGAGGACTTGGTCAAGAGTGATTTCGCTGCCGATTTCCGCTGGTATCTGTTCTATTTTCAATTTTTCGCCTGCAGCAACTTTATACTGTTTGCCACCGGTTTTTATGACCGCGTACATGGTGTGAAACCTCAAATTAATTCTACGTTTAAGCTAATCCACCCTGGATGAGCTAAGCCCATTATTATATATTGCATGTCGACCAGTGTCAAAACCAATGAATTAAGCCAAATTTTGGCCCCAATTTCTATAGATTTCAAGGCCTTAGACGAGGTTATCCGCCTTCGACTAGCCTCCAAAGTCGCCTTAATCGACCAAATCTCCACTTACATCATTCAGGCAGGTGGAAAACGGGTGCGGCCAGCCCTTTTACTACTTGCCTGCAAAGCTTTAGCGAATGGCAAAGAAACTCCCCATGCCCTAGAACTAGCTGCCGTAGTGGAATTTATCCATACAGCTACCCTTCTGCATGATGATGTTGTCGACGAATCTACCCTCAGAAGAGGTCGAGAAACTGCAAATGCCGCTTTTGGCAATGCTGCAAGCGTTTTGGTGGGTGACTTTCTGTACTCCAGAGCCTTTCAGATGATGATTGGGCCAAATGACCTGCGAATCATGGAAATTCTCTCTGATGCAACGAATACGATTGCCGAGGGGGAAGTCTTACAACTTCTCAATATGAATGACCCAGAAGTAGATGAAGAGAGTTATCTGCGGGTGATTCGCTATAAAACTGCCAAGCTATTTGAGGCCTCGACTGAGCTTGGAGCCATTCTGGCAGGCGCTGATAGCAAGCAACGAGAGCAATCTGCTGCTTTTGGTCGTCATGTTGGAACTGCCTTTCAATTAATGGATGACCTTTTGGATTACATCGCCGATGCATCCCAAATGGGGAAAAATGCTGGCGATGACTTAAGGGAGGGCAAGCCTACGCTCCCACTGATTTACCTTCTTGAGAATGGTAGCGCTGAAGAGCGCTTGTTAGTCCGAGCGGCTATCGAACAAAATCAAGATTTGCCAGAGGATGTCTTTGCACAGATTCTCAGTGCAGTTCAAAACTCAGGCGCTTTGGATTACACCCAAGCTGCAGCAAAAAGAGAGGTAGATCTTGCGCTGGAGTGCCTTAAAGACTTCCCGCAGAATGAAGCAACAGCAGCATTGCATGCCTTGTGCGAGTACTCGCTATCTAGGCAAACTTAAGCACCAACACTTTTTACCCTCATATCGCGTGCGGTAATGCGCGCTTTTTCTGCCTCTTCACGCAAATGCAAAATTTCCTCAGGGGAAAGTCGGTCCAGATTGGAGTAATCCAATTTCCAAGAAGGATCAAGCGACCAGACTAAAGGCGACTGCATGGTTGTTCTTGGACCTGGAGCGCCCTCCAGTAGACGCAGAGCCAATTCAAAGTTTGCATCTTGTGATTGAGGATGGTCAGGTAAAGCCGCCGCGTTCCCCAATGGAAGATCGCTAAACAAAAAACGTGGCACCCCACAGTACTCCACAATATCTTTTGCCGCCCCCATGATGACAGTGGGAATCCCAGCCTCCTCCAGATAACCCGCTAAGAGGCTTTGGCTTTGGTGGCAAATGGGGCAATTCGGAATCAACACAGCAACATCCACTTTATCTAAGCGCATCTTACTTAAGATCAACGGCGCATCTATTTCTAAAGTGTGGCGCTGACTCCGGTTAGTAGGCAGACCGTAAACATGTTTCGACAAGGATTGAATGCGCCCAGACTCTGCCGCCCGCTTCGCCGCATTGAGCGGAAACCAACAATTTGAATCTTCCATATTGGCATTGCGTCGATCAATACCCACATGTGCAATACGTAAATCCAACTCTTCATCAATTGATTGACTGTATGGCTCGTAAAACTTCGCGGCCGCATTGTATGGCGCCCTAGGACCCTGTGGCCCCTTACTCGCATCAAAAGGAACTGCAGTGGTCACTAACGCCAAAACAGCTTGATTGAGCGCTTTGCTCAGTGGGGTAAAGGGAACATCACTGTAGTGTGCCCAGACATAGGGCGTTTGATATCCCAAACCGAGGTAGTAATTTCGGGTACGTTCGATATACCGAACTGGCTGATCCAATTCAGGTGCAAATATCAATTCAGAATTCTTGGTCATAAATACATCCCTGTAAGATGTTGTTTATTAAATATCAGGAGAATTCATTATGGCTCAGTGGCTCAGATTCCAACATCAAGGCAAACTAGGTTTGGGGCAGGTGCAGGGCGATCAGATCGCTGTGTATACAGGTGACTTATTTAACAACCCCCAAGCCACCGGCGAAACAGTAAAACTGTCCGATGTCACCATTGATATCCCATGCACACCGTCAAAGATGGTTGCCATGGTAGACAACTTTCATGCACTCGTCACCAAGCTTGAGCATGCAGTGCCGGCTGAGCCTTTGTACTTCCTCAAGGGAAATAATTCTTTCTTAGCCGCAAATCAAGTCATTCGCACCCCAAAGTCATACTCGGGAAAAGTAGTCTATGAGGGTGAGCTTGGCATTGTGATTGGCAAGGATTGCCATGAAGTGGATGAGGCACAAGCAGCTAGTGCGATTTTTGGTTACACCTGCATTAACGATGTGACCGCTATTGAGATTTTAAATCGAGATCCAGGCTATGCCCAATGGACGCGCTCTAAGAGCTTTAATACCTTTGGCGTCTTTGGCCCCTACATCACTACAGATGTTGATCCGAGCACACTCACTATCAAAACAATCTTGAATGATCAAGAGCGTCAGAACTACCCAATCGCGGATATGATTTTCCCGCCAGCAAAATTGGTTAGCTTAATTTCTCAAGATATCCCATTACAAGCTGGTGACATCATCGCCTGCGGAACTTCTGTTGGTGTTGGCTCTATGAAACCAGGTAGCAATGTCAGCATCATCATTGATGGCGTTGGGCGTTTAGACAATCATTTTGAATAAACCAATATGACCACCAATCTAAAACTAAATCTCTAATAAAAAAATCCCTCACCATGCTCAGTGGTGAGGGATTTTTAATACATCAGTGTTTTAGATATTCAATTCCAAAACTTCTCTAAACTTCTTTTAGTAACCCGAAACAGATGGCAATGCCAGGCTGCCTTTGGAAGCCTGAACATTTTCATCTAGATACTTTGTTAATGCGAAAACTGTGTTGAGGCAAGGCGTTGGTGTTTCAGTAATCTTGCCCAGCTCAATTACAGAGCCCAACAACGCATCAATCTCCAGGCTACGACCCGCTTCTAAGTCTTGCAGCATGGATGTCTTGTGCTTGCCGACTTTTTCAGCGCCAGCAATACGACGTTCAATATCCACACGGAAAGTGACGCCTAGCTTCTCGGCGATAGTTTGCGCTTCGGCCATCATATTGCGAGCCAACTCTTTGGTCAGTGGGTATTGGCAAATGCCCTCCAAAGTACCGTGGGTTAGGGAGCTGATTGGATTGAAGGTCATATTGCCCCACAACTTCAACCAAATTTCAGAGCGGATATCGCTCAAGACTGGAGATTTAAATCCAGCTGCAGCCATCATCTCTGACATCTTTTGAACGCGCTCTGTTGACTGGCCATCGAGCTCACCCAATGGGAAACGATTGCCTTCAACGTGACGAATCACACCCGGGGCTTGAGTAAAGGTGGCTGGATACACTACGCAACCAATAATATTATTTGGGTTGATTGTCTTCTTGGCAACGCCGCCAGCATCCACCGTCTCAACCGAGTGATCTTGATAGTCGCCACCCAACTTCTGGAAGTACCACCAAGGAATGCCGTTTTGCATTGGAATCAAAATCGTGTCTGGGCCCATGATGGAGGCAAGATCATGAATGATGGGCTCAACCTGATGCGCTTTCACCGCCAGCATGACCACATCTGGAGTTTCAGCATCCGTAATTTTCTCAACCGCCTTTACTTCCGCCACTAAAGGCTCAGGCTGATCATTCATGATTAATGCCAGCCCACGTTCTTTAATCGCAGCCAAAGTAGCACCACGGGCAACGACTGTTACATCATTGCCAGCGCGTGCCAACATGACAGCAAGGTAACCGCCAATAGCGCCCCCTCCACCGATTACACAGATTTTCATAAGAACTCCATAAAGATAAAAAATTTTGAATTAGCGTCATATTAGAGGAGAATATTTTGCAGTGCAACAAAATATTGTTGACTAATTTTTAGACTAATCAGCGATCAATTCGCACGTAATTGGGCCCTAGGCACCAATCCACCCAAAAGCATGCCTACGATGCTGGCCAAAAGACCAGCCAATTGAGGGGGAAGAGTGGCATTGGGCGCCAATGTTTCGCAACCAATCCAGACGGAGAGGCCGCCTAAAACTGCCAACAAACCTCCGAGGGAATTGGCTTTTGACCAATAAATCCCAAACGCGAGTGGCACAAAAGCCGCCACTAAGGTGATCTTGTAGGCACTCTCAACCATCTTAAAAATTGATAAATGGGAGTTGATCGCAAAGAATGTGACTATCACCGCAAAACACAAAACAGTAATCCGCATCACTTTCAATAAGTCTTGATCAGATAGGTGCTTGAAAAAACCTCTCACAATATTTTCAGCAAACGTCACTGACGGTGCCAACAAGGTGGCGCTGGCACAACTCTTAATGGCCGACAGTAAGGCGCCAAAAAACATTACCTGCGCAATCAGTGGCGCGTGATTCAAGATCAGCTTAGGCAAAATCATTTGCGGATCAGTATCTAGGTATTGCTTCACCAGATCCGGATTAATGATGGTGGCAGAGTAAGCCAAATAAAGTGGGACAAAAGCAAAGATGAAATACAGCACACCACCCAATAGGGCTGCCTGCACTGCAATATTGACGTTCTTAGATGAAGTAATGCGTTGAAAGACGTCTTGCTGAGGAATCGAACCCAACATCATGGTGCATAAGGCAGCCACAAAGCCCAAGATGGAGGCAAGATTCATATCTGGCCAGAAGTTGGAAAACTGTCCAGCAGCGGCCGCATGCTCGAGTACCACACCAATGCCCCCAGTTTGAACTGCCATCTCACCGCCGATGTAGAGCATTCCCACCACAATGATGATCATCTGAATGAAGTCAGTAATCGCCACTGACCACATGCCGCCGAAGAGGGTGTAGATCAATACACTTCCTGCGCCAATCAACATACCCCCAGTTTGAGAAATTCCCCCCTCAGAAACTACATTAAAGACTAATCCCAAGGCTTTAATCTGCGCTGCAACCCAGCCCAAATAAGAAACCACAATACAAAGCGTTACCAAGACCTCTACTGTACGGCCATATTTTTCTCTAAAAAAATCACCAATAGTGAGCATGCGACGGTTGTACAAATGACGAGCAAAAAAGAGTCCAACCAAAATCAGGCACATTGAAGAACCAAAAGGGTCAGAAACAATTCCGCCAAGCCCTTCTTTTAAGAAGATGGCTGGAATACCCAACACCGTTTCGGAGCCAAACCAGGTAGCAAATACGGTAGCGGTAACAATAGGCAAGGGGAGGCTATGACCAGCCGCAGCGAAGTCGGCCGTGTTTTTAACCCGTAGCGCGGCCCAAAGGCCAATACCTACAGATACCACCCAATAGATGATGACAAACCAAATCAGCATCGCCCAATTTCTCCTTTAGGAATTTGCACAAATTATATGGCCTTGTTACTTATGTCATTTAACCAATAGGGCCAAATTTAGGTGAGTCTGTCTGACATAATTCATAGGTGAATTCGAGCATAGAGAACCCAAGTACCGATTTAGCCTATCAAAAGGCGATTTTGGGTTCTGTCTCGCGCACTTTTGCGCTCACTATTCCCCTGCTTCCCCCTCCTATTGAAATAGTAGTTGGCAATACCTACTTACTATGTCGCATCGCCGACACAATCGAGGATGCTGCTGCACTTAGTCCAATAGAGAAACAAGATTTATCTAAGCTATTTTTAGATGTGGTTCTTGGCGCTATTCCCGCAGCATCATTCGTGACGCCCTGCCTAAATGCTTTGCGGGGCCACTCTAATATTGATGAGCTCGATTTAATTGCTCACACGCCAACTGTTCTTCGAATTCTTCATACTTTTCCCAGTAGAGATCGGGCGGCTATTAGTCGCTGTGTTTCGATCATGTCTAAGGGCATGTCACATTTTCACAATCGACAAACGCAAGAGGGCCTTAAAGACCTCGCTGAATTTGAAGAGTATTGCTATGTTGTAGCAGGAGTAGTTGGGGAGCTTCTCACCACGATCTTTGGCTACTACTCCCCTGAATTTGCAGAACACATCGGCGGCCATGAGAAGTTGGCCATTGAATTTGGCCAAGCCTTACAAATGACCAACATCCTGAAAGACTCACCGGAAGACTACGCACGTGGAGTTTCCTGGAGCCCTGCGCAGATGAGTCAAGCCGAGCTTCTCAAGATTGCCTATGAAAAACTACAGGGCTCTCTTAGTTATATTCTTCTAATTCCAAAAAATGAAATTGGTATGCGGCGTTTCTGTCTCTTAGCGTTTGGCCTTGCAGTAATGACGCTAGAAAAAATTGCTGCCAATCAAGAATTTAGCAACAAAGCAAAGATGAAGCTATCTAGAAATACGGTCTGGATTTTCTATGGCTTTACCAAACTAGCTGCTAGCAATGACTTTCTTATGAAATCATTTTTTTATACCGCCTCTGGTCGCTTGAGAAAACTCACAACAGCAAGTCGTTAGAGCGCGCCCTCGTGTTTTAAAAGCCAAAGTTTGACCTGGCGATAAAAACCAGGGCTATCTTCCCTCATAAAACCCCCAAGACCCTGCGCAGAAACCACCCTGTGGCATGGAGTAACCAAAGGATATGGATTGGCGCCACAGGCAGTCCCAACAGCACGAGGTCCACTCTGAATCATTTTTGCGATCTCACCATAAGTACTGGTCTTGCCCAACTCAATAGCTTGAGCGGCACTCCAAACTTTTTGCTGATGAGTTGTGCCAGCAGGCTTGAGTGGCAGATCAAAAGCAAAAGAGGCATTTTTAAAATATTGATCACACTGCTTTAAAAATGCCTTAGCCAGATGATTGCTCGGCGGGCTCAATGCGGTATTTAGGGGCAAATAATCAATTTTTGAGATCATCAAACTCCCGTCCACCAACTCCGTTTGCAAGCCTAAGTAGCCAAAAGGGGCTTTTATCACGCAATATTCGGTAGATTTAAGGGTGGTCATGCAAAAGATTCTGACATATATTGAAGAATGCATTCATGCCCATTTCCAATACACCTATAGCTAGTGAAATCGCACTTTGCTATATTGGTTGCTCCTTATTCTTCGTAGGCATAACTAATGGACACTTTTTTTGATGATTGGCCCTTTATTGGGCAAGTCGCACTAGTCCTATTTTTACTCGCACTATCCGGCTTTTTTTCAATGGCCGAAACCAGCATGCTGTCTTCCAATCGTCATCGCTTACGCGCGATGGCTAATGGTGGAAATGCTGGAGCCGCCCTTGCCGAAAGACTATTGAAGCGCATTGATTCACTGTTATCAGTGCTGCTTATTTCAAACAACCTCATCAATACCATCCTGCCAATTTTGGTCACTGGCATTGCGCTCCATATTTTTGGAGATAGCGGCTTGGTGCTATCGATTGCCACCCTAGTAGTTGCCTTACTGATCATTATTTTTAGTGAGATCACACCGAAAGTCATTGGAGCAGCCTTTCCAGAAAAAATTGCTAGTAATGTTGGCTGGATCATTCTCCCCCTCACCTTCGTACTAAAGCCCCTACTTTGGTTTATCAACAACTTTGTGTCTGGATTAATGAGAGTTTCTGGGTTGCAGACCTCTACTGAAAATAGAGTGATGAGCAAAGAAGAGTTGCGCAGCTTGGTTCTTGAATCCAATCGCTTTGTCTCGACCCACCATCGCAACATTTTGCTGAATCTATTTAACCTGGAAAATATCTTGGTGGATGATGTGATGACACCTCGCTCAAAGATTGAAGTACTCGATATCTCTAGGCCGATTGATGAGGTTGTGCAACAACTTGAAACTTGCTATCACAATAAATTACCAGTCTGCGATGGTGACTCTGAGCGCATTATTGGAATACTTTCTGTAAAAAAAGTACTCTCATTGCTGGGCAATGAAGAACTACACCATAAAGACTTTCGATCTCTGCTGAATGAACCCTACTTTATTCCAAGCGGAACACCTGTTCTGCAACAGATGCAATTTTTTCAAGATAACCAACAGCGCTTAAGTCTAGTGGTCAATGAATATGGTGAAGTGCTTGGTCTAGTGACTTTTGAAGATATTGTCGAAGAATTGATCGGTGAATTCACAACCTCATTCTCTAATCTCTCTAATGATCCCCGCTGGCTAGCAGACGGGACTTATCTAGCTAGTGGAACTGCTTCATTGCGAGACTTAAATCGCCTCCTTAAACTAGATCTCCCGCTAGATGGGCCGCGCACCCTAAATGGTCTTATCTTGGAAAAACTAGAAGCTATCCCTGATTACGATGTAAGTATTCGGATTGCTGGCGTAGTCATGGAAATCGTTCAGTTTGATGAGCATGGTGTCAAAACCGTCAAACTATACCGACCCATTACCCAACCGAATCAAGATTGAACGAGCTACTGCATATCGGTGCTGAAAGTGGCGGATTAGCCGAGACGTTAAATAAGCGTGCCACCCCCTTAGGTTCACAACTGAGTAATCAACTCAATACCTTAAGCCAAAGCCTGGGGCCCGCACGCATTCTTTTAGTGGGGGCGATCATTGGCAACTTAGTCATAATCCTATATCTACCCATCTTCAATATAGAACAAATCGTTTAGTGGACCCCAAGATAAGCATCTGGATAATTAAATCCATATTGATACTGGCTTTGCTGTACTTGGCCTATATAGATTGGCGCACATTTCGCCTACCCAATGCGATCACATTTCCCCTAATTATCTTAGGCATTATTTTTAACTGGGCCTCTGAGCTCCGCCTTACATCGCCGTCTTCCGCAATCATCGGGGCGACCTTGGGGTACGGATCACTCTGGACATTAAATGCTGGCTATCGCCTACTCAAGCACCGCAACGGAATTGGTATGGGAGATGCAAAGCTCTTGGCAGCCTTGGGTGCTTGCCTTGGCTGGGGAGCCCTCCCGAGCTTGCTCCTGATAGCCTCTATTACAGGACTTCTTGGTGGCTTCGCTTGGCTCAAATGGAATCGTCACCAAATCCATCAAGCCTTTCCTTTTGGCCCCTTTTTAGCTATTGCTGGCATCATTGAGTTGTTATGGCCTCAACTCATTCCAACCTTGATTCTGCCCAGGCTGATCTAAAAGCTTTGAAAGGGGTAATCCCCTTAATTGGCTTAACCGGTGGCATTGGGTCTGGAAAGACCGCAATCAGCGACTTGCTGGGAGCGCTCGGGGCTGGGATTATCGATACGGATCTGATCTCTCATCAAATTACTGCTCCTGGTGGTAAGGCCATTCCATTGATTACCAAGGCATTTGGGGCTGAATTTATTAATGCTCAAGGCGCCCTAAACCGCCCGAAAATGCGCACTTTAGTCTTTGAAGATCCCCAGGCCAGGCAAATCCTAGAGCAAATTACCCACCCTTTGATTCGACAAGAAACTGCTAAAAAGGCTTTTGAGCTCGTGAAGTTGGGGGTGCCTTACCTTGTTTTTGTTGTTCCTCTTTTAATTGAATCGGGGTCATGGACAAAACTTATTGACTACCTTGTGGTGGTGGATTGCCCAGAAGAAACCCAAATAGAAAGAGTGATGCACCGCAACAATATGACCCGCTCAGAGGTGGAAAATATCCTTAAAGCGCAAACCAGCCGAGATACTCGCCTGGCCGCCGCTAATGCGGTGATTCAAAATCAGGGTAGCCTGGATGAACTCAAACCAGAGGTTTTAATTCTGCACCAAAAAATACTCAGAATTTAGGAAGAGCCTCTGAGTTCGTCATAGAATATAGGCTTGTGATTGTCTACGAATACCCCTTCAACGAATTAGTCCGAAGCATGCTTCGGCTGGAGTATTTGTTCGCCCGCTTCAATCACTTCCTTCGTTCCGACGACCCTGAGCTACACCACAATGCGATTACCATGTTGTTCGATTTAGGTGATATTGGTTCTCGAGGCGACATTAAGTCTTTGCTACTCAAAGAATTCGAGCGTCAAAAATACACTTTGAATGGCTTGAGGTCCTCTCAAAAAGTGGATCAAGAGGCGCTCACACAAACGCTAGCTGAAATTGATAAAGCCGCCCTCAATATTAATCAGTCTATGGGAAAGCCGAATGCCATCATTAGTGAAAGTGAATGGCTTAATGCTATTCGTACTCGATTAAATATTCCTGGTGGGACAAGCCCAATCGATTTACCGAGCTACCATGCCTGGAAAAATACCCCCTCGACTCAGCGCAGAGAATTACTAGAAAAATACGTGGCGCCACTATTGCCGTGGCATGAGGCTTGTCAAATTTTCTTACGCTTATTACGTCAATCTGGCGAAGCAAAAGATGTTGTTGCGCATCAAGGCGCTTATCAACAAGCGCCATCCGGTAAAGTTTATCAATTAATGCGCATTGCTGTAGAAGATGACTCTCTCTTCTCTGAGATCAGCGCTAACAAATATCTACTATCCATTCGTTTTCTGAAGGCGGATCGTGATAAAAAACCTCAGATCCTCAATGAGGATGCGCCATTTAGACTCACCCTCTGCCAGCTCTAAACCTTTAGTAGTCTGAGTTTTTCCAGCATTGGCCATGCCGCTGGCAATAAAGGTTCAACCGTTGGAATTGCATCTCCAAGTATTTGCCAAGACAGTAACTGCCCCTCGCATCCTTCAGGTACACCACTCCATTTTCGGATGATGCTGACATGTAAGCGAACATAAGCATGGGGATAGTCGTGCTCTAAAACAACTAGCTCTTCGCTAGACTCAATATCAATCCCCAACTCTTCCCGTAACTCGCGTTTAAGTGCTGCAAATACGGATTCGCCACTTTCAATTTTGCCGCCCGGAACTTCCCAGTAGCCAGCATAAGGCTTGCCTTCTGGACGCTGACCTAAAAGATAGCGCCCTTCGGCGTCCAGCAAGATTCCAGCGGCAACTTCCGTTATGGGGCGATTGGATTCATTCATTAAAGATGCACTGCTTAAGCACTATGTGAGCCAGCCCAATGCTTAGCGAACTGCCAAGCCACACGCCCAGAGCGTGAGCCGCGCTCTAATGCCCAGACCAATGCCTCAGCTCGTGCACTTTCTATTTGTGCATTACTTAAGCCAAAATGGCGTAACCAATGAGCAACGATTTCAAGATACTCATCTTGTTTTGGCGGGTAGAAAGAAAGCCATAACCCAAAGCGCTCTGATAGAGAAATCTTTTCTTCCACCACTTCGCCTGGATGTATCTCGCCATCATCGCTATGAGAATAGCTCAGGTTATCCTTCATATGCTCAGGCAAGAGGTGGCGACGGTTTGAGGTTGCGTAAATCAAAATATTATCGACTTGGGCAGATACCGAGCCATCCAATGCTGACTTCATCGCCTTATAGCCAGACTCACCATCTTCGAATGAAAGATCATCACAAAAAATAATGAAGCGCTCTGGCCGATCACCCAGTAGATCAGTAATGTCGGCCAAATCAGCTAAATGTTCTTTTTCAACTTCGACTAAGCGTAGGCCTTGGGAGGCAAACTCATGCAGGCTTGCCTTAATCAGAGAGGACTTTCCTGTGCCTCGCGCACCCGTTAGCAAAATATTATTAGCCGGCTTCTTCTGAATAAAGTTTTTTGTATTGTCACGAATAGCATCGCGTTGACGATCAATATTTTTCAGGTCGTCAAAGCTAATGTCTGACACATGCTTGACTGGCTGCAGAAATCCAATACTGCCAAAGATGCTGTCGCGACGACGCCATCTAAAAGCAGTTGAAGACTTCCATTGCTCTTCAGTTAACTGTTTTGGTAAAAATGTTTCAAGGTGATTTAAGAGTTGCTCTAGTTTTTCATTCATTTCACAATTTCCTATGAGCGGTAATCAGCGTTAATGGAAACGTATTCATGCGATAAGTCACACGTCCACATGGTCTGTTGTGCCGATCCGCGACCCAAATCAATCTTGACGGTAATTTCTTCTGCCTGCATAACCCTTTGGCCATCAGCCTCTTGATAGTCGGGATTGCGACCACCATTCTTAGCAACCCATACATCCCCAAGCCACATTTGTACTTTGCCAACATCAAGATCGGTAATGCCGGCATATCCAATAGCCGCCAGGATGCGACCTAAATTAGGATCACTAGCAAAGAAGGCGGTTTTCACCAGGGGGGAGTGAGCTACTGCTTCAGCCACTAATCGGCACTCTTCTTCCATCTTGCCGCCCTGCACATCAATCGTAATAAATTTAGTCGCACCTTCACCATCCCTCACGATCATTTGAGCTAGCTTGCGAGCAAGGTCGATTAAGGCCACCCGCACTGGGCCATAACTAGGATCATCAGCAGATTCAATCTTTACCGACGATTGGCTGGTTGCCATAATGATGAAAGAATCATTGGTTGAAGTATCACCATCAATCGTAATGGCATTAAATGAAAGATCAGCAATCTCACGAGTCAAGGAAGCTAACAGACCTGGTACAAAACCAGCATCCGTTGCAATAAAGCCCAGCATGGTCGCCATATTCGGATGAATCATCCCAGCGCCCTTACAGATACCAGTGATGGTGACTACGCCTGCAGGCGTCTGTACTGTGACAGATGTAGCTTTAGGTTGCGTATCGGTTGTCATGATCGCCTCTGCGGCGTCAAACCAATGATCTTCACCCAAATTAGAAACTGCCTGAGGTAAGGCGCCAATGAGCTTAGTTATCGGCAGCGGCTCCAAAATTACGCCTGTAGAAAAAGGCAGGATTTGCTCAGGGTTCAATTTCAATTCTTTTGCTAGCGCAGCGCAAGTTGCCAAGGCGTCTTTCATACCCTGCTCACCAGTCCCCGCATTAGCATTTCCGGTATTCACTACTAAGGCACGAATCTCACCTTTAGCGCCATCCTGAGCTAGATGCTCTCGGCAGACCTGAACCGGTGCAGCACAGAAACGATTTAAGGTAAATACACCTGCAACCTGGGAGCCGGGGACTAAAGTCATCACCAGGAGATCTTTGCGATTTACCTTCTTAATACCGGCTTCTGCGATACCCATCTGAAAACCTTTAACTGGCTTCAATTGGTCTTTTTTTGGGAGGGGTAGGTTAACTGTCATAGTCTGACGATTGTAGAGGAGACCTTTAGGAATAACTCGGAAGCCTAAAGCCCTACCGAGATGGCCTTTCCAGACTAAACCTAAGCTAAATCAGAGAGCACCTGAGCCTCTATCGAAGCCCACTCTTCATCGGTAAAGAGGCGTGAGCGGGTATGAAATGCTTTTCCTGTCGAGCCTTCAAGGGAAAAAGTTCCTCCTTGCCCTTCAATCACATCCAAAATCAATTGGGTGTGTTTCCAGTATTCATACTGGAGCTTACCTATATAGAATGGCACACCCCCCACTTCACCCAACTGAATATCGTAAGGTCCAATGGTTAAGTCTGTTGGTAGATAGCAATTTGCAGCGCTGTTGTCACAACACCCACCAGACTGATGAAACATGATCTGACCATGCTCGGCTTGCAGCTGCCTAATTAGTGCGAGTGCCTCATCTGTAGCAATTACACGCTCTACCATCGCCATTTTCCTCGGGAGACTAAATTACACAAAAGGGCGGATTGCTCCGCCCTTTGATGAAAATACGAACTTCTCCAGTTAGAAGAAGCCCAATTTGGATTCACTGTAACTGACTAATAGATTCTTAGTTTGTTGATAGTGATCCAGCATGACTTTATGAGTTTCCCTACCGATGCCTGATTCTTTGTATCCACCGAAGGCTGCATGGGCTGGATAAGCATGGTAGCAATTGGTCCATACGCGACCAGCCTTAATAGCACGACCCATACGATAAGCAACATTTCCATTGCGCGCCCAGACCCCAGCCCCCAAACCATAGAGTGTGTCATTGGCAATTTCTAATGCCTCTGCTTCATCCTTAAAGGTGGTCACTGCCAAGACTGGTCCAAAGATTTCCTCTTGGAAAATTCTCATCTTATTGTGGCCTTTGAATAGAGTTGGCTGTACATAGTAGCCGCCTGAAAGATCACCATCTAAATGAGCTTGTGAACCTCCTATCAATACTTCCGCGCCCTCTTGCTTACCCAAATCCAAGTAAGAAAGAATCTTGGTCAATTGTTCTTTGGAGGCTTGTGCGCCCATCATGCTATCCGTGTCTAGTGGATTTACATGCTTAATTGCAGCTACTCGCTTAAGCACCTTCTCCATAAACTTGTCATAAATACTCTCTTGAATCAAAGCCCTAGATGGGCAAGTACATACCTCACCCTGATTGAAGGCAAATAACACCAACCCTTCAATCGCCTTATCTAAAAATCCGTCATCTTTATCCATAACGTCTGCAAAGAAAATATTCGGTGACTTGCCGCCCAATTCCAGAGTAGCAGGTATCAGATTATTTGCCGCAGCTTGAGCAATGACTCGGCCGGTAGAAGTAGAGCCTGTAAAGGCAATCTTTGCAATCCGCTTACTAGTTGCAAGAGGCATACCCGCTTCACGGCCATAGCCATTCACAATATTCAGCACGCCAGGAGGCAAGATATCTGCAATCAACTCGGCCAAAACCAAGATAGAAACAGGAGTGGATTCTGCTGGCTTTAACACTACGCAGTTACCAGCACCTATGGCAGGAGCTAACTTCCAAGCTGCCATCAAGATTGGAAAATTCCATGGAATGATCTGGCCAACCACGCCTAAAGGCTCTTGGAAGTGATACGCAACAGAGGTTTCGTCGATTTGCGACAAAGCACCTTCCTGCGCACGCACACAACCAGCGAAATATCTAAAGTGGTCAACGGTTAATGGGATATCCGCATTTAAGGTTTCACGAATCGCTTTGCCGTTATCCACCGTTTCAGCATAAGCAAGTAGCTCCAAGTTAGCCTCAATACAATCCGCAATCTTCAATAGAACATTTGCGCGATCAGTTGGGGATGTTTTTCCCCATGCATCAGCAGCCTTGTGTGCTGCATCTAAAGCCAATTCGATATCTTCCGCACTAGAACGAGCCGCCTGTGTGTAGACCTTGCCGCTAATTGGGGTAATCACATCAAAGTACTGACCTTTCACTGGCGCCACCCACTTGCCGCCAATGAAATTATCGTATCGAGCTTTGTATTGAATTTTTGCGCCTTGAGCGCCGGGGGCTGCGTAGATCAAAATCTTCTCCTATTAAGGTGCTTAAGAAATGCCATTTCTTTCTTTCAAAAATGGCCTTAGAGATACTGTGTCGCAAGCTGAAAACTTATTCAATCAAATGCAGTGCAGCATTTTTTAAATATCCTTAAAAGAGCTGAAAGCGAGGGTAATTCCTGAGAAATAAAACAGGTAAGTGTTCATTTATGTAACACCCTCGAGTTTCAACACCATGATTAAGGGTATTGCCTCATTCAATAAAATAAATTTGTTTATATAGTGGTTCTCTAACTTTTTGTAGGCACAAGATGAAAGTTTCCAATCTCCGTGATATCAGAAGAAGCTGGCTTCTTCACGGAGACCTGCCTGAAAATGCTCTTGAGGCCCAATTAGGATTGACGGTATATCGCTCTTGGCAAAGATGTCTGCAATCTGGTTTGGATGCATATCAAAAACAATTGCCTGACAACATTTTAAGTGGGCAAGTATTGCAAACTCGCATTGAACAGCGACGCGATTTAATTGCTCTAGCCAAACCAACAATGCACTATTTACATGGCCTGATGTCTGGTAGCGGTGGCGTAATCATACTTTCAGATCACCAGGGAGTGATTGTGCATTCCGTTGGAGATGCAGAATTTATTTCTAAAGCTGATCGAGTACTGCTAAAAACAGGCGCATCTTGGCTTGAAAAGCATCGAGGCACTAATGCAATCGGTACAGCCTTGGTAGATAGAGTAGCAGTCTCGGTAAATGGATCAGAGCACTTTTTAGAAAACAATGGCTTTTTGAGTTGTACTGCAGCCCCCATCTTTGAACCAGATGGAAAAATTAGCGGCGTACTAAATATCTCGACGGATAAAAGCACGCACCATCCCCATACCCTTGGCCTAGTTAAGGCAACTGTTCACTCCCTAGAAAAACAATTATTTTCTGCCAATGAATTTCAATACGCCTTAGTCCTCAGGATTCACAATAGTCCAGAAGGCTTGGGGTCCATAGGTGAGGGAATGATTGGGGTTGATGAAAGTGGCACCGTTTTAGGGGTTGATAGAGTTGCGTTATCCCTATTAGAAATGAATGCTCTTGATATTGGGGTAGTCAAGATTCAGCAAATCCTAGATATCTCATTAGGCCAACTATTTGATTGCGCGAAAAAAGATGGTGGCAAGATTCATGCAATAAGAACACGCTGCTCAAAATCTTTATTCTTCAAAACAAATTTGAGTCAGTCGTATGATGGCCACTCTCATGAGTATCAAGAGCCCAACGGCAAGGATTTATCCAAAAATCTAGCAGAGGATTTGATTGAAACCGGAGCTCTCAAGCAACTTTCAAGAATGGCAATTCAGAAAACATTGGAGAAGACCAATGGGAATATCAGTCTTGCAGCCAAGCTATTGCGAATTAGTAGAAATACTTTGTACCGCCATTTGAAGTCACAGCCTTAATTACGCCAAGGCCCCACAGCAGTTCTTATATTTCTTGCCACTGCCGCACGTACAAGGATCATTACGACCGACCTTTGGTCCGGCGCGCATCGGGGCAGGAGCAATTTCAATTGCTGCACCACGATCACCTGTTGAGCCAGCTACTTCAAGCTCCGGGTCTGCATGCTGATACTGCACGTCAGCGAGCTTAGCCAAATCTTCATTGATCGACTCGGAGGCTTCATCCAGCTCGCTTGCACTACGAATCTGCACTGTCATGATGCTTTTAACAACATCATTCTTAATGACATTCAGCAGCTCGCCATACAACTCAAATGCTTCGCGACGATATTCTTGTTTTGGATCTTTTTGGGCATAGCCACGCAAATGGATTCCTTGACGCAAATGATCCAAAGCTGCCAAATGTTCGCGCCAATGGGTGTCTAGGCTGTAAAGTAAAACAGAGCGCTCAAATCCAGCAAAAGAGGTGCGACCTGAGAGCTCGACTTTTGCATCATAAGCCTCATTTGCAGTCTCTAATACGCGCTCAACAATCTGCTCATCATCCATGGATGCGGCACTTTCAACCCAATTTTTCAGGTCGATAGTTAAGCCCCAGTCGTTAGCCAATACATTCTCAAGTCCTACTAGGTCCCATTGCTCTTCCATCGACTCACGAGGAACATACAACGCACAAATAGTACGCAAGACATCTTCACGTAAATTGGCAATTAACTCACCAACATCAGCACTTTCTAGAACTTCATTTCTTAAGCGGTAGGTTTCTTTACGCTGGTCATTGGCAACGTCGTCATACTCCAATAACTGCTTACGAATATCAAAGTTTCGACCTTCAACCTTGCGCTGTGCAGACTCAATGGAACGAGTCACCATACCAGCTTCGATAGGTTCTCCATCTGGCATTTTGAGGCGATCCATGACTGCACGCAAACGATCTCCAGCAAAAATACGCAACAGAGAATCATCCAGGGAAAGATAAAAACGGGAAGAGCCAGGGTCGCCCTGACGGCCTGCGCGACCACGCAATTGATTGTCAATACGACGACTTTCGTGACGCTCTGTACCAATAATATGTAATCCGCCAGCAGTCAATACTTGATCGTGCAGACTTTGCCACTCATCTTGCAAGGTTTTAATCTTGCTAGACTTATCTGCATCTAAAAGCTCTGCATCCGCCTCAATCAAGGAAGATTGTTTGGCAACGTTGCCACCCAATACGATATCTGTTCCACGACCAGCCATATTGGTAGCAATGGTGATCATCTTCGGTCTACCAGCTTGAGCAATGATCTCAGCTTCGCGGGCATGTTGTTTTGCATTCAAGACTTGATGCGGTAACTCGCGCTTATCAAGCAAACCAGCGATCAACTCTGAGTTTTCAATGGAGGTTGTTCCAACTAGCACCGGCTGACCGCGCTGATAGCAATCTTCGATATCTTTGATGACTGCGTCGTAACGCTCGCGCGAAGTCTTGTAGATCTGATCTTGACGATCTTTTCTTTGGCTAATGCGATTTGGCGGAATGACTACAGTCTCAAGGTTATAAATTTCCTTGAACTCATAGGCTTCAGTATCAGCAGTACCAGTCATACCAGCCAGCTTGCCGTACATACGGAAGTAATTTTGGAAGGTAATCGTTGCTAGCGTCTGATTTTCATTCTGAATCTGCACGCCTTCTTTAGCCTCAACAGCTTGATGCAAGCCATCTGACCAACGACGCCCCTGCATTAAACGTCCCGTGAACTCATCAACAATGATGACCTCATTGTTTTGCACTACGTATTGTTGATCACGTTTATATAGAGTATGTGCACGTAGGGCGGCATATACATGGTGCATCAAGGTAATATTTTGCGGAGAATATAAGGAATCACCATCATTTAAGGCGCCAAGCTCGACCAAAACTGTCTCAGCTTTATCGTGCCCGCGCTCAGTTAGATATACCTGCTGGGATTTTTCATCAACCCAGTAATCGCCCGGCTTTTCAACACCAGTACCATCGGATTTTTCTTCGCCGATCTGACGCTCTAAGTAAGCCGGCAATGCATTGATCTTGATATATAAATCAGTGTGATCTTCAGCCTGACCAGAAATGATTAGTGGTGTACGCGCCTCATCGATCAAGATGGAATCCACCTCATCCACAATCGCATAAGCTAGGCCACGTTGTACGCGTTGACCCAAATCTTGAACCATGTTGTCGCGCAGATAATCAAAACCAAATTCATTATTGGTTCCGTAGGTGATATCAGCGGCATATGCTTCTTGCTTGGTTGTGTGATCCATTTGCGATAGATTCACGCCAACCTTCATACCCAAGAAGTTATAAAGAGTAGCCATCCACTCAGCGTCACGTTGCGCCAAATAATCATTTACCGTAATGACATGAACGCCCTTACCGATTAATGCATTTAAATATACGGGAAGTGTTGCGGTTAAAGTTTTACCTTCACCAGTGCCCATTTCAGCAATCTTGCCTTGATGCAATGCAAGACCACCCATCATCTGCGCATCAAAATGGCGCATCTTCATAACGCGTGAGCTGGCTTCACGAACCACTGCAAAAGCTTCCGGCGCTAGATCGTCCAATGCCTCACCTGCAGCCAAACGCGACTTGAACTCAGCAGTTTTTGCTTGCAGTGCTGCATCATCCAAAGCTTGCAGGCTAGACTCGAAAGCGCTAACTTTGGCAACTACTTTGCGATACTGTTTTAAGAGGCGGTCGTTACGACTGCCGACCAGGGTTTTAAGAAGACCGATTACCATGGGATATTGAAGTAAATTAAGACCTTGAGTTTATCACCCGCGCCCTTTTTTATATGAACTTTGCCCCTAAACCCAATCGTACGCAAGCTGCCCATGAGTTGCTGGACTACCTACGGGGTTCTGAGGGACTTGGGGGAATTTTGGCAAAAACAGAAGATCTTGCCAAACTCAGAATTGCTCTGAAAGCAGCCCTGTTTGAACTTGATTTGGATAACCTGGCCTCAAAAATTGAGGCTGGATGGCGTTCCGGAGGCCAAAATGAGCTCTTTTTATTGGTCAGTGGCGCGAGCATTGCTACCCGCCTTCAACAAGTTTTACCAAGTCTAATCAATGAGTTAGCTAAAAAAGGAGTCGTTTGTACGGCTATTAAAGTACGCCTCAAGCCTGCACCACCTACTTGGGAAATTAAACCTAGAGAGAGGCATCAAGAAACGGCGAAACCAAAAGGATTTAATGCGGTAGCGAGAGCCTCTTGGGAGTCTTTGGTTGAAAAATTAGCCCCGGATTCTGACTTACGCAAGGCAGTTGAGCGCCTTCTTCAAAGCAAACCCAAATAAAGATTATTAAATCCTCAGAAGAGGGTTTTAGAAAAAGAGGGGTTGACTCTCTTTGGAATAGGCCGCAGGAGCCTTATTTTCTGGAAAACTACTAATCTCGTAAGAGCTAGGATCATCTAGGAGCTTGCGCAAAAGGGCGTTATTGAGGGCATGACCTGATTTTTCAGCGACATATGACCCAACAATGGGATGTCCCACTAAATAGAGATCCCCAATCGCATCCAAAATCTTGTGGCGAACAAACTCATCCTCATAACGCAGTTCCTCGTTATTCAAGATACGGTGCTCATCAAGCACAATCGCGTTATCCAAGCTTCCGCCGCGCGCTAAACCCATCTCTCGCAATGCCTCAACCTCGTGCGCAAAGCCAAAGGTGCGTGCACGACCAATTTCACTACGATAAGCATGCTCAGCAAAGTCCACTACAAAACGCTGCCCTGTCTTATCTACTGCCGGATGCTTAAAGTCGATTGTGAAATCCAACTTATAACCAAAGAATGGTTCTAATCTCGCAAGCTTGTCACCCTCTCGCACTTCAATCGGCTTTTTAATCACCAAAAATTGTCGCGCTGCGTCTTGCTCAGCAATGCCGGCAGATTCCATGAGGAATAAAAATGAGGCGGCACTACCATCCATGATGGGCACTTCTTCGCCGTCTAACTCAATTAATAAGTTATCAAGTCCTAAACCCGCACAAGCGGAGAGCAAATGCTCCACAGTGGAAATGCGTACACCGTCTTTTTGAATTACCGAGGCAAGACGGGTGTCGCATACAGCCAATGCGGTAGCCGGAACAACGGATTGCTCCGGCGTATCTACACGTACAAATAAGATTCCTGAATTTACTGGCGCAGGCTTGATTGATAAGGTCACCTTGCGCCCAGAGTGCAAGCCAATCCCCACGGTTTTAATCGGTGTGGCGATTGTGCGTTGCTTCATCATGGTCTCATCTAAATTCAGGAATAATTTTTTAAAGCTTCTTCAATACTGAAGCAGCATCGCTTACTTCAAACTTGCCAGGAGCTTCACGATCTAAGGTTTTTACAACGCCATCTTCAACGATCATGGCATAACGGTCTGAACGAACACCAAAACCACGAGCAGTCAAATCTAATTCCAAGCCCAGTTTCTTAGTAAATTCGGCACTGCCATCACCCAGCATGCGAATCTTGTTTCCTACTTTTTGATCGCGTCCCCAGGCGCCCATAACAAATGGGTCGTTGACTGAAATACACCAAATCTCGTCAACACCTTTTGCTTTAATAGCATCAAAGTGCTCAACATAACTTGGGACATGCTTTGCAGAGCAGGTTGGCGTAAATGCACCTGGCAGCGCAAAGATCACTACTTTTTTACCAGCAGCAAGCTTTTCAACTTCAAAAGCATTAGGTCCAATGGTGCAGCCTTCAGTCGCCTCATCTAAAAACTCATAGAGAGTGGCGTTTGGTAATTTTTGTCCGACTGCAATCATAAGATCTCCAATTAATAAATAGTTGTCATAAGTATGCCAACGCTAGCGCGGGATTCGTCGTCCGGAGGGGCGCCGCGCTGGCATTTTGCAACTACCTATTGTATTGAGCAGTGGTTTAGTCTGCTTGCTTGCGTAAAAAGGCTGGAATCTCGTAATAATCAGCCCCTTTATCCAACATGGATTTAGCCTGCGGTGAGCTATCAGCACCTAACGTAGGGGCTGGTGTAGCTTCGCGCGAACTACGAAATACGCGTGGCAAATCATATTGACTGTAATCAACACCACTAGTTGCTGGTTTGGCAGCCATTGAAGGCGCGCTACCTGCACCCATCATTGACAAGCCAGCGCTCGTACTCAAAGCTGAATCTAAACCTACCTTGCTCATTGCTGCAGATGCGCTAGCAGGAGCAAAACTGTTTAAGTCAGCCATTGTTGGCATTGCGTCATGCGTACCAGTAGCTTGTCTCCAGACGACTTCTGGCTGATGACTTTGGCGTGCTTGTGGATTATTTAATCCAGTTGCTACAACAGTAACGCGCAATGCATCGCCCAAAGTCTCGTCATAGACAGTACCGAAAATTACGGTAGCGTCATCAGCAGCATAGCCACGAATTGCAGCCATGACCTCACGAGTCTCAGACAATTTCAATGAACGACTAGCAGTGATGTTTACCAATACGCCACGTGCACCGGACAGATCAACACCTTCGAGCAATGGTGATGCAACTGCGGCTTCAGCAGCTAAGCGCGCACGATCCATGCCGGAAACTGTTGCCGTTCCCATCATCGCTTTGCCTTGCTCACCCATTACAGTCTTCACGTCCTCAAAGTCGACGTTGATCAAACCTTGTACGTTAATAATTTCTGCAATACCTGAAACAGCGTTATGCAAAACATCATCGGCGCAAGCAAAGGCTTTATCAAACTCAGCATCCTCACCCATGACTTCAAAGAGCTTTTCATTGAGCACTACGATCAATGAGTCAACGTAGGACTCGAGTTCAGCGGCGCCGTTTTCTGCAACCTTGAGACGTTTTACACCCTCAAAGTCAAATGGCTTACTAATCACGCCCACAGTCAAAATACCCATTTCTTTAGCAACTTGGGCTACGATTGGTGCAGCACCAGTACCCGTGCCACCACCCATACCAGCAGTGATAAACACCATGTGTGCACCTTGCAATGTATCTGCAATACGAGCACGCGCTTCTTCGGCAGAAGCTGCACCGATTTCAGGTTTTGCGCCAGCACCAAGTCCGCTAGAGCCTAGTTGCAAATTCACAGATGCCTCAGAACGCTGTAAAGCGCCAGCATCGGTGTTCATGCAAATAAACTCTACGCCGTTAACTCCACGACGAATCATGTGTTGAACTGCATTACCACCTGCACCGCCAACTCCAACCACTTTAATGATGGTTTTGCCAGCTGTTTCTTGATCTAACATTTCAAATTCCATATACCCTCCTAGGTAATAAACGTACTACATTGACGACGACGAAAAAAACTTAAAAATTTCCTGCGAACCATTCCTTCATGCGCGAGATAACACTTTGTAGTGCGCCTGATTGAGATACTCGACGGCCACGCAACAACTGCGCCTGACCTTCCATTAATAAACCGATACTGGTAGCAAATCGTGGGCTACGTAAAACTTCATGTAAGTGCCCGCGATATTCAGGGGTGCCAATACGCGCTGGACGCAAGAACACCTGCTCAGCAAGCTCAACCATTCCAGGCATTAAAGCGGTTCCACCGGTCAGCACGATCCCTGAAGACACCATATCTTCGTAACCAGAATCACGTACTACACCTCGTACCAAAGTGAATAACTCTTCAACCCGTGGCTCGATCACCGCAGCTAAGGCTTGCTTAGACATTGGCCGCGGTTCGCGATCACCAACACCTGGTACATCAATCATGGTGGCGGGATCTGCCATATCCTGGCGAGCGATACCGTATTGAATCTTGAGATCTTCCGCATCAATCGTTGGGGTACGCAATGCCATTGCAATGTCATTGGTAATTTGATCGCCGGCAATCGGAATCACCGCTGTATGACGAATGGATCCTTGGCAATAAATTGCGATATCTGTTGTGCCACCGCCAATGTCAACTAAAACTACTCCCAACTCTTTTTCGTCATCAGTTAATACAGCCAAGCTAGATGCCAGCGGTTGCAAAATGAGATCATTGACTTCGAGTCCACAACGGCGCACACACTTCACAATATTTTGTGCGGCGCTTACCGCACCAGTGACGATATGCACTTTCACCTCAAGTCGCAAGCCACTCATACCAATTGGCTCTCGTACATCTTCCTGTCCATCAATAATGAATTCTTGAACGAGAATATGCAGAATTTGCTGATCCGTTGGAATGTTAATTGCCTTGGCAGTTTCTAAGACGCGCTCGACATCCCCCGCGCTCACTTCTTTATCGCGAATTGCCACCATACCGCTAGAGTTAAAACTCACGATGTGATTTCCAGCAATACCCGTAAATACCTGAACGATCTGGCGATCGGCCATGACCTCTGCTTCTTCAAGCGCCTTCTGGATAGATTGAACCGTTGCCTCAATGTTGACAACAACGCCCTTCTTCAACCCCTTAGATGCAGTTTGTCCAACACCAACAACATTAAATTGACCGTCAGGTGCCAATTCGGCAACCAAAGCAACCACCTTAGAGGTTCCAATATCTAATCCGACCAATAAATCGCGGTTATCTTTACTCATTCTCATTCCTCATTGCTTCTGCTCACTTTTTTTGCCATCCACTTCATTCTTTTTCAAACCTGCCGAAGCAAGATGCACTGCAAAACCATTTGCATAGCGAAGATCAATTGCATCTACGCGATTAGCCCATTTCTCTTGAACCTGAGGCCAATACTTAAAGAGGCGCGCTACACGATCTTCAGTTAAGGTCTTGTCTGAATTCTCTTCATCCCTGCCAAATTCAACCTTCATGCCATTCGAGAGCTTGACGTGCCAGGCATAACGCTCAGACAGGGTCAAATTCTTCACCTCAGCATCCCAAGGCTTAAACCAAGCATTCGCTTTTTCATACAAGCGCATGACTTCCTTGCTAGCATCTTCTGGCCCATGAAAATCAATCAACTGAATTCCGTCACCCACATCAGAAACACGGCCTGCAAATAGTTCACCATGAGTATTCATGAGGGTATGGCTATCAACCCCACCCCAAGTGCCAAAGGGCTTTTGCTCTTCAATACTCACAATTAATCCGTTAGGCCAAACTCTACGAACGTTCGCATGACGCACCCAAGGCATGGACTCAAATCCACGTTTAACGTCTTCCAGCTTCACGCTGAAAAAGTTTCCTTGAACTGTTTCTAATACCTGCTGCTTCACCACAGGCTTATTAATATGCTTCAATGTTTGCCCAACGACCGGCTCAATCATCACTTGGCGCAAAGCAAATACTGGGCGCTGACTTAGCCAAATTAAGATGCCAACACAAACCATGAGCACAAAGCAGCGCATCAAGAAACGACTCAACTTCTGCATCCGCTCTGGATAATTCCAAAGTGGAGATGCAAGCGAAGCAAATACTTCGCCAAATCCACCAAGGAAGGAACTTATCCGGCTCATGATTACAGGGGCCCTTTGCTATTGAGGGTCTGACTAATCACCCAGAGCACTAATTCTGCATACTCAATACCAGCTGCTTTAGCTGCCATAGGCACTAAAGAATGTGAGGTCATTCCAGGGGAAGTATTCATCTCCAAGAGATATGGTTTGCCGGTTTTTTGATCCAGCATGACATCAGCACGACCCCAAGTTTTACATCCGAGCGCACGATACGCTGCCAAGGCTAATTCTTGTACAGCAAGATTGACTTCGGGTGCCAAGCCAGTTGGGCATAAATATTTTGTCTCATCGGAGAAATATTTATTGTGAAAATCATAATTGGCTTGCGGGGGAATAATTTTAATCACTGGCAATGCTTCGGCATCATTGCCATAGCCAACTAATGGGCAAGTTAGCTCATCACCAATGATGCAACTCTCTGCTATCACTTTTTTATCCATCGCCGCAGCAAGCTGAAAGGCGGCAGGTAACTCTTCAACGGATTTAACCTTAGTTAACCCCAGGGAGGAGCCTTCATGGGCGGGCTTGACAATCAATGGCAGACCTAAGTGCTTCACTACTGCATTCCAGTCGCTATCAGCCTTCAACTCCTGGAACTCTGGAGTCGAAAGACCACTACTTAGCCAGACAAGCTTAGTAGCTATTTTGTCGATCGCTAAAGCGGAAGCTAATACACCGCTGCCGGTGTAAGGCAAACCTAAAAGCTCAAGTAATCCTTGAATCGTACCGTCCTCACCATAACGTCCATGCAGTGTGATGAAGATGCGATCAAATTTTTCTTTTGCTAATTCAGTTGGGCAACGCAATCCTGTATCAAACGGATGCGCATCAACACCTTTAGAAAGCAATGCCTCTAAAACTCCAGTTCCAGACATTAATGAAATCTCGCGCTCACCAGAAAGACCGCCCAGCAACACACCTACTCGGCCAAGAGACTTCACATCCAGTTTGGCAAGATCGCTTTTCACGCGTTCGCCCCAAGAACTCATTTGTACATTCTGATTAGACATGCTTCACCTCCGCCAATGCATGAGGTAAGCCTGAAATTGAGCCAGCGCCCATCGTGATCAATACATCGCCATTACGTAATAAGGCGCTTAATTTTTCCGGCATCTCGGCTACAGTTGGCGCAAATGCTACTGCCGCGCTATCCAAGGAAGCTTTCAAAGTCTTATCGGATGCAAGAGCAGCCTTCATGAGGCTCTGGCCATCCGCACCTGGAATCTTGGCTTCGCCAGCTGGGTATACCTCCGTCAAAACCAGTGCATCAAAGTTTTTAAGGACCTGGACAAATTCGCCAAAGCAATCGCGCGTCCGTGTAAATCGATGGGGCTGGAATGCCAATACCAAGCGACGATTTGGATAGGCTCCACGCGCGGCAGCTAAGGTGGCAGCCATCTCTACTGGGTGATGCCCATAGTCATCAATCAAAGTAAAGCTACCACCTGCCGCCAAAGGAAGATCACCATATTTCTGGAAGCGACGACCAACACCACTAAATTCAGATAAGGCCTTCACGATTGCCTCATCGCCAACACCTAATTCAGTTGCAATGCCAATTGCAGCTAATGCATTGCGAACGTTATGAAGTCCTGGCAAATTCAACTGCACCTCTAATGGACCCGGCACATTACCATGACGTCGAACTGTTTTGCGATCAACTGTGAAGTGCATACGAGTGCCTTCAGCACGCACATTGCTCGCACGAATATCGGCATCTTCCGATAGGCCGTAACGCAATATTGGCTGCGATACAAACGGAATAATATCTCTCACATTAGCGTCATCGATGCACAGAACTGCAACACCATAAAAAGGCATACGCTGAATAAACTGCACAAAAGCTTGTTTTAGTCTCGCCATATCATGTTGATAGGTATCCATATGATCAGCATCGATATTGGTTACCACCTCCATAGCTGGGAAGAGCTGCAAGAAGGAAGCATCAGACTCATCAGCCTCAACCACAATGAAGTCACCCTGACCTAAGCGCGCATTAGCACCTGCAGAATTTAATTTTCCACCAATGACAAAAGTAGGATCTAGACCACCCTCAGCCAACACTGAAGCCACTAAACTAGTGGTGGTAGTTTTGCCATGAGTGCCTGCAATCGCAATACCCTGCTTTAGTCGCATAAGTTCGCCGAGCATGACGGCACGCTGAATAACAGGTACCTTTGCTGCACGTGCAGCTAGCACTTCCGGATTATTACCAGTAACTGCAGTAGAAATCACTACCGCTTCTGCGGTACCAATATTCTTTGGATCATGTCCAATATGAATTACTGCACCCAACTCTTTCAGACGTTTAGTTGCCACACCTTCCGCTAAATCAGATCCAGATACCTGGTATCCCAAGTTCAGGAGCACTTCAGCAATGCCACTCATGCCTGCGCCGCCGATACCAATAAAATGAATCTGCTGAACGATATTTTTCATATTCCCACTCCCGCACAATCTGCACATACTTCAGCAACGCGTTGAGTTGCATGAGGTCTAGCTAAAACATGTGCACGCTCAGCCATTGCCTGCAAATCTTGGCGACTAAAGTTTTGAATCATAGAAGCTAGGTCCTGCGGATTGAGATCTGGTTGCGGCAAAAGAATCGCTGCATCTGCATCCGATAAAAAGCGTGCATTTGCAGTCTGATGATCATCAATCGCATAAGGAAATGGGATCAAACAGGATGCAACACCACATGCTGCAATCTCAGAGACTGTCATTGCGCCGGAGCGGCATATCACCAGGTCTGCTTGAGCATAGGCAGTTGGCATGTCATCAATAAATGGGCGAATATCAGCCTCTACACCCAACTCGGCATAACGCTTCTGTAGCTCCGCCAGATGCTTATCGCCCGCCTGATGAATTACGCGAGGACGAGCCCCTGGATCCATTAACGCTAGCGCTGCTGGAATAGCTTCGTTTAAAGCGGCGGCACCTAAGCTGCCACCAACAACCAGAATCGATAGAGGGCCAGAGCGCTCTGCGTAACGTGCAGAAGTGCTACCTACCGCTTCAAACTCTTCCCGAATTGGATTGCCAACCCACTCAGCATGTGCCATCGTGTCTGGAAAGCCAGTCAAAGTACGCATTGCAATTTTTGCTAAGGCGCGGTTTGCACTGCCCGCTACTGAATTTGCCTCATGCAAAACTAATGGCTTTTTCAATAGCTTAGTCATCAAGCCGCCAGGGAAAGTAATGTAGCCGCCCATACCCAACACCACATTGGGCTTTAGGCGACGCATGATTTTCCAGCTCTGATAACTTGCTCTTATGAGGTTAAACGGCAGCATCAGCTTGGCTTTAATGCCTTTGCCACGAAGACCACCAAAATCAACCGCCTCAAATGGGAAATCACAAGCTTTCACTAAGCGATATTCCATACCGTTTTGATTGCCGAGCCAAGATACTTTCCAGCCGCAAATGCGTAAATATTCGGCAACAGCAAGACCAGGGAAAATATGCCCCCCAGTACCGCCAGCCATGATTAGGATGGAGGGCTTCATTACAGCTTGCCTCCACGCATCAAGATTCGGTTTTCATAATCAATACGCAGTAGCATTGCTACCGCGACTGCATTCATCAAGATTCCAGATCCGCCATAACTCACCAATGGAAGAGTTAAACCTTTAGTAGGAAGCAGGCCTAAGTTCACACCCATGTTGATAAAAGCCTGCCAGCCAATCCAAATTGCTACACCTTTAGCGGCAAGACCGGCAAAGCTTCGATCTAATTGCAATGCGGTGCGACCGATTAAGAATGCGCGACGCACGATCCAATAGAACAAGAAGATCATCACCACCACACCTACAAATCCAAGCTCTTCACCAATTACGGCCATGATGAAGTCTGTATGAGCCTCTGGTAGATAGTGGAGTTTTTCAACACTACCACCCAAACCTAAACCAAACCATTCACCACGACCAAATGCCATGAGTGAATGGGTTAACTGATAACCCTTGTTCGCAGCGTTATCTACTTGCCATGGATCCATGAATGCCAGCATCCGTCCTCGACGGAATGGTGAGAGGGCAATCATGATTGCGCCACTCATGAGACCAACCACGATCAAGCCACCAAATAACTTGGCGTTAATGCCACCTAAGAACAAAATTCCAAAGGCAATTAAGGCCACTACTACGAACGCACCCATATCGGGCTCAGCCATTAGTAGGCCGCCAACTAATGCAACGGCAATACCCATCGGCAACATGCCCTTAACAAAGGAATGAAGATATTCTTGGCGCTGCACTGTATAACTTGCCGCAAAAATAATGGCAGCAAATTTCATTAATTCTGATGGCTGAAAATTCATGAGGCCCAATGGAATCCAACGCTTGGCGCCATTTACGCCCTTACCTATACCGGGGATGAGTACTGCAATTAATAGCAGTACCGTAAAACCAAAAATCACTGGTGAGTAGCGATACCAAACTTTAGTTGGGATCTTGAATGTCCAAATGCCAACACCGATGGCAATCGACAAAGAAATCACATGACGAATCAAAAAGTAATTACTACTGTAGTTTGCATACTTAGGACCATCAGCCAAAGTAATCGATGCAGAGTAGACCATCACCAAACCAATGAGCGCCAAAGACAGCACTGCCCAAACTAATAACTGGTCGTAATCCATCATGCGTGACCGAGTCTGCTCTACACCAGATACTGCATCTCTCAAGCCGCTACGGAAGTTATCTATTCCGCCTCTGGAGAAATTCCAGAAACGGCCAAGGCCCAAACGATTCTCAGGAAAGAGTTTTTCCCTCAAATTCATGCATGGACTCCTTCAAACTGCATTCCTAATTCTTGAACTTCTGCAACAAAAGCTTCGGCACGCGCAACGTAATCACTAAACTGATCAAAGCTAGCGCAGGCCGGTGACAATAAAACAATATCGCCAGACTGAGCTTGTTTAGCAGCTTGGGCTACTGCGTTTTGTATAGTCTCACTCAAAGTGCAAGGAACAGAATCCGCCAAAGCATCAGCGATGATTGGAGCATCCTGACCAATTAAAAAGACACCTTTTACAAATCGCATTACAGGGTCACGCAAAGGACTAAAGTCCTGACCCTTACCTACTCCGCCGGCAATCAACCAGATTCGCTTGCCTGATTCATTGGCACTCAAACCATTCAACGCTGCAACTGTTGCCCCTACATTGGTACCCTTGCTGTCATCTACATATTCAACGTTCGACACAATCGCCACACTTTGAACGCGATGAGGCTCACCGTGATAGTCACGCAAACCATGGAGCAACATATTCATTGGCAAGCCAGCCGATCTTGCTAGGGCGAGCGCTGCCAATGCATTCAAGGCATTGTGACGACCACGAATACGCAAGGCATCAGCAGGGATCAAACGCCTAAGTCTTAATGGCTCATCTTCTACAACGACGGCTTTACGGCGGCGCTTTGGTTGAGGCTCAAAATCCTCATCTACTTCAGCCCATACTAGCCAGTCAATACCACCGGCACGTAAATCATGTTCAATACCAAAGGCACCTTGCTCATCCGGACGGCTAGTACCGAATGTAATGATTGATCTATTGGCTTTTTGCTCTTCAGAGAGCAAACCCATGACCAAGGAATCATCTCGATTCAAGATGCAGATAGTGTCTTGCCTGAAGATATTTGCCTTTGCATCCACATAGGCCTGCATATCGCCATGCCAATCCAAATGATCTTGCGTAATATTTAATACTGTCGCAGCGGTCGCATTAAAAGTACTTGTATAGATTAATTGGAAGCTAGAGAGCTCAAGCACCCAAATCTCGGGCATATCTGAGATTTGATCTACCTCATCCAAGCAGGACATGAATTTATCTAAAGCAGCAGGGCTAATGTTTCCAGCAACAGCAACGCGCTTGCCAGTACGCTGACACAATTGACCAGTTAATGCAGTCGTTGTTGTTTTTCCGTTAGTACCAGTGATCGCCAATATTGCAGGTTTGTATTTCAAGCTATCTACTTGAGCCATCCTATCTAACGCAGCAATACCTCTGGCGAAGAATTCCATCTCCCCCCAGATGTCAACGCTTAGCTCTTGTGCCGTAGCCAAGAAAGAGGCTATTGGCTCTTGTACTGGTGATAAGCCAGGACTTATTCCAATAACATCAATACCTTTTAAATTAATGCCATCAAGAGTGCCAAAGTAAATATCTTTAAGCCCGGCAAATTCCAGATCACTCAGCCATGCTTTTTGCCGTTCATTCAGATTTTCACGATCGCGTGTATCAACTAGGTTTACTTTTGCGCCGTTACGCAAACACCACTTAGCCATTGCATAGCCAGACTCCCCCAATCCCATTATCAGGAAATTATGAGGCGCTTGATAGCCCTCATTCGCAATGAGTGCTGGATTAGCGAAGGCTTGGTCTAGGTTGTGCATGTTCTTTGGCTTACCGTAATTTCAGGCTGGAGAGGCCAATGAGGACTAATAAAATGGTGATGATCCAGAAACGCACTACCACTTGCGTTTCACGCCAGCCACCTAATTCGAAATGGTGGTGAAGTGGCGCCATTCTAAAAATACGACGCCCCTCACCAAAACGCTTCTTGGTAAATTTGAACCAGAAGACTTGTAGCATTACTGAGACTGTTTCTGCCACAAAAATGCCACCCATGACAAAAAGTACGATTTCTTGGCGGACAATAACTGCGATAGTTCCGAGTGCACCACCTAATGCAAGCGCACCAACGTCACCCATAAACACTTGGGCAGGATGCGTGTTGTACCAAAGGAATGCAAGACCTGCGCCGCCCATGGCTCCGCAGAAAATCATGAGCTCACCAGCGCCAGGGATATAAGGGAACAATAAATACTTTGCGTAAATCGCGTTACCCATAACGTAAGCAAATGCGCCCAATGCTGCGCCAACCAAAATCACAGGCATGATCACCAAACCATCTAAGCCATCTGTCAAATTCACTGCATTGCTACTACCAACAATGACTAAGTAACTTAAGATGATGAAGCCCATTACACCCAGCGGGTAACTGACTTCTTTCATAAATGGAATCAGCAAATTTGACTTAGCGGGTAGATCCAAAGCGAAGCCGCTCTTAAGCCAATCAAAGAACAACTGCAATACCTTGAGGTTGTTGACTTCAGATACCGAGAAGGCTAAATAAATTGCTGCAAATAAACCAATCATGGTTTGCCAAAAAAATTTCTCTCTCGAGGCCATTCCTTTGGGATCTTTGCGAGCTACTTTTCGGTAATCATCAACCCAGCCGATCAATCCAAATCCAAAAGTCACAATCATCACAATCCAGATAAAGCGATTTCTGAGATCTGCCCACAGCATGCAGGATATAAAAATACCCAGAAGAATTAATACGCCGCCCATCGTAGGGGTGCCAGATTTCACTAAATGGGTTTGTGGGCCATCAGTTCGCACTGCTTGACCCATCTTTAATGCAGTCAATTTACGAATAACCCAAGGGCCTGCAGCCAATCCAATTAGGAGGGCAGTCACCGTCGCCATTACCGCTCTAAAAGTGATGTAGTTAAAGACTCGGAAAAATCCAAAGTCATCCTGAAGCCATTGAGCCAACATCAAGAGCATGTTTTAGCCTCCTCTAATAAGGCCTGAACCACACGCTCCATGCGCATAAAACGAGATCCCTTAACCAAAATATCTAAATGCATTTGTTTGTTTGATTCTTGATGCACTAATGCCACGTTAAGCTCTTCAAGCAATTCATCCAATGTTGTGAAATGGGCGGCACTACTAGCAGATTGATTTTTCTGTGACCTATCAAAGCCTTGCACCGCAAATCTGGATTGCTCTCCGAGAGCAAATAACTTGGCAATACCCTGCTCCGCAGCATAGGCACCAACTTCTTCATGAAATGCTGGGCCTTGATTACCTACTTCACCCATGTCACCTAGGACTAACCAAGAGGCATTTCCAGACTGCTTGAGCGCATCAATAGCAGCTCTCACAGAGTCTGGATTGGCGTTATAGCTATCGTCGATCAGGGTGCGGTGGGAATTTAAAGACTTTGCTTGCATACGTCCATTTACCGGGGTAAAGGACTCTAAGCCTGCTTTAATATTTTCAAGGCTCAATCTAGCACCCAGAGCAACGGCGCTCGCTGCTAGCGCATTGCGGACGTTGTGATTTCCCAAGGTATTGAGTTGAACCTCAATCTTACCTAGCTCTGTCGTAATCTCAACTCTTCCATTGGGGAGCAACTTACCAGTTACGGATGCATTGATCGATGCTGCATCAGTAGACAAAACAAAATCAATCACCTTGCGGCCTGCGGCAGCTTGGTGCCAAACCTCAGAAAATTCAGTATCAGCTGGAAATACTACAACGCCATCTTTAGGAAGTGCGCTTAAAGCAGTCGCATGTTCTTTTGCAACCGCTTCAATGGTTGCCATAAATTCTTGATGCTCACGCTGTGCGTTGTTGATCAGGACAATATTGGCTTGTGCAATAGCAGCCAACTCTGCCGTTTCACCAGGATGGTTCATACCCAACTCAATCACCGCCAAGCGATCAGTCGAACGCATGCGCAATAAAGTTAAAGGTAAACCGATGTCATTATTTAGATTACCTTTGGTAACCAAGGTGAATTCTTCGCCAGCAGCAACCTTAAAGATTGAGGCAATCATCTCTTTTACAGTAGTCTTGCCATTAGAACCAGTAACCAAGGCCACAGGAATAGCAAACTGTGAGCGCCAAGCTTTTGCTAATTGACCCAAGCTTTGCTTGGTGTCATCTACACAGACTGCCGCTAGATTCGAGGGGCATTTTTCTTGATTGCTAATTAGGGCGGCGCTGGCCCCTGCTGAGGCTAACTCACCCAAATAATCATGGGCATCAAAACGTTCGCCTGCCAAGGCTACGAATAACTCACCAGCCTGAATTTGACGGCTATCACTGCCCACACGAGAAATATTGATTGCCTGGGCAGACTCATTGCTAGCGTGAATTAACTCGCTTCCCGGCAACATAGCATGCACTTGAGCAAGGGTAGTCATGGGCAGACTCATACACCACCGCCCGCAGCTAAACGAATGTGCTCTTGATCAGAAAAATCAAACTTCTTGCCATTGATTTCTTGAGTAGACTCATGTCCCTTACCGGCAACCAAAACAATGTCCTTGATATCTGCATGACGCACCGCAGCCATAATGGCAGCTGCTCTATCAGGTAACGCCTGAACATTTGTTAGGTCACCTGACATGCCAGCTTGAATCATGGCGATAATTGAGTTTGGCTCTTCAGATCTTGGGTTATCACTAGTAATCACAATGTGATCAGCCAACTCTTGGGCAACACGCCCCATTTGAGGTCGCTTACCCAAATCTCGATCGCCACCACAACCGAAAATACACCACACTTTTCCACCCCTTTGATTTGCAATAGGGCGTAGGGCGCTTAGCGCTTTAGTGAGGGCATCCGGCGTATGCGCATAATCAACAACAATTAATGGGCCTTCAGTTCTTTGTGTTTTGCTCAGGTGAATCAGCTCCATACGACCTGGAACAGGACTTAACTTAGTCATGCGCTTAGAGGCATCTTCAGGACTAAAGCCTTGAGCCAATAAAACAGTCCAGACCGCCAAGCAATTACTCAAATTAAATTCACCAAGTACTGCAAGCTCCACAACACCTGAACCAAGCTCATTTGAGCTAAATTGGGAGTGATATCCAGTAGGTGTAAGAACAGTGTCTTTTGCGTAAACCCGCTTCAAACGTTCGCCGAATTTCTCAAACCCAGCAAAAGCATCTTTACTTAGTGCATAGCCCCACACCTGAAGACTGCCAGTAGCAAGTAGCTTCATGGCCAACTCACGTCCAAATACGTCATCAAAATTAATGATGGCGTTCTGAAGCTTGGGCTGCTGAAACAATTTTGCTTTTGCTTCGGCGTACTCGCCCATCGTGCCGTGATAATCCAAATGATCTTGGGTTAAATTAGTAAACACTGCACTGTGTACATCCAGCCCAGAAATACGCTCTTGATCCAGTGCATGCGAGGAGATTTCTACGGCCACCTGCTGAGCGCCAGCATCAAGCAATTCTTTTAATTGGGTTTGCAAAAGTGGTGCATCTGGCGTGGTGTAACCCGTCTGAACCAGCGCCCCAGGAAATCCCGTGCCCAACGTACCAAGCACCGCCGTCCGATGACTCTCATCATCTAAGGCCTGTGAGAGCCACTGAGTAATGCTAGTCTTGCCATTAGTTCCAGTAACGCCAATAACATTCAAATTTTTGCTTGGGTAGTCATACCACTCTGCGCAGAGCTTCCCAGCCAAAGCGGCTAAATTCTCGATGGCAAAACATTGTGCGTGATCTAAATATTCGTTAGCAACTCCATTTGCTGGATCAAATACGACTGCCGCAGCACCATTCGCTAAAGCAGCAGCTATGTAATCACGACCATCTCGTAATACGTTTCCATGCCCAACCGCATAGGCAAAGAAGATGTCACCAGTTCGAATTTGACGACTATCGGCACTCACTTTTGCATCCGCAGAAGTCAGATCACGTAAATGAGAAATCAAGAGATGTGGTTCTATATTTACCATCGCCATCATCTTTTTAAAACCGCTGCGTGAGTTTTTACTGAAGCACTTTGAATTTCTGCAGGATTTTTATCCTGAAATGTCATTTGCTTCACATTGCTATCCGGCAATACATTTAAGGTGCGCAAGGTCTCACTAACAATCGTAGAGAACACGGGCGCAGCAACATCTCCACCGTAGTGACTGCCGCCAGTGGGCTCATCGATCATCACCGCCACCACAATGCGTGGCGCACTGATCGGCGCAAGCCCTGCAAAGTAAGCGCGATATTTATTACCGTATCCCTTGCCCACTAATTTATGTGCAGTGCCTGTTTTTCCACCAACTCGATAACCTTCAGCCTGAGCCTTAATTGCCGTTCCACCAGGCTCTGTCACTGATTCCATCATGCTGCGCATCTCGATAGCTGTTTTTGCTGAGATGACATGGGTGCCAGGCTTAAATTCTGGGCTGCGCTCAATCGTAAGCGGCACCAACTCACCATCACGCGCAAAGATGGTGTAGGCGCGGGCCACCTGAAAGAGTGAAGCAGAAATACCGTAGCCAAATGCGATGCGCGCCTGATCAGTCGGCATCCATTTTTTATACGGATGCACTGTTCCCGCTACCGCACCAGGAAATCCAATCTTTGGAGCTTGACCCAAGCCAACAGAGGTATAGAAGTTCCACATCTCCTCAGCAGACAGATTATTCATCGCAATCTTGGCCGTACCAATATTGCTCGATTTCTGAATAATTTGAGCAACAGTTAAGTTGCTATACGGATGTGTATCAGTAATGGGTTTTGGGCCAATTAAATATTTAGCACCAATCACCATATTGGTATTTGGTGCGATAACGCCCTTTTCCAAAGCAATGGCAACAGTTAACGGCTTCAACGTGGAGCCAGGCTCAAAGGTGTCAGTCAAAACACGATTACGTAATTGCTCACCATTTAACCTCTTGCGATCATTTGGGTTGTAGCTTGGGTAATTTGCTAGAGCTAATATTTCACCAGTTTGAGTATCTAGTACCACCGCACCTCCAGCACTGGCATGGTGTTGCTCGACTGCATTCTTCACGGCGTTATAGGCAAGAAATTGAATCTTGCTATCAATTGAGAGCTGTAAATCTTTACCGTTTTGCGGTAATTGCAAAATAGCTACATCCTCCACCACACGCCCTAACCGATCCACCACTACGCGACGCTGTCCTGGATGTCCGGCTAATTCTTTTTCTCTAGAGAGCTCCATGCCCTCTTGGCCGCGATCTTCAACGTTGGTAAAGCCAACGACGTGCGCCATCGCTTCACCCTCAGGATAAAAGCGACGGTATTCGTTATTGAGGCCAATTCCTGGAATTTCCAATTGCTTAATTTGCTGCGCCACTTCTGGGTCTACTTGGCGCTTTAAGAAAATTTGCTTCCGATCTTCTTTTAACTTTTTTCTTAATTCAGCCTCGCTAATCTGCAATAGACTCGCTAGCTTTTGAACCTTGTCTACGGCTAAGTCATCTGGAACGGTGTCGTTATAAGCGATCACTGATTTGGCTTCTAAGCTCGTAGCGATTACCTGGCCATTTCGGTCCAATATTTTTCCGCGTGAAGCAGGAAGCTCTAGTTCGCGCTGTGTGCCGCGCACACCTTTTGCTTCATAAAATGCATTTCCTGGACCTTGAATCCAGAAGGCGCGAATCAACAACAACATAAAGACGAAGAACAACATGAACAGCATTAGGCGTGACCGCCACATTGGCAGACGCAATACTAAATTTGGCGTAGTTGAAAAACCTACAGTCCTCATCTAGCCTCCTTTAAGTACAAAGTACGTTCTGGAGAAATCGGAACCATGTGTAACTGATTGCGAGCAACATCGCGAATCCGCGCTGACTTAGACAAATTACGCTGCTCATACTCTAGGCGCAACCAGTCTTGATTGAGCTTGCGCTCTTCAATTTGCGCGCGCTCTAATGAAATAAATAATTTACGTGCACGTTGCTGGGCCGCTACCAAAGATAACGCGCAGACTAATAGCAAAACGAGTAATGTCAGAGTCGCGCGATTCAAATCACTGCTCCCGCACGTTTTTCTGCGATACGCATGATGGCTGACCGAGCACGGGGGTTTTCACGAACCTCCTGCTCACTTGGCTTAACGCGTCCAATAATTTCTAAGGCGCTTTGCGGTAAATCCCGATCGCGAACTGGTAAACCACGCGGCACCACTACCTTGGCGTGTGACTGCAAAAACTGCTTCACAATCCGATCTTCTAGAGAATGAAAACTAATCACCGCCAATCTCGCACCTGGCTTTAGTAAATTGAGTGCCGCCTTTAGCCCCAACTCAAGATCTTCTAACTCGCGGTTAATAAAAATACGGAGTGCCTGGAAAGTTCTAGTGGCGGGATCTTGCCCCACTTCTCTTGTACGAACAACGCTTGCTACCAAGCTGGCTAACTGCAAAGTTGTTTTTGGCGACAAACCTTCTTCTCGCTTGGCCACAATGGCTTTAGCGATCTGAAATGCAAAACGTTCCTCACCATAAGTCTTAATCACGCGTGTGATGTCCTCTTGTGATGCCTGTTCCAGCCATTCTGCTGCCGTCAATCCGTGATCCGTGTTCATCCGCATATCGAGCGGACCATCTTTGCGAAATGAAAAGCCGCGATGCGCTTCGTCCACTTGTGGAGAGCTGATGCCAAGATCCAACAAAATGCCATCGACGGATTCTTGCTCGGCATACTGATCCATCTGCGCGAAACTGTCGTGCACGATGCGTAGCCGTTGATCGTTGATTTTTTCCGCGACTGCGATCGCATCCAAATCCTTGTCGAACGAAATCATTCGCGCACTGGAAGGGAGTTGCGCTAACAAGGCTTGGGTATGTCCACCGCGCCCAAACGTTCCATCGATCAAGAGTAGATTCTTTGATGCTTCTGGGGAGGTGATGCGTGGGCCACTGATCAGCGCCGCCACCGCCTCGGCCAGTAACACTGGGCGATGAGTTATGTTCATGGCACCCTGTCATCAAAAATTAAATTGCTTCAGGGCTTCAGGCATGCCTTGCGCAATGGCAGCCTGTTCTTTTGCAGCGTAAGTAGCCGCGTCCCACAATTCCAAGTGACTACCCATTCCAAGCAGCATCACTTCTTTTTCAATTCCTGCAGCAGAACGTAGCTCAGGGCTAACCAAAATTCTTCCAGCGCTGTCTAAGTCGAGCTCTGCAGCATTACCCAGAAAAATTCGGCGCCACCAATGGGCATCCATCGGCAATTGCGCTACACGAGAGCGAAAGGTTTCCCACTCAGGGCGAGGGAATAAAAGTAGACATCCATCGGGGTGTTTAGTGAGCGTAATTCGACCCTCACCTTGAACTAATAAGGCGTCACGATGCTTTGCCGGCACAGACATGCGGCCTTTTGCATCTAAATTGAGAGCTGACGCACCTTGAAACACCATTTACCCCACTTTTTCACACTTCCTCCCACTTTAGAGGATCGCAATAAGAGGGTCAAGTGTTTTTGGGTAATTTTTTAGGAAATTCCCTAGCAATTACAAACACTTAGCGTGATGTGTTAAGAAAATGGTAGTTATAAAAATGCTACTTGAAACAACGGCTTGGAAAATATACTTAAGGACAGATCTTAGCTATTTAGCTCAATAATAAGCAAATACACTGTATTAATGAACAGTATTCTAAATAGATATAGGCCAGAAATTAATTTAGAACTAGATTTTGTAAGCAGTCGTTGTCATGACTTTGGAAATTACCTGCATTAACTTCTTAACCGGCTCTGGCAAAACCGCTCCACCAGCAGAAATTGCCGCCTGCCCATGCTCAATTTCATCGATACGCATTTGGTCAACAATGGCACGAGAGCGCAGATCTTCTAGGGGCAATTTTTCGAGATGACTCTCTAGGTGATTTTCCACCTGTTTCTCAGTTTCAGCGACAAATCCCAAGCTCCACTTATCGCCAGCTAAGCCTGCTACCAAGCCGATTGCAAAGGATCCTGCATACCAAATGGGGTTGAGATAGCTGGTGTGCGAACCCAACTCTTGAAGGCGAGTTTCACACCAAGCCAAATGGTCCATTTCCTCCCGGCCAGAGTGATCCAACATCTGCTGAATTTCTGGGTTGCGAGCCACTAATTTTTGAGATTGATATAGCGCCTGTGCGCATACCTCACCGACATGATTGATGCGCATCAATCCAGCAGCATGCTCTCGCTCTTTGGCATCCAACAAACCAGTTGACTGGGCGTCTGATCCTGGAGTGGGTCGATGGGCATGAGCACCCCCGACAACCGAGCGCAGTGCCGTATCAAACTCAATAATGAAGCGGTCTATCAGAGCCATTTGTCTTCTAAAATCTTAGACTAAAACCTCAGCTTTACAGCTCTGTTTAGTCTTTAGTCCCAGTTCAGCTAACAGCTCCCGGTCTTGCTCAGCCTCGGGATTACCGGTAGTGAGCAGTTGCTCACCGTAAAAAATAGAGTTTGCACCAGCCTGAAAACACATGGCCTGAACCGCCCTTCCGAGCTCCTGGCGACCGGCTGACAGACGTACTCGTGCGCGCGGCATCGTGATCCGGGCAACCGCAATAGTTCTAACAAATTCCAAAGGATCCAAAGGCTTCTGCTCCGCCAAAGGAGTTCCTGCTACAGGCACTAAGTGATTAATTGGCACTGATTCTGGATAAGGACTTAAATTGGCTAAACGAGCTAAAAATGCTGCGCGTTGTTCGCGTGACTCCCCCATACCCACAATGCCACCACAACAGACTGACATGCCGGCGGCACGTACATTAGAAATCGTATCCAGACGGTCTTGATAGCCCCGAGTGGAGATGACGGAGCGATAGAAATCCTCGCTGGTATCGAGATTGTGGTTATAGAAATCCAGACCAGCCTCTTGCAGGGCCTGAGCCTGACTGGCCTCTAGCATCCCTAGAGTGGCGCAGGTTTCAAGACCCAGGGCTTTAACGCCCTTAATCATGGCGGTAACTTTTTCAATATCTCGATCTTTGGGCTCCCGCCAAGCGGCGCCCATACAAAAACGGTTAGATCCAGCGGCTTTGGCGGCTTTAGCTGCCTCAAGCACCTCATCCAGATCCATTAATTTACTGGCTTTCACATCGGTGTCATACCTGGCAGCCTGAGGGCAATAGCCGCAATCCTCAGGGCAACCGCCAGTTTTAATCGACAACAGGGTTGCCAGCTCCACATCTCCATCAGGGAAATTCGTGCGATGCGTCTCTTGCGCCTTAAACATTAAGTCGCTAAATGGAAGGGCAAAAAGCGCCTCGATCTGGGCAACTGACCAAGCGCCTGATGCGTCAACCTCTTTATGCAAATCCTTTTGAGACTTGACTTGAGTGAGGGGTTTGTCGGTAGTTTGGGTGGCCTGCATGGTCGAATTCCAGAAAATAGATCAATTCAAGGCATAAACATAACAGATACAGACCTAATTTAGGAAAAACTAGTGGTCAAATACTAAACATGAAGCGTATTTCTGATCCAAATCAAATGTCACTAGTTGATCGCAGCCTAGATGCCGTTTGGCACCCCTGCACTCAGATGAAGCATCACGAGTCATTACCTTTGATTGCCATTAGCAGGGGTAAGGGCGCCTGGCTCTATGACGAAAAGGGCGCTGCACTGCTCGATTGCATCAGTTCTTGGTGGACCAATCTCTTTGGACATTCCAACCCCCGTATCAACCAAGCGATTATCAAGCAACTTGAAAAGATTGAGCATGTCATGCTCGCTGGATTTACCCACCCTCCTGTAGTGGAACTTTCAGAAAAACTGTCAGCCTTAACTCAAGGGCATTTGGGTCATGTGTTTTACGCATCCGACGGCGCCTCTGCTGTAGAAATTGCGTTGAAGATGAGTCACCACTTTTGGCGACTGAATCACAGGCCACAAAAGAAAAAATTTGTTTGCCTAGAAAATGGGTATCACGGTGAAACCTTAGGTGCACTCGCTGTGACTGATGTTGCGATCTTCCGCGAAGCCTATGGCTCACTATTACAAGATGTTTTTACCGTACCTTCACCTGATGCACGAAAAGCACAGCCTGGTGAAAGCGCTGACGATGTGGCTAGACACGCTGCCAAAAAATTAGAGAGGCTACTGGAATCAGAGCATCAGAATATTGCCGCCATCATTGTTGAGCCGCTAGTGCAATGTGCGGGACAGATGGCAATGTACTCACCAGAATATCTTCGCTTAGTACGATCACTTTGCGATCGCTTTGATATTCATCTAATTGCAGATGAGATTGCCGTAGGCTGCGGTCGCTCTGGAAAATTTTTTGCGTGCGAGCATGCGGGAATCTGGCCAGACTTCTTAACTCTGTCTAAAGGCATTAGTGGCGGATACCTGCCTCTGTCGCTCTCCATGACGACCGATACAATTTATCGCACATTTTATGGCGATCAAGCGCAACAAGGATTTTTGCATTCTCATTCTTATACTGGAAATCCGCTGGCATGTGCCGCTGCCCTCGCCTGTTTGGAGATTTTTGAAACCGAATCCGTTCTTGAAAATAATATTGGACGGAGCAAGGATCTTGCAAAAGCATTTTCTTGGGCAAAAGAAGATGTACGTATTGAGCATTGGCGGCAACAAGGCATGATCTTAGCTTTTGACGTCAAACCTTCATCGCTGATGCGTCCACATACTTTTCCACGAGAGATGTTTTCAGCAAGTCTTAAAGAAGGCGCTCTTATCAGGCCAATTGGCAATACGATTTATGTAATGCCGCCATACATTCTTTCTCCTGAAGAAGCCCTGAAGATGGGCGCCTCCGTACAGAGCGCTTTAAATCAAGCACTTGCATGAGTAAAAATTTTAGCGCCCTCAATATGGCAGAGCAGCAGATTGCTAATTTAGATGAGCAATTGCTCAGACGTAAGCTGCGCATCACCGAATCACCCTGCAATATTAAGGCCAACGTTGGTCAGCGCGAGCTTAAAGCCTTTTGTAGCAATGACTACTTAGGCTTAGCAAACCATCCAAAATTAGTATCTGCGATTGCGGAAGGAGCCAATCTGTATGGCGTTGGGAGCGGTGCCTCTCATCTCATTAGCGGTCACAGCATTGCACACGACTTACTAGAAAAAAAATTAGCCGCCTTTGAGAGTAAACATATTCCAGATGCACGCGCGCTATTTTTTAGCACTGGCTATCTTGCCAATATGAGTGCGATTACTGGTCTAGCCAGACTTGCGGGGCAAGGTGAAGCCAGCATCTATTCAGCCAAACTCAATCATGCCTCATTGATTGATGGCGTTCGTTTAGCCAGTGCGCAAACAAAGGCCAAGGTAACCCTATTTGATCACCAAGATCTCCACTCACTTGAGGAGGCATTGGGACATGATGCTCATCCACTCAAATTAATTGTGATCGATGGCGTATTCAGTATGGATGGCGATATCGCACCCATAGGGAAATTGATTCAAATGGCCGAACAGTATGATGCGCTGCTGCTGGTGGATGATGCCCATGGATTTGGCGTGCTTGGCAAACAAGGTCATGGCATTCTTGAGCAATCACAGGTGCATTCAGAACGAATCATTTATGTCGGTACACTGGGTAAAGCAGCAGGCGTTAGTGGTGCTTTCATTTGCGCACCAGCCCCCTTTATCGAGTGGCTGATTCAAAAAAGTCGCCCCTATATTTACAGCACGGCAACACCGCCAGCAATCGCACACACATTGCTGACAAGTCTTGAGCTGATAGAAAATGATGAAGGTATTCGTCGTCGACAGCAGCTAAATGAACTTATTCAAATTTGGAATGAAGAAATGACATTCTCAAATTGGGAGCAGGTTTCCTCATCCACTCCAATTCAGCCAGTAATTCTCGGCAGCAATGCCAACGCATTAGCTGCGGCCAAACTATTAGATGAGGCGGGCTACTGGATTCCAGCAATTCGTCCACCCACGGTGCCAGTTGGTAGCTCTCGCTTACGCATCACCTTTTCTGCCAACCACAGCATTGACGACTTGCGAGAACTTATTAAGATATTAAAAATCATTGAGCAAAAAATAGAAAGTGAGGTAGGAGCTTGATCTCGGCTACTAGCTTTTTTGTAACGGGTACGGATACTGAAGTTGGAAAAACTTTAGTGAGTGGTGCGTTCATTCTTAAACTGAGAGAGGCTGGCCTCAAAGCAGTAGGTTTTAAGCCAGTCGCTGCAGGCACCTATCTTGACTCAATTGATCAGCGGCTAAATGAAGATCTTGAGACATTGCGCATCGCTTCGGGACTGAGTCCACACGAGCAATCGCTTTGCCCTTATGTTTTAGATGAGGCAGTAGCACCACATCTTGCCGCCAAGAGCAATGAAATGCCACTTGATGCAACCATCATTGTGGATGCCTTGCATGCGTTAACTCAAAAATTTGATGCCGTTGTTGTTGAAGGCGCGGGTGGATTCTTAGTACCCCTGAATGATGATGAAGATTTGGGTGATTTGGCGCAGGCTATGGATTTACCCGTCATCCTAGTGGTTGGAATGCGTTTGGGCTGTATTAATCATGCTTTGCTTACCTGCGAAGCAATACAGTCGCGTCAACTAACGATTGCAGGCTGGGTTGCGAACACGCTTTCCAATGAAATGCCTCTCCTAGAAGAAAATATTCAGACCCTGAAAGACCGAATATTCGCCCCATTTTTAGGGGCTATTCCCAGTCTTCCGGCACAGCTCAAGAAGCCGGAGAATGCCCCCTACTCCATAGAGGCCTTACGTTTTGCTGCAGAGCATATAAATCTACCTGAGTAAATTCATATAAGATGAAGCTATGCGATTACTTCCAGAAATCATAGATTCCGCATCGGCTATACAAGAGATTCGCCGCAACATTCATGCGCATCCCGAATTGCGCTTTGAAGAAAATCGCACCTCCGATCTTGTAGCGGAAGCGCTTTCGAGCTGGGGAATCACGGTTTATCGCGGCATGGGTAAAACCGGTGTTGTTGGTAAGCTAGATGGCGACTTAGGTGCAGGCAAGATGGTAGGGCTTCGTGCCGACATGGATGCCTTGCCATTACAAGAACACAATACCTTTGAACACACCTCAAAGAATCCGGGAAAGATGCATGCCTGCGGCCATGATGGCCACACTGCCATGCTCTTGGGTGCAGCTCAATACCTATCAAATCATCGTGACTTTAAAGGTTCAGTCATTTTCATTTTTCAACCAGCTGAAGAAGGTGGTGCTGGCGCGCAAGAAATGATCAACGATGGACTCTTCAAGCAATTTCCTTGTGATGCTGTTTTTGGCTTGCATAACTGGCCCGGTCTCGCCGAGGGACACTTTGGTGTAACCCCTGGCCCAATGATGGCTTCAAGTAATACTTTTGAAATCACCATCCGAGGAAAAGGTGGTCATGCCGCCCTACCGCACAATAGCGCCGATCCCGTTCTAGCCGGGACTCAAGTTGTTCAAGCTCTACAAAGCATCATCACCCGAAACAAACGTCCAATAGATGCAGCTGTTTTATCAGTGACCCAATTTCATGCGGGGGAAACGAGCAACGTCATTCCGGATAGTGCTTTTATTGGCGGAACAGTACGCACCTTCACGATTGAAGTTTTAGATTTAATTGAGCAACGCTTACGAGAAATTTCGCACAACGTGGCTAGCGCATTCGACTGTCAAGCAGAAGTGAATTTTGATAGAAACTATCCACCCCTCATTAATCATGAGAGCGAAGTGGAATTCGCGAGCGAGGTCATGAGCGAGTTAGTCGGGGCTCAAAACGTCAACACCTCAATTGACCCAACGATGGGGGCTGAGGACTTTGCGTTTATGTTGCTTGAGAAGCCGGGTTGTTATGTTTTCCTGGGTAACGGCGATGGTGATCACCGCGCCGTAGGTCATGGCATGGGCCCATGCCATCTACACAACCCATCCTACGACTTCAATGATTCATTGATCCCCGTTGGCGTGAGCTACTGGGTCAAGTTAGCTCAACGCTACTTAGAAAAGTCTTAATGCATCTTAAGAGTTGGTAAATTTAGCTGGGCGCTTTTCCAGGAACGCCGCCATACCTTCTTTTTGATCATTGGTAGCAAAGCAAGCATGGAACAAGCGGCGCTCAAAATGAATCCCTTCTGAGAGCGTAGTTTCATAAGCCGTGTTGATTGCTTCTTTCACCATCATTGCGGTAAGCAATGGCATGTCAGCAATCGTTTTAGCAATCGCTTTCACTTCTTTCATTAAGTCCGCTTGAGGAAAAATTCTTGAGACTAATCCAGAGCGCTCAGCCTCCGCTGCATCCATCATGCGGCCAGTCAAGGCCAAATCCATTGCCTTTGCTTTAGAGACTGCACGTGGCAAACGCTGCGTGCCACCTGCACCAGGAATAATTCCCAACTTGACTTCTGGCTGAGCAAACTTAGCGCTATCTGCTGCCATGATCGTGTCGCACATCATGGCTAACTCACATCCGCCACCAAGGGCATAACCAGACACTGCAGCAATCACGGGCTTGCGCACTTTTTTCATCTCTTCCCAATTTCGAGAGATAAAGTCGCCTCGATAAACATCACCGAATCCATACTTGGCCATCGTTGCGATATCGGCACCAGCAGCAAAAGCTTTTTCGCTACCGGTAACGATGATGCAGCCGATATTGTCATCAGCATCAAAACCCAATAAAGCCACACCCAATTCATCCATTAACTCGTCATTTAAGGCATTTAATACTTGAGGGCGGTTTAAAGTAATTACGGCAACCTTGCCATCTACCTCAGTCAATATGGTGTTGTAAGTCATCAATACCTTTCAAAAATTTATTCGTTCAGCGCGGCAGTAATAACCACATCTTGCCATCTTGCTTCATACGTCCTGCCAACTCTCCAGCAGAATCCCCTGATCCCCAATAGTAATCTGCTCGCACGCCACCTACAATGGCCTTGCCCGTATCCTGGGCCATCACCAATTTTTGTATGGTTTGACTACTTAAAGGCTTGCTGGTGCTCAAAAATACTGGGGCACCCAAAGGCATTGCTTTTAAATCAATTGCAATACTTCGCTCCGCAGTTAACGGCACCCCCAAAGCACCATTGGGGCCGAGATCAGCACTCACATTGCCAGGCAACTCTTTGAAGAATACAAAGCGAGGATTGGCGTTAAGCATCTCCTCAACCTTACTAGGATTGCGCTTGGCCCATGCTGATATGCCTTGCATACTTGCTTCGCCGCGGGTAATTTCTTTACGGTCTAACAGCCACTGAGCAAAAGATTTAAATGGCTGATCATTGGTGCCGGCATAACCCAAACGCAAGACACGGCCATCCTCGAGACGAATCTTTCCTGAACCCTGAATTTGCATGAATGCAGCTGCAACTGGGTCTTGAACCCACGCAAGCTCGGAACCTCGAAGAACTCCGGAGCTCATTAACTCCGCGCGTGTCGGCGCAGGGCTTGGCTTAGCGCTCTTCCAGGCATTAGGTAGGCCATACAGAGGAACGGTGTAATTGGCGGTACGAGTCTGCGAGCCATTCATAACAGGCTCGTAATAGCCTGTGATCAGCCCAGATTCATTGCCAGTAACACTGTTGCGTACTTCGTACACCTGAAAATTGCCTTCAAAATATTGGCGAATGGCTTCCTTATCGCGCCCTGAGATGCCAGAAGCCTGAGAACATGCCTGCTTCCAATTAATCTCGCTATTGCGCTTACGCAATGCATCACAACTCTTGAGCCACGCTGGCCAGGCCTGCGTTAAATCGTCTTCCTGCCAACCAGGCAGGTCTTGCCATGTTGCGGAGCGAAAGCTGGCGATTGAAGAGGTATACGAAGTTGGAGCGCTGCCACCAGAGCGGTAACCAGACCCTCGGGTAGAAGGGGTTGAGCAGGCAGTCAATAGGCCGGTAATGGCTATAGCGAATACACTGCAGACAAGAATTCGTGAGACTTTCTCGCGACTTATTAATTTGGATATAGAAATCATGATTGCCAATTTACTCGATGAATACCCCATGATCTTGTTTGCCGTCGAAGGGGGTTTGGCTTTAGCACTCCTCCTGTTTATTGTCCTTTGGACTGGTAAGGGCAAAAAATAGCGTTTTTCGAGCACCTAGTGCAAGGTTCTGGGCATGACTAAGGCAAATTCTGGGATCGGGGCCTGGAAAAGCTGAGCCTCTTCAGTGACGCAGAAGTACTCCCCGCGCATCGTACCTACTGGCGTCGGCAAAGTTGCCCAACTAGTGTACTCAAACTGCTCCCCCGCCCGAAGCAGAGGTTGTTGGCCTACAACGCCCAAACCACGGACTTCCTGGACATCATTATCCCCATCGGTAATGAACCAATGGCGGGCAATCAGCTGAACACTGGCCGTTCCAGTATTTCTAATGGTGACCGTATAGGCAAACGCAAATTGGCGGTTATCAGGGTCAGACTGGTCGGGCAAATACTGGGTTTTGACCGTAATGCTGATTTCATGAGGATTCATGCTCGAATTCTGCTCCATCCTAGAGCCAACTGCAAGCTAGAATCTAGGGATGGATAGCCAGAAATCACCCTCAAATAGCCCATTTGTCATTGCCCCCTCCATTTTGTCGGCTGACTTTGCCTGCCTTGGCAAAGAAGTTCAAGATGTTCTCTTGGCAGGCGCAGACTGGATTCACTTTGATGTGATGGACAACCATTACGTCCCTAACCTGACTATTGGCCCATTAGTTTGCGAGGCGATTCGCCCTCACGCAACAAAAGATGGCAAACCAGCCATGATTGATGTGCATCTCATGGTTGAGCCAGTAGATCGCTTGATTCCTGATTTTGCAAAAGCAGGCGCAAACCTCATTAGCTTTCACCCAGAGGCAAGTCCTCATGTGGATCGCACCATTAACTTGATTCGGGACCAAGGCTGTCAAGCAGGCTTGGTACTCAATCCTGCGACACCGCTGCATCACTTAGACCACACTCTGGAATTACTCGACCTTGTTTTACTGATGTCAGTGAATCCAGGCTTTGGTGGACAGTCATTTATTCCAAGTACTCTCAATAAGATTACTCAAGTGCGTGCACGCTTAGACCGTTATCAACAAGAAACGGGTCGTCATATTCGCTTAGAGGTCGACGGCGGAATTAAAGTCGACAATATTGCAGGGGTTGCGAAGGCGGGCGCAGATACTTTTGTTGCTGGCTCCGCAATCTTTGGAAAAGAAAATTATGCTGATGTCATTAAAGCAATGCGTGCAGAACTAGCGACATCAGGAAAAGCGTAATGCAGCACGAAGAATTTCTAACCCTAGCAAAACAGGGTTTTAATCGCATTCCCTTGGTGAAAGAAGTTTTAGCCGACCTAGAGACACCTCTCTCGCTTTACGTCAAACTGACGCAGGCCTTTGGTCAAAAAAACACCTATCTGCTGGAGTCCGTTTTGGGTGGCGAACGCTTTGGTCGCTTTTCCTTTATTGGTCTGCCAGCTAAAACTGTTTTAAGAACTGTCGGTACGCCAGCCGTGCCAACTACCGAAGTGCTTTTCAATGACAAAGTTATTGAGACTAATCATGACAACCCACTCGATTTTGTCGACGCTTACTTCAAGCGCTTCAAGGTGGCGGTCCAGCCTGGTCTGCCGCGCTTCTGCGGTGGTCTTGCAGGTTACTTCGGTTATGACACTGTTCGTTACATCGAATCCCGTTTAGCAAAGCACAATCTTCCAGATGAGCTAGGGGTTCCAGACATTCAATTGATGTTGACGGAAGAGTTAGCGGTAATCGATAACGTTGCTGGTCGTATTTATTTAATTGTGTATGCAGACCCAAGTCTTGCAGATAGCTTTGAAAAAGGCCAAGCCCGATTAAAAGAGTTACTTGCTTGTTTAAGTCAGCCTGTCAGCATGCCGGCATCTCTGCCCAGTACCAAAACAGAATTGATTCGAAAATTTAAAGCGGCAGACTTTGAAAGCGCCGTGCTCAAAACCAAAGAATATATTTTGGCTGGTGACTGCATGCAGGTAGTGATTGGTCAGCGCATCAGCAAACCATTTACAGATTCACCACTTGCGCTCTATAGAGCATTGCGCTCACTCAATCCTTCGCCTTATATGTACTTCTATGACTTTGGCGATTTGCAAGTAGTTGGATCTTCACCAGAGATCCTGGTACGCCAAGAGCAGCGTGAAGCTCAAAAAATTGTCACTATTCGTCCGCTTGCCGGCACACGCCCACGTGGCGCGACTCCAGAAGAAGATGAACGCCTTGCTACAGAATTACTTGCTGATCCCAAAGAAATTGCAGAGCATGTCATGTTGATAGACCTTGCTCGCAATGATGTGGGTCGAATCGCCAAAACAGGCACAGTCAAAGTCACCGACTCGATGTCGATTGAAAAGTACTCCCATGTGCAGCACATTGTGAGCTCTGTTGAAGGCGAGTTGCTGGACAATATGAGCAATATGGATGTTCTGCGCGCCACCTTCCCTGCGGGCACTTTATCTGGTGCCCCAAAGATTCGGGCGATGGAAATTATTGATGAGATGGAAATTGTGAAACGTGGTGTCTATGGTGGCGCGGTTGGCTACCTCTCCTTCTCGGGCGATATGGATGTAGCAATTGCGATTCGCACCGGAGTCATTCGTGACAGTGTATTGCACTCTCAAGCTGGCGCTGGCGTGGTTGCAGATTCTGATCCTACTGCTGAATGGAAAGAAACCGAAGCCAAAGCACGCGCCGTGTTAATGGCAGCAGACTTAGTACAAGGAGGACTCGATGCTCCTCATGATTGATAACTATGATTCATTTACCTATAACCTCGTTCAGTATTTTGCAGAGCTAGGAGAAGAAGTAAAGGTATTTCGTAATGATGAGATTTCAGTGGAAGAAATTGCCACAATCAACCCTGCACGTATTTGCATTTCGCCTGGGCCTTGTAGCCCTGCAGAAGCAGGTATTTCAGTTGCCACGATTCAGCGCTACGCTGGACAAATCCCGATTTTAGGGGTTTGCCTTGGGCACCAAGCAATTGGTGAAGCTTTTGGCGGAAAAATTATTCGCGCACAAAAAGTCATGCATGGCAAAACGGATGACATCCACCACACTGGTGTTGGCGTTTTCAAGGATTTGCCAAACCCCTTTAAAGTTACGCGCTATCACTCTCTAGCCATCGAAAAGAGTTCCTTGCCGGCCGTACTTGAAGTCACTGCCACATCATCTGATGGTGAAATCATGGGCGTGCGTCATAAAGAGCTCGCAGTTGAAGGTGTGCAATTTCATCCAGAATCCATTCTTTCTGAGCATGGCCATGCGCTACTGAAGAATTTCTTACAAGCCAAATAACTCAAGAGTATTAAGCTAAGCCCTATGCCAATTACGCCTCAACAAGCATTACAACGCTGCATTGAACATCGCGAACTCTTCCATGATGAGATGGCAGCGATGATGCGCCTCATCATGAGCGGTGAGATGCCCCCAACATTAGTTGCCGGCCTATTAGTGGCCCTGCGTACCAAAAAAGAAACTGTTGGTGAAATCGCTGCGGCTGCCCAAGTCATGCGTGAGTTTGCAACTCCAGTGCATGTGCAAGATAGGGCTAACCTAGTTGATGTTGTGGGCACAGGCGGCGACGGTGCGCATACTTTTAATATTTCTACAGCAGCCATGTTTGTTGCGGCTGCTGCCGGTGCAAAAATTGCTAAGCACGGTAATCGTAGCGTTAGCAGTAAATCTGGCAGCGCCGACATCCTTGAATCCATGGGTGTGAACTTATCACTTTCTCCAGAGCAGGTAGCGGAGTGCATTGCTAAGGTAGGCGCAGGCTTTATGTTTGCCCCCAACCATCACCCCGCCATGAGAAACGTTGTACCCATTCGAAAAGACTTAGGCGTCCGCACCATCTTTAATATCTTAGGCCCCCTGACTAACCCCGCAGATGCCAAACGCATTCTGATGGGCGTCTTCCATGCAGACTTAGTGGGCATCCAGGCACGTGTATTGCAAGCAATGGGCATGGATCATGCGCTAGTGGTTTATGGTCGCGATGGCCTAGATGAAATATCTCTTGAAGGTCCGACCTTAGTGGGTGAGCTCAAGGATGGCGTAGTACGTGAATATGAAATTCATCCAAAAGACTTTGGCCTCAACACTGCGCCGACCAATAGTTTTAAGGTTGCCGATGCTGAAGAATCAAAGGCCATTGTTTTGGATGTCCTCAACAAAACGCTAGGCCCAGCGAGCGATATTGTTTGCCTTAATGCTGGTGCAGTATTGTATGTAGCAGATGTAGCGCCAAGCATTGCTAGCGGAATTCAGATGGCACAGGCAGCGATTGCATCTGGCGCAGCCCGCCAAAAGCTGGATCAATTTATTGCTGCAACCAAAAATTAATTAAGACCTTCATGAGCGATATCCTCGAAAAAATTGTTGCCACCAAGAAGAATGAGGTCGCCTCAGATTCAAAAAAAATATCCCTAGGCAATCAACGCGATCAGGCCGAAGAAAATAATCGCAATGCCCCACTAAAGCCACGTGGTTTTATTCAATCTATCGAGCGAAAGATTGCATCAGGCAAAGCTGGCGTCATCACTGAGATTAAGAAAGCCAGTCCCAGCAAGGGAATCTTGCGTGAAAATTTTCAGCCTGCAGAAATTGCTCAATCCTATGAAGAAAATGGTGCGGCCTGCCTATCCGTTTTGACAGATAAAGAATATTTCCAGGGATCAAATGCCTATCTTCAAGCGGCAAGAGCTGCTTGTGGCATTCCAGTGTTGCGTAAAGATTTTACGATCGACCCTTATCAAGTCTACGAAGCAAGAGCCATTGGTGCTGATGCGATTTTGCTGATAGTAGCCTGCTTAGAGCTCAATCAAATGAAAGAGCTTGAAGCATGCGCGCACGAGCTTGGTTTAGATGTGTTGGTTGAAGTGCACAATGCCCCAGAGCTAGAACAAGCATTGGAATTAAAAACATCCTTGCTCGGCATTAATAATCGTAATCTCAAAACGTTTGAGGTCACCCTTCAAACGACACTTTCTTTGCTCTCCATGGTGTCGCCAGGAAAAACGCTTGTTACCGAATCGGGCATCATGACTCGTGATGATGTGCAACTTATGCGTGATCATGAGATTAACGCGTTTCTAGTAGGTGAAGCTTTTATGCGGGCTAATGACCCAGGTGCAGCCCTAAGTCAGCTATTTAGCTAAGTTAGCCTAGCGGGTCTAAGCAAATCTAAGCTGAATTTAATCAGACCAACCAGCAGCACCGTACCGAGCACATCGCCAATCAGCATTACTAGGAAGTGGTTAAAGCTCCCGGCCTCATCAAGACCTCGGACCACGAACCACCACTGATGCAAACCTGCACTCAAAGCCGCATAAATCAAAATACAAATTACTAGTTTTGGCAAACTCAAATCACTTAGATCTGATGCGATCTTGATATTGGATAAAATAAATATTCTTGCGAGATACGGTGCAAATCCAGAAATCAATCCCACCCCAATACAAGTGATCAACTCTGGCGGGAAATCCCCAAGATAACAAATCAAGAAAGAAGCAATTGCAATCTCAACGGCGCCTGATAAGCCAAAGATGAGTGTTAGGAATAAACGTAAACCAGCGGGAAGGTAAATCCAACTCACTCCTAGACCATAAACTAGATGGCTTGTAAGCCAGGCATTCAGATAGAACAGGGCTGCATAAGCCAAAGCGCTTATTAAAAAACCAGTTGCCCATTCACGAAATATCTTATCCATTGTTTCGAGTATGGTTGATTTTCAAAATGCGTACAAGTTGCAAACAAGGCTAATGGGCCTACAATCACGTTAACCTTTAGACCAACCACTGCTAACTACAACACTACAAAATGTCTACGATCAAATCTTCTTCCTATATCCTTTTTTTAAATTTGATGGATGTTCTCGACCGCATTAATCCCGGGAAAAGACTGGATTCTATCGAAAAAAGTTTGCTGGACAAAATCGTTTTGAGTTTTCATGAAAATCAATCCATTTTGGTCGGGGATTTGATTTCCATGGCTGAACTTGGCTCGCAAGCCACTCTCCACGGGCGCCTCAAGAACCTCAGCGCTATGGGTTACATCAAAATGGTAGCCAATGAAGATGGTCGTAAAAAAGAGGTAGTGCCTACCAAGATTGCCATTAAGCGCTATGAAGAGATGTCAAAGTGTTTAGACAAAGCTGTTAAAGCGAGCTGACCCGACTTCTTTACTGAGCCCTTCCGGCTGCTTAATTAGCAGAAAACAAAAAAGCCCTTATTAATGAACTGCACCAGAAAAGTTGGACACTCGTCCAACCCAATAAGGTGCAGTTTTCATGTCCAAATACACTTCAGAATTCAAGCTAGATGTCATTAATCACTATCTATCCACCGGGGATGGATACAAAACAACTGCGGAGCTTTACGACCTTCAGTACCATAGCATCCGTAAATGGGTCTGTGCATTTAACATACACGGGCTCAGCAGCCTAACCAAGCGCTATACAAGTTATACCAGCGACTTCAAGCTCTCCGTCTTGCAATACATGGATCAGCATCAGTTCTCCATCAATCAGGCCGCTGCCCACTTTAATATCCCATCTCCCAGCACCATTGCTGTTTGGCAAAAACTCTACAATGAAGATGGTCTTGCAGCCTTGCAAGCTAAGCCCAAAGGACGAGCACCCATGCCCAAACCCTTCAAACCGTTTACCCCAACCAATAAGCCAGTTACTCAGATGACTCCAGATGAGCTCATGCAAGAGCTTGAGTACCGCAGGATGGAGACCGATTACCTAAAAAAGCTCGAAGCCTTAGCCCAGCAAAAGCACTTGGCAAGCAAGAACAAGTCCAAGTAATTACGGGGTTAAGGCAAAAATACCGGTTACCAGCCATCTTGGCGATGGCTGGGATGCCTAGAAGTGTCTATTACTACCAGGCGAGTGCCCTTAGTAAAGCAGATCGCCATCTTGAGGCGAAGGCGCAGATCCATCAGATCTTCCACCGGCATCAGGGGCGGTATGGGTATCGACGGGTGCACTTGGCATTACGCAATGAGCAGCATTACCTTGACCCCAAGACAGTGCAAAGGCTGATGGGGCAACTGGGGCTTAAATCCACCGTGCGCCCTAAGCGCTATCAGTCCTATAGGGGCGCTGTTGGTAAAACAGCTCCCAATTTACTGCAGCGTAACTTTGCAGCTAACAAGCCCAAT
>NZ_NGUO01000011.1 GCF_002206635.1 Polynucleobacter aenigmaticus | reverse complement strand
CGCAAACAAGATTGCGCCAAGCACTAAATAGTGGGCTAAGGTAATAGTCATTTCTTCTCCCCACGAGCATCTTGCTTTGCAGCCATATCAGAGTCCATCTTTACGATGCGCATACGATCTGCTGAATTGACATTCACTTGCTCATGAATATTTTGGGACTTGGAATCTTTGCGGTTACGCAAAGTCAAGGCAACGGCGGCAATAATCGCCACCAATAGAATGACACCAGCAACCTCGAAGGCGTAGACATAGTCCACGAAAATTAACATCCCCAGGGCGTGAGTATTACTGCTTGCCACCTCTTCAAGCATCGGTTGCACGGGTACGTTAGTACCAATAAAGCTGCGAATCAATACGATCGACAACTCTAAAACAATCACTACGCCCATCAAGAATGCAACAGGAAGAAATTTCTTAAAATCACGTCGCAAGTGCTCAAGATCCAGATCGAGCATCATCACCACGAACAAGAAGAGCACCATCACCGCGCCAACATAAACGAGGATTAAAGCCAAACTTAAGAACTCCGCCTTCAGGAGCATCCATAAACCAGAGGCGCAGAAAAAAGCTAGAACTAAGAACAGTGCTGCATGCACAGGGTTACGTGCGGTAATCACGCGCAATGCCGAGAGCACTAAAAGGCCGGCAAAGGCGTAGAAGAATGCTGCAAAGAGTGTAGAGGTATCGAATGTCATATGTCGTTGTGCTCGATTCGATTAACGATAAGGCGCATCAGCTGCGCGGTTAGCGGCAATATCTTTTTCATACTTATCGCCTACGGCTAAAAGCATTTCTTTAGTGAAGTACAGATCGCCACGCTTATCACCGAAATACTCAAAAATATTGGTTTCAACAATCGCGTCTACTGGGCAAGCCTCTTCGCAGAAGCCACAGAAAATACACTTTGTTAAGTCAATGTCATAACGACTAGTACGACGCGTACCGTCATCACGCTCCGCTGTTTCAATGGTGATTGCGTATGCTGGGCAAACTGCCTCGCACAATTTACAACCAATGCAGCGCTCTTCCCCGTTTTCATAACGGCGCAAAGCGTGCAAACCGCGGAAGCGAACGGATTGAGGCGTTCTCTCTTCAGGGTATTGAATAGTGATCTTGGGTTTAAAGAGATAGCGACCGGTAATAGACATGCCGACCAAAATATCTTTCAACATCAAGCTATCGAGGAATTGGGAAATTTTCTTAAACATGATTGATCAACTTATTTCCAAATATTCCATGGAGATACAACCCATGCGCCAACGACCACCACCCAGAAAACAGAGATGGGAATAAAGATCTTCCAACCCAAACGCATGATTTGGTCATAGCGGTAGCGTGGCAATGTGGCACGCAACCAAATCACACAAGATAAGAGGAAGAAGGTTTTGGCAAACAGCCAGAAGAAGCCTGGAATATCGCGAAGGATTGGCAAGTCAACGATTGGCAGCCAACCGCCCAAGAACAAGGTGGAGGCTAGGGCAGCAATCAAGATCATATTGGCGTACTCAGCCAAGAAGAACATCGCAAAGGCCATACCGGAGTACTCAACCATGTGACCAGCAACAATCTCTGACTCACCCTCAACCACGTCAAATGGATGACGGTTCGTTTCAGCGACGCCAGAAATAAAGTAAATCACGAACATTGGGAGCAATGGCAACCAGTTCCATGAAAGAAAGTTCAAGCCGATACTGGCAAAGTAGCCCTGATCTTGTGAGGCCACAATTGCGCTCAAGTTCAATGAGCCAGATGTCAACAGCACCGTTACCAATGCGAAGCCCATGGCGATCTCATAAGAAATCATTTGCGCTGAAGCACGCATAGCGCCGAGAAATGGGTACTTAGAGTTAGATGACCAACCCGCCAAGATCACGCCATAGACACCAATAGAGGAGATTGCCATTACGTACAGCAATCCCGCATTGACATCAGCCAAGACCATTTTTGCCTGGAATGGGATCACAGCCCAAGCAGCAAATGCCGGCATGATCACCATCACTGGTGCAATGAAATACAAAACCTTACTAGCTTGAGTTGGAGAAATGATCTCCTTCATCAGCAATTTCAATGCATCTGCAATGGGTTGCAATAAACCTAATGGGCCAACCCGATTTGGGCCAAGGCGGATATGCATCCAGCCAATGAGCTTACGTTCCCAGAGGGTCATGTAGGCGACGGCACCAAACATTGGCAATACGATGATCACGATGCGCACCAAAGCCCACACGAGTGGCCATAGCGATCCAAAGATAGCCTCACCTTGAGTTGTAACGAGGTTCAAGAAATTATCCATCTCGTCCCTTATGCTTTGCTAACGGTTACCGGACCAAACATCGATCCTAATTGAGCGCTAGCCATTGTGCCCGCAGAAATTCTGACGGCACTTTGAGCCAGATTCGCTTCCAATGTTGCTGGCAAATCTACTGACTGACCGTCTTGGGTCACTCGCACAGCATCACCCTCTTTTAAGCCCAACTCATTAAAGAGTGCTTGACCTAAACCAACCTGATTACTTCGCCTCGCATCGCGCGTTAACTGCAAAGCAGATGAACGGCGCACAATTTGATCGCCAGCATAAATGCCAACGTCCGATAAGCGCTCTAAACCACTCAATGGAGCCAAGTTAACGTTAACCAATCCAGCGGCAGTAGATTGGTTACTTAACTTGGTGCAGTAATTTTCACCAAGCGCTTCACCTAAAACTTCCTCCGGCATATTGAATAGGAAGCCATCTAAATCCAATAAGCCGCCGAGTACGCGCAAGACTTTCCATGCTGGACGTGAATCACCCAAAGGCTTCACGGCAGGCTGAATGGTTTGAGCGCATCCTTCTGCATTGACAAAAGTAGACACTGTTTCTGTAAAGGTGGAGATCGGCAGAATGACATCGGCCACTTCCAAGATGTCTGTACTCTTATAGGCACTCAAAGCAATCACAGTGTGAGCTTTAGCCAAAGCAGCGCGTGCTTGCGCTGGATTTGGCAAATCCGCACCTGGCTCGATATTCATCAGAAGCACAGCACGGCGATCGCCAGAAAGCACAGAGCCAACGCCAGCGCCATTAGCATTAACCAAACTTGCACCTACAGCATTACCGCCAACCGGCAAGAAACCAAAGGTAGCGCCTGTTTGTTCCGCAATGAATTGCGCCAACACATGCAAATCGGATGCATGAGGATGTGCGATCGCAGCTGAACCAAACAATACAGCTGCTTTCGTACCGGAAAGCAAGCTATCAGCAATCTTTTGTGCAGTAGCAGAAACCGGTAAATTAAATGTGCCAGCAGGTGCAGAGACAGACTTCGCTTTAGCAACCGCCAATGCGACTTCGCTTAATGAATTGAGCCATGCACTCGGAGTTGTAGCAATACCGGTAGCTGGAATCAGCCAATCATCGCCACCCGCATCAATGCGAAGGACTTGTAAGCCACGTTTAGCACCAGCACGCAATCGAACAGCAATCAATGGCTGATCCTTGCGTAAGAAGCTTCCAATCACCAAAGCGCGATCTAATTCACTCAATTGGGCGATTGGCATACCCAACCAAGGGGTAGATGCTGCACCTTTTACGTCAGTTTGACGCAAACGGGTTTCAACTTGATTGGAGCCTAAGCCACGAATCAATTTTTGCAACAGATGCAATTCTTCAGTAGTAGAAATGGGGTGCGCTAATGCCGCAACCGCTTCAGGACCACTCTCTGAAACAATCGTTTTGAGTGAGCGGGCTACATAATCCAAAGCGGATTCCCAGTCAGTTTCTAACCACTGGCCACCCTGCTTCACCATAGGCGTAGTTACGCGGTCTGCACTATTTAAACCCTCATAGGAAAAACGATCGCGATCGCTAATCCAGCATTCATTAATGGCGTCATTTTCTAAGGCAACCACACGCATTACTTTGTTTGCTTTAGTTTGGATGGTTGAATTCGCACCCAAACTATCATGCGGACTTACGGAACGCTTACGACCTAATTCCCAGGTACGCGCAGCGTAGCGGAATGGCTTACTAGTCAATGCGCCGACTGGGCACAAGTCAATCATATTTCCAGACAACTCTGAATCAATTGTTTGACCTGTGAAAGTAGTGATTTCAGAATGCTCGCCACGATTGACCATACCCAATTCCATCACGCCAGCCACTTCTTGGCCGAAACGAACGCAACGTGTGCAATGAATACAACGGGTCATCTCCTGCATGGAGATCAATGGGCCTACATTCTTATGAAATACAACCCGCTTCTCTTCTTCATAGCGTGAATTCGATTTACCGTAACCTACCGCTAAATCTTGTAATTGGCACTCACCACCTTGATCGCAAATTGGGCAATCTAAAGGATGGTTGATGAGGAGGAACTCCATGACGGAGCGCTGCGCTTCAACTGCTTTAGCGGAATGCGTAAATACCTTCATGCCTTGCGTTACTGGTGTTGCACAGGCTGGCAATGGTTTTGGTGCCTTCTCCACTTCCACCAAACACATACGGCAGTTAGCGGCGATAGATAATTTCTTGTGATAGCAAAAGTGAGGGATATAAGTGCCGAGCTTGTTCGCGGCGTGCATCACCATCGAACCTTGCGGAACTTCTACTGCCTTACCATCTAATTCGATTTCAACCATGCTCACTTTAAGATGTCCCGTGCTCAATGTCTTATAAAGGTTTTGCAGAATCTAAGCAGCGCTTATGTTCTACGTGATACGCAAATTCATCCATGTAATGCTTCAACATGCCACGAACTGGCATTGCAGCCGCATCACCCAATGCGCAAATCGTGCGACCCTGAATATTTGCCGCTACATCGTTCAATAAATCTAAATCTTCTGGACGACCTTCACCATGCTCAATACGATGGACGATGCGCCACAACCAACCCGTACCCTCACGGCATGGGGTGCACTGACCGCATGACTCTTCGTGATAAAAATAGGACAGGCGCTCTAAGGCGCGCACCATGCAGCGAGTTTCATTCATCACAATGACCGCGCCAGATCCCAACATCGAACCTGCTTTTGCAATGCTGTCGTAATCCATAGTCAACTCCATCATCTGAGCACCAGGAATCACCGGAGCAGAGGATCCCCCGGGAATAACTGCCTTCAATGGAATGCCATCACGCATACCGCCAGCAAGCTTTAGTAGCTCTGCAAACGGAGTGCCCAATGGAATCTCATAGTTACCCGGATAAGTTACATCGCCAGAGATGGAAAAAATCTTCGTACCGCCGTTGTTTGGCTTACCCAGCTCTAAATAAGCTGGACCACCAATGGCCATAATGAATGGCACGGCTGCAAAAGTTTCTGTGTTGTTAATCGTGGTTGGCTTGCCATATAAACCAAAGCTAGCTGGGAATGGCGGCTTAAAGCGAGGTTGACCCTTCTTACCTTCAAGCGATTCCAAGAGAGCGGTCTCTTCGCCGCAGATGTAAGCACCCCAACCTGGGGCGGCATGTAATTGGAAGTTGAAATCACTTCCTAGGATCTTGTCACCAAGATAACCAGCAGCGCGAGCTTCTTCAAGAGCTTCTTCAAAGCGAGAATAGACTTCCCAGATTTCACCGTGGATATAGTTGTAACCGGTTGTAATGCCCATGGTGTACGCACCAATGATCATGCCCTCAATCAAGGCATGCGGGTTGTAACGCATGATGTCGCGGTCTTTAAATGTTCCCGGCTCACCTTCGTCACTATTACAAACTAAATACTTTTGACCTGGAAATTGGCGGGGCATAAAGCTCCACTTCAATCCGGTTGGGAAGCCTGCGCCTCCGCGACCCCGTAATGATGATGCCTTTAATTCAGCAATGATGGCATCTGGTGCAACTTTGTCATTAATGATGCGACGCAGTTGTTGATATCCGCCACGGCTCTCGTAATCCTTTAAACGCCAGTTCTCACCATTCAATCCCGCCAGGATCAAAGGCTTAATGTGTCTATCGTGCAAGCTGGTCATGCTGCTTTCCCTTCTGCACGGAGTTCATTTAACAGAGCGTCAATCTTTTCTTTACTCATAAAGCTACACATGCGCTTGTTGTTCACCAGCATTACTGGAGAATCCCCGCAAGCACCCATGCACTCACCCTCTTTCAAGGTGAAGGTGCCACAGGGCGTTGTCTCGTTGTAGCCAATACCTAAAGTTTCTTTTAAATACGTTGCGGCAGTTTCACCATGAGTTAACTGGCAAGGCAAGTTGGTGCAGATCACTAACTTGTACTTACCAATCGGCTTGGTGTCATACATATTGTAGAAAGTAGCCACTTCATCAACTGCAATCGTTGGCATTTCCAAAATTTGCGCAATCGTAGTAATCACCTCAGGTGACACCCAACCTACTTCGGTTTGGGCAGCAATTAAACAAGCCATCACAGCAGATTGCTTATGCTCTGGGGGGTATTTCGCGACATTGCGCGCAATGTCTGCGAGCGTTTTGTCGGATAGTTGAAGAGTTGTTGTCATGAATTAATCCTTGGCGCGCTGTATTAGCGGTCAATCTCCCCGAATACAATATCTTGGGTACCAATAATAGTTACAGCATCGGCCAACATATGGCCACGTGACATCTCATCCATTGCGGAAAGATGCACAAATCCTGGAGCACGAATTTTCATGCGGTATGGCTTATTAGCGCCATCAGAAATCAAGTAAATACCAAACTCACCTTTTGGATGCTCAATAGCGGAGTAAGCCTCACCATCAGGAACGTGCATGCCTTCAGTAAAGAGTTTGAAGTGATGAATCAACTCTTCCATATTGGTCTTCATGTCCACACGCTTCGGTGGAGACACTTTATGGTTGTCACTCATGACGGGGCCATCATTTGCTTTAAGCCAAGTTATGCACTGCTTAATGATGTGATTGGATTGACGCATTTCTTCCATGCGAACCAGATAACGATCGTAAGAGTCGCCATTGACACCCACCGGAATATCAAAATCGAGTTTGTCGTAAGTTTCATAAGGCTGCTTCTTGCGCAAGTCCCACTCAATGCCTGAGCCACGCAACATTGGACCAGTGAAACCGAGCTGCAAAGCACGCTCAGGAGTTACAACACCAATGCCAACCAAGCGCTGCTTCCAAATACGGTTATCCGTTAAGAGGTTGCAATACTCATCCACATTTCCATCAAAGCGTCCTGAGAACTCTTCAATGAAATCCAACAATGTTCCGCTACGGTTTTCGTTTAAACGCTTGATCGCAGAAGTGCTGCGAATCTTTGATTGGGAGTACTGCGCCATTTGTGTTGGCAGGTCGCGGTAGACGCCACCTGGACGGTAGTAAGCAGCATGCATACGAGCGCCAGATACCGCTTCGTACATATCGAAAATATCCTCACGATCGCGGAAGGCATACAAAAACACAGCCATGGCACCAACGTCCAAGCCATGACAACCAATCCACAAAAGGTGGTTGAGTAAACGAGTTAACTCATCAAACATCACACGAATGTATTGCGCACGCAATGGCACATCTACCTGTAGCAACTTTTCAATCGCCATCACGTAAGCATGCTCATTTGCCATCATCGATACATAGTCCAAACGATCCATATACGGAACGTTCTGAATCCAAGTACGCGTCTCTGCTAATTTTTCAGTGGCGCGGTGCAATAAACCAATATGCGGATCAGCGCGCTGAATGACTTCACCATCCAACTCCAGCACTAGACGTAATACGCCGTGTGCCGCAGGATGCTGAGGACCAAAATTGAGGGTGTAGTTCTTAATTTGTGCCATGACTTAAACCGGGCCTCCGTACTGCTCTTCGCGCACGATACGTGGCGTAATCTCGCGCGCTTCAATCGTGACGGGCTGATACACGACGCGCTTCAATTCTGGGTCATAGCGCATTTCTACGTTGCCAGAAATTGGGAAATCTTTTCTAAATGGGTGACCGATAAAACCGTAGTCAGTCAAAATGCGACGTAAATCTTCATGGCCATCAAACAGGATGCCGTAAAGATCAAACGCTTCACGCTCAAACCAATTGGCTGCAGCCCAAACCGGTGTCAGCGAAGCAACAACTGGGTAAGAATCCTCTGGAGCGAATACGCGCACGCGCAAACGCCAGTTATGTGCCAAAGACAAGAGATGCGTTACAGCAGCAAAACGTTGGCCAACCCAAGCACCGTCGCGGAAATCTTGATAGTCAACACCACATAAATCAATCAATTGCTCGAAAGCCAATGAAGGCTCATCGCGCAAGAGCATGGCGGATTCAAAATAAGTGTCTGCATTCACGACCACAGTTACTTCGCCCAAGGCGATCTCAATAGAATGAGCCCGCTTACCTAGAACTTTTTCTAAGTTTGCCGCAAGTTGAACTAAACGATCTGACATGGTTTAAGCCTTCCGCGCAATCGTACTAGTGCGAGCGATCTTGGACTGCAACTGAATAATTCCGTAGATCAACGCTTCTGCTGTTGGGGGGCAGCCAGGGACATAAATATCCACCGGCACAATGCGGTCACAACCGCGCACTACTGAATACGAGTTATGGTAATAACCGCCGCCGTTGGCGCAGGAGCCCATGGAGATTACCCAACGTGGCTCTGGCATCTGGTCATAAACCTTACGCAAAGCCGGTGCCATCTTGTTGCACAAGGTGCCGGCAACAATCATGAGATCTGATTGACGTGGCGATGGGCGGAAAACCACTCCAAAACGATCCAAGTCATAACGGGAAGCGCCGGCATGCATCATTTCAACTGCACAGCAAGCAAGACCAAATGTCATTGGCCACAGAGAACCATTACGAGTCCAGTTAATTAACTGATCTGCAGTCGTGGTAACAAATCCCTCTTTAAGAACGCCTTCTAGTGCCATATCTATCACTCCCAGTCGAGAGCGCCCTTTTTCCAGATATAAACGAAACCTACGATGAATTCCAACAAGAAAATCACCATAGAGGCGTAGCCAAACCAACCAATATCACGCAAAGCTACACCCCAAGGAAATAGGAATGCAGTTTCTAAGTCAAATAAGATAAACAGGATGGCAATGAGGTAGTAACGCACGTCGAATTTCATACGTGCATCTTCGAAGGCCTCGAAACCGCACTCGTATGGCGACAGTTTTTCAGCGTCTGGCTTCGAAGGAGCCAAGATTTTTCCGAGGAACATGGGCACTAAACCAACCCCAATACCTACGAGGATAAAAAGCAGAACGGGAAAGTAATTAGCGAGATTCAAAATGGCCCTGATTCATTCGTCCGGTAAATTCTAATAAGCTACAAGTTATCAATTACTCCACTACATAAAGCCTATATTTACAGCAAAAACAACTACAAATTCTACAATTTGGTGCCGACGGCGAGACTCGAACTCGCACAGCCTAAGCCACTACCCCCTCAAGATAGCGTGTCTACCAATTCCACCACGTCGGCATCTTGTAAAACTCGTCAATTCTACTGCATTGCACTACCCAACCACCCCAAAAATGGGGGTAGAAGCTACTGAAAACCCAATTTTTTACTTCGGAACTGCTGGCTTAGTCGGATCCTGAACAGGGGCAACTGGTGCAGCAGCAGGAGCCACAACAGGAGCTACAGTGCCAGACAAAATACCAGGACTAACTTCCTTCTTATTGCCAATCCAAGTGAGCCCTAAAGTGCAGACGAAAAAGACGCCCGCAAAAATAGCCGTTGTGTGCGACAGGAAATTGGCAGAACCACTGGCGCCAAAAAGGCTACCAGAGGAACCAGATCCAAAAGCGGCGCCCATGTCGGCACCTTTACCCTGCTGAAGCAAAACGAGCAAGATCACAGCCAAAGCTGAAATCACCTGCAAAACAATCAATAAAGTCTTAAACCATTCCATGGCTTATCTCCAAATAAAAAATCTAGGCCTGACAAATGGCCAGAAAATCCTGCGGGCTCAATGAAGCGCCCCCAATCAATCCACCATCAATATCTGGCATTGCAAATAGTTCAACGGCATTGTCAGGTTTAACGCTACCGCCATACAAAATTCCCACATGGGACGCTACATCTTCATCAAACTCTGCCAACTGCAAGCGAATTGCCCGATGCATCTCTTGGGCAAGCTGAGCGCTCGCGACCTTACCTGTGCCGATAGCCCAAATAGGCTCGTAAGCAATCAAACAGTCAGCCAAACGATCTTGCAATATAGCCACCTGCTTAGAAATTTGACCTCTAACAACCTCAACCTCACGACCTGAGTTACGCTCATCCGCAGACTCACCAACACAAATCACTGGAATCATCCCATTATCGAGAACCTGAAGGGCCTTCTCAGCAACTTGCTCATCAGTTTCCTGAAAATACTGGCGACGCTCTGAATGCCCAACAATGACATAGGTACAAGCCAGCTCTTTGAGCATAGATGCAGCCACTTCACCGGTATAAGCTCCAGAAGCAAAAGCGGAGACATCTTGAGCGCCCATACTTAAGAACGCCAAAGAGCAGTCATGAATTAATTCGCCACACTGCGCCAAATACGGGGTTGGAACGCAAACTGCATACTTACGACCCGCAGGCATGCCCTGCTCCATGCCACGGCAAACAGTCTTAACCCAGCTCGCATTACTTGCAAGACTGCCGTTCATTTTCCAATTGCCGATAACCGTGAGTGGACGCATAAGATCTAGCTCAACACTTAAACAGTTAAAACAATCTTGCCAACGTGCTCAGAAGACTCCATCAAACGATGGGCATCTGCCGCTTGGTCCAAAGTAAATGTCTTGTAAATCACTGGCTTTAACTTGCCAGCATCTAGCAATGGCCAGATGCGTGCGTGTAGTTGCTGTGTAATTTGCTTCTTGAATGAAACTGGACGTGGACGCAAGGTTGATCCAGTAATCGTTAAACGACGACGCAGAATTTGACCTGTATTTACTTCAGCCTTTGAACCACCCATAATCGCAATGATCACGATGCGACCATCATCAGCTAAGCAATCGATTTCTTTTTGGACGTAAGCACCGGTAACCATGTCGAGTACGACATTGACACCCTTACCATCTGTAGCTTTTTTCACTTCCTCTACAAAATCTTGTGTCTTGTAGTTAATCGCCAAGTCGGCACCTAGAGCTACGCAAGCAGCGCACTTCTCGTCTGTGCCGGCTGTAACAAATACTTGATGACCTAGAGCTTTGGCGATCAAAATAGCCGTTACTCCAATGCCACTTGAGCCGCCTTGCACCAACAAAGTTTCGCCCTCAGAAAGTTCGCCACGCATGAAGACATTGCTCCACACGGTATAGAAAGTTTCTGGCAATGCGGCAGCTTCTTGATCAGTAAAACCTTTTGGATAAGGTAGACACTGCGCAATGGGGGCGGTACATAATTCTGCGTAACCACCGCCTTGCACAAGCGCACAAACTTTATCGCCAACCTTGAGGCCGAAGAGATTGTCAGCGTGCGCTAAGTCACCACCGACAATTTCACCAGCGACTTCAAGACCGGGAATATCAGATGCGCCTGCTGGTACTGGGTAATGGCCTTTACGCTGTAAGACGTCTGGGCGATTAATGCCCGCAGCAATTACCTTAATCAAGATCTCGCCCGTTGCAGCAGCCGGAGCTACTGGATCAGGACGAGTCGCGGGCACCAACATTTCTGGTGCGCCAAACTCTTTGATTTCCATTACGCGCATATGAACAGTCCCGCTCGTGACTTTACTTAAGCAGTTTCGCCAGTAGATGGAGCAACTTCAGTAGCCACTTCAGCTGTAGCCTCTGTTGCGCCAGCTAAAGGAGCAATCGTGCCGCCCTCATCAGCCATTGCAGCCTTGAGAGATAAACGCAAACGACCACGCTCATCAGCAGCTAACAATTTCACGCGAACTACCTGGCCTTCTTGCAAATAGTCTTTAACTTCTTTTACACGCTCATTTGAAATTTCTGAGATATGCAAGAGACCGTCTTTACCTGGAAGAATGTTTACCAAAGCACCGAATTCGAGCAATTTCACAACTGGACCTTCGTAGATCTTGCCTACTTCAGCTTCAGCAGTAATACCTTCGATACGGGCCTTAGCTTCAGCCATGCCTTCAGCACTTGTAGAAGCAATCGTTACAGTGCCGTCATCTTTAATGTCGATGCTGCAACCCGTTTCCTTAGTCAAGGCTTGAATTGTTGCGCCGCCCTTACCGATTACTTCACGAATCTTGTCTGGATGAATCTTGAAAGAAACCATGCGTGGAGCATGAGCAGACAATTCAGTGCGAACTGAACCCATTGCTTCTTGCATCTTGCTCAAAATGTGCAAACGGCCTTCTTTGGCTTGAGCCAAAGCAACTTGCATAATTTCTTTAGTGATACCTTGAACCTTGATATCCATTTGCAAAGCAGTAATACCGTTAGCTGTACCAGCTACTTTGAAGTCCATATCGCCCAAGTGATCTTCATCACCCAAGATATCGGTCAACACAGCAAAACGGTTGCCATCCAAAATCAAGCCCATTGCTACACCAGCAACGTGCGCTTTAACTGGAACGCCAGCGTCCATCATTGCCAAACAGCCACCACAAACGGAAGCCATGGATGAGGAGCCATTGGACTCAGTGATTTCTGAAACAACACGAATGCTGTAAGCGAAGTCTTCTGCGCTTGGCAACACTGGAATCAATGCACGTTTAGCCAAACGACCGTGACCAATTTCACGACGCTTAGGGCTTCCTACGCGACCAGTTTCACCAGTTGCGAACGGAGGCATGTTGTAGTGGAACATGAAGCGATCACGGTACTCACCTTCGAGCGCATCGATGATCTGTTCATCACGTGCTGTGCCTAAAGTAGCAACTACGAGAGCCTGTGTTTCACCACGGGTAAACAAAGCTGAACCGTGTGTACGCGGCAATACGCCATTACGAATTTCAATTGGACGAACAGTACGAGTATCACGACCATCAATACGTGGCTCACCATTCAAAATCTGGCTACGAACAATCTTCGCTTCGATTTCAAACATGATGTCGTTAACAGCAACCGCATCTACATCACCCTCTTCAGCTAGCTTAGCCAATACTGTTTTAGTAGTCTCTTTAAGCTTGTCTGAACGCGCACCTTTTTGACGAATCTGATAAGCCTCACGCAAAGGCGCTTCAGCCAATGCAGTTACTTTAGCAATGAACGGCTCATCTTTAGGAGCAGCAGTCCAATCCCACTCTGGCTTGCCAGCTTCGGTTACTAATTCATTAATTGCGTTGATAGCAGTTTGCATTTGGTCATGACCATATACAACTGCACCCAACATGATTTCTTCAGATAATTGATTGGCTTCTGACTCAACCATCAACACAGCAGCTTGTGTACCAGCTACGATCAAATCCATCTCGCTAGTAGCCTGCTCTGTACGAGTTGGGTTCAAGAGGTATTCACCGTTAACGTAACCAACACGTGCTGCGCCAACTGGGCCAGCAAATGGAATACCTGAAATAGCCAATGCTGCTGAAGAAGCGATCAATGCAGGAATATCTGAAGGAACATCAGGGTTGATAGACAACACATGAATTACCACCTGAACTTCGTTTAAGAAGCCTTCTGGGAATAATGGACGTAATGGGCGATCGATCAAACGGGAGATCAATGTCTCACCTTCTGATGGACGACCTTCGCGACGGAAGAAGCCGCCAGGGATTTTTCCTGCGGCGTACGTTTTTTCGAGGTAATCAACAGTCAATGGGAAAAAAGACTGGCCTGGCTTAGCGGACTTAGAAGCCACTACTGTAGCCATAACTACAGTGTCCTCGATGTTCACGATGACGGCACCGCCGGCTTGACGAGCGATCTCGCCTGTTTCCATCGTTACCTGATGGCTGCCCCATTGAAACGTTTTTACTGCTTTATTAAATATAGACATTCTGATCTTCTCCAAATTGTTCACGTAAAAGCCACATGGATTTCACGCTTGTCGTGGGATAAAGCAGTGTCACGACAACACTGGAGCGATTGAAGACTACAAGGGATGCCATTCCAGGGAGACACTGAGTTCGCAAACCCAGAAACTCATTGGAATGACACGATCCCCTATACAAATAATCTTGAAGCGCCCAAAAAACATGCCATCTGCTTAAGACTGATTCTGTTACGAAACAACCCTAAGATAGATGGCATTGCAATACCGATAAGAATTACTTACGGAGACCTAATTTCTCAATCAATGCACGATAGCGACCCAAATCCTTACCCTTGAGGTAATCCAAGAGGCGACGACGACGTGAAACCATCTTCAACAAACCACGACGGCTGTGATGATCTTTAGCGTTAACTTTGAAATGGGGGGTTAATTCATTGATGCGGGCCGTTAACAATGAAACTTGAACTTCAGGGCTACCCGTATCGTTTGCGCTACGCGCATTATCTTTGACGATTTCCGCCGTTTTAATATCAGCAACTGCCATTTTCATACTCCTTACTTGCGAACACCTGAGCTTTCACCCAATTCGTGTCGTGCACTTATTAATCAAATAAAACAAAAAAGCTTTAAGAATCAAAGCCCTCGAATTGTAGCAGATCCGCCTTAAATCCCTTGCTCAAGGGCTGGGCACTCAAATAGGGGTTGAGCACCGAATATCTGGGCAAGCTCTTGATTTATATGAAAATGATGATAAAAATGACTGGAAATGCCTATTTTTTAGGCAATTCTTCATCAAATCCCCTCTTATAGCCCGGTGGGTACTTTTGCCACTCCTTACCGCTAAGACCCTGCTGATAGCCATATTCGAACAGCGCCTTCATGTAAGCGGTGTCAAACTCAGTCTGGTGCGGAAATTTGAAGTCTGGCCCGTTGACATCCTCCCCTCCCCAAGACCCTGAAGGTCTTCGCCAGCAATCTAAGTGCTAAAGCACGATATTACTGCGAAAGGGAAGGGGATTCCTAAAGCTAGACGCGAATGTCCTCGCGCAAGAATATTCCTGGCCGCATTGAGGTCACGGTCATTGACCGAACCACAATCTGAACAAGTCCATTCTCTTATTCCAAGTCCTGCTCTACCTTTCGGACTGCTGACGGCTATAGAGCCACAGTACGAACAAGTCTGGGTTGTATTGCTCTCATTGACTTCCTCATACATCACGCCAGCGCAATCGCTTTTATATTCCAACATGGTTTTGAGTGATGACCAACCCGCATCGAGCGTGGATTTAGCCATCTTGGTTTTGATGAGTTTGCTACTGGATACATTTCCAACAAATATTGCCCCATAGTGCTGCGTCAGCATGGTCGAGAACTTGTGGAGCTCGTCTTTACGACGATTCTTGATCTTGGCATGAATCGCTTTGACTAAGGACTTCTTATTAGCTCTTTGTGCCATGCCGAGCCTACTTTCCAGTTTGCGGTAATGACGACCAACAAGACGTTGGCCGTCAGAGGCTACGGCACATTCTTTGAGCCCAAGATCAATGCCGATGGATTTGGTGGCGGTATTGGGCTTCTTCTCTACTTTGACCGTGGTGTTGAAATACCAGCGACCACGAGAGTCTTCCGAGAAAGTGCCAGAACCCAGTTCATAATCCGCTAGGCCGTATGAATCCCATAGGCTTATTGCTTGGCCTTGGTAGTAAAGCTGGCCGTTGCGATAGCGAATAACCGATTTTTTAATCGGAATCCAGCCAAGAGAGCGCCTTGTGCCGCCACTTTTGCGCCACGAGAGGCGTAGCTTGCGAAACTGAATCCGACGAGTAACAAACTCCTCATTGATCGCTTGTATGGTTTGGCTGTGCAGGCTCAAACCCTCTTTGCTGGCACCAGTGGTGTATGCGTTAAGGTCATAAGCTGAGAAGAATTTGCCAGTATGGCGCGTATGTTTTTCGGAAAGCTCGTTAATGAAGTTCCAAACGAAATTGACTTCACGAGCCTGAGTGCAGAGCATCTTAGCGTGCTTATCTTTAATACGCAGCCGTAGCGTTCTAATAGCAATCGGAGTACTTTCTGACATACTGTAATTATATACAGTAGTAAGCATTAGGCAATAGGCAATTTAATTGTTGGCAAGCAAATCGAAAATTCATCCTCCAGCTAAAGCAAGGGGTTTTCTTTTCTGCTTACCTGGATAAAAGCCAAGTTGAAACTGACTCCATCAAGCTGGGTGGTGTGATAAATCCGGTAGAGATCCCCAGTCTGAATCATGCTAGAGATCGCTCTCTGAATGATGCTGAGGGTGCCCCGCTCCGTCTCACGCCACTCTGGATCTAGGCGAGAATTGCGAATAATGTAAGCATTTCGCTGCTTTTGGAGCTTTAAATTGAGCTCTGCTGCCCGCTGAGATAAGGCGCTGGGATACAGAAACACTTGAGTTATGGCCCCGCCATCCACGTGCATCTCCTGAAAGCTTTGACCGGCAACCTCAAAATCAAACATCACCGGAGAAAACGCCCCAGGAATAGAGGCAGAGGCGAGCATGATCCTTCTAAAAAGATCGAGAGCCTCGGGCGTGCCAAGACTGGCAATCTTTCCCATATTCCAGACCACAGGTACGCCAGCATCTAAATTGGTGGTGCCGATCAATAGCCAACGATTTTTGGTGGTGTACTCATAAGCCACCTTTTTAAAGAATTCCTCATCAACGAATTGAGATATCAACTGATATAGCGGTGCGGTGTCCGATAGCCCATCCCCCAGAATTCCGGAGATCAGCCCGCGCTCAATAAAGATATCTTTTGGGCCAACTTGGGTATAAACATGACGCAGCGCGGGATCGTATTCTTTCCCCATAAACGCAAATGGCGCAATTAAGGCGCCCGTACTAATGCCGGTAACTAGATTAAATTGTGGACGATCACCACGATCGGACCAACCGATCAGAAGTCCCGCACCATACGCCCCATCGTCGCCACCGCCAGATAGTGACAAGTAATTTGCGGATCCATTTAATGTTGCCTCACTTCTGACCTTAAACCCCGCCTGAACATCCTCAGCCATTTGATCAATGCTAGATTGACTGGCGACCATATATCTCACGCCAGATAAGCCGGCGATTTGAGCCTGCCCCATCTGTTGCGATGGCACTGCCGCTTTACGCTGCAGGCTGCTGCACCCCGCCAATGCAAGCATAAGGAGAACAAAGATGAGACGAATCAGTGGTGACATAGTAGATAGTTATTGGTCTAGAAAGCTCAATAGAGTATAAAGATGGAATTATTTAATGCCCAAAATACTGCAAGGGAAAATCAATGCAAGCCCAAATCATTCGTCTATTAGCCTATAGTCTATTAGCCCTATTCCCACTGAGCAGCTTTGCACAATTTTCCAATATTTTTGGCACCGACAAAACGGTTGCCGAGCAGCGCCAGGAAATTCTAAAGAAGAGTGATGACACTCTGCAGGCGCTCTATCAAGCGCAACCCAAAGCTAAAGAGCTTATCGATAAGTCTGTTGGCTACGCCACCTTCAGCAACTTTGGCATGAAGATTTTGATTGCCGGTGGCGGCACAGGTAGTGGTGTTGTTATTCAAAAGAATAGGGCTAAACCCATTTACATGAACATGGCTGAAGTTCAGGCTGGCCTAGGCTTAGGAATCAAGTCATTCCAAAATATTTTTATCTTTCAAACGCAAGCAGCGCTCAATGATTTTGTGAACTCTGGATGGACATTTGGCGGTCAAGTCACCGCAGCAGCCAAATATGAAGCCAATGGCGATGCCTACCAAGATGCCGCTCTAGTCGCGCCTGGCGTTCTGATGTATCAACTCACAGACTCAGGTATTGCCGCTGAAATCACAGGCAAAGGCACCAAGTATTATAAAAACACCGATCTCAATAAATAAAGAGATCGGTTTCCAGATGTCACCTAGAACTTCTTAAGGCGTCATCTGCGCATTAAGCTTAACTTGGCTAGGATCATGCAACTTGTTCAACGCCGACAAGTAAGCCTTGGCTGACGCAGCAATAATGTCTGGATCAGTGCCAACGCCATTGACGATGCGACCACCTTTAGCGAGACGCACAGTAACCTCGCCTTGCGATTGAGTTCCAGAAGTAATCGCATTAACTGAGTAGAGCAACTGCTCTGCCCCACTCTTCACGATTTCTTCAATTGCATTTAAGCTTGCATCTACAGGGCCATTGCCTTCAGCCTCAGAACTAGCCTCTTTATCGCCAACTCGGAAGGTGACTTTTGATTTTGGGCGTTCGCCAGTTTCAGAATGCTGGCTCAAGGATATGAATTTATAAAACTCACCTTCTTCAGCTGCTGCAGAGTCTGACATGATTGCAATAATGTCCTCATCAAAAATTTCCGATTTTTGATCAGCCAATGTTTTGAAGCGCACAAAGGCTTCATTCAGATCTGCTTCTGCCTCAATCGCAATGCCTAACTCTTGTAAGCGTTGCTTGAAAGCATTACGTCCAGATAACTTACCCAAGACAATCTTATTGGCGGCCCAACCTACATCTTCTGCGCGCATGATTTCATAGGTATCGCGATTCTTTAAGATGCCATCCTGATGAATACCTGAGGTGTGTGCAAAGGCATTGGCACCAACAACCGCCTTATTAGGCTGAACTACAAATCCCGTAATCTGAGAAACCAACTTAGAGGCCGGAACTATCTGGGTAGCATCGATACCGCACACCATATCGAAGTAATCCTGGCGAGTACGCAAAGCCATCACAATTTCTTCCAAAGCGGTGTTGCCAGCGCGCTCACCCAAACCATTAATAGTGCACTCAATTTGACGCGCTCCACCAATCTTGACGCCTGCCAAGGAGTTAGCAACTGCCATTCCTAAGTCGTTATGGCAGTGCACTGACCACACCGCTTTATCAGAGTTGGGTACACGGGTACGCAAGGTTTTAATAAACTCGCCATATAACTCTGGGGTCGCATAACCCACGGTATCAGGAATATTGATCGTTGTAGCGCCTTCTTTAATCACCGCCTCAACTACTCTGCACAAGAAATCCATTTCTGAGCGATAGCCGTCTTCGGCAGAGAACTCAACATCATCAGCCAAGTTTCTAGCAAAACGAATGGAGCGTTTAGCCTGCTCCAACACCTCTTCAGGAGACATGCGCAATTTCACGGCCATATGCAATGGACTGGTTGCTAAGAACGCATGAATGCGTTTTGCTTTAGCAGCCTTCAAAGCATCGGCAGCACGGGTAATGTCTTTATCGTTAGCGCGTGCGAGTGAGCAAACAATCGAGTCCTTCACTGCTGCAGCAACTGCAGAAATCGCTTGAAAGTCACCTTCTGAGCTTGCTGCAAATCCAGCCTCAATCACATCCACCTTAAGGCGCTCTAATTGGCGGGCAATCCGAACCTTCTCGTCTTTGGTCATCGAAGCGCCAGGCGATTGTTCGCCATCACGTAAGGTGGTGTCAAAAATGATTACTTTGTCGCTCATCACTACTCTCCGGTTCAATATTGCTTAATGACATTTACTGCTGAATTACGTTTACTAATTACCAATTCTAGAAACAAAAACCCCAGCAATTTGCTGGGGCTGGTATGTGGCGGCTAATGAATTACTTTAATCTCATTAACTCAGGCCTTACCTGCCCCAAGCTGTAGGCTTAGTGCTAGCAGAAGAAGGCTAGAAAGAGGTGAGAAATTCATGAACATGGATTAAATATAACCTAAATATTCCAAATTAGCTAAAACGGCGCCCGCTGAGATGCTCCCAAGCCCAAATGACATACCCAGAGATGGAATACACCACGAAGAGGCCGAACAAGGTCAAGGGAGGATTGGAGGAGATCAGCACAAAGGTGAGAATCATCAAGACCATCACACCAAAGGGCACGCGGTAGCGCACATCTAAGGCCTTGCCGCTATAGAAGCGAGCATTGGACACCATCGTTAGGCCAGCGTAGACCGCCAAGAAGAAGGTAATCCAAGGAATAGCACTATCGCGCACTGGGATCTTATTGTCATCTGCTAACCAGATGAAACCCGCCATCAAAGAACCGGCGGCTGGGCTTGGCAAGCCCTGGAAGAACTTCTTATCGACAACGCCAGTGTTCACATTAAAACGCGCCAAACGCAAAGCAGCGCCTGCACAGTAAGTAAAGGCGGCTAGCCAGCCCCACTTACCCAAATCTTTTAAGGCCCATTCGTAAGCAACTAAAGCGGGAGCCACGCCAAAGGACACCATATCTGCTAAAGAGTCGTACTGCTCACCGAAGGCACTTTGGGTATTAGTCATGCGGGCAACGCGACCATCCATGCCATCTAAAACTAGTGAAGCAAAGATAGCAATAGCAGCCATCTCAAACTGGTGGTTCATCGCATTGACGATAGCAAAGAAACCACAGAACAAGGCCGCAGTAGTAAATGCATTGGGCAACAGGTAAATGCCTTTACTACGTTTACGCGGCTTATCTACATGCAACTCTTCTACCTCGAAATCGACTCCATCACTGAGGTCTTCCGCCCACTCATCTTGAGTGCGATCAGTGCGGGCTCGGGCTAAGCGACTGCGATCGATACGGCCACGACGGCGAAATGTAGTCAAAGATTGTTCCCAGTAAAGGCGGCTAAATTAATCTAAGCCAGGTAAACGAGCCAATGCGGTATTAGTAGCAAAGACCTTGTCGCCAACACTAACCAAAGGCTCAGCTGTTAATGGCAAATATACATCGACACGGGAGCCAAAGCGAATAAAACCATAACGCTCACCAGCCTTAAGCCTATCACCAACGTGGATATAGCAAAGAATGCGGCGAGCAATTAAGCCTGCAACCTGAACGAGAGTCACGATTTGGCCATTAGCATCAATCACAACGGCATTGCGCTCATTCTCAGTTGAAGCTTTATCTAAATCGGCATTCACAAACTTGCCAGGGAAATACTGAATCTCTTTCACCAAACCGTTGACTGCGCTACGGTTGGAGTGAACGTTAAACACGTTCATGAAAACACTAATCTTTAAAGCTTCGCGACCTGCATAAGGATCATTGGCTTTTTCCACTACGACGATACGGCCATCCGCCGGAGATAAAACCAAGTCACGACCTAAAGCAGCTATACGCTGTGGGTCGCGGAAAAACTGCAGAACAAAGAAGAAGATGATCCATAGTGGCCATGACCATGCAATACCACCAAGATAGTGGACCAGCAAAGTAACGGCCCCCACTAATGCCAAATATGGCCAGCCTTCTTTCGCAATAATGGGGTGTGGATACATCATCTTTGTTCTGAGCCTTTTTAGTTACTACTGTTAATTTCTTGCCTACCGCTTGCTTAGTTCTTGGTCTGGTCAACCAACTTGTTTTTAGCAATCCAAGGCATCATGGCGCGCAACTTAGCACCAACCACCTCGATCTCATGCTCAGAATTCAAGCGACGACGTGAAATCAAAGTAGGCGCGCCTGCTTTGTTTTCCAAGATAAAACTCTTAGCGTACTCACCGGTCTGAATATCTTTCAAGCACTGACGCATTGCATTCTTAGTATCTTCAGTTACAACACGTGGGCCAGTGACATACTCGCCGTACTCAGCATTGTTAGAGATAGAGTAGTTCATGTTCGCAATACCGCCTTCATAGATCAAGTCAACAATCAACTTGAGCTCATGCAAGCACTCAAAGTAAGCCATCTCAGGAGCGTAACCAGCTTCAACCAAAGTTTCAAAACCAGCTTTGATCAATTCCACTGCGCCGCCACAAAGAACAGCCTGCTCACCGAACAAGTCAGTTTCAGTTTCTTCACGGAAGTTAGTTTCGATAATGCCGGCACGACCGCCGCCGTTAGCAGTTGCATAGGACAAAGCTACATCACGTGCTGAACCCGATTTATCTTGGTACACAGCGATCAAATGAGGAACACCTCCACCTTGAGCGTATGTGCCACGAACTGTATGGCCAGGAGCCTTAGGAGCGATCATGATCACGTCCAGGTCAGCACGTGGCTGAACTTGACCGTAATGAACGTTAAAGCCGTGAGCGAATGCCAATGCAGCACCCTGCTTAATGTTGCCATGAACTTCTTTGCTGTACACATCAGCGATTTGCTCATCAGGCAAGAGCATCATAACTACGTCTGCGTCTTTTACCGCTTCGCCAACTTCTTTCACTGTCAAGCCAGCATTTGCAGCTTTGCTCCAAGAAGCACCATCTTTACGCAAACCAACAGTAACGTTACAGCCTGAATCTTTCAGATTCAATGCGTGTGCGTGGCCCTGTGAACCGTAACCAATGATGGTGACTTTTTTGCCTTTAATGAGGGACAAATCAGCGTCTTTATCGTAAAAAACTTTCATGCTCTTTCCTTGTATTGAAAATGTAGTTAATTCAGTAATCAGTTAAAAAAATTAAACCTTCAGGATGCGTTCGCCGCGCCCAATACCAGAACCACCCGAGCGGACAGTTTCCAGAATTGATGCACGATCAATCGAATCAATAAAGGCGTCTAATTTGGCGCCATCACCTGTTAATTCAATGGTGTAACTCTTGTCAGTCACATCAATGATGCGACCACGGAAGATATCCGTTGTTCTTTTTAGCTCTTCACGCTCTTTACCTACCGCGCGCACTTTAATCATCATGAGCTCACGCTCAATATGAGGACCTTCAGTCAAATCAAATACCTTAACCACCTCAACTAAGCGATTTAAGTGTTTAGTAATCTGCTCAATCACATCCTCTGAGCCGATCGTTACGATTGTCATACGGGAGAGTGATGAATCTTCAGTAGGCGCAACACTCAAGGTTTCAATGTTGTAGCCACGCGCAGAAAATAATCCCACAACGCGTGACAATGCACCTGGTTCGTTCTCTATTAGTACAGAAATAATATGTCGCATTAGAGATCCTCGCTACCCAAAAGCATTTCAGTAATACCCTTACCCGCTTGAACCATTGGCCAAACGTTTTCTTCTGGGTCCGTCTGGAAATCCATAAATACAGTGCGATCTTTCAGGCGGATTGCCTCTTTGAGAGCGCCCTCAACATCAGACTTCTTCTCAATACGCATACCAACGTGACCATAGGCCTCGGCCAGCTTAACAAAGTCAGGCAATGAGTCCATGTAGGAGCTGGAATAGCGCTTGTTATAGGTAAGCTCTTGCCACTGACGAACCATACCGAGGTAACGGTTGTTCAGGGACACGATCTTCACAGGTGTGTTGTATTGCTTACAGGTGGACAGCTCTTGAATACACATCTGAATCGAGCCTTCACCAGTGATGGCAAAAACATCCTGCTCAGGAAATGCCTTCTTGATACCCATGGCGTATGGCAAGCCAACACCCATGGTGCCAAGACCACCCGAGTTGATCCAACGACGTGGCTTATCAAATTTATAGAACTGTGCAGCCCACATTTGATGCTGACCAACGTCAGAGGTAATAAAGGCATCACCACCAGTGAGTTCCCACAACTTTTGAACTACGTACTGTGGTTTGACAATTTGTGATGCTTCGTCATACTTCAAGCAATCTTTTTTGCGCCACTCGTTAATCTGTTCCCACCATGCCGCTAACTTAGCGTCATTCTTACGTGGGCCAGCCGCTTTAAGTTGGGCAGTCATCTCTTGCAGGACCTCTTTGAGGTTGCCAACAATAGGAACATCTACCTTAACGCGCTTAGAAATCACAGATGGATCAATATCGATATGGATGATCTTGCGTGGGTGACTAGCAAAGTGTGCGGTATTACCAATCACGCGGTCATCAAAACGAGCGCCGATCGCAATCAACACATCACTGTGTTGCATCGCCATATTAGCTTCGTAGGTACCATGCATGCCCAACATGCCCAAGAACTGAGGACTGGTACCTGGGAAGCCGCCAAGACCCATCAGAGTATTGGTGACTGGGTAGCCGAGCAAATCAGCAAACTCTTTTAATTCTGGAGCGGCATCAGCCAAGATCACGCCACCACCGGTATAGATGTATGGGCGCTCTGCTTCTTGCAACAAAGAAACCGCTTTACGAATTTGTCCGCTATGACCCTTTACTACGGGGTTGTAGGAACGCATTTCCAAAGTCTCTGGGTACACAAAAGGCGCCTTGGCTGCTGAGACATCCTTAGGGATATCAATCAACACCGGTCCTGGACGGCCTGTTTGTGCAATGTGGAAGGCTTTCTTAATAACTAAAGCAAGATCCCTTACGTCTTTTACTAAGAAGTTATGCTTTACCACTGGGCGAGTAATACCAACGGTATCCGCCTCTTGGAAAGCATCTTCACCAATAGCGTAAGTAGGTACGTTACCGCTGATGATCACCATAGGGATCGAGTCGGTATAGGCAGTAGCAATTCCAGTAACCGCGTTCGTTACACCAGGACCCGAAGTAACTAAGGCAACACCAACCTTACCGGTTGCTCGCGCATAGCCATCGGCCGCATGAACTGCTGCTTGCTCATGACGAACCAGAATGTGCTCAAACTTGTCTTGCTTAAAAATTTCATCGTAGATAAAGAGAACGGATCCGCCTGGGTAACCCCAAACGAACTCAACCCCCTCTTTGTGCAAAGCTTGCACGAGCATCTCGGCACCAATCATCTCTGGTGGAGCCTCTACGGAATTTGGATTTGTTGTCTCTTGATTAGCTTTAGAAGCTAAAAATTCGGCGCTGCTTGTATTCATTTTCTTTCGTCCTTTGCAATTTTCGGCAAAAAATTGTTTGGTCTGCTCTGTCTCTTGCTTGTGGCCTGAGTTCGAACGGCGCTGCTACCGGAAAAAACCACTTCTTGAATGAGATTCTAGGTAGTAAGCCCTACATTCTATAGCAATCCCCTAAAATCAACCAATTCCATCTGATTCAGGTCTAATCAACTGAATGGCTTCACCCCAAGAACTTTCTGACTTTCTGAGCAGTGTTGAGCAGCGCGCTTTCAAGCAGGCGGTATATGCTGTGCGCGATGACGATGCCGCTCTCGATATTGTTCAGGACGCCATGATTAAGTTGGCTGAAAAATACGGTGATCGTCCAGCTACAGAACTTCCCTTGGTTTTCACCAGAATTCTCCAAAACCGTATTCATGACCATTTTAGGCGTCAGAAGGTAAGAAATACCTGGGTGACCCTCTTCTCCAATATGGGCAAGAAATCCGATGAAAACGATGATTTTGACCCCTTAGAGTCGCTTTCAGCTCCAGATGACAGTGAAATTCACCAAGATGGGGCACATAAGCTGGAACGAAGCCAGCTGTTGCAGGCTTTAGAGTCAGAAATATCAAAATTGCCTGCCCGTCAACGAGAAGCCTTCCTGATGCGTTATTGGGATGAGCTGAGTATTACTGAAACAGCCCTTGCCATGAGTTGTAGCGAGGGAAGTGTCAAAACCCACTGCTCAAGAGCCACCCAGGCTCTAGCTAAAGCATTGAAATTAAAAGGAATTACGCTGTGAACCGCAATAATGAAGACCTCTTAAACTCCACAGAAGCCGACCAGTTTGGTCTAGCTACTGCCGCCCTGCTTCGTCAAGGATCCCAATCCCTGCCAGCGAGTGTTAAAGATCGCCTTTATGCGGCTCGCTTGAAGGCGTTATCCCTCAAGAAACCCGAGAAAGTGCGTATTCAGCAGCATGTTCTGGCCAATTCCACTGGAAACTGGTCTGTAGGGTCACGCTCATTTTGGGATAACGTAGGTTGGGTTGCCCCACTCGTTGTTCTCGTATTTGGCCTCATTGGCATTGCCCAATGGCAACAGGATTCACGTATCAACGACATCGCTGAATTAGATGTTGCTCTCTTGACCGATGATGTCCCGCCCGATGCTTATGCTGACAGCGGCTTTCTGGGTTTCCTAAAAAATGGCCCCCTTGCTGATTCAGAGCAAGATAGCTTGGATTCATCCAAATCACCTTCCTAAATCCAACACTGAGCCTCATTAGCGCATGCTAAAAAACTTACGCTCTTGTTGTGCAGCGCTCTTCATCAGTTCATCACTGATGTTGACCTTGGGTGCACTTGGATTATCTGCCAACGCATTAGCCCAAAGCTCCTCAGGCGCTCATGGAAAAACTACCGGCATTCCCGAGAAAAAGCCGGATGGTACTTGGGAAGGACTTAAGCTGGAGCAGCAAAAAATCCTGGCCCCACTAGAAGACGATTGGGATTACATGCTCCCAGATAGTCGCAAGAAGTGGATGCAGGTCGCTAACCTATACCCAAGAATGAGTGAAGCAGATCAACAACGTCTGCAGTCGCGCATGACTAGCTGGTCCAATCTCTCCCAAAAAGACCGTCGCGTGGCGCGAGAGAACTACTTAAGCAGCCTCAAGTTCCCTGCAGAGAAAAAAGCAGAAGCTTGGAGTGCCTATCAAAAACTCAGCGATGAGCAAAAGAAGAAATTAGCTCAAGCTGAGGTCAATAAGAAAAAACCAACAGCTGTCAGCGCGCCCACATTGCAGCAACACCCGATCACACAAAAATCCAATCTAGCGCCAACTCTTCCAGCAAGCAGCCCTCCCGCTCCCGCTCCCGAAGTTTCAGCACCCAGCGCCAGCTCCGATAACAGCACAGGCAATCCCTAAGAATCCCCAAGCCTTGATTACTCCTGCTGAATTAAACGCCTTACCTGCCCCGCAATTTTGGCGACGCGTATCTTGTGCTCTTTACGAACAACTAGTTCTCTTAGGTGTAATCGCACTCACCTTCTTGGTCCCCAATTTAGGTTTAGGCATTTTATTTGGCATCTCTCTACCAAGTTGGCTCACCTTCCTCTATCTTTATGTAGTTCTTGGTATTTACTTTGTTTGGTACTGGACCAAATCAGGACAAACATTGGCCATGCAAACTTGGCGAGTGCGGATGATTGGTTCAGGCGGGTATAACTTAACCCGTAGACAAGCCATTTGGCGCTATGTCTTTGGGTCATTGTGGATTGTGCCGTGCGTTCTTTTGCAATGGCTTTTTGAATTGCAGAAATGGCAAATCATTGAAATGCTATTTACTGTGGCTTTATTTCTGTGGCCACTCAGTATCTACTTGGATCGAGTGAATCCCCTCCTTCGCCAAAGTCTGCCAGATCGTTTTGGCAGAACGAGATTAATAGAGCTGCCCAAGAACTTGGTGACACTCACTTAATTTCCCAATCAGGATTACCAGACGCCCAGGAACTCTAGATCTCGCGCAAACACTCCATTGCGGTAGCGCTTTGAATTCTTCTCTGAAAGCGATAGCCCGCTAAGAGGCACGCCGCTACACCAAAGACAATACCCATCACTAAAGACTGTGCGAACGCATGGAACTCAATCTCCAATACAAAGCGGCCCAGTGCCCAAGCTGCTATTCCAGCCGCTAAACCCGCCAAAGCACCCGCCAGAACACCAATGACCAAGAGCTCAGTCAGGGCAATCCTTCCAAGCAAATGACGCGATCCACCTACCGCCTTGAGTAATGCAGCACTTCGAAAGCGCTCATCCTGAGTGGCGGCAATCGCAGCAACCAAAACTAGAACAGCGGCAGCGATCGTAAAGGTAAACAGTAGGCCCAAGACAGAGGACAAGCGATCTAGCACATCTTGAATTTGACGTAGTGAAGTTGCAACATCCACAATAGTTAAGTTGGGATAGGTCTGCGCGAGCTCATAGTCGAGCCCCTCAATCGCAGCGCTTTGGTAGTAGGAAGTAATCCAGGATTGCGGCATCTCAGCTAGCATGGCGGGTGGCATGATGACAAAGAAGTTCACCTTCATGGAACCCCAATCCAACTTGCGCAAAGAGGTGATTGGCGCGACAACTCTTTCTCCGGCAAGCTCAAAAGTCATTTGATCACCAAGCTTCAGCTTTAAGGTCTTGGCAATACCTACTTCTAACGAAACTTGCGGCGCACTTCCTGCAATCCATTTACCCGTAGTAATCCGATTGCCCTCAGGCAATTGATCGGTATAAGAGAGGTTAAATTCTCGATCGACTAAACGGCGCGCATTCTCATCAACATAATCATTGGGGCCGATGGATTTTCCATTTACCTCAATTAGGCGTGCCCTCACCATTGGACTAAAACTAGGCTTTGCTATTCCTGCATCAGCTAGGGATTTGGCAATACTTAGCTTTTGATCATCCTGAATATTAATCATGAAACGATTTGGCGCATCTACTGGAATATTCCCCTGCCAAGTAGCTAATAAATCCTGTCGAAGCATGAGGATGAGCAGCAAGGCCATCAATGCAATACCTAAAGCGGTAATTTGCATCACTGCAAATCCGGAGCGACGCGCTTGCGCAGTTAATGCAAAACGCAAGGCGAAACTTTTAGCACTCCATTTAGAAAAGAGTGCATTTAATAGCCGCAACGATAGCCAAGACACCAGAGCAAAGAGGCAAATTGCCAGGCCAAAACTCAGCCCTACCCAAGATGCCAGTTTCCAGTCCCTAGCTGCCATCGCAATTAACGCTAAGCAGGTGAAGATCTCAAAAAATGCAACCCAAAGCACCTTAATGTTGACTGTCCCAAGTTCTTTTCGAATGAGTCGTACAGGTGAAATCGTCACTAGACTTAATAGTGGGGGACCTGCAAAACCCACCAGCAAAAAAGAAGAAAACAGTATGCTCCACGCCACAGGCCAAATAGATACCGAGGGCAAATTAGCCATGACTAAATTACCCAAAATGCGCATTAAAACTTCTTGCACTCCGTACCCGATAACAGCGCCAGCGATAGCGGCTAACAAGCTAAGACTGGTCAATATTTTTATTTGGTTTATCAGAATTGTATTTTGGCTTGCACCTAAGCATTTCATGACAGCACACACATCTGCTTGCTTGAGAACATAACGACGGGCTGATAAAGCAATTGCTACGGCAGCTACCATCGCTGTCAGCAAGGCAACCAAAGATAAGAATCGCTCTGCCCGCTCCAATGTTTTACGCATGATGGGTTGCGCATTTTCTAGGGTCTCTATGCGTAATCCTCGTAAGCCCTCAGAGTCAATCCATTTCGTAGCCCATGCCTCATAAGCCGAGATTGCGGAGCCCTCTCCTGCCAATAGCAATCGATAAGTTACGCGACTACCCAGGCCAATAAGGCCTGTGGCGGGCAAGTCCTCAAGCGACATCATGACGCGTGGTGCGAAGTTCATAAACCCAGCACCGCGATCTAGCTCGCGCTCTATAACGCCAGCGATGACAAATTGCTTGTCCCCCAAAGACATGTGGTCACCAAGCTTGGTATTTAAGCTAGCAAGCATGGCAGGGTCAACCCAGACAGAACCCATAGGTGGGGTTAAGTCTGGCAATAAAGAGGAAACCTGCAGTTGGCCACGTAGTGGATATTCCTTACTAACCGCCTTTAAGGAGGCTAGCTTGCTTTGCGCACCAACCGTTGCCATACTCGGAAAGACAATGGTTTGGGCAAGGTTCAGCTGTCTATCTTTTGCTTCCTGAATAAAGCGCTCGGGCAATGGCTGATCGGCTACTAGCAGTAAATCTGCTGCGAGTAGTTGGCGGGCATCCAACTGAAAAGCCCGCTGCATCCGGTCAGCCAAAAAACTGACGCTTGATAAGGCTGCCACAGAGAGGGTAAGCGCAAGCAGCAGCGCTACCAACTCCTTGGATCGAAAATCTCGCCGAATACCCTGAAAGAAGCTAGCTAGCACTGCGATTAAATTGCTTGTATTTGACCACCATCAACACGGATCACTGACCCAGTGATAAAGGAAGCGTTTTGACTGGCTAAAAATGCAGCTGTATCGCCATACTCCTGTGGATCACCATAACGTCCCATGGGAATCTGTTTCAAGCTGGCCTGTACTACTGAGTCATAACTCACGTTTTCACGTTGGGCACGTGCCTCATCAAGCTGGCGCAATCGATCTGTTGCCACACGCCCCGGCATGATGACGTTTACGGTAATGCCTTCAGCAGCAACCTCTGCCGCCAAGGTTTTAGACCACGCTAGTAGCGCTGCTCGTAAAGTGTTAGAAATCGCTAGATTTTTAATGGGGGCAATAGCGCCAGAGGTGGTGCTGGTAATAATGCGGCCCCACTTACGCTGACGCATTCCCGGTAGAACTCGATCAGTAATGCTAATGAGCGATAGAACCATGTCATTAAAACTCTTTTGCCAGAGGACTGGATCTTGTCCTGCGGCAGGGGTTGGTGCTGGCCCACCAGTGTTGTTGATTAAGATATCAATTGGACCCAATTCTTGCTCTACTTTAGACACCAAGGCGTCAATGACTGAGTTATCACTCAAGTCCCAGCTTAAAGCCAGGGCTTTACCGCCAGCAGCCTCAATTAACTCCACTGATTTTTTAAGGCCTTCCGCATTACGTCCAGTCACCGCTACCTTGACGCCTTCACGTGCCAGAGATACTGCCATTGCCTGGCCTAAACCACGGCTCGATGCCATCACCAAAGCAACCTTGCCTTTGAGCCCTAAATCCATGTCTTCTCCATCTTTTTTTATAGGTACTGCAATTCCAGAATGACTACTGCCCTAGAGGTGGGGGCAGGTTACCCGCATATTTATAAAGCACAAGCTCATACTCCTTCAGAATTTGGGCCAAGGCCTCTTGCTGACCTAACGCCAATGCTTGAGGGGTATTGTCTTTAAGTGCGATTCTCTTTGTATAGCGATTTTTGCCAATCACAGGATTACGCTTTTGAGGATCGGTAGCGGTCAAGAAAAACTCTACTGATACCACAGCCTCAGGACGGACGCGATAGTCACCATAAAACTCTTCTACAGAAATCTGCAAGATGTAATACGGGAAGAAGCCATTTCCCTGCCCCACTGTCATTGAAAAGATTTGGGCGCTGTTCATCCACTGACGTGTGGCATTACCCACCATCTCATTTGGTAGTGCAGAGTAAATGTTGTAGAAATCTTTTTCGTAGCGTTGATCACCTAAACGGTAGATCAAAGACTTGCCATCAAATGGAGGGGTTGTAGTTACGGGGCCCATCTTGAGCCAAAGATCTGTTCGCGGCTTATAAGGTGCGCCGGTTCGCTCTGGCGCTACCATCCAACTGGCTGCCTCTAGTGCGGGTCTCTTGGGCAGAGAGCAGGCACTTAAAGCAGTCATGATCAAGCCAACAGCGGCAAGCTTAGCGAAGTTTTTCATGGTCTGGATTCTCATTTTTGAGCTCCATTCATCGGGGGCGTAATACGTGCAGGAGGCTCACCCCAGATTAAAGTGGATGGTGATTGGCTAGCTACGCGGGTAAATTCATTTAACTGCTCGCTTGCTTGACGTAAGTTCTCTAAGGTGGCAGTCGTATCCCCTTGAACGCTGGTCACAGTTTGACGCAAAGAAACCATGGCTGCGACCAATTCACGCATCAAGATATTGAGCTGATCCTTATCGGTCACTTTAGCAATGCGGTCTAGCAATATATTTAGATCCTTGACTGAGTGAATAAGACCAGAATTATCTTTACCATCACCTGCCATGAGCTTATTGAGGTTACCCAAGAGCGCATCAAATTTCTTTTGAGTCCCATCCACATCCATTTCATTTAATGCACCGATGAGTTTTTGAATGCCGGAAATAATTTCATCCGCTTGGTTGGGCATGGACGGAACGACCGGATACTCGGACTCCCATGAGTATGGGAGTGGGGCATATTGGGCCGCACTTGCATAAAAATCAAATTCCACATAATTAACCCCCGTAATACCCATAGACTTAATGCGGGCACGCAGGTTATCTTTCAGGTAAATCTGTAAATGACTTAGCTCAATCTTGTCGCCAAAGATTTGCATCCGCACGACAACATACTCCCGACGCTGTGGCATCGGTATTTCTCTTTCATAGACATCACCAGATAAGCTAATCGAAGTAACCTGACCAATCTTGACACCCCGAAAACGCACTGCTGCACCAGCATCCAAACCCGTCACCGATTGCTTGATATAGGTTTCAATCATGAATGATTTTTTAAAGATCTGTCCAGAACCAAAGATCAACACAATGGTAAGTAGTGCACCAATTGCCGCTAGGACAAAAATGCCCAAGCGGAAATAATTAGGATTGGAGTTATTACTCATGCTGCGTCCTTGCTCATGATGCGATTAAAGAATTGATGCACTCTAGGATCTTTACTGGTATCTCTTAATACCTTTGGATCACCCTCGGCAATAATGCCTTTGGCATCCTTATCCAACATGATGACTGTATCGGCAATGGAATAAATACTTGCCAACTCGTGAGAAACAATCACAAACGTGAAGCCTAAATTTTTCGAGAGGTCCAAAATCGTACTGTCTAGATCAGCAGAGGTAATAGGATCAAGGCCCGCTGAAGGCTCATCTAAGAACAGAATCTTCGGATCTAAAGCCATTGCCCGTGCAATTGCGGCGCGCTTTTGCATGCCGCCACTGATTTCACTGGGCATATAAGTTTCGTATGGAAGAAGACCAACCAAATCCAACTTGCAGCGAGCCAATAAGTTCATTTGATCGCGGGTGAGCTGGGTGTACTCCTCCATAAAGAGCGTCACGTTATCAAGCAAATTCATGGAACCAAATAAGGCGCCCTGCTGATACATCACCCCAAAGCTCGTCATGATCTTTTGACGTTCAGCACCCTGCGCAGTAGTGATGTTTTGACCTTCGATCAGTACATCCCCGGCGAGCGGTTGATACAGGCCAAATAAATTCTTGAGAAGACTAGATTTACCACAACCTGACCCGCCCAAAATGACAAAGATTTCTCCGTTGTTTACAGAGAAATTGAGATTTTGTAAGAGTACATTGGAGCCATAACCTACGGTAAGGTTTTGGACGTCGATTACGTTATCAAGAGCGTCCATCAGAAGCCTGTCCTGTAAGAGATGTAAGCAAAGATGCCATCCACCAATACGATCATGACAATGCTACTCACGACCGCACGTGTCGCAGAAATACCGACAGCAGCAGCACCAGTACCGGTTTGCATACCTCGTAAACAGCCCATCGCAGAAACCACTACTCCGAATAAGGTGGCCTTTAATAGGCCGGAAAGAATATCTTCTACATCCACGGCGGCTAACATGCCGTTGTAGAAATTGATAAAGGGAATGCCGTAAATTTGCATCGTTAACATAGATGAGAAGATGCTGACGATGTCAGCAAATAAGGTCAGTATTGGCGCCACCAAAATACCTGCTAAAACTCTTGGTACAACCAAGAAGCGAATTGGACTCAAGCCTCCAGTCACCAATGCATCCACTTCACTATTGACGGTCATCGTTCCAATCTCAGCAGCAAAGGCGGCAGATGAACGACCAGCCAACAGAATGGCGGTAATCAAAGGACCCATCTCACGAACAATACCCAATGCAGCTAACGGCCCAACAAATGAGACGGCGCCAAACTGCTCCATACCAATAGCTGCCTGAAAGGACAAAATCACACCAATCAAAAAGGAAACTAAGCCAACGATTGGCAAAGCAGCAATACCGGCTTCTACGGCAGCGTTGACAAAATCACCCCAACGTACTTGTTTAATATTGCGAATGGACCACGCTAAATCTGCAGCTAAGTGACCAGCGAAAGTAATGAGGCCGCGCGCGTCATCCAGTAAATTCTGCGCAGCCATGCCGGTACTCACTATAAAACCTCTATTTGGTTTTACGGTGGGCACGGGAAATAAATTGCCAATCGGATCAAACTCTTGCAAGAGCGGTTGATATTTTGGATCCAGGCCCTGAATCTCAAACTGCCCACCTGATTTTTGCTGGGCCTCTTCGACACCAATTAAAAAAGCAATCCCCGCTACATCTAAAGAAGCAATCTGAGAGGCGTCCAATACCAAGGATTGGCTTGCGCCTTGTTTAAGCCAGACATCTTGAGCATCACGAATTTGAGTCCAAACACCGCCTAGAGAGTAGACATTAATCTTGCCTGCTAGGGAAATTTTGGCGTGAGCGGCATCAGTTTGCGTCCAAACGGCGACCGGGGGTTCTGCTGAAGAAATGGGGGCTGCAATGCTCATAGGCAAACTATAAGGGATCTATGTGAAATGACCGTGAAACACCCAAAAAGGATAAAGGGTTGAGCGCGAGCTTGCTATGGCCAACAGGAATTAATCCCGCGCTTGCTGAGTTCACAGCCCCTTCTCAGAGCAAGATAATATCTATATAAATTAACGGGTTAAGAGAATAATTTGCACTATATAAATTTAATCCTTGGCCTGTTTTAACCCCCTTTTTACTAACTTAATCCATGTTTAATCATGTATTTATAGGGTCAAGCCAAGGAATTGCCAAGATTAATGAATTCACTGAGGGGCATCAAAGTGCCGATGAATGGTATCAATTGATGAGCTCAGGACTCAAAACCTAGAAAATCTTACGTGATGAGCTCAGTGAGCGGCGCATCGTGTAAGCAAGGCTGCGGGGCGTGACTATCAAGGTCATAAATCCGTACTCAAGCGGAAAGGTTGGGTATCATGTACCAATATGTTGAGCCCCCACCACCGATTTGCTATTGAAAAAGAAAAGTTGTGGAAAGGCTTGCCTGAGCGAGAGAGAAGAATTCTTGTAGAGATTTTGGGGCAAGATATCCAGACTCCGATGCGCGTAATGGATATCATCCTCTGCGCAAACCTTGGCTCTCAAGCAACTATTCATGCTGCGCTGACCAACCTTCAAAGGGCCGGTTATTTGCGCTACACCTCTTACAGGGCCGATGGACGGAGTAAGTTCATTAGCTTAGCCCCAAAGAGCGTGTCCTTATTTAAACGCCTAGATAAATTATTGATAGCTTGCTCCCAGTCTGCACAGTAAGTAGCGGCTTAACACAGCAAGATCTCCCCTTACTCTAGACGACTGATGTAGTGGCTTCACATAGAAACTTTATTTCTATCGCCAAAATAATCCCCGATATTTAAATCTACTTTTTGAGTGCTAGCGATAGATTTCAAATCCCATCAGCGCCAGTACTGATAAATATCCTCAGCCCCATACGTGCCATATGCAACGGCAATCCTTTAATACCCCCAGCCAAACAAAATGATTGATAGGGAATTATTCAAATAATTTTCATTTTATATTTTCTATGAAATGAAATATATGTACTAAAAATATCGATATTCTATTTAATTAAGTGGATCCGCCATGTTCCAAATTACACGATTCCAGGCCCGTGCCATAGCAGGCAACATACTAATGGCATTGCTGGGGTGATCAATACAGTCCGTGCTCCAGACCTCAGAAACACCCGCCCGCTTTACCAGCTCTAATGCGGACCCCATAAACAAGGCGTGGGTCACGATAACATCAACAGTCTGGGCACCTGCTTGTAGCAAAAGTTCTGTAGTACGTGCCAAGGTATGGCCACTACTGGCAATATCATCGAGCAAAATCACTGGTCGACCTTGAACGCTCATCGAAGGTAAAGTCACTTCAACCTCTCGGTCTCCCGTTCGCACTTTTTTTGCAACGGCATAATCCAGATGATGCTGCACAGCAGGGCGCCACTTGATCCAAAGGGGTCAATCACTTGCTAACAAAAATTATTTGAGACTCTCCAATAGATATAGATGTCTCATGTCGAATCAAAAATTCAACGATACCTTTGCGTATGTTGACCAATCGTACTGTTTATAAGTTTGCACCACTTGCTTGCTTGCTCCAATAGAAAAAACTAGGCTTTCCGTTAGGCGATGACTAATCATGGCATCGATCGGTACGAACCAACCACCACCTGCAGAGTTATAAATAATTTCATTTTGGTCCCACATGCGCAGTATCGTGCTCGGAGAAAGCTGAAAACTAATTATTGGATATATTTGAAGATTTCTCTGAAGAGTGGGTTGGGGAGGCTTAGTTCCAAAACTATTATTCTTTCGATCAAAACCATACATGTATCTTAATAAGGGTGAAAAGCTACTAACGTTGAGTGCGTTATTAACTTCAGGTAAGAAACTCCATCCCAACTGCGGACCTACCGCCCACTGCCCATTAGTATCAGACGGTAAACTAAGGCGTCCTCCAAACAATGCCCCAAGTGGTTTTAAAAAGTAGTTATCTTGACCCCAAACAGTAACCAATGTATTGCCAAGCGTATATTGAGCGGCATTGTTATTTGATGATGTTGAGTCAGAGTTTGATACAAGTGAAGCATCTATACGCATACGACCGCGCCATGCATCAGTCTGTAGCGGATGGTAGTAGCGCAAGAGCGCCGTATTTTGATATTTATCATCCCCTTTGTAATTGTGGAGCCCCCACAACTCCCAGACTTTACTATCAACCAATTGTTGCGAATCATTATCGAATTTAGAAACAGGTACAAGCAAGTCTTCTGCGTAAGCCACTGAAACAAAAAGGCAGAATAAAATAGGTACAAAAATTTTCATGATGAGTAAGGTTTGTAGCCATTTCCTAACGACTTGCGTCACTTACCAGCCGAAAACCTAAATGCGACATTGGGCTATAAGGATCCGCGCCACGCCGCGCACTTGGACGATAGGATTGGCAGTAATCCTCGTTACATAAGAATGATCCCCCACGAATGACTCTTTTAGGGGCGTTAGCAGGAACGCCGTAATCATCTGGATCATATGAGCTGCTAGGTCCTTGGGGATTATCAATCACGCTATTGCCATACTCTTTAGCTTGAATCGCAAAATAATCTGAGCGATACCAATCAGCGGCCCACTGCCATGCATTACCCGTCATATCAAATAGGCCATAACCGTTTTGAGGAAAGGTTCCAACCGCACTAGTGCCAACCGCGCCGCCAGCCTTAGGACTCACCACTGGGAAAGCTTGTTTTTTCACATCCCAAATATTGGCCGGTAGTCTTCCTTCTTGCTCCAGCTGATCACCCCAAACATAAGTGGCCTGATTCAACCCTCCTCGCGCAGCAAACTCCCACTCTGCTTCTGTAGGCAATCTTTTTCCGGCCCACTTAGCATAGGCCAAAGCATCTTCGTAGCTCACTTGAACTACAGGATGATTTCCTTTTCCATCAATATTGCTTTTGGGGCCGGTTGGATGTCTCCAGTCAGCACCGGGCACATATGCCCACCATTGGGAGTAATCATTCAGATTCACTTTAGCTTTCGTACCAACAAAAACCATTGCTCCCGGCACCAATACTGAAGCGGGAGGCTTGGGTGTTCCAGGTGGTAATTGCACTTTGATCGTTTCCCAATCAGGAACTTGCTCTGCAGTAGTTTTGTAATTTGTTTCTTTTATAAATTGCGTAAATTGATCATTGGTGATGTGAGTGGTATCCATCCAAAATCCTGATACCTTTACTTTATGCGTAGGCTTCTCATTAGCCTGTGCTTTTTTTGAATCGCTCCCCATCAAAAACTCACCACTAGGAATCCATGCCATTCCTTTGGGACCGTTAATACCATCACCGAGATGGATATCCGGAATTGCTTGCTGAGGTTTTGAAAATAAATTACTCCAGACCAAATACGCACATAAGCTCAAAGTAGCCAAGACCGCAATTAATAACACCCAGCGTTGAACATTCTTCATATTGCTACTTTCCTAGTGGGATGCTAATGGTCGCAATCGTTGCATAGCCTTCAACCCGATTCTGAGCCCAATACTCTTTATAAGCGCGCAAATTGATATAGGCCTGTTTCGTACCAATATTAAATAGGTAGCCAATCTGTGGGCCAATAGCCGCAATTCGAGATTTAAAAGCGCCTACCCTATTTCCACTTCCTGAGTCAGCGGTGAGCTGGTAGTAGCCATACCCCGCAATACCCACTTGCCAGCTTTGTGACACAAATTGTGAAACGGACCAGTCTAGGTGGGAATCAATGCCATTCTGGTAATTGGTTTGAGAATTTATCCAGTTATAAGTAGCGCCTAGCACCCCAGAAAATTCAAGGCCAGTCGTATTATTCAAGTAGGTATAGCCACCACCTGCATCCATGGCTGCATGACCAATACCAATACTCGAAAGACTCGTTGAGTTATAGGTGCCTAGTGGAATATCACCAGTCATATAAGTCTTGAAATTATTGTTTCCTTGATTCCACGTCAAGCTAGCCAGCGGATAGATATCAGTACTTCCATTGCTTGTGTTCGAGCGATTAAATTGAGTATTGGGATTTGTAATGCTTACGGATGCAGAAGTGGTATTTGAGCCTGGGCCCCAACCTAAACCTATATAGGGCTGTCCACCGAGAATCTTTTCTTCTGCAACATATCCCAACTGCATTAAAACTAAAGATTCTCTAGTACTTACACCAGCATTTAGACTTGTACCGCGTTGAAATATTTTTGACTTGTCTGCATTACCGCTATAGACATAAGGCATCGCCACTAAGGACCAACCAGTTGCCATTGGGACTGCTGCCATGCTTGCGTATTGCCCAGACATCCAAAATGGAACGCCGCCCTCATCTGCCAATACTGATTGTGACGAAAAGAAGCTGATTGAAATCAAAAGAAGTTTAGAGAAAATTCCTAAACTTCCTTTGCAGAGCTGGCTATGCACTCAACATTCCCTCTTAACGCTGATTAAAGTTGGTTAAGTTAGCAGGTGGGGGGTTAGGGAACTTATTAACCGAGGCAAGATACTCTTGAATTGCTTTGAAAGCGTTAACTGAAATTGATTCGTAATTTACTAACTGTAAATCTTCATGCGGATCCATTTCAATGTTATAAACCTTAGGGTAGTACATTGGAACTGAATTCGCAGCTATGCCGCCAAGCATTTGCTGTCCCGTGCCCGTACGATTCATATCCCTAAAATACATTCTCCACTGCTTCCAGCGAACTGCCACTAAATCTGCGCCAATAAATGAAATTAAATGTTCGCGATTACCTATTTTGCTCTTACCAGTAAGAATATCAGATTGATTCACTCCATCAATGGCTCGATCTGTTGGTAGCTTAGCGCCTAAGATAGCAGCAAAGGTTGGCATAAAGTCCATGATCGAAAACATGGCATATGAAGAGGTATTTGGAGCGATATGACCAGGCCAGCGAATAAAGCAAAAGGTCCGGACAGCTCCTTCCGTAGCCTCGCCTAGATCCCCACGAAATGGCCCATTTGATCCCATGTCAGGAGCACCAAGACCCAATCGATCATAAGTCATCATATATTGGCCAGTGCTACCATTATCAGAGGCAAAAACCAAAATAGTATTGTCCTCAATATTCATTTCTTTGAGGGCATCCATAATTTGTCCGACGTGATAATCCCCTTCCATCAATTTGTCACCGTACTGACCAATGCGGGACTTTCCAGCGAACTGCTTTGATGAAAGATTCGGTGAGTGACCCATTGAGAACGGCAGATAAAGAAAGAATGGTTTACCAGCTGCATTCTCCTGCTTCATGAATGCAATTGATTTTTCAGTCAATTCATTATCAATCTCTGCTCTGACCTCCATCGTAAATGGCTTCACACGCTGAATCGGTCCATTTCCCTTTTGCTGAGTAATCCAAGGTCCCTTTTCATATAAAACCTTATCGGGTACATTTGGATAGGAATGTGTTTGTATAGCTTGTGCAACATAGGTGGCAGAGTCCCAAGAGACATCCGGCGGTAAACCGTAATACTGATCAAATCCGTGAGCACCAGGCAAGCTTTTTGGTGCGCTACCCAAATGCCATTTTCCAAAAATTGCGGTTGCATAACCTGCATCTTTAAACAATTGACCCATTGTGTAGGCTTTGCCTGGCAAAGTACTAGGAGTGCCAGCCTCTGCAACAAGCGACAAACCATTGCGAATAGAGTATTGCCCGGTCATTAATGCAGCACGAGATGGTGTGCATGCTGGCTCTACCAAATACTGGGTCAGCTTCAGCCCACTCTTGGCTAATTCATCAGTGCGTGGCGTAGGAGCGCCTCGTAGTTCACCGCCACCGTAGGGCCCCATGTCTCCATAACCTACATTATCAGCAAGAATAAAAACAACGTTCGGTTTCTTTTGTTTGGGCGCTGATTGCGCAAATACGGTTGGCGCAGCTATTGAAATAGACAAGACGCCAATCAACATTCTTTTTAAAAACATTCCAATTCCCATGGTGTTATTAATGCAATTGCCTATTTATTTGCGTAACCCTTGAAATCTTCGCCGACCTTGATATTTGGGTATTTCTTCACGCTTTGCTCATAGCCCTCTATCCACTTAAAGCTTGGGGCATAAACCCAACCCAAGGTCAGATCCGTATACATAAGGTTGTTATCTTCATGCGGATCACTACTCAAGTCGTAAATCATTGGAATCTGCGGTTTTACATAAGGTTGCTGTATCGACACAGGAGATTGCGCATACCGGAAGATCGTCTTGTACAACTTCCATTTAATCGACATTAACTCACCATCAATACCAAAGAATGGGTAGAGATCACGACCCGTAGTTTTGCTCTTACCCAACATGAAATTTGAGGCATCAATACCATCAATGGGTCGATCTTTAGGAACCAAATTAGATGAGCCAACCATGCCAGCGATAGTTGGCATCCAGTCAACTGCAGCAAACATCTCTTCGGTAACCACACCTGAAGGAACGTGGCCAGGCCAACGAACCATTGCAGGAACACGCATACTTCCCTCAAACGGCACGTTGAAGAAATCACCGCGCCATGGTCCATTGGTTGCACCACCATCCTGCGGAATCGCACCGCCACCAGCATTGTCACTACTGAAAATGAATATGGTGTTATCTTCAACACCAGCATCCTTAACTGCCTGCATTACCTGGCCAACACGATAGTCCATTTCAGCAATGACATCCGCATAAACTCCACCTCTAGCAGTTGATTTGCCGGCGAAGTTTGGATTTGCTATAACCGGTGGATGGACTTCAGAGTAGCCCACATACACAAAGAATGGCTTATTCTCAGCAGCATTTTTCTTAATGTAATTCACCGTCTTAGGAATAATGTATTTTTCATCCACAATAGGACGAACTTTTAAATCTAGTGGCATTACCGGCTTGGATAGCTGACCCTTCTTGCCTTCCCAGAGCATTGGAACAGGAACTCCACTCTCCTTGAATAAAGGCCACTGTGTATAGCCGGCTTCATCCCATGTATCGGGGGTGCCCCACCATTCATCAAAACCCTGATCATTAGGCATACGACCTTGCGTATTGCCTAAGTGCCACTTACCATACAGAGCGGTAGCATAACCAGAATCAGATAAGAGTTTGGCGATGGTGTACTCCCATGGCGCCATACCAGCCTTGCCTTGACCCGGCCAAGGGACTGTATAAGTTCCAGAACGCACTGGCATACGACCGGTCATGATGGCGGAGCGAGATGGGGTGCACTGCACCTCAACGTTGTAGTTATTAAAGCGAATACCTTGACTGGCTAACTTATCAATATTTGGAGTGGGCACTGTTCCACCATATACCCCAAATGATCCCCAGCCCGTGTTATCAACAAGAAAATAAACAATATTTGGCTTCTTTTGAGTAGAAGCAGTTTGTGCGAAAGAGGTGGTTGCGGAAGCCAGAAAAATTGCTAAAGACAAGCCAACAGTTAACTGCTTTAATTTACTCAGCTTCATTTAATGCCCCCAAGGATAGATATATCACCAGAGCTAAGGCGTAGAGTTAGCTAAATACTAAATCAGCTCAAGGAAATTGACAGTATTTTATCAAAGTAAGCAGAAAAGAAAACCTCTTGTTTTAGCTGGAGGATGAATTTTCGATTTGCTTGCCAACAATTAAATTGCTTATTGCCTATTGCCTATTGCCTATTGCCTATTGCCTATTGCCTATTGCCTATGAAAAGGGCTCCCAAACTGGGAGCCCTTATAAAAATGGTGCGGCTGGCAGGAATTGAACCCACGACCCCTTGGTTCGTAGCCCATACGTCGGAGTACCGTAATACCTATATAAATCAATGACTTACGATATTTGATTTGTACTACTGAATTGCAGGTTAGACCCTCCTAACCCATTGTTTATATTGGTTTGATATCTTTTCAGTAGTACAAATTTAGAGCCTCTTTATGCAAACTTTCTTTTTACTGTTCAGTGCTTGATTTGCTCGCAAAGAAAATAGTCTTAATCTTTAACCTTGCATTTAATTTTTTAAGCCCTCAAAAAATATGTCGGGCGGCTTTTGGATGCAAACATGCCATTCGTCCTACCTAAGTCAAATCGGCAGAGCCCGACCCAAAGCTGACACACAAAGAAAACCCCGCCGTAGCGCGTCTTAACTAAAATCCTATAACCTTCCTCATTAAAAGGCCAGTGCAGACTAATATGCGGCCATCTAATCTAGGATCCAGCAAAGTAGCGGCCATACTCATCTCTAAATACCCTACCAATTACAAAGATTTCTTTGCCATCATAATGTTCGCGTATATCGAAGCAAGTGTGGGGTGCTTAACTGGTTTCTCCCTCTTCTTATATTGATAGCTGACACTCGATTTAGCATCAGGCACAATAAATCTCCTAGCCTCAGCACTACGAAACTACACAGCTGTTTGCATAACTTTTGAGTAGCTAAACCAGTGTAAAAAAGCCCTATTAATTAACCGCCCTGCAAGGGTCGTCATTTTCAGATAAATTAAAGAAAATTTATATCTGAGCAAACAAATAAACGATGCTTCCCGACATCCCTTTAAAGCGCCTTGACGGTCGCGAAGAAAACATTATGGACTATGCTGGCAAACTGCTGGTTGCAGTCAATGTGGCAAGCAAATGTGGATTCACCTCCCAATATCAAGAACTTCAATCTCTATATGAAGAGTTTCGTGGGAATGATTTTGAAATCCTAGCCTTTCCCTGCAATCAATTTGGCGGTCAGGAGCCAGGAAGCTCTGAACAGATCGGACAGTTTTGTAAAACAAACTATGGCGTAAGCTTTCCTATTTTTAAGAAAGTTGATGTGAACGGGTCTAACGCTCACCCTCTTTTTAACTATCTCAAAGCTGCTACTCCCGGGATACTGGGAACAGAAGCAATTAAGTGGAACTTTACTAAGTTTCTTATTGGTAGGGACGGCATCCCTGTAAATAGGTTTGCATCGGCCACTACACCGAAGAGCATGCGTACTGACATTCAAAAACTCCTCTAAAGCATGATAAGAAATAATTTATGAACGATGGCACCCCACTATCAGAAATAATTCGCAAAAGGATTAAAGTAAAGAAAGCTAGATTTCACGCAAATGACAATATTGCTGATTTCATTAAACCTGGTGAGCTAGATGGGCTTATCGACGAGGTTGCAGAAAAAATGCAATCCGTTTTAGAAAGTCTTGTTATCGACACTAAGAGTGACCATAACACTCAAAATACAAGTAGGCGGGTTGCCAAGATGTTTGTAAAGGAAGTATTTAATGGTCGTTACGTTGAGCAGCCAGCGCTAACCAAGTTTCCTAATGTCAGCCACTTAAATGAGTTGATGATAATTGGCCCAATTACCGTAAGAAGCGCCTGCTCTCATCACCTTTGCCCCATTATGGGTAGAGTTTGGATTGGCATTTTACCCAATAAAAACTCAGCTCTTATTGGGCTATCAAAATATTCACGACTTACCGAATGGGTAATGTGTCGACCTCAAATTCAGGAGGAAGCGGTAGTTGAGCTGGCCGATATGATTGAGAAGAAGGTCAAGCCGACGGGTGTTGCGATCGTGATGGATGCGGATCATTTCTGTATGCAGTGGCGTGGCGTTAAGGACCCAGACTCGAAGATGATCAATAGCGTGATGCGTGGCTCCTTCTTAAAGGACCCCAATTTGCGTCGAGAATTTTTATCATTGATTAAACCCAATTAATGAAATTACCCGAGAGCACCAAATGTCATCAACGGCCTGCATAGAATTAAAAGATCTCCGACTAAATACTCAAATTGGTACGTATGCTCCAGGGGATGCTATTCCTGATCAGCATTTACTTAATCTAACGCTTTGGATTAATCCAAAGCTCATCTTGATCTCAGAAGATTTCATGAATAGGGTGTTTGACTACGACCCACTTGTAATTGAAATTGATCGATTGGCCGCAGATGGGCATTATGAGACCCAAGAAAGATTAACCACCAGAATAGTTGAAGCATGTGCAAGCTATCTTGAGATTGAGTCTCTAGAAATTAGCCTTAGGAAAACACCGGCACTGAGGGGCTCAGGAGTGTTAGGGATCAAGCTATTCGTTGATGAAAGCAGCCTAAGCAGCATGAGAACAGCACTGGCTTAGACCCTTAAGTCTCTTCCTCAAGAGCATCCACGAGATGGTCATACTTTAGAAAATTTTCACGGTGCCTTCTATAGTACAAAAGGCCTTCATTCAGACTGGCTACAGAAGCGCCCTGCTCGCGCATCTTATCCCAAAGATTCCAATCCTCTTGTGGGTGCACACCATCCACATACCTTCTTTTGTAGCCGACTTGCTGGCCTAAGGCCGTGCGATACATCATCGAGCCATGGTGCTTTCCACCTCGATCCCAGTAGAGATCTCCTTGGTGAGGTTTAGTCTCCCCAGGCACGCGATCATGAATTTCTTCCTTTAGCTCCCCAGTAACCACAATGTCATAAGTGACAATATCAGCATGGGCATTTGAAAGTAATTCAATCGCATCAGATCTCAGCCAATTATCAGCTCCAATGAACAGAACATATTCCGTGTCCACCCTCATCAGCACATCATGAAAGTTATCTACCGTACCTAAATTCTGAAGCCTCAAAATATACTCAATATCAGGATATAAATTAGGGAGGTGCCTGCAATCATCTGCCCCATCGTCGACAAATAGAATTCTAGAGGGAGCTTTAGTTTGAGATAGCAGGGACTCAATGCAATGCGCTGCAAGGTGTCCGTATCTGTAGGAAGCAATAACAACGGTGATCATATTGGAAGGCATTAAAGCACAAAAGTGCGCAAGACTAACATAAGCAGTAAATACCTTAATTTTAGTCAGGGCTAGCTCAGCACATAAACAAAAACCATCAAATTTAGTTGAAGTAGCATGAAAAAGCGTAGAGATTACATTACACATTTTTTGCCCAGAGTTACTCAAAGTAACGCTTAAATACTCAAATTTCACTTTTTATTTGAAAGGCGCTTTTTTGTAAGTTTTAAATCGAATATAGAGTCACTGACTAGGCAAAGTTTCCCAAAGGCTTATATGATGAAATTTTGTATTTCAATGAGCTTAATTTCGAACTATTATTAGTCTGAATTCATCTTCTCTACTAATTAATTATGAGTTATCAACTGGTTTGGTTTAAGCGTGACTTGCGCTGTGAGGACCATGCCGCTCTTGTCGAGGCTGCAAAGATAGGGCCAATTCGCTGCATTTACGTGCTTGAGCCAACGTTATGGATGCAGCCTGATGTTGCCCTCCAACATTTTGAGTTTATTCGGGAGTCCCTTCACGACCTCGATACCCAGCTTCGTTTACGCGGCGGCACTATCGAAATCCATGTAGGTGAAGTTACTGAAGTGCTAAATAACATCTGGGAAGCTAATCCTTTTCAGGGTTTGCATTCTCATCAGGAAACTGGCAATGGATTGACTTACTCCAGAGATCGAGACGTTAGTAAATGGTGTCAGTCTCGTGGCATTCATTGGGGTCAATATACCCAGTTTGGAGTTACTAGAGGACTAAAAAATCGTAATGAATGGCAAGCTAATTGGCAAAAACACATGGAAGCACCTTTATGTGAACTACCACCCATTCAATTTTGGAAAGCTCCGCTTTCTAGTGTGCCAGTGCCGAACCCTAGCGCTCATTATCTGACACCATCTACGATGCAGGCACCTGCGCACCTAGGACATAATCCACCGTTAAGACAACGCGGTGGAAGATCGGTTGCACTTAGAACCCTTAATAGTTTTTTGAAGCAGCGAAGTATGTGGTACCGAGGTGGGATTTCATCGCCTCTATCAGCCCCAGATGCATGCTCTCGACTATCTGTGTATCTAACTTATGGGTGTCTTAGCATCAGGGAAGTAGTGCAAGCAACAAATGAAGAGCTGCTTCAAATGTCTCCAGATGCCAGTAGAAGAAAGTCAGGTTTAACTGCTTTTATGAGTCGCTTGTATTGGCATTGTCATTTTATTCAAAAGTTGGAGAGCGAGCCTGAAATCGAGTGGCGAAATATGCACCGTGGATATGATGCATTACGCGAAAATGAATTTAACGACGACTACTTCAATGCCTTGAAGGATGGTAAGACGGGTTGGCCCATGGTGGACGCTTGCGTCATCATGCTGCGAGAAACAGGATGGCTCAATTTTAGAATGCGCGCAATGCTAGTCTCAGTTGCGGCCTACCCACTTTGGTTGCACTGGAAACCTGTAGGAGATTGGTTATCTACCCAATTTTTGGACTATGAACCCGGAATCCATTGGAGCCAATTACAAATGCAATCGGGTACGACCGGAATCAATGTGACACGCGTTTACAACCCGATCAAGCAAGCGCAAGACCATGATCAAAAGGGCTTTTTCGTAAGAAAATGGCTTCCCTATATGCGCCAAGTACCTGATATGTGGCTTTTTGAACCCTGGAATATGCCTCAAGAAGTACAAAACAATATTGGTAGAGACATCCCCCAACCATTAGTAGATATTGCTGTTGCTACAAAGCTATCTAAAGATCGCCTACATGCTAGACGTAACCTATCGGAGGTTCGGGCTGGCAAAAAATCAGTTGTCGATAAACATGCTTCTCGGGCAGGCGGTTCCATACGTAAAAAATCTTCAGCTAAAACTACAGAGGCAAGCCCACAGCTGACCCTTGAGTTTTAGCCAATCTCGCCTAACAACCCAACCTAACCCTAGCGAGGTAAGCTCTTATTTCGGTGGCCTATGCATTGCGCAGATTTTATTGCCAGCAGGATCTCTGAGCCAAGCAATATATACAGTGCCAGCGACACCCTCTCGGTAGCCAGGGTCACCTTCACAGGAAGTACCTCCATGAGCAACACCGATGGCATGGAATGCATCTACATCAGCGATTGATTTGGCACTAAAGCCGATTGTGCCGCCATTGGCATGAGTAGCTTCGTTACCATCAATAGGCTTAGTAATAGCAAAGACTCCGCCAGGACCGCGATAAAAGTATTTGTCATGACTAAAGCTCCCGGCTTTGATACCCAAAGCTCCTAAAGCGGCATCATAGAAGTCCCTTGAAACTTCTAAATCATTTGCGCCCAACATAATGTGACTAAACATGATTCTTCCTATTAAGTTATTTAATACAGTGATGCAACTCAAGACTCTATCGGCCCTTCAGATGGATTAATAGATGCACGCGTGAGCGTATTACGAATAAATTGTTTTTCGTAATGTCGATTACGCCTTGATTTCTTGGCTAATGAGCGTTGACCCCTGCGCTTGTCAGCAACAATATGACTTATTTGACTGAGATCATCTAAGTCTCGTATCTGACTTGGTGAATTTCGGAGAGGCATCGCTAACGGCTTTTGCTTTTGTAATATTGGTATTGAGCTTGGTATCAGCGTCAATTACATGAATTAACTCATATAAGTAGATTTTATGCTTGCCATGCCAGCTTTTTGAAGCCCGAATTGATACCTCAACTGTCGGAAAGACTAAAAAGAAGGTATTTAGGACTCTATTGAGGATAGGGGCGCTGATTCAGCGCATACTCACATCAACACCTAAAATGCCTAATGAACTTTTTTTATATAAGCGCCTTACTCCTGACCTTGGTCACCTCCTCGGCACAATCAGCAGAAATTTATGTTACCGATCCTGAGCACACCTTTGTTAGCTTTAGCTACAAGCATTTAGCTTACTCGATTCAAACTAGTCGTTTTGACAGGGTGAATGGAACCATTACACTCAATGATCAAATGGATGGCGGCACCATAGAAATTGCTACTGAGACTGGCTCAGTTAGCACAGGCTCCGATACCTTTAACAAGTTACTTAGAAGCGAAGATTACTTTAATTCTGAAAAATTTCCTGTAGCCAAATTCACTTCTGATAAGGTTATATTTAACAATCAGGCTATTACATCGCTCTCAGGCGAGCTGACTATTAAAGGCATTACCAAGCCTATTAATATTGAAGTAAGCAACTTTGCTTGTAGTCGTAACTTTATTACTTTGAAATACATGTGTGGCGCTAACGCAAGCGCGAAGTTAAGTCGCTCAGAATTTAATCTGGGAAAATACGTACCATTTGTTGGAGATGAAATAAGCTTAAATATAGTAATTGAGGCATCAAAAGAATAGCCTTAGTTTCAAACTCATTATGTCTACATTTAAAAATCTCATAAGTGAATCCGCTTTAATCTCACAAACGACTATCGCGCATTATGATCAAAATGCTGTTACTTATTATGAGGGCACAAAAGATCATGATGTCAGTCAAAATATTGATGCCCTATTAAGCACAATCAAGACTGAGCCACCGTTTCATATTCTGGATTTTGGATGTGGTCCGGGAAGAGATCTACAAACCTTTGCTAAGCTTGGTCATGTTGCTGTTGGGCTTGAAGGTAGCAAAGAAGCAGCTCAAATAGCTAAAACGAAAAGCGGTTGCGAAATCTTAGTCCAAGATTTTTTTAACTTATCTTTGCCAGATAACACATTTGACGGTATTTTTGCCAACGCTTCACTATTTCATATTCCCAATAAGCTATTACCCAAAGTACTAAGTAATTTATGGGCATGCTTAAAACCCAACGGTATTCTTTTTAGCTCAAACCCTCGGGGTAATAACGAAGAAGTTTGGTACGGAGACCGATTTGGCTCATATCATGATTTAGAGAGCTGGAGATCTTTTATGACCGATGCAAAATTTACTGAAATCGAACATTACTATAGGCCAAGTGGACTACCAATTGAACAACAGCCATGGCTGGCAAGCGTTTGGAAAAAGTAGTTCTTCAATCATTCTTAGTGGCCTTAGCTAAGAATATTTAATCTAAGGCTTAAGTTGGGCTCTTATTTCACCAGGTTTATTGGTGGCACTATGAACATTGAGATAAAGATTGCCGCTCTTCAAGCTTTGGAGCTGGGCATCCGTTAACTTGGCACCAGCGGGGGCAGTCCAAACATTATCTGAAGTCTTGGTAAATGGAACAATAACTGGGCCATTTTGGCCCATCGGCGCCTCATGAATATGTGCCATGGTTGCCTCGATACCTGTCGTTGTGATGGTTCCCGACACCGCTCCGTCTGGAGCAACCATGATTGCGCCTACCCCAGAAGCTGAGGTCATTACTGGTGGCACCTCTTGAGAGCCAGTAAGAGTTACTTTCATTGACTGTGCAAAAGCACCTAATGAAGCGACGCCAACACACAATCCCAAAACAACTTTTGCTAAAACATGAGTTATCTTCATTTGTATCTCCTATTGGTTTAGTCCTGGGTTTAGACTATCACAACTAGCTTAATGAGATATGTTGGCAGATTAAATTTTTGAGGAAAAGCCTTAAATTGGACCAATCTGATCTTTAATGACTAAGAGCATCATTACATAACAAGGCCCTGAATGATTTCAGATAGCTCATCAAACGTTTGATATCCATTTACAGGCATGAAACTACGAGGAGAAAAATTCTTTTCACCGATAAGCATTGCTGGAAGCCCTTGAAACCCGTAAGTCTTGAACTCTTGCTCATCGGCCATAACGTGTTTGGTCAATTCGCCGTTATCAACAGCTTGTTTTAGGCGTTCAATATCAATACCTTCTTGAGAAGCAATCTGCATTACCGCCGCTTCGCTACCAATATCCATTCCTTGCAAAAAGAATGCGTCAAATAAGGCTCTAGCAAGTTTTAATGATTTCCCTTGAGAATTAGCAAAGTAAACACTCTCTTGCGCAAGCCATGTATAGGTTAGAAATTTTGGCGTTAAAAGCTTAAGATTCTCTTGCATAACAATGGGCTCAGACTTAGCGGCCTCAAGATTATCCATGTAGGATTGTGAGGGAGATATATTGCCCTCAACTGGGGTTAATTCAAATGCTCTCCATACTATCTCCAGTCTGTCTTGATACTTTGTTTCGAGCTTTTCAAGAACGATAGTCTGAAAGTAACTATATGGACATTCAAAGTCAGCCCAGATCTGAATCTGAATCATTGCTTCTCTACCTCGTTTAATTAACTACTAATATCATATTCTTTAAATCTGCCTGGCTAATAAAACAGCTACTGCCGATCCACTCCTTACTAAAGCACACCAAAGCCTTAGAGTTAAGGGCCTAGGGCTCACAACTTTTGATCTTGCTTCATTTTTATGATTTATTTCGTCGGCTTGGCAACGCATGAGGAGCTTAAGCAAATCATCATGACTACCATTTTTTTGCAGATATTCAATCTGTTGCTGGTAATGTTGCTCTACAAATGTCTCAACAGCATCAATCGTTGCATAAACTGCTTTTCTTCCAAATAGCGCTGGTATTGCCCCAGTTAACCATCCCGCAATGCGCCAAGGAACAAGCAAACGACTTCGATGCTTGGCCTCGAAAATAGACTCTATTAACTGTAAATGCTCAGCCTCAGTGGCTCCATGATGCTTGGCAAAACTGATGAGCTCCTGATCTTTACGTAATTTTGCAATGGCAATAATGCCTTTGTAGATATAGATAGCACCCGTTTCGCCGGCATGATCTGAGCGTAACTCACGCTCTAAATAGACGGAATAAGAAGCATGACTACGCTCGATTACACCGCTCATCTGAGATAAGCCCGGATATAACTTATAACTTCATCATAAAACTGTCGCATCTTTTTCATCAATCTCATTTTATTATTGAATGTAATTACTAAAATCAAATATAGAGTTGGGTCCGAGCTTTTCTGCTTTTTGTAATTCGGCTTTTGTAATCAGAACGCTTTGAGTATCCCATTTACCCTTTTTGGAGATTTCTTGTAATTGATACTTTTGCGAGTCCCAGGCTGGAATGATCTCAATTTGAAAGGGTCTTGTTCTCGCATCTTTTGAAGATGATGCTACTGCAATCTTCGATAGACAATCACGCATATGAGATTCAAACGATTCTACGATCTCTTTAGCAAAATCTGCAATAACTGCTTTTCTGGATCTAAAGTGATTGACTGCTAAAAACACATCTTTCATCGTCATGCTTTGTGGGTCTTTAGCTAAGTAGTACCCGCCCCTTCGTCCTTTGGCGGCTCGTATTAAATAGGCAGACTTAAGCGCGGAGAGCACTATTTCCATACGACTTAAAGAAAGGTGCTGACGTTTAGCGATGTCAATTGCTCTAACCGGAACGCCAAATCGTGAATAGGCGGTGATATCAATCAAGGTATTGATAGTTTGTTCAAGCGACCTATTGATGTACTTCAACATGACACTTTCCTTTTATTAACGACACGGTAGAAATGACTTAAAAAGAAGTCGCCCGAGGGCGACTTAAGGACCTTAAATACGGGTCGGGAGACAATTTAATTCTGAACCTATTAGGGTTATTACGTATAAAACTACTAATAGAGGGGTTTTTGCTGCCCTGCAATCTAGGCACTTAAAGCGCATACTAATTAAGTAGTAACCCTAGTATTTTTAACCAAAGGAGCTTTAAATGAGACAGTTCAAACAGTTTCTGAGTAATTTGGTCATAGTTTTAGTCGAGGCTCGCAAGGCTTACTTGAGGCGCCATATGAATCATCTTTTAGGCTCATAAGTTACGTTTAACCAAAAATCACATGAAATTAACCGTTTTTCGTTACAAAGTCTGGGATCCCCAGGATGACAATGAAGCACAGATGCCTCCTTACTACGCTATCCGGGAATATATCGAAAACTTAGAAGGAGCTTCTGTGATCGAAGATGACTTTTTGGAGGTTGATGAGTCCGACCTTGATGTTTATGGAAGAATTTCCACCATATAAATTGCATGAAAAGGAAACGCACAATGCCAATATTTCGAACCGCTTTATCGTTAGCTTTTTTGTTAGTAGTAGCCAACCCATCTTTTGCTCAGGCAATTTCTAAGGATTATCAAAAAAATTGCATAAGTGAACAAGTGGCTGAGCATAAAGATCTTAAGGGTAAGACCCTTACTGAAGAAGACTTCACGGCTTACTGTGGATGTCAAGCTGAATTCGTCGCTAAAAATGCCTCTAATCGACAAGTGAATGAATTAATAATGAATCCAAAAATAAAACCTGAGTGGCTCAAGGCCATGGAGTTAAAGGGAATGAAGGCTTGCGTTATGGTTGACCCCAAGATGAATACGTAATCCTCAATACTGACTTAGTAAGCGTCGCTTAAATCGATGCTTGACCAGCGCAAAAAAAGCTACGCGAGTTGTCCCATTAAAGTACGCCTCTTGATAGGATTACTGCTCTATCCTAAATAACCATAATTGAACCTACCCCAGAGGTGGAGCTAATTACTGCCAGAACTTCGAGAGAACTATCGAGGGTTCGCCTTATTGGCTGCGTTGAAACGGCTAATAAGGGTATACCAATACAAAACCATAATGCAGTCGTATTTAAAGCGTATCTTCTCAATGATTGGCCACATCCTCAGTTCCATAAACATTTTTTACATTGTCATTCAAAGTCTTAAGGGGTGCGTTGAGATCGGAATGATTAGTATGATCATATCCAAATCTTGTTATCGATATTATCGATCATTAAATTCAATTTAATTCATTGGACCGATATCTCAATATCCCCCAGAATCACTTCATCGCCATTAAAAAACTAAAGGAGCGAGAAATGAAGAATCATCACCACTTATCTGAAGGCCTGTACTTTCTCAATCACGAGTTTGAAAAGGATTTAGCTACCTTCTTTTGCACCAGAAAATAGGAGAAAGATATGTCAACTTTTATCCAATCAAAGAATCCAATGAAGTTATACGCAGGAGTTTGCATCAATGCTCTTGGAGCTGGATTAACTGTCTTTGATATCGCCAAGCACTTTATTCGTTAAAAATATTTAATTAGAGAGAAAAGTATCATGAATACGCTGGATAAAATAATGTACACAGCCCACACCCACACTACTGGTGGCCGAGATGGCAAGGCAGTTAGCGATGATGGCCTGCTGAATGTAACTCTATCAGCACCTAAAGCTATGGGTGGCGCTGGTACAGCCACTAATCCAGAGCAATTATTTGCAGCTGGTTACTCAGCTTGTTTTATGGGAGCGCTTAAGCACGTAGCAGGATTGAAAAAAGTAAAGGTGCCTGATGATGCTTCAATTGACGCCAGTGTTGATATCGGTCCAATCCCACAAGGATTTGGTATCGCTGTTAAGTTGGCCATAGCCTTACCAGGCTTAGAAAAAAAGGCTGCTAAAGACTTAGTCGATGCGGCTCATCAGGTTTGCCCCTATTCCAACGCTACTCGTGGCAATATTGCAGTTGATATTTCCGTCATATAAATCATTATTTCCAATGAAGGGGAACTTATGAGTAACAAATTAACTAAAACCATAATAGATATTGGCATTAGTGAAAAAGATCGCAAGGCCATTGCTAAAGGATTATCAGAGCTTTTGGCGGACAGCTACTCTCTCTATTTGATGACTCATAACTTTCATTGGAATGTGAAAGGTCCAATGTTTAACACCCTTCACACTATGTTTATGACTCAATACACTGAGCAATGGGCAGCGCTTGATTTAATAGCAGAACGAATCAGGGCGCTTGGGGAACCAGCACCGGGTACTTATAAGGAATTCTCAAAGCTTACCTCCATCAAAGAAGTGGATGGGGTACCTAAAGCAATGGATATGGTCAAGTATCTTGTGAAGGCTCAAGAGGCTACTGCGAAAACTGCTCGCAAACTTTTCCCTTTAGTAGAAAAAGCGAATGATCAACCTACAGCGGATCTACTAACTCAACGACAAGATATTCACGAGAAAACTGCTTGGATGCTAAGAAGTTTATTGGAAGAGTAACTCCATCGGCGTCGTTTAAAAAGATAGATTGATATTAGGCCTAAAAGAAAATAGCCCAATTCAATTGATGGGCTATTTTCTTTACTCCCCGGGGAGAATTACTCCGTCAATACAAAGTCTTCAATCATCTGCTCTACCGACCGCTTCTGGCCGATTTAAGCCATCTACGTCGCCTCAGTCAAATGGGCACCTCTCGACCCACAACAGCCTATTGGGTCCTAGCTAATATGCGCATTCCTAAGAGTAAACAACTAATTCTTAGGTAGCGTATTAGGTTTAACTTTATCGATTGCCTTAATCGTCATCACACCCACCGCATAAGAAATATCTAAAGTGTTTAAAACTTCTGCGCCTAAAAGTGCGGTTTCTAAATTACTGATTACCAAGAGATGTACATTGGCAATACCTAGAGTGCCAAGAGTAATGATATTGCCTGATGTTTCGCCTACATCAACAAGGCCATTAGCAGTATTCACAGATTTGGAGATACCTACCCTGATGCCTGCGTTCCGGGCATGACGCAGGGGTATTGAGGAATAAGCAGCGCCACTATCTACCATAAACATCACTGGAAAACCGTTGACACCTCCAGAAATATAGTAATGGCCATCCGGTGATACATGCACCACGAAATCACCGTTTTTGATTTGCGCTGGTGATATTTTCTTCCCTGGGTTACTGGCAGCCTCGTGAAGATCTTTAGTCTGATTTTTTCCATCCGCCCAATTAGAGCCATCATAGGAAATAAAAGAGATGGGTTTATTTATAGGGGGGGGGTAAAGCCGGGACATCGGCCATTACTGGAGGCAAACGAAAGCTGGAATTATTTTGGGCTACCGCAAGGCTAAAGTTACTTAACAGCAATAAACCAATCAACATGCAGGAGCATGTGGCGCATTTATGTGATTTTGGCTTAATAGTGTGGCTAACGATTTTGGGTGCTTTGTATGATCTGTTGATTATAAGCAGTTGATTATAAACCGTTGAATATAAACATGTTTATATATTTTTAATATAAATGAAAAAAGGTTGCCACCCCCCCCATAATAGGAAATGTCCATTACAAAATATAAAATATGTCTAAGCCTCAATATCAAAAGACTTAGAAAAGATCGATCCCTTTCACAAGAAAAACTTGCTGACCAGGCTGGGATAGACAGGACGCTCGTAAGTAAAATCGAGGGTAATTTAGGCAACCCAACCTTAGCCGTCATGGTTAAGGTTGCAACTGAATTAGATGTGGGTGTATGCGATCTACTCTGCCCGCTGACTGAGCGCTACCAGACTAAGTAAAAAAGAGGGGGATGGCTCTTAGTGGCCGAACTGAGACGCTCGACAGTCCTAAAATTCCCTTCTTTGAACGTCTGAAATAGTCCGAAAAGCAGGCAAAAGCTCTAATTAGGCAAATAATTCAGCAGTACAAGCAAAAAGTAAATTTAGAAGCATAGGGCCTATAGAATAAGGCTTAGCTGGCTTCAATAAAGCATTCAATACTCATTCAGTAGTACAAAATTGGTTCAGTAGTACAAATAGAAAGGGCCTCCCTGACGGGAGACCCTTATGTAGTATGGTGCGGCTGGCAGGAATTGAACCCACGACCCCTTGGTTCGTAGCCCATACGTCGCAACACAATAAACCTTTATAAAACAATGACTTACGAGTATTAATTTGTACTACTGAATTACAGGTTAGATCCTCCTAACCCATTGTTTATATTGGCTTGATATCTTTTCAGTAGTACAGATTTATGGTCACTTTATGCAAACTTTCTTTTTGCTGTTGAATATTGAGGCTTCCCAGTACTCACCTACCGAACAATAAGCTCATTACCCCAAACTAGCTTTCCATTCCAAAAAAGTTCAGGCCTAGTTGTGAAACTAAGCCATCAGACGTAGCAAGGACCATCGATCAGAGGGTGATCCTTAACAAAGTCTAAGTTTATTGTCATGCCAATGCCAATACCTTCATATGGCTTTACAAAACCGTCTGAATCGAGCTCATATGCAACCTTATCCATCATCTCATCCCTAAAGGGATTAAGCGATGTAACGTCCCCTTCAAAATATCCAGGATTATCAATGGCAGATAAAAAATGAATAGTCGTCCCCATATTGATTGCAGTAGCAGAAGTATGAGGATTAATTGTTAATTTATTAGCACTCGCCATCGCAGCAATTTTTAGAGATTCAGTAACGCCACCAGTCTTTGATAAATCAGGCTGAATAAACTGCACATTATCATCGTCCAATAAGGTTGAGAAGTCATATCGTGTGTAATGGTTTTCTCCAGCTGCAAATGGAACCCGCCCCAGATTACGGGCCATACGATAAGCCTTTCGATCTTGTGGAGGGAATGGCTCCTCTAACCAACTTACTCCTGCCTCATCAAATGCAGGCATCACCTTTCGCACATCTGCTAAGGTGTAATTGGTATTTGCATCAACCAATATATCAATCTCTTCCCCTACTGTTTTACGGACCGCCTGCACTCTGAGGATATCTTTCTCTGCTGTATCGCCAACCCGTAACTTTAGAGCCCGATATCCAGTTGCTATATGTTCTTGTGCCTCTTTCGCCAATGATGCTGGCTCTTGCCATCCCAAAGCAATACCGCCTGCATATGCTTTAATCTTTTTGGAGGCGCCGCCTAACATTCGATATAAAGGTTGTTGCATGATTTGAGAGCGAATATCCCACAAGGCGATATCAATCCCACTCAATGCTAAAACTGCTGCTGCGCCCGTACCGTGGCTAGAAATCTGCATCTTATAAACGCGCGCCCAGATGCCGTTGATATCCATTGCGTCGCTATTTAGTACTAGCTCACGCATTGTCGTATCAATTAACTTTGCAATTGCTCCTGGAGCACGTCCATGATGTGCCTCACCCCAGCCAACATGACCATCCTCAGTTTCAATACGAACGAGTACCGAATCACGTTTTACAGATTTACCAATACCTAGCCGGACCGATTTATTTTCAGGAACGGGAAACGAAATAGGAACAGCTTCTAATTTAACAATACGTAGTGGATTACTAGTCATGAGGTTCTCGATTAAACAAATACTTCTGGATTGACAACATTATCAGTGCGATTACCCTTAAGGATCGCTAGAATTGTCTGAACTGATCCCTTACTCATACCGCGCATACTGCTAGCAGTAATCGAGGCGATGTGGGGTGTGAGCAATAAATTCGGGCAATCGAATACCGCTTCCTCGCCAGATAATGGTTGCTGATCATGCACATCCATGGCAGCACCAGCAATTTTTCCTGCATTTAGTGCGCCGATGATTGCCTGTGTATCTACTACAGGTCCACGGGCAATATTAATTAGGATGGCATTTGGCTTCATCATGGAGACTGAGGCCTGATCTACCAAGCCTCGAGTTTCCTCATTTAAGGGACAGCAAACTACTATTACATCAGATTGAGAAAACAATTCTGTTTTGGTAGCTGAGCGTACTCCACTGGGCAATGTTTCTGGTCGCCTAGTCAGTGCAATTGTTTGCATCTGCAGGCCAGTTGCGGCATTTGCCAATTTGCTTCCGATAGATCCGAACCCAATGATACCCAGGGTAGTCGTTGCTATTTCGCTTGAGGGATCAGCTAGCGGGCGGGCTTTTGCCCATCCTCGAGCACGTAACTCTGAGTCAATTAAGCCTAAGCGACGACGGAAATGAAAAATGGCAGCCAGGCAATACTCCACAACGGCATTTGTATTTGAGCCCGGTAAGTTCGCAATAGGGATCCCTTTTTGAGTTGCCACATCTACGGGAATGAAATCTAGCCCAACACCATGTCGCACGACTGCTTTTAACTGGTGCGCCCCATCAAAAATATCTTGGGGTAGCTGACAGCGCACTATCAAGCCATCACAGTCTGAAATAAGCCCCTTTAAGGTCTCAGGCTTTGTATCAGGCGCTACTATTACGTCGCAGTCCTCGGAGAGCATTTGATGAAACTCCGGATAGATCGGATTGGTTAAAAGAACCTTAAATCTTTTATTCAAGAAATGGCACTCCCTTTTTTATTGGATTATTAAGCATACCTAGCCCCTCAAGTTCGACACGGACCGTTTGACCTGGTTCGAGCCAGGCAGTGGGTTCTTGAACCATCGCGAGGCCCGCGGGAGTTCCTGTTGCAATGATATCGCCGGGCTCAAGAGGCATTTGCTTGGAAATATAAGAAATTAATTCAGCAATTTTGAAAAGCATTGTGCCTGTGGTGCCATCCTGTAGAACCCTACCATCTACATCCAATTTAATTTGGATAGCATAAGGATTCACCACCTCATCAGCAGTAACCAGAAATGGTCCAAAGGGAGCAGAAGCTGGCATATTCTTACCACGAACGAAGTTACCTTTATCTTCCTTAATCAAGCCACTGCCACTAATATCGTTATGTACTGTGTAACCTGCGACATAGTCCATTGCTTCTTTTGGCTCTATGAATAATGCGCGCTTCCCAATAATGACAGCTAATTCGGCTTCGTAACCTACATTGCCGACATCTGGCGGAATGAGGATGGCATCACTTGGGCCGATGACAGTATTTCCAGATCGAATGAAAATAACTGGCTCAGCTGGGTAAGGCATTGAACGCTCATCCAATGCATCTGTAAAGTTATATGCAGCTCCAACCACTTTTCCTGGCCTGGGAATTGGCGCGCAGATTGCAATGGCATCGAGACGCAACACAGCCGCCGGATCATAACTACCGCTCTTAATTTTGCTGGTGATTTTCGTAGTTAAGGCAGGTAAACCTGACCTAACCATATTTAGCAAATTAGACCCTTGACCAGCCACGATTTCGCTACAGCTGGCATGGGAAAGGTCGAGCACGCTCAAAGAGTCACTTAACAGAACGCCTACTGCAGGTGCCTGCTCACCCCTAATGAATGTTAAATAACGCATAACAACAACCTATGCGACTCGGTATTGATCAAGGATATGCCGATTAATTTCAATCCCGAGCCCTGGGCCTTTGGGAACGCTCACCCTACCATTACGCTGAATGATAGGCTCAACTGAAAGTAAATCGCGGAATGGATTTTCACATTGTTCAAACTCAAATAGTGGAGGGTTGCCCTTAAAACTCGGCGGCTGATCTGGAAGTGCTGCCAAGAAATGCAGAGTTGCAGCAACCCCTATTACCGATCCCCACGCATGTGGAACGCACTCTACGCCATGTGCACTGGCAAGGGTTGCAATCTTGCGGCATTCGCTAATACCACCCGCAGCGCAAACATCGGGTTGAACAATATCCATGGCCTTACGCACCACAATATCTCTAAAGCCCCATCGGGTAAATTCATTTTCTCCACCAGCTACAGCCATATCAAGAGCGCGAGTCACTTCAACATAGCCATCTAAATCTTCAGGAGAGATAGGCTCCTCAAACCATTCAATGTCTAATTTCTCAAGCTCTCGTCCAATCTTAATGGCTTGAGGTACGGTAAAGCAGTGATTAGCATCAACCATCAGTCGCATATCATCTCCTACCGCTTTTCGTACCGCCTCTACACGCCTGATATCCAACTTTAAGTCGCCTAAGCCAATTTTCATCTTAATAGCAGTAAAGCCATTTTGCTTAAATTCAATCGCCTCTTCAACCGCTTCTTCAATCAATCGATCCATATCTATAAAATACAGACCCGTAGCATATGCCGTTACCTCATCTCGATACGAGCCACCAATTAATTTATGAATTGGTTGACCACAAGACTTACCAATAATGTCCCACAATGCAATGTCAATACCACTAATAGCAGAAATCGCCATGCCTTTAGTGCCGTAATCCTTAATGCGGTTGTACAAATCCTCCCAAATTACCTCTACGTCAAATGGATCTCTACCAATAATTCGAGGCCCAAATTGGCTATCAATAAAGGCCTTTGAGACAGCCGACGGCCCATAGCATTCGCCCCAGCCTACCATGCCATCATTTGTTTCTACTTCGACAATGCAAGAACCTCGGGTTTTATAAATCCACCCTCTGGAGGAGGTAAAAGGCTTTTCTACAGGAGCAGAAACAACGTGGCAGGTAACTTTTTTAATTTGACTCATCAATCTACTTTCAATTTCAAATGTTTATTTTTTTTCAGTAAAAACTTTTTTGCCAACAATAGCCAACGTATTGGTTACTGAAACAATCTCAGTACCTAAAGCTTTACCAGTGAGACTATCGACTTTCGCACCACCATCCTCGGAAGCAGCCTTAAAGCGCGGATCTTGAATTGCCTTGTTGAAAATAGAAATGAGTCTTTCTTGAATTTCTGGAGGCGTCTTTGCTGGAGCGACAAGATAGGCCATTTGGACTAATGGTCCATATGGAAAAACATTGAAGCCCTTTTCTTTGAATGTAGGGACATTAGGCAATGATTTAATCCGCTCATTGGCGAATACCCCTAAAGGCATAACCATATTTGAATCCATCTGCGCCTTACTCTCAGACGGCTTTAAAACTGCCGCTGTAATTTGCTTACCAGCAAGATCGACAATGACCTTAGCTCCGCCCGTGTATGGAACGGTAATGATTTCTGAATTCACCACATCTCCAGTCATCACCGCAAAGATATGATTTAAGTTATTGCTACCAGGAGTGCCGATTGATATTTTTCCTGGATTCTTTTTAACCATTGCTTCAAAACTAGTTAAGTCTTTTGTTGGGCTGTCCTTAGGCACCAGCAGCAAGAGTTGATCAGTTGTAACACGCGCAATTGGTGCAAACTGTTCGTTTTTAAGCGGGGTTAAACCTTGCGCAATCATTGCTATTGTGGAACTTGTACCCATTCCGATGGTGTAGCCATCAGGTTCTGCATTAGCCACTTTTGTCATTCCAATCGTTCCCGTTGCTCCTGGAACATTATCTACAACGACCGTAACCCCCTCATCAGCCAAGATTCTAGATATCAATCTAGCTGAAATATCATTTGATCCCCCTACATTCCAGGGCACTACTAGCTTAATTTCCTTAATGGGGAAATCAGCGGCTGCCGCTGATCCAAGAACCATTAATGAGCTCATTACAGAAATCACAAATTTACTAATTGTTTTGTTAAAAACGTACATACATAACCCCCTTTAATCAAGAATCCCGACAATGTTATAACAAACAACATTCATTTGAAAACAATTTATCCAAATATTTCCATTAAAATTAATCCAGCAAACTGCAGATGTCTTGGCGAGCGCTATCAATATCTGCTTTGATGGCTCTAGCTACTGCTGGGCCATCGCCTTTTTTAAGCGCATTTAAAGCGGCCAAATGGTATTTATGTCTTTTTTGCCCTGGCTTATAGTCTGGAAGAGCCAGATTTAAGGTTGGTCCACAACGGAGCCAGGCCCCTTCAATTGCCTGAACAAGAATGGGTTGTTTGGCTAACTTATAGATCCCAAAATGAAACTTGTAGTGAGCATTCAAATAAGAGGCAAGATTTCCGGTTTCTGCCAAATCTCTCATATCGTTCAAAAGAGATGAAATTTCATTGATTTCTGATTTGCTTGCGTTTTTAGCTGCCGCCTCTCCGGCTAGGGGCTCCAAACTGCTTCGTATCGTCATTAATTGATCGAACTCACTCGACGTAAATAAGGGGACTGAGGCGCCACCACCTTGTCCCACTCCACCCCGCTCAAGGACATTTTCTGCCGCTAAACGATTGACTGCGTCGCGGACGGGGGTAAGACTAATTCCCAAGTCTTGGGCCACTTTTCTCAAAATAATTCGCTCGCCAGGGGCAAATTTACCTGCCAATAATGCACTTCTTAAAGACAAATAGGCCTTATCCCAAAGGGTATCTTTGTTGAGAAGCTTGAGACCACCCTTGGAGTTGCTTGGCATTAGTAAGCTTAAAAAAATGAAGTTAAGTTCTAATATAAATCAAAACCTCAGCACCACTAAAAGCAGTGTCCTCGAGACAAAGCGCCTCAATGAACGGTGATGACTTGATTTAATGTCGCTTATTTAGTAACAAATGCAGGAATCACATCATTTCATCTTCTTAAAAGATCTTCAAGAACCTCAAGATGCCCCAAATCATCCAAATGATTAGTAGAACCACAACTACTCGGTAATCCATTACCAACCTGAATAAGCGTAACTGCCTATGAGTGCACTCAATTGAAACCCACATTCCAAATCCTCCGGTAGTTAGAAAGATCCAGCGTAGAGGTTTGGATAAAGAAATGGCAGGGATTGGCCGAACTGAGATGCTCGACAGCGCTAAAATTCCCTTCTTTGAATGTCTGAAATAGTCCTAAAAGCAGGCAAAAGCTCTAATTAGGCAAATAATTCAGCAGTACAAGCAAAAAGTAAATTTAGAAGCATAGGGCCTATAGAATAAGGCTTAGCTGGCTTCAATAAAGCATTCAATACTCATTCAGTAGTACAAAATTGGTTCAGTAGTACAAATAGAAAGGGCCTCCCTGACGGGAGACCCTTATGTAGTATGGTGCGGCTGGCAGGAATTGAACCCACGACCCCTTGGTTCGTAGCCAAGTACTCTATCCAACTGAGCTACAGCCGCAACAGCCATAATTATGCCATGGAAGAGAAGAACTACATCACACCCGCTGGCCACGAACGTATTAAATGCGAACTTTTACGGCTCCTGAACCTTGACCGGCCTGAGGTTGTCAAGGTTGTGCACTGGGCCGCCTCCAATGGTGATCGCTCAGAAAACGGCGACTATATCTACGGAAAAAAGCGCCTTCGGGAGATCGATCGCCGAATTCGCTTCCTCAATCAACGCCTAGAATTCGCCGTGGTAGTTGATAACCAGGCCCGAAAATCTGGCGATGCCGATGCTGAACAAGTCTTTTTTGGGGCTACCGTCACCTATGAAAGCCTTGAAGGTCCGGATTTAGGCAAGAAGACTCGAATCACGATCGTAGGAGTCGACGAAGTCGATTTAGATTGCGGGCATGTCAGCTGGGTATCCCCCATTGCTAAGGCCTTGATTAAGGCGCGCTTAGGGGATTGCGTCAAAATTCAGACACCTAACGGACCTACTGAAATAGAAATCCTAGACGTTCAGTACCAATAATGCGGGCTGTGCTTATTTAGTTGCCTCGTACTCGGGTCACGCGCATCACATCATGATTGGCACGCAAACTACGCATGACCTTAGAGAGGTGCAGGCGGTCTGAGACCTGGATTGTGAAGCGGATAGTGACCGCATCCTCTTTATAACGATCGTCCATTGATACATTCATGATGTTCGAGTCTGCAGAAGTCACGCTGCTTGCCACCCTAGCCAGCACTCCTTTACCTTGGTGAGTATCAATCGCAAGGTCAACCTCAAACTCACGATTAACCTCTTTAGCCCACTCCACTTCTACCCATTTGTCACTGTCTTTTGACAGCATTCTGAGGGCTACTGAGCAGTCATTGGTATGAACTTGCAAGCCCTCACCCTTGCCGAGGTAGCCAATAATGTTATCGCCTGGAATGGGGTGACAACAGCTTTGGAAGCTGATGGAGTTGCCTTCACGTCCATCCACGAGGATGGCTTGACGCTGATGGTTGTGGGAGGCGATTTCTTGCTGAGGAGAAACCCAGTCAGTTGCACCCAAGCGCATTTGCTCTGTACCACCCCCATCGTCAATCAAAATCTTTAATCGAATTGCTAACTCTTGGGCGGATCTTCGCCCTAGCGCAATATTGACACACCCTTCTTCACGGGTTTTATCCCCAGTCCAATGGAGGAGCTTTTCCCAAACTGCTGGGGATAGCAACCCAGCATCAACACCTTGTTGACGCAGTGCACTAGCCAATAAGCGCTCACCTAACTGCAGAGACTCAGCGTAGTGCTTAGTCTTAAGTGAATGGCGAATAGAGGCTCGCGCTTTACCAGTTCTCACAAATGCTAGCCAGCCTGGGTTGGGTTGAGAGTTTGCAGAGGTCACTACCTCAATAATGTCGCCATTCTTTAGCTCGCTACGTAGCGGTAGCTGCATGCCATTAATCTTGACAGCTACACAAGTGTTACCTACATCACTATGAATTGAGTAAGCAAAATCGAGAGCGGTAGCCCCACGTGGCAAAGCTCTGATTTGCCCCTTCGGAGTAAAGACGTAAACCGCATCTGGAAATAAATCAATTTTGACGTGCTCTAAAAATTCTTGTGAATCGCCGCTACTATCTTGAATATCGATCAAAGACTGTAGCCATTGATGCGCGCGGTTTTGCACCTCACTCATATCCGGCTTGCCGTCCTTATAAGCCCAATGCGCCGCGACACCCGCCTCAGCAACAGCATGCATATCGCCAGTGCGCATCTGGAACTCTACTGGCACGCCAGAAGGGCCTAACAAGGTTGTATGCAAGGATTGATACCCATTGATCTTAGGAATCGCGATGTAGTCCTTAAACTTGCCAGGCATTGGCTTATACATCGAATGCAAAATACCTAATGCACGATAACATTCATCAATTGTGCGAACGGTGACACGAAATGCATATACATCTAGTACCTGAGAAAAACTCAAATGCTTGCTGCGCATTTTGCTGTAGATGCTAAAGAGGGTTTTTTCTCGACCGCGTAAATCGACTTCTAAATTGAGCTTAGAGAACGCCATGCGGGTGACCTGCAAAATCTTCTCCACCATCTCTTTGCGATTGCCGCGCGCCCTTTTAACCGCAGTCTCAATTACTCTAAAACGCATCGGCATGGAATAACGGAAACTTAGATCCTGCAAGTCACGATAAATGATGTTTAAACCCAATCGATGGGCAATCGGAGCATAGATCTCTATGGTTTCGGCAGCAACCCGACGGCGCTTTTGCATGGGAACAGCATCCAAGGTTCGCATGTTATGCGTACGATCTGCCAGCTTAACTAGAATGACGCGCACATCGCGCGCCATGGCCATGAACATTTTGCGAAAGCTCTCGGCCTGCGCTTCTGCGTGACTCTGAAACTCTAATTTATCGAGCTTAGTTAAGCCTTCAACTAATTCAGCAACCTTACTACCAAACTTTTCCAGCAAATCTGCTTTAGTAACACCCGTGTCCTCAATCACATCGTGCAAGAGGGCTGCCATGATCGATGGTGCATCCAAGCGCCAAGTAGCGCAAAGCTCAGCTACCGCAACGGGATGGGTAATGTAGGGCTCACCACTATGCCGATACTGACCCAAGTGGGCGGCATCAGAAAAATGAAAGGCCTTTTTGATTAAAGCCACCTCATCTGGCTTCAGATAAGCTAACTTGGAAATGAGTCCCTCAATGGAGACAACATGGTGCTTTAGGGGAAGTTTAGGCGCTGATGTAGGCCCAAACAAATGTCGACTAGATTGCGCCAACAGAGTGGCGATGATCGAGGAATTACTACCTTTAGAAGCCTCTTCAGGCGAGACCAGACCTTTGGATTTCGAAGTGTTTGGGTCGCCTAAGGGGAGCTCCACAACGGAACCCCTGTATTACAAAGGTACTTTGGTCAACATGTCACGGTCAGTTACACCAGCAGCAACTTCACGCAACGCAACAACAGTTGCTTTATCTCTGGCCTCGACACGTGGGGAGTGACCTTGAACTAATTGACGTGCGCGATAGGTCGCAGCCAATACGAGCTCAAAACGATTAGGAATGGTTTTTAGACAGTCTTCTACAGTAATACGGGCCATGCTGAACTCACTTAATTTAGCTTCAATACCTATAGGATAACTGATTAGACCCCAAGGCGCCTTAAAAGCGCAGGGTTACGGGCCATAATCGGGCCTGAGCGCAGGCGGCTGGCTGCCACTACATGGCGCAAATCAATCAATGCCTGCTCAAAATCATCATTGATCACAATAAAATCTGCCTCATGGGCATGTTGAAGCTCTAGATGCGCTGCCGCCAATCTTCTTTGAATGGTTGCCTCATCGTCCTGCCCTCGTTTGCGTAAGCGCTCTTCTAAAGCCTCAAAGGATGGCGGGAAGATAAATATCCATTGCACCTCCGAGATCATTTGACGAATCTGTTGGGCACCCTGCCAGTCGATCTCCAACATCACATCGCGCCCGGTTTTCATTTGGGTTTCGATCCAGGCACGTGAAGTGCCATAGAAATTGCCGTGCACTTCGGCATACTCTAAAAAATGACCTTCATCACGCTCGATAATAAATTCTTCTCTGGCAATAAAACGATAGTCCTTGCCATCTACTTCACCCGGCCTTGGTGCACGCGTCGTAGTCGAAAGCGATAGCTTGAGTGCTGCGTCCTCCTGCAATAAGGCGTTAACTAAAGATGATTTGCCAGCGCCTGATGGGGCAACGATCATCAACATACTACCTTGATAGGCAGGAGAGAGATTAGGTTTAAGTTTAGGGCTCGCCATCGTGATTTATCTAAATATCAATTACTCTAAATTTTGCACCTGTTCACGCATCTGCTCAATTAAGAGCTTGAGCTCTAGGGCTGCTTGCGTACATTCTTCAGAAACTGATTTGGAGCTTAAGGTGTTAGCTTCGCGGTTTAACTCCTGCATCAAGAAATCCAAACGCTTGCCTACTGGGCCCTTGCCTGCGAGTGCTGTATCCACCACTTGAAGATGGGTCTTAAGGCGCGCAAACTCTTCTGCTACGTCGATACGAACAGCGTAAAGCACTACCTCTTGACGAATACGTTCCATCAGCTCGGTACCAGACCCGCCGTTACCCTTTCCCTGCTCTTGAGCAGCCAAGGCTTCGGCCAAACGTTCTGTGAGCTTCTCTTGATATTGGGCAACGTAGACGGGCACCTTAGGCTCAATCGTTTTAACGATCTCTCGCATCTTCGCAGTAATATTGGTCAAAACAGTGGCTAGGGCCTTGCCTTCGGCATGGCGACTTTCCATGAGGGCGGCTAAAGCTGCACGCCCAGCCTCAACGGTAGCAGCGATCCAACCCTCTTCTTCACCTCTAGGTTCAGAAACAATGCCAGGCCAACGCAAAATATCGGCAATACACAGCGCTTCTGCATTGGGAAAGGCTACTTGAGCGTGCTCTTGAAGGGTATACAAAGCATCTAGGCGATCTTTATTGAGGGCACCTAAAGCATGGGGGTTAGCCTTTGCAGCACCAGCAGCACCTGAATTAACCCGCCAGGCAGCACGGAACTCGACCTTGCCACGGGATAGGCTTTGAGTCGCCATTTCTCGTAAGGCAGGCTCAGCCCCGCGACACTCGTCCGGAAGACGAAAGCCCAAATCCAGAAAGCGGCTATTGACAGCCCGACATTCCACTTGCAGATCAGCAACTACGCCAGCTCCTAGGGAGACTTGGCGAGAAGCGCTGCCATAACCAGTCATGCTCGATATCATATGGACATTGTAGATTCATTGTGAATTCCACCCAACCCTTTATGACCAATCCAGGATCAAACCAGATGAGCAGCTCTAATTGCACCCGCCCTAGTGGCCGCACCCCTACCCAATTGCGCCCAATCAGTATTAGTCGCGCTTTTACCAAGCATGCGGAGGGCTCAGTCCTGATTGCCTTTGGTGACACTAAGGTTTTGTGTACTGCCAGTGTCTTGGAAAAAGTGCCTCCACATAAAAAGGGCTCAGGCGAAGGTTGGGTTACTGCCGAATACGGCATGCTCCCCCGTGCCACTCACACCCGCAGCGATCGTGAAGCTGCTCGCGGCAAACAATCTGGTCGCACACAGGAGATCCAGCGTTTGATCGGCCGTGCCATGCGCAGCGTCTTTGATTTAAAAGTATTGGGTGAGCGCACTATTCATCTTGACTGCGATGTCTTGCAAGCTGATGGTGGCACGAGAACAGCCGCCATTACAGGCGCCTATGTGGCGGCACGCGATGCCATCAACACCCTCCTCGATAGCGGTGCACTCAAGTCCGATCCGATTATCGATAGTGTTGCAGCGATCTCTGTTGGCATTTACCAGGGTGTGCCAGTATTGGACTTAGATTACCCAGAAGACTCCTCATGCGATACCGATATGAATGTCGTCATGACAGGCAAAGGCGGCATGATCGAAGTGCAAGGTACTGCTGAAGGCGCCGCTTTCTCCCGCGATGAATTAAATGCATTGATAGATCTTGCGCAAGAAGGTATTCGTGATTTAACTCAGCTACAAAAAGAAGCTTTCAAATAAAGAATAAGGGTTTGATTGTGCAAAAGCTCGTTCTCGCATCTAACAACGCTGATAAGGTTCGCGAATTCCAAGAACTTTTGGCACCCTTTCATTTTCAGGTGATTCCTCAAGGTGAGTTAGGCATTCCAGCGGCAGAAGAGCCTCATCAGACTTTTGTAGAGAACGCCCTTGCGAAGGCTCGCCATGCCAGCGCTGCCAGTGACTTACCCGCGCTTGCTGATGACTCCGGAATTTGTGCTCATGCTCTCAATGGTGAGCCTAGCGTCTACTCCGCTCGCTATGCCGGCATCAACGGTGACAACGCTGCCAATAATCAGAAGCTCATTTCTGCACTGCAAGGCAAGACTGACCGTGGGGCGCACTATGTCTGCGCTCTTGTCATGGTCAGTAGCGCCAATGATCCAGAACCGCTAATTGTGCAAACCCGTTGGTACGGTCAAGTGATTGATGAAGCTAGAGGCAGTCATGGCTTTGGTTATGATCCACACTTCTTTTTGCCAGAGCTTGGTAACACTGCCGCAGAGTTAGAGCCATCTGAGAAAAACCTGATTAGTCATCGAGGTCAAGCCTTGCGTGAACTTATTGCACAACTCCAAAGCCGTGCTTAATACACTCAAACCTATTTTGGCAACCCAGTCAAAACTCACCGCCCTACCTCCGTTATCTCTCTACATCCATTTCCCATGGTGTGAAAAGAAATGTCCTTATTGTGATTTCAACTCCCATCAGATCAAAGAAGGTAAGCAGGGTTTTGATGAGGCGCGCTATATCCAAGCACTGATTGCTGATCTGGAAACCGAGTTGCCTCGCGTTTGGGGTCGGCAGGTACACAGCATCTTTATTGGTGGTGGCACTCCTAGCTTGCTATCTGCCAATGGGATGAATGAATTGCTCTCTGCTATTCGGGCACGTGTGAACTTAGAGCCGGATTGCGAGATCACGATGGAGGTCAATCCAGGTTCAGTCGAGGCAGAAAAATTGGCCGGCTTTGCTCGAGCTGGAATCAACCGTGTCTCTTTAGGTATTCAGAGCTTTCAAGATGAACAGCTCAAAGCATTGGGAAGAATTCATAATGGGGAAGAAGCAAAGCGCGCTATTGCGATTGCGCTACAGCACTTTAAATCCGTCAATCTCGACTTGATGTTTGGCTTACCAAATCAAACCTTGGAAGCCGCTAAAGCTGATATTGAAACTGCCCTCTCTTTTAAGACCCCCCATTTATCTTTTTACAATCTCACCTTAGAGCCCAATACGTACTTCGCCAGCTTTCCACCAAAGCTTCCAAGCGAAGATGAGATTGATGCGATTTTTGAGCAAAACTTAGCCCTGCTAGAAGCGGCTGGTTATCGGCGCTATGAAGTATCTGCGTACGCCAAGAAAGATCAGGAGTGCAAACATAATCTGAACTACTGGCGTTTTGGCGATTACATTGGCATTGGTGCAGGAGCTCACGGCAAGATCTCCTTTCCCGACAAAATTACCCGGCAAGTACGAGAGCGTCATCCAGAAACCTATATGCAGGCGATGGAAACCAAAGGCAATGCGTTGATTGAAGCAAGAGACATCTCCGCCAAAGATCTTCCCTTTGAGTTCATGCTCAATGTCCTACGCCTAACTGATGGCGTAGATACCGTTACCTTTGGTGAGCGCACTGGCTTGCCACTGAACGTCGTATCAAAAGGATTGGATGAGGCCAGCAAAAAGGGTTTGTTAGACTTAAATCCCAACAAACTTAAAGCCACAGAACAGGGCCTGCGCTACCTTAATAACCTACAAGAGATGTTTTTGTAAGCCCAAGGAATTGGGATTACTTTCCTGTCCAAACAGGTGGCTCACCTTTTAAGAATGAAGTTACTCCATTCTTAAAATCTTCACTGCCGTAGCATTCCCGAATCAGATCACTGCAATCCGGTAAGTTATTTTTGATAATCCGCGCTAGGGTTTGCTTGCTGGACTTTTGCGTGATGGGTGCCAAGCTCATCAAACGCTTAGCCAACTGATGAGCTTCATGCTCAAGATCTTCTGCAGGATAAGTAGCTAAAAGATAGCCTTGTTTAAGTAGTTCGGGAGCGGCTACTAGCTCTGCCAATAACAACATGCGCTTAACAACATTCACCCCGAGGTGCGCAACCAGCCAGGCTACGTTTCCTGCAGATAAGCAGTTACCAAGTGTTTTGGCAATCGGCACTCCAAAGCGCGCATCTGGTGTAGAGATTCGAAAATCACAGCAACTAGCAATAGCAAGACCTCCGCCTACCGCCATCCCGTCAATAACTGCAATTGTAGGAAAAGGCAGCATGGCCAAGGGGGACAGATAGCCATCAATACCCCCTTCATAGCGAATGCCATCATCGCCATTTTGAAAGCCTGCAAACTGAGCAATATCACTTCCCGACACAAAAGACTTGCCGCCAGCACCGCGCAAAATAGCGACCCGTGCTACAGAGCTTTGGGTCAACTCTTCACAAATCTTTTTAAGGCTTTGATACATGCCTACCGTCATCGCATTGCGGGCAACAACATGATCAAAAGTAATGTGTGCAATGCCATTGCGAAGCTCTAAGCGAACTTCGGCAAGGCGATCTGGATGGAGGTCTTTATCTGTTGTCATCAAATGAAAAACCCTCCCTCATTCAAGAGAGAGGGTCTGTAAACACTATAACCAAATAGCTCAGCGCAGAAATTATTCAGACTTGATATTTAAGCTCTTTACCAAGCGCTGATACTTTGCCAACTCACCCGCTAAGAAGAGATTAAATGCTGCCGGTGTTGCTGGGCCTTCTGGTTGCAAGCCTTGAGCATCCAATGTTTTCTTAATCTCTGGATCATTCGTAGCTGCCTTGACTGCTTGATCAATCCTATTGACTAAAGCAGGATCCATTCCTTTTGGACCCATGACGGAGTACCAATTGGTGACATCAAAGCCAACGATGCCCACTTCATTAAAGGTCGGTACATTCGGAAGCAATGCCAAGCGCTTAGGAGTAGAGATTGCCAATGCTTTCAAATTCCCCTGCCTGATTTGCTGCAAATTTGGTGGCAAGGTATCAAAGTTCATCGTAATTTGGCCGCCCAATAAATCTACAATTGCTTGACCGCTACCTTTGTAGGGCACGTGGTTCATTTCTACGCCAGCAATCTTAGAGAACAAGGCACCCGCTAGATGCTGCGTACTACCAATGCCAGAGGACCCGTACGTCATTTGACCTGGGTTCTGCTTGGCCAAGGAGATTAACTGTGCAACGGTATTCACCGGCAGAGAAGATTTCACAACCAACACATTAGGCACATATCCCAAATACGTAATTGGAGTGAAATCCGTCGCAGGGTTGTAAGGAACATTCTTCAGTACAAATGGAGAAATCGCATTGGAGTTGGAGTGACCCATCAATAAGGTGTATCCATCTGGATTTGACTTAGCAACTAAGTCAGCACCGATAGTTCCGGCGGCACCAGACTTATTTTCAATGATCACGCTCTGACCTAAGATCTCACCCATCTTTGGAGCGATTGCACGCGCTACGATATCGGTTCCGCCGCCAGGAGCGAAACCCACAATCAAACGAATTGGTTTAGTGGGAAAATTTTGCTGAGCACTTGCAAAAAGTGGCAATGCGCCACACGCACCTAATGCTAAATAAGCAAAGCTACGCAAAATCCACTGAGGGGATTTATTGTTCATACGGCCTCCATTTTGTTTTATATTCATGGCTATCAATTAGCATTGCAATCTAAACATATAAAAACAATTGAGACAATGATGAAAACACCTATTAGCAAGCCTCTACCCCTGGCTGGCGTCAGAGTTCTTGACGTGAGTCAAGTAATGGCTGGCCCCTACTGCTGCATGCTCTTGGCTGACCTAGGTGCTGATGTCATCAAGATCGAGCCTCCAGGCACTGGTGATCAAACACGTGGGGCAATGGGATTCAAGATGAAGGGCTCAGACAGCATGGGCTTTCTGAATATGAATCGCAATAAACGTAGCGTGACCCTTAACCTCAAAACAGAAGCCGGTAAAAAAGTATTCTTTGAATTAGTGAAGACCGCTGACATCTTGGTCGAAAACTATCGCCCGGGTGTCATGAAAAGACTGGGTGTTGACTATCCATCACTTAAGGACATCAATCCAGGCTTGGTCTATGCCAGCATCTCGGGATTTGGTCAAACCGGCCCCTGGGCAGATCGCCCAGGCTTTGATCTCATGGCGCAAGCGATGTCTGGCGTGATGAGTGTCACAGGCTATCCAGATGGCCCGCCAGTCAAAGCAGGCGTTCCAGTAGCCGATATTGGCTGCGCACTTTTTGCCGTTTATGGAATTTTGTCGGCCTATATTGGCAAAACTAAATCTGGTGAAGGTCAATTTATCGATGCATCCCTGTTTGATTCTGCACTAGCCTTTTCAATCTGGGATACAGCGCAATACTGGGGCACTGGAGTTGAACCATATAAGCTAGGTACTGCTAATCATATGAGTGCGCCCTATCAGGCAATGAAAGCCTCTGATGGCTACTTTGTGATGGGGGCTACTAACCAGAAGCTCTGGAAACTCCTCTGTGAAAAAATTGCTCGCCCTGAATTATTTGACGACCCTCTTTTTAGAACCAATCCCCTCCGCTTAGCCAATCGTTTAATTCTGGCGGCAGAACTCGAAAAGACCTTCGCTACCAAAACCAGCGAAGAATGGGTTGAGTTACTTCTGGCCGATGGCATTCCAGCAGGGCCAATTAATACCTACCCTCAAGCATTTGATAGCGAACATGGTAAACATCGCCAGATGCGCATGGAGATTGATCATCCTATTGAAGGCAAGGTTCCTAATATTGGTTTTGCAGTCAAAATGATGGGCACCCCACAACAAGTCTTTAGACATCCTCCACTTCTTGGCGAGCATACCAATGAGGTGCTCAAGGAGTTAGGCATTTCTGGTGATCACTTGAAGGCTCTTACCGATGGTGGCGCTTTCGCAGTCTGAGTTATCGACTTGTTTCAGGAAAAACAAATGGGCTCCAAGGAGCCCATTTTTTGCTTACTTACTGCCCGACCTTATTTAAGCGCCATCTGAATTGGCGATTGGAGGAGCCTCAAACGGATCTTTATTTAATTTAGCAGGGGGCGCTGCTTTACCCTTCGTACCAGGCATCAACTCAAAGTCTGGAGTAAAGGTGGTCAACGTGCTTCGCAGTTGCTCAAATGCTTTGCGATCACCATCAAACTTGGCTTTTCCTTCGGCCTGTAGTTTTTCAAAAGTGGTTTGACCGCCCATGACTTTCTCTAAGTCACTACGGTTCACGGTGATTGTCAGATTGGGATTTTTATCCTGGTAACCCTTAATATTGTTCAGCGCAGAATTACTCATCTCCACGACAAACTTCTCGCCATTATCGGGAGTGCTCAAGTTGATAGTGAACTTCATGCCGGCAGCTTTTTTGCTATCCATGCTGATAGCCAAGGCATTCAACCATAGCTCTGTAGTCATTGCTCTAATCATGTCAGGGCCATTGGATTTTGGTGAAGCCCCAGATGGTATGCCATGACGTAATTCATAGGCAGCACCCAAGAAGCTATTACGCACGCTCGGGCTTTCTTTTTGATAGCCGATTTGCTCAAAGATATCTGCAAGCAAGTCTTTAGCTGCTGTGTTGTTTGGCTCTGCGTAAACTAATTTATTTACGATCTCCATCGCTTCACGGTATTTACCTTGCTTGTAAAGTTGTTTGCCCTTTGCCATGATCTTGCCTGAGCCACCCATCATCTCCACATAGAGTGGCGCCGAATCTTTTGGTGACAAGGGAATCAAGGTTGCAGGATTAGCGTCCCAGTAACCCAAGTAGCGATTGATGACGGCACGGCTGTTGTGCTCTTCTGAGCCATGGTAGCTATGCGCTGCCCATTGAGACTTTAAGCTCTCCGGTTGCTTATATATGTTATGCACTTCATTAATCGTCACACCATTGTTTGCCAAATGGAGAACTTCGTTATTCAAGTGTGCATAGCTATCACGCTGCGTACGCATCACTTCTTGTACACGATCATTACCCCAGCGCGGCCAGGAATGTGATGCGAACATTACCTGCGCTTCATTGCCATAGCGATATAAGGCATTGTTGATGTTTTTGGACCATGCCAAGGCGTCACGTACTAATGCGCCACGTAAGGTGTAAATGTTATGAATGGTGCCAGTGATATTTTCAGCGGCCCAGAAAGCCTTCATCTGCGGGAAATAGGTATTCATCTCCGCTGGCGCTTCTGTACCAGGCGTGTTTTGGAACTCCATCTCCACGCCATCTACCGTCATTTTTTCAAATGGCTCATTAATGAGAATAGTTGGCTCAATTAAGCCAAGGTTACCAGCTGCAGTATTTTTACCAATCGACTGGTCAACGTGACCAAATGGGCTACGTGGTAATAAAACACCATACTGGAAATACAAACGGCGTGTCATGGCATTACCGGCATATACATTCTCTGCCACCGCGTGATCCATAAAGCCAGCTGGGGCAATAATTTTGACCTTGCCACTCTTCACATCCGCCTCATCCACTACCCCACGTACACCACCAAAGTGATCGGCATGTGAATGGGAGTAGACCACTGCGACAACTGGGCGCTTGCCTAACTTCTCATTAACCAACTCTAAAGCTGCCCTAGCTGTTTCTTTTGAGGTTAAGGGATCAAAGACAATCCAACCCGTATTTGTTTTGACAAAACTAATATTGGATAAGTCAAAGCCGCGGACTTGGTAGATTTTTCCAGGTACGACTTCATAGAGGCCATAACCCATATTGAGAATCGCTTGACGCTGTAAAGAAGGATGTACGCTATCAAAATCTTTACCTTGCAATAAGAAGTCATAGCTACCCATGTCCCAAGCAACGTTACCGGCATCGGCCATGATGGTTTTATAAGTAGGAGCTGCTATAAAGCCTCTTTTGGATTCTTCAAAGTCACGCTTATCTTCAAATGGCAAGGTTTTACGCAAGCCATTTTGCAAGTCAACGGTAAATGTTGAAGGAGCCTTACCCTTGGAGTCAAAGTGCTTACCTTGCATCGCGCCCGGATCAGCAACAACGCCACCACCTCCGGCAGCGATGGCAGAATTACCGGAAATAAGGGCAATAGATAGAGCAAGGAGGGATAGTCTAGTTTTCATAGAAGCCTTGAAGAATTGCAAGTATTGGTAAAAATATTACCTTAAGAATGTAAAGAGAGTCACACCATTGGGCAATTAGCCTAAGAGCTAATAGCTCAATCAGGAGACTTGGGGAAGAAGACAACAAATTGAGCGCCTCCGCCAGGAGCATCTTCATAAGAGATGCGCCCACCATGTCGACCAACAATATGCTGGCAAAGCCATAAACCCAATCCCATGCCCGACTTTTTGTTGCTTCCAGCAAGTAATTCAAATAAGTGGGATTTGGTCTCAGCGGGTATGCCAATACCATTATCGACAACCCGCAATTCAATGCCCTCTGCTACATCATAGCTTTCAACTTTGAGGGTTCTTGGGGCCACATTGGAAGCATCCAGAGCTTGAATTGCATTGTTGATCAAATTCAGCAGGACCTGCTGAATTTCCCCTCGATTGACTTTGGCCAGTGATTTCGATGCAAGCCTCAGGACTATTTGAATATTTTTTGATTGAATTTCTGGGTTGGTAATTTTGAGAACAGATTCAATCAGCTCCCCAAGTTCAACTTGCTCGATGTCGATCTTGCTATCGGAAAAAATAGACCGCAAAGACCGGATGATGGTAGCCGCCCTTTGGTTATCGGATAGTAGTGCTGCTAATACTTCCTGGTTCTGCTCCGCACTTAAACTTCCCTCTGCAAGCTTCTTTTGCAAAAATTGAATATTTAAGAAGGAAGCTCCTAATGGCTGATTCAATTCATGGGCAATGGATGCAGATAAGGCTCCTGTAGCGGCTGTTTTATTCGCCTTTAGCAGTTGAGAAATCAAGCTTTCCCGCTCAGATAGCAGAGCTTTAATATCATCGTTTTCACTCTTCGATTTTATATTTGCTAAGATAACCTTTTCTGCCCAATAGCCGCCCAGCGCAATGTATGAAAGTGTATTAATTACTAACTGCGCTATTGTCAGCAAAATCAACAGTTGTGGAATTTGCTCAACCTTACTAATGGTAAAAGAAGTTGAGGCTAAAACCCCCAGACGACCTAATGCAAAGAATAGTTCGACTACGGTTGCATACTGCAAATACATTAACTGTTGAGAAGGGGTCGATCTTCTCTTATCACTTAGCATCGCAATTTGCCACGAGAAGAATAGGACGGATATTACACACATAAATGCCGTACGAATCTCATAATTTCCGTAAGTGCGAAGAAATTCAAAAGTTGGTACAAAAATAATGACGGAGAGCGCAAAGCTATATTGCAATCGCTTGCTAATGGGGCCGTTCAGAGACTTGCAAAACAGGAGCTGAAAAATCGCAGCTATATAAAACAAGGTATTTGCAATCGTGAAATTAAACTCAGGCTTTTCTAAACCCTGAATTACCAGGATGCCCCCTCCGAAGATCAGCAAAGCAATGATATTTACCACCAATGAACTCATCCAATACCGATTCGGCCTCAGATCACCTTGAGAGCGGTGATAGTGATAAATGCCGAATAGCAAGCCAAGCTGAATGGTGGCTAGAATAAAAAAATATAGGGCAATCAGAAGCTTCATGCTATCTATCGTACAACGGCAACTGGCCCCTGAAGCGCTACATTGCCTTTACTGCGTCAGGGCAGGCAAAGCGCCACTTAGAATGAGGTAGAAGAAATAGAGGGAGCCAAGCAAAATGACTGCACCAACTAGGTATTGTGGATAGCGAATTGCTTGTTCTGGCATACCCTGTTTTTTTCCATTCACCATAGATCGCACAAGATTTTGCTTTTCCAGCAAACTCATAATAATTGCTGCAAGTACATGCAGGATCACGACAGCCAATGCCAGGCTAGCGACCGACTCATGAATTTCACCCGCAAAGTCGCCCAACACTTCTTTAACGGAGAGGTAGCCGGATAAGCCAATCACCAGAATCAAAACCATGAGCACAACCATCACTAAACCGCCGGCAGGATTATGACCAACATCATGATGGGGATGTCCGCGCAGCATGGCCATAAAGTGCCCTAGGACTGCCTTGGGGCTTTTTAGAAATTGGCTAAATCGCGCGTAACGCGTTCCGATCACACCCCACACTAAGCGTATCAATATCAGAAAGCATGCCGTATAGCCAAAAGCATAATGAATCATCTGGAGGCGCTCACTTTCGGAAGTAAGCCACGCACCGGCAAAACAAATCACCAATAACCAATGAAATACGCGCACCGGCATATCCCACACTAAGATCATTTGCCGTAGTTTTCCAGTTGCACCGACTGCATTACTCATTGGCTTATTCATTTGCTCATTCACTTCATGACTCATTTCGCTGGGATCTTAATATTGTTCTCGCTAAAGTTTCCTTTAGCGGCATCGATGTGGCAGGCTCCGCAGTTTGCGGCGCTCTTGATACCCGCCCTCTTCCATACATCTGGCTTGATCTCATCATGCTTACGTATAAACCAGGAAGTTTTACTAATGCGATTTTCAGGGGCAGTCTCACTGTACTTCTGCCGAGTGGCGGCGTTCTTCACTAGCCAGCTAGTGATTTCAGCTTGTGTTTTCGGATCGACGCTCGCATCCGTACCAAAGTGCTTTGCTAGTCCGGACATCACATTTTTCCAACTCTGTTGACTTAATAGTGCTGGTGGATAGGCCATGTGACAACTGGCACACTCGGCTTCGTATGAAGCTGGCGCATCCGAAGGCATTGCCATTTTTCCAGCAAATGCAGTTGAAGACGCCAGCAGCAAGGCAGTCGCAATAAATATCGTTTTTTTCATTTTCATGGAACTCATTTCACAGTCATCAACCAAGATAGAACATCAGCCTTCTCTTGCGCAGTACATTCTCTGCCAAGCACATCATTGCAATTGCGCTTAAACCATTTATCCGCCTTGGCTTCATCAGTGAAACGAGCAGGATTGGCACTAGGAGCAAGAGGTTTGATCACCTTGCCAGTAACGATATGTTTGGTGTCGTGATTAGGAGGATTTTCATGACAAGAGGCGCAACTCCATTCCTTACCGTGTTTGGCATTGAAAAATTGCTCGCCTTTCGCGGGAGATGCCTTACCAGACGCAGCCTCGTAAGACTTAAGCAAATCAGATGGCATGGCTGCACTTGCAGACATTGCCGCTGTCACCAGAAGTAATGCGGTGATGAATTTCAAAAGCATAAATACCCCTCTTTTTTGTATGCCTTTCTCAGTATGGGCTATTGATGTGACAGACCGACCCTATAAATAAGCAAAATAGTCAGGTATTCAAGGGCATTTTGTGTATACGCCTGGAAAATTCATTCTGATTATTGGCATGGGTAATACAATCGATACAAGTGCTAAAACAAGTGCATTTATCAAATACCGCATTACCGTTTAAAGATGATGCGCCTCAATTTATTAAGGATTAATACCGTTATGAAAAAAATACTCATTGTTGTCGTTCTTGCTGCTATCGCAATCGGCGCCTATCTCGCTCTTAACAAACCAAAGGCTCCTATTGCTGGCATAGCTGCCCAAGAAGCCGCGCTCATTTATGACGGCGAAGTCATCAAGATTGATGCTGCAACCCGTACCGTTACCCTCAAAAACAAAGATGGTGAATCCACCATTGTTGCTGGCCCAGAAGTAAAGAACTTTGCTGAAATTAAAGTGGGCGATCGTTTTGATGTGGTCTACGAACTAGCCGTAGCTATTGAATTGGTTAAGGTTAAAAATCCTGGTGCAACAAGCGAGCAAGTCACTACTACCACTGCTACTGCTCCCCAAGGCGACAAGCCAGGCATGATCACTACTAACACCATTACTGCTACTGCCAATGTTGAAGCGATTGATACAGTTAAAAATATCGTGTCTTTAAAAGGTCCTCAAGGGAATATCTTCAAAGTTAAAGTTCAGAATCCTGACTTGATGAAAGACATCGCTGTTAATGACCAAGTTAAAGTGGTCTACACAGAGGCAATTGCTGCAGTAGTAAGCGCACCAGCTGCTAAGAAGTAATTCTTTTCTAGTTACTAGAAAGACAAAATCCCAGCAAGTGATTGCTGGGATTTTTTTCATTATTAATATCCACGTTCCAGGGAAAATCGGTTATTTAGAGCTCTATAGCGCCCGCTAAACTCGAAGTTGTCGATCCATTTAAAGCATTCCTTCTTGTGCATGGCTAATAAATGAGTCCATGCCATCAACGCTCAATACGCCACCCAAGGATTGCAATACCCTTAGGATATTTTCAAATCTCAGAGTAGGCTTGCCAGCCTCTAACTCGACAATGAACCTGACGCCCACATTAGCGGCTAGCGCCAATTGAGGCTGAGTCAACTTCAAGCGCTTGCGCGTTTCACGCACCAAGCGGCCTAAATCTACGGAGTTATGTATTAGTTTGCTCATAAATATTTCCTTATCGGGAAATGGATTGCTTTAATGCTTAAATTATAGGCATATATTCCCGATCGGGAAATCTTATTAAATGAGCTAGTTAGGATGGCGCTTGTGGGCATGCTGTGGGTCTTTATGCCCAGTGTGTCTTGCGCCACCTTGGGCATATAAGAGCGTTTCTTTGATCGTGGCTGTCAAGGAAACGCAAGCCACCCCTTTGGGGGCCCTTGACGGAAATAAGCCCATCTACCCCGACTTCTTAAATCAATAAATGACTCATAAATAAATCATTATGACACTTAAGGACTTATTTATGAGTCATTTTTATTGACCAATGGCATCTAAATAGGTATATTAATGCCCATACTTAACAAAATGCATGAGGCAACTATGCGCGTAGATCAACAGCTAACCCTAGCATCAAAGCAACTTGGCCAATCCGCTGAAATGGCGCAATGCCTAGTTTCCTTGCGTCTTGCGCGTCATGTTCGCCAAGGTGAGGCTGCAGTTCGCGCAGGTTTATCTCGCGCCACAGCCCAACGCATCGAGAAAGGTGATCCTGGCGTTGCCATTGGCGCACTTCTGCGTTACTTGGATGCAATTGCTCCAGGCATGACCTTATTGCAGCTCTTGAGCGGCACTGATCCAGCGATCATTGCATTGCAGCGTCGTTCGCGCCCTCAACGCATACGTGACTTAAATACAGCGGAAATGAAAGCGCTTGATTTCTAATGGCAAACACAACTAAAGACCTGTTTGTATTTGCGAATCTTGATGGTGAATTTGTCCCAGCAGGACAACTGCAAGTAGATGAAGAAGGATCAAGGCTCATTGCCTCTTCATTTGCCTATGGTTTGCGATACTTAGATAGGGGTAACGCACAAGAAGTTGATCCCGTCGCACTTGGCCTCAAAAATAAAAGCGAGCTCAAAGGTAAGCGCCTCGTTCCACCAAATGGCCTAGAGGCTTTTGGCGGAATTCGTGATGCTGCTCCTGATTCATGGGGAAGAAGAGTTATTGAAGCTAGGCTTAAGGTGCCAGCCAATAGCCTTCCAGAATCAACCTACCTACTTGAAGCTGGTAGCGATCGCATTGGAGCCTTAGATGTTCGATCTTCACTAGATCAAGAGGAGCGCCCTGCACACGAAAGTATCCACAATCTGTCTTACATACTAGAGGGTGCGCAAAAGATTGAGGCGGGCTTACCAGTTTCCGAGGCACTATCCAGAATTTTGATTGTAGGTAGCGGTTTAGGGGGCATGCGTCCAAAAGCAAGTGTGCGTGATGATGAAAACATTTTGTGGATGGCCAAGTTCCCAGGCAACAATGATGGGGCTTTAGATGTGCCTAGCATTGAATACGCCACACTTAAACTTGCAGAGTTAGCTGGTCTTAATGTAGCGCAAACTCAATTAGAGCAAGTCGGAAATAAAACGGTGTTGATGGTCAAACGCTTTGATCGCTCCTGGACTGCTTTTGCTCGCTCAGTAGAGATTCGTCATCATGTCGTTAGCGCCCTCACACTAGTTGCTTGCCACGAATCAGAGTCAAATACAAAAAGCTATATGGATATCGCGGATGCTATACGCAGATATTGCGTGGTTAAAACAGTTAAATCTGATATTGAAGAACTATATGCACGCATGATCTTGAATCTTTTTGTGAGTAACGATGATGATCATCTACGTAATCATGCATTCTTATGGAATCATGAGCTTAAAGGCTGGAGCCTAAGTCCACTCTACGATGTTATGCCACATGCAGTCATCGCAAGTGAGCGTTATCAACATCTAGGCGTTGGAGCTCAGGGCAAACTAGCAACCCTAGATAATGCCTATGCCGCCAAAGAGCGTTTTGGTCTATCCGCACAGCAAGCAAGCTCTATCATCGATCGCGTCTGGCGAGTAACTAGACAATGGAAAACACACTTCGAAAGTCTTGGAATTCCTGCGGATCAAATCGAAGGAATCTCCCGGGCCTTTAGGCATATTGATGATATTTGTAGTCCTGAATTAATCAAAACTCTAGCTAAAGCTTAATTTAGATTTTTACCTAAGGCCACCCTTCAGACTCCATGAGGGGGCAGGCTCAGACAACGTTTTGCTGGTGCGTAGAAAGCCCTCAAAAACAAAGAGCCCCATGGTTAGGGGCTCTGCTGTCGTATATGGCGGAAGAGGTGAGATTCGAACTCACGGAGGACTTTCATCCTCGCCAGTTTTCAAGACTGGTGCATTCAACCGCTCTGCCACTCTTCCTTGCGATTTGAGTCCTGAATTATAAAGAACTTTTGATTTGAGCCTCTAAATACTGCGCAATTGCCAAGCAGGAGGTTAAGCCCGGGGACTCAAAGCCATATAGATTAAACAGCCCCTGAAGTTGATGTTGGTGCGGTCCATCAAAGTAAAAGTCTCCAGCTAGCGCATTCGAAGGTACGATTTTTGCCCTCACACCAGAGTAGTCGGGCTGTAAAGAGCCATCCTTGAGGCCAGGCCAGTATTGTCTGACTGCAGCATAAAAGCCCTCTCCCCGCCTAGCATCGACCGTATAGTTAATTTGCCCCTCTTCTTCGATTTCTAGCCATTCAACATCCGGTCCAAACTTGGCTTGACCGCCCATATCCAAGGTGAGATGAACTCCTAAGCCACCCGGCTCGGGGATGGGATAAATTAAATGGCTGAATGGGGATTTGCCAGATAAGGAAAAATAGTTTCCTTTTGCAAAATAGGCTTTGGGGATTTGCTCTTTGGATAAACCTTCAATTTTTTGGGCTAGCGCTGGGGCACTCAGTCCCGCACAGTTAATCAGTAACTTAGTCTGAATTAGCATGCCATCGGTACCACCAATAGTGAGCTCAAAGCCTCCCTCGGCATTATTGCCAATCGGTTTGGCGCCGAGCAATGGGGATTGATAGGCAACCATGCCACCCGCATCTTCAAAGCCACCCAGTAAGGAAAGCATCAAACCATGGCTATCTACTACGCCCGTAGAGCTAGAGAGTACTGCTGCCTCACATTGCAACTGAGGTTCCAGCGCTTTGGCCTGCGCCCCTGAAATCATCTTAATATCGGGAACTTGATTGTTTTGGGCTTTGTACAAAATCGCCTGCAGATCATCTAGCTGATTTGCATCGGCAGCAACAATGAGTTTTCCATAAGCCTGCGTGCCCACTTGATGACTGCGGCAGTATTCATATAAAAGGCGATTACCTTCTACGCAGAGCTTTGCCTTGAGAGAGTCTTTGGGGTAATAAATCCCTGCATGGATGACTTCGCTATTGCGAGCACTGCTAATAGTGCCAAAGGAGTCTTCACGCTCGAGCAGAATGGTTTCACGACCCTGCAGAGCCATCTCACGGGCAACAGCCAGCCCAACTACACCCGCACCTACAACTACACAATCCACCTGCTCCATTTAGGATCTTTCTACTGATATTGATAGCCGCAACATCTAAATTAATTATGACAATCTTGCTATTAATGTGTACATCTTCGTGAAATCGTAACATTTTCAGTGTTTTAAGGGGGCTTTGGCATCCTTATTGCTAGAATCTAGCAATGTCTTTGCAACCCTACTCAAGCCCCCAGCCCCTTCATTCCGCAATCAATGTAGTGTTGGATACTGCCTATCAGGGTATCAGCGACAGCGACTGGAAGAACTTATTTGCCAGCGCTCGCCAAAGTGGCTTAGAGCAATTCATTGCAGATATGTTCGCCGGCAAACACATTAATAACAGTGAAGATCGTCCCGCCCTGCATTCAGCGCTTCGTAACCTTTCTAAAACTCCTGTCTTGATCAATGGCGCAGATGTCATGCCAGCAGTTGATGATGTGTGGCGCCGCATTGATGCGCTCTGCAATAAATGGGTTGGCGTTACCGATGTTATTCATATTGGTATTGGTGGATCTGACTTTGGCCCGCGCTTAGCTATTGAAGCTTTAGCCCATGTACCCGGTATTGAAAGTCGCGGCATGCGCATGCATTTCTTGGCCAATATTGATACTGCTGAACTAGCCCGCATCTTGGCGCACGCTCAACCGCATAGCACTCGTGTCCTCATTGTTTCCAAGTCTTTCACCACGCTTGAAACTACAATGAATGCCAAAGCAGTGGTTGCCTGGCTCAAAGAGAACGACTGCACCAAAAGTCAAATTGCCCATGCTTTGTATGCAGTCACTGCAAACGTTACTGCCGCCAAAGAATTTGGTATTGAAGAAGACAACATTTACCCCTTCTGGGATTGGGTTGGTGGTCGTTACTCAGTATGGTCAGCAGTTGGCCTTCCAATTGCCCTGCAATACGGCTTTGAGACATTTAAGCAGTTTCTGGCCGGTGCTGAATCTATAGATTTGCATTTTAAGAATGCGCCTCTTGAAGAAAATCTACCCGTCATCATGGCGCTCGCTTTGCTTTACCAGCAGCAGAAACATGACATCAAAGCCTACGCAGTCATTCCGTATGCGGATGCTTTAGATTGGTTTCCGAAGTGGTTGCAACAACTCGATATGGAAAGCAATGGCAAAAGTATTGACCGTGACGGCAAGCCAGTAAAGCATTCTTCTCCGATCGTGTTTGGGAGTGCTGGAAGTAATGCGCAACACTCGTACTTCCAACTCCTCCACCAAGGTACTGAAATTATCCCGATTGATTTCATCGCCGTACGTGAGCCAATGAGTGATCGACCCGAAGCTGTAGCACACCACCATATTTTGCTATCCAACTGCTTAGCGCAAGCCCAAGCACTAGCTAATGGTAAAGATGATGTGAATCCGAACAATGTGTACCCAGGCAAGCGCCCTAGTAATCTTTTGTTACTACCAAAGCTCAATGCTTTTTATCTTGGCGCCCTACTTGCTCTGTACGAGAATCGCACGGCAACATTAGGCGCTCTCTGGAATATCAATAGCTTTGATCAGCCTGGTGTTGAATACGGCAAGGTCTTAGCCAAGCCGATTGAGAAGGCTTTAACAAGCCATCAAAATAATATTCAGGCAAGCGCAGAAATTGATGCAGTTACTGCCGCCCGCATTAATTTTCTAAATTCATAGAATCAATAAACTTAATACACCCTAATAAAACGATTGGGGTTTTTTCTGAAGGATTTGCAATGCAATTGTCCCCATCAATTTTTAAAGCTTATGACATCCGCGGCATTATTGATGAGACTTTAGATCCCTCAATCGCCAAGTTGATTGGCCAAGCATTTGGTACTGAAATGCGTGAACTTGGCGAGACTGATATCGTCATCGGTCGCGATGGCCGTCTATCCGGACCAAGTCTGATAGAGGCGCTGACTGAAGGCCTGCTTTCTACTGGAATTAATGTGATTGATCTGGGCATGGTGGCAACACCGATGGTGTACTTTGCTGCTAATCACACGATTAATGGCAAAACACCGAAGTCCGGCATCATGATTACCGGTAGCCACAATCCTCCGAACTACAACGGTTTCAAAATGGTCTTGGGCACATCGGCTATTTATGGTGAACAGATTCAGGATTTACGTAAACGCATTGAAGCTAAGAAATTTGCTGCCGGCCAAGGAAGTCGAAGCACCTTTGATATTTTCCCGATGTACCTCAACTACATCGTAGGCGATATAAAGATTACTCGCCCTATGAAGATCGCAGTTGATTGCGGCAATGGTGTTGGCGGCGCATTTGCTGGAAAACTCTTCAGAGCCCTAGGCTGCGAAGTCCAAGAGTTATTTTGCGAAGTGGATGGTCATTTTCCAAACCATCATCCAGATCCAGCGCACATTGAGAACTTGCAAGATCTCATCAAGAATCTTCAGACTACCGACAATGAATTAGGTCTTGCCTTTGATGGCGATGCTGATCGTTTGGGCGTTGTTACCAAAGATGGTCAAGTGATTTTCCCAGACCGCCAAATGATGCTGTTTGCAAAAGACGTTCTCAGCCGAAATCCAGGCGGTCAAATTATTTACGATGTGAAGTGCACTCGTAATTTAGCTACCTATGTGAAAGAGCATGGCGGCGAGCCCATCATGTGGAAGACAGGTCATTCATTAGTAAAAGCGAAACTCAAAGAAACGGGTGCCCCACTTGCCGGCGAGATGAGTGGTCATATCTTCTTCAAAGACCGTTGGTTTGGTTTTGATGATGGTCTCTATACAGGCGCACGCTTGCTAGAGATTCTGAGTAAAGAGAATAATCCTAGTGATACGCTCAATAACCTGCCTAATGCAATCTGTACTCCAGAGCTGCAATTGGCCTGTGTTGAAGGTGAGCCATTTGCATTGCTAGAGACCATTAAAGCGAATGCCAAGTTCCCCACTTCCGAATCCATTAATACGATTGATGGCGTACGCGTGGAATATGTTGATGGCTTTGGTCTTGCAAGGCCATCCAACACCACCCCAGTAGTGGTCATGCGCTTTGAAGCAGATAGCGAAGAGGCTATTAAGCGCATTCAGGCAGAGTTTAAGGTGGCGCTATTGGCGGCTAAGCCAGGGGCAAAGCTACCGTTTTAACGAATTGAAGTGGTTCGTCGCCAATTAGTTCAATAGAGATAAAATTACGCATGACCTCAAGAACTACCGCCTACGACTACCCTCATCAGAATGCAGCTGGAGTAACCTGCACCGCCCAAGCTTGGGCCAAGACCCCTCCTCAACTTCACGGCGCCGCAAAAGCTGCTGTGATTACTCGCATTAAGCAACTTTTGATTGAGAGGGATGCTGCCTTGGTGGCCCACTACTATGTAGATGGCGATATTCAAGACCTGGCAATGGAGACCGGCGGCTTTGTTGCCGACTCCTTAGAGATGGCGCGCTTTGGTAAAAACCACTCCGCCAAAAATCTGATTGTTGCTGGTGTTCGCTTTATGGGCGAATCTGCCAAGATTCTGAGCCCTGAGAAGCGTGTGTTTATGCCAGATCTAGATGCCACCTGCTCTTTAGATTTAGGTTGCGACGCTACTGACTTTGCCGCATTTAGAGCGCTACACCCTGATCGCACTGTCGTTGTTTATGCCAACACAAGTGCTGCCGTTAAGGCCCAAGCCGATTGGATGGTGACCAGTTCGTGTGCACTAGCCATCGTGCATCAACTCAAAGTCGAAGGTAAAAAAATTCTGTGGGCACCGGATCGGCACTTAGGTCGTTACATACAAGAGCAGACCGGCGCAGACATGCTGTTATGGAATGGTGCTTGTATCGTTCATGATGAATTCAAGGCCGTTGAATTAGAAATGTTGATGGGCGCACATCCCAATGCCATGGTGTTGGTTCACCCCGAGTCTCCACAAGCAGTGGTTGATCTTGCCGATGTTGTGGGCTCAACTTCTGCCATGATCAAGGCTGTTGTTGAAGGCACCGCTACCGAATACATTGTGGCGACTGATAATGGCATCTTGCATCGCATGCGCCAATTAGCGCCTAATAAAGTATTGATCGAAGCGCCTACGGCTGGCAATAGCGCGACCTGCAAGAGCTGCGCACACTGCCCCTGGATGGCCATGAATGGCTTACAAGGTATTCTAGATTGCCTTGAGAATGCCTCTGGTGAAATTCTCATTGAGGAAGATGTTCGAGTCAAAGCCTTAGGCTGCATTGAACGTATGCTCGACTTCACCAAGAATCATCCCGACCTTCTTGCAAAAGCCCAACATGGCTTTGTAAAGAATATTGGCGTAGCTTAATTAACAAAAAATATGTTTGATTACAACGAAACCTTAGAGCAAGCTCGTCAACGCAATATTCATGATGCGCTGATGGAAGATATTGGCAGGTGCGATTGGACTGCGCAACTTGTTCCCAGTAAACATGTTCATGCGCAACTGATCGTGCGCCAAGAGGCTGTGCTGTGTGGGGTAGACTGGTTTGAAGGCGCCCTAAAAAAATTAGATCCCACAGCTAAAGTCACCTGGCATTACCCAGAGGGTGGCTTGATGAAGCCCAATACCAAGGTCTGCGATATTGAGGCAGACTCACGCGCCCTTCTCTCAGCGGAACGGCCCTGTATCAACTTCTTACAAACCCTGTCTTGGACGGCCAGTATTGCTCGTCAACATGTCGATGCGATTGCAGGGGCAAGTCCTAACCCTAAAGGTTGCGCTGTGCTCGATACACGCAAAACTATTCCGGGATTACGTCAAGCTCAAAAATACGCAGTGCGTGTGGGTGGCGGCCAGAACCAACGTCTTGCACTATGGCATGGCATTTTGATTAAAGAGAATCATATTGCTGCTGCAGGCGGTGTTGCTGCAGCGGTTAAGGCTGCGCAGGCCTTAAATTCTGGAGTGGATATTCAGGTAGAAGTGGAAAACTTTTCTGAATTGAAAGAAGCTTTGGATGCTGGTGCAAAGAGCATCTTGATTGACAACTTCACCACCGAGCAAATGAAAGAAGCTGTAGCTTTCACCAATGGCCGCGCTTTACTAGAAGCTTCTGGCGGCATCGATTTAGATCAGATGCGTGCCATTGCTGCCACTGGCGTTGATCGCATTTCACTAGGCAAGCTAACTAAAGACATTAATGCAGTCGATTTCTCAATGAGAATAGTTCCCTAAACCCCAATCACTTCTGAGTTAAGTTTTAGCGCCTTCAGAATTCCCCTCTGCTTGGGGTGTCAGAATAGTCGGATAAGAGACTGCCCAAGTGCCTGGGTAATCGCGACTGTAATGCAATCCCCTGCTCTCTCTACGCATCAAGGCTGATCTCACAATGAGTTCTGCACACTCTAGCAAATTACGCAATTCAATCAAGTCACGCGTCACTTTAAAGTTAGCGTAATACTCCTGAACCTCATATCGCAATAACTTAATCCGGTGTAATGCGCGCTCTAGACGTCGATTAGTTCTCACAATACCAACATAGTTCCACATCAAAGAACGTAACTCATCCCAGTTGTGCGCAATCACCACTTGTTCATCCGCATCTTCTACCTGACTCTCATCCCATAAAGGAAGTTTTGGCAGGGTAGGCGTTTTCAGTTGTGAAATATCAGCAGCAGCAGCTTTGCCAATGACAATGCACTCCAATAAGGAATTACTTGCTAAGCGATTAGCGCCATGCAAACCGGTGTAGGTTGCCTCACCAACAGCATACAAGCCTGCTAAATCAGTACGCCCCTTGAGGTCCGTCACAACACCACCACAGGTGTAATGTGCTGCAGGCACTACGGGAATAGGATCTTTAGTAATGTCTAGGCCAAGCGTCAGACAACGCGCATAGATCATCGGAAAATGTTCTTTGATAAAGGCTTCACCTAAATGCGTTGCATCCAAATGAACATAATCAAGACCATGCTTCTTCATCTCAAAGTCGATAGCTCTAGCAACGATATCGCGTGGGGCAAGTTCATTACGCTCATCATGCTCTGGCATGAAACGCATGCCATCAGGCAACTTCAATAAGCCACCCTCACCACGTATAGCCTCAGTAATCAGGAAGGTGCGATCGCTTGGGTGATATAAGCACGTAGGATGAAACTGAATAAATTCCATATTACCGACGCGGCATCCTGCCCGCCATGCCATGGCAATGCCATCGCCTGTGGCGGTATCGGGGTTACTGGTATATCGGTAGACCTTACCCACACCACCAGTAGCCAATACTACTGATTTAGCCTCAATCGTTTCTACTCGATTATTTTTAATATCGAGCGCATAAACACCATAACAACGATTAGGTTTAGTGCGCTGCGTCTTCACATCTAAATGGCGATTGGTAATGAGATCTAAAGCAATCCAATGCTCTAGTAATTGAATATTTTTATGGGCCCGAGCTTTATCTAAAAGCACTTCATGAATCGCCTTGCCAGTTGCGTCGGCAACGTGCGCAATCCGGCGCTGACTATGGCCGCCCTCTCGTGTGAGGTGCAAACCCATAGGTCCAGTTTCATCAGCAGTAAAAGGAACACCCTGCTCAACTAACCAGCGAATGGCTTCAGCACTTTCTTCCGCAATATATCGAGCGGTAGATTCCACTACGAGACCTGCGCCAGCTTCTAGCGTGTCATTGACATGGGAATCAATACTATCGCGCTCTTTATCGACCACTCCCACAATACCGCCTTGCGCCCATGCGGTAGCAGCCTCACCCAATCCACGCTTAGCCATCACAATCACTGGCTGGGTTTCCGCCATGTGTAGAGCTACGGTTAGGCCTGCTAAGCCCGCTCCAATAATGAGGACGGGTAATTCTGCTTTGGTTTCAGATTGTGAGGTTTGGGGTTTTGAACTAGCCATGCTCAATTCTAAAGGGCAATCCATTTTTAGGCATTTTCTAAGAGCCAAAACAACAAAGCCCCCGATAAGGGAGCTTTGTTGTTTTACTGAGCAACTTATAAGGTAGCTACAGGCTTCTGCCGCTGAGGGTCATTGGTGCCGTACCCCATCACTGGAGCGGCCCGACCGCCTTTGGCAAGTTTGACGGCGCAGTACTTAAATTCCGGAATCTTGCCAAATGGATCCAAGGCAGAGTTAGTAATTAAGTTCGCTGCCGCCTCATAGTAGGCAAACGGAATAAAGATCACGCCACGCGGGGTGCCATCATCTCTACGCACATGAATACCTACCTCGCCTCGACGAGATTGAACAGTGATCACATCGCCAGCAGAAACGCCTAGCTGGGTCATGTCCTCGCCATTCATGGACACTGTTGCCATTGGCTCAATCGCATCTAATACGGTTGCACGGCGCGTCATACTGCCGGTATGCCAGTGCTCTAACTGACGACCCGTAATCAGCACAAATGGGTACTCAGCATCAGGACGCTCATTCGCCGGAATGATGTCAGCTGGAACCAGTTTGACCCTACCATCCGCTGTTGCAAAATGATCATCAAATACGATCGGGCGACCTGGATCTTCTGCGGACAAACACGGGTAAGTCACGCTAGATTCTTTTTCAAGACGCTCCCAAGTAATACCGTTAATGGCTGCATGCATTGCTTGACGCATCTCGTCATAGACTAAAGCAACACCATCATCAGCGCCTTGGTAATCCCAGTTGAGGCCCATACGCTTAGCAATCTGCTGAATAATCCACAGATCAGGCTTAGCATCTCCAGGCGGATTGATTGCCTTCTTACCCATCTGCACCATACGGTCAGTATTGCTTGCTGTACCGACCTTCTCTGGCCATGCACTAGCTGGCAATACGACATCAGCCAACAAAGCCGTCTCGGTCATGAAGATATCTTGGACAACCAAAAGATCTAAAGATGCCAAGGCATGACGAGCATGATTCAAATCGGGGTCACTCATCGCTGGGTTCTCACCTTCGATATACATACCGCGAATCTTATCTGGATCGCTATCTGGCGCAGTGATCTTGTGCATGATCTCCACCACGGTATAGCCAGGCTTTTTATCTAACGGGGTATCCCAGAATTTCTCAAACCACGCATGTGCTTCTGGATTATCTACACGTTGATAGTTCGGGAACATCATTGGAATTAAGCCAGCATCACTAGCGCCCTGCACGTTGTTCTGTCCGCGCAAAGGATGCAAACCAGAACCTGGCTTACCAATTTGGCCAGTAATACTCACTAAGGCAATTAAGCAGCGTGCGTTATCCGTACCGTGAACGTGTTGACTTATACCCATACCCCACAAAATCATCGCTGATTTAGTGGTAGCAAACTCGCGCGCTACTTCACGCAAAGTCTCTGCCGGAATACCGCAGAGTGGTGCCATTGTTTCCGGACTATAGCCTTTGATATTTTCTTGAAGTGCTTCAAAATTATTGGAGCGATTGTTGATGAAATCTTGATCAACTAATCCCTCTTCAATGATCGTATAGATCATTGCATTGAGCATAGCCACATCGGTATCTGGCTTGAACTGCATCGTACGCCAGGCATGCTTGCTGATCTCTGTCATGCGAGGATCGCACAATACAATTTTCGCGCCACGTTTAGCGGCGTTTTTAAACCAAGTCGCAGCAACGGGATGGTTGGCAGTTGGATTCGATCCAATCAACATAATTAAGCTAGAGTGCTCAACGTCATTCACCTGATTGCTAACTGCACCAGATCCTACGCCCTCTAATAACGCAGCAACAGATGACGCATGGCAAAGGCGCGTGCAATGGTCAACGTTATTACTACCAAAACCAGTGCGTACGAGTTTTTGGAACAAGTAAGCTTCTTCGTTACTGCCTTTTGCAGAGCCAAAGCCAGCCAATACTTTATTGCCGTATTGATCTTTGAGCTTCTTCAGGCCGCCACCTGCAGCCTCTAAAGCCTCTTCCCAGGTTGCTTCGCGGAAGATCTCAGACCAGTCTTGCTTACCTTCTAATAAGGACTCATCTTTAGCAACGCCCGCCTTACGAATGAGTGGCTTAGTTAAGCGCTGTGGGTTATGGATATAGTCCATACCAAAACGGCCTTTAACGCAGAGACGATTGTGATTGGCTGGGCCATCGCGACCATCAACACTGACAATCTTTTCATCTTTGACGTTGTAAGTGATCTGGCAACCTACTCCGCAGAATGGGCAAACAGAGTCAACCTTGCGATCAACGGTTTGCGAGCCAATCAAGCCCTTAGGCATCAAAGCACCAGTCGGACAAGCTTGCACACACTCTCCGCAAGCCACGCAAGTACTGTCACCCATGGGGTCATTTAGGTCAAATACGATCTCACTATGACCACCTCGCATTGCGTAGCCAATCACATCATTGACTTGCTCTTCACGACAAGCGCGCACACAACGATTACATTGAATACAGGCATCTAAGTTCACCGCCATTGCGGGATGGGAGATGTCACTTGTCACTTTTTCACGGCGCAAGGCTTTGAGTTCTGGGCGTACGGTCACATCCATACGAGCTGCCCAAGTACTCAGTTCACCGTGCTGATTTTGTTGCTCTTCTTCCTTGCTGTCGCCCACCCACTTAAATCCTTCATCAGGCATATCGGATAACAACATCTCGAGTACCAGTTTTTGACTCTTGAGGGCACGCTCACTATTGGCTTTGACTTCCATGCCAGGTGTGGCGCTTCTACAGCAGCTCGGCGCCAAGGTACGCTCACCATTGATCTCTACTACGCATGCGCGACAATTACCGTCAGGACGATAGCCATCTTTGAAGCATAGGTGTGGAATATCAATACCGTGGCGCTTAGCAGCCTTGAGAATAGTTTCACCTTCGTAAGAAACGATGGTTTGTCCGTCTAACTTGAACTCAACTGTTTGTAATTCAAGTTCTTTAGGATTTACTGGTGCATTCATATTGGTCTCGTCTTTTCCTGATCTCTTATTAAGCAACTGCCTTATGCAACTTCATTCGGGAAATATTTATGAATACAGCGAATCGGGTTTGGTGCTGCTTGGCCTAGACCACAGATGGAGGCATCCACCATCACAGTAGCCAAATCTTCTAAGATTTCTTGATCCCAAGATTGAGCCAGCATTAACTTAGCTGCTTTACCTGTACCGACACGGCATGGTGTGCACTGACCACAACTCTCATGTTCAAAAAAGTGCATCACGTTCAAAGCCATATCACGGGCCTTGTCTTTGTCCCCGAACACCATCACCGCAGCCGAACCAATGAAGCAACCATAGGGCTGTAAGGTATCAAAGTCGAGTGGAATGTCGTTCATCGTCGCTGGCAAGATGCCGCCTGATGCGCCACCAGGAAGATAGCCATAGAACTTGTGGCCATCTTGCATGCCGCCACAGTACTCATCAATCAATTCTTGAATAGTGATACCCGCTGGGGCCAACTTCACACCAGGATTTTTGACGCGTCCGCTGACGCTAAAACTACGCAAGCCTTTGCGATCATGACGGCCAAACGAGCTAAACCATTCTGGACCGCGCTGAACAATATCGCGCACCCAATAGAGAGTTTCAAAGTTGTGCTCGAGGGTTGGTCGGCCAAACAAACCTACTTGCGCAATGTACGGAGGGCGCATGCGTGGCTCACCACGCTTGCCTTCGATACTTTCAATCATCGCGGACTCTTCGCCGCAGATGTAAGCACCAGCCCCCCGACGCAATTCAATCGAAGGTAATTTAAATGGGGGGTTGGCTTTAAGCTTGGCCAACTCTGTTTCGAGTAATTCACGGCAGCCGTGATACTCATCGCGCAAATAGATGTAGCAAGCATCAATGCCGACTACATTGGCAGCAATCAATAAACCCTCTAAGAAACGATGGGGATCACGCTCCAAATAAGTACGGTCTTTGAATGTGCCTGGCTCACCTTCGTCAATGTTCACTGCCATCAACTTCGGAGCCACTTGATCCTTCACAATGCGCCACTTACGCCCTGCCGGAAAGCCTGCACCGCCCAAGCCGCGAAGACCGGAGCTTTCCATAATCTTGATGATGCTTTCTGCATCGCGCGAATTTGCTTTGTTACCTTCAACAATTTCTTTTGCCAAGGCGTAACCACCCTGAGCACAATAGGACTCGTAGCCAACATAATCAGGTGAGACCGCCTGATTTTCGCCCTGAGGAGATATGCCTTTTTCAGCCAAAGCCGCTGGATCAAAGTTAGCGCTATCTTTAGCCGCTGGCTGAGTAGTCAGATTGTTTTTGACTGCTGCAGCAACTTTATCGGTAGTTGCAAATAAAACGGGGTACTGGTGCACTACAGCCACCGGAGCTTGCTCACAGCGACCTACACAGGGAGCTGCAATTACTTTGACATTGGGGTTACCTAAGATCGCTGGCAATTTGGCTAATAAGTTTTGCGCACCAGCCAATTCACAGGCGATACCATCGCACACACGTACAGTGATATCTGCTACCGGATCATTACCGCGTACCACTTCAAAGTGGTGATAGAAGGTTGCTACTTCATAGACTTCAGCCATCGGCAAATTCATTTCTTTTGCCAAAGCAACCAAATGACGATCATGCAAAGCACGGTACTCATCATTGAGTTTGTGTAAATTTTCAATCAGCAAATCACGGCGATGTACAGCTGCGCCAACAAGTTGACGAACCTCTGCCAATGAAACATCATCGGCTTGACGACCCTTCAACTTACTTTTGCGACGAATGGTTTCCCTTAAATCATCTGCAGTTGCTACCGCAACAGCCTTGATTTCTCCAGAGGGTTTTGGGTGATTCATAGTATGTAGTCTCTAATTTCTAGTCGCAATGATTGCTGCTATTTTTTTATCTAGTTAAATGTTGCCGAATACTTAAATTGAGAATGCCTGAATAAGCAGAAATGCTTTATTTCGCTTTATATAGGAAATTCCCAAAATCTTAAATGATTTTGGGTTATTTCTGCCCCCAAGTCCTTGACGGCGCTCAAGTGAATGAATCTAAGGGTAAACCCTAAATTTAGATCACGGATGGAGAAGGTTTATCGCCCGGCGGGAGTGAATAATCCAACTTACGCTCATAGACCCTAGCCTTAAAGCAATCCTGATAGCCCTTGCTGCCAATCTGCCAGCCAATAGAGGTGCAATCATCTTGGGCTGCAGACTCAATTGAGCCACAGCCAGATAAGGCAAAAGTGGCAGTAACAGCAAGAATAGCTAAGGGGCGCAATGTAGTTGAATTCATACCTCAAGTCTACTTGATTCTGACCCTGCACTAGACAACGCAACCGGCAAAGTTGAGATTATTTTTCACCACAAAGCAGACCCTGGAGTCCAAACAAAAACATCTCGCCGTGAATGTATATCGCCTTATGCCGGCGGAAACCCGACCTTCTGCGGCCAACTATTGGTAAATACATGAATGATGGGCTTTTCATAAACACCCGCCTTGGTGAATGGCTCGTCAGATAACCAGGCCTCTACGTCTGCACTGCTTGGGAAGTCCATTACCAACAAGCTACCGACAGTTGTCTTGCCATCTTCCGATGTCAAAGGTCCCGCAAAAGCCATGCGATCAGCCTGTTGCCCTAAATAGGCGCGATGTTCTGGGCGAACTTGAATACGCAACTCCGCTGTACCAGGACGATCCATTAGTAAGATTGCAAAGATCATATTTATCTCCGTTTTTGTTTTAGTACAGAGATATTACGGCAACCAGAAAGTGAAAAACCACCCGAAGGTGGTTTCTCGTCTAAAGCAGTAAAGGCTAATTAAGCAGCTTTGCGGCTTTTTGCAGCTGGCTTAGCAACTACATATTGGCCTTGAACGTTAGCCAATGCAGCGTCAACACTTTTCTCAAAGTTTGCGAAAGCATCAGTTGCTGTAGCGCGAACTTGGTCAAACTGTTGGAGTGAAGTTTCAAATGCAGTTTTGAATGCAGATACAAATGCCTCAGAACCAGCAGGAGCTGTCTTAGTAGCTTCTTTAACAAACTTAAGCATTTCAGCACGTGTGTCATCAATAGAAGCGTCAACTACTTGAGCTACTTCTTTGTTGCCGTTACGCACAACTTTGTTTACTTTAGCTTGGTAAGCAGCAGCATATTTAGCAACTTCTTGAGCAGCTTCTGATTGAGCCAATTGAGTCAATTGCTGTGGATCTTTGATTGCCAACAATTGAGCGCTAGCTTCTTGAGCAGCAACTAAAGCATCTTTAGCAGCAGCTTGGTTGATTTCAGCTAATTCTTGCGCGCTTTCAACAGCAACTTGTGCCAAATACTTTGCGTTTTCAACAGCTTTAGTTTGAGCTTGTGAGAGTTGGTCGTTTAATTGATTCTGGAACATGATGTTTTCCTAACTTTTTAAGTGGATAAAATTTATTGCGATGCACTATTGTAAAAAGTTTTTTATTGCACTGCAAGAATTATTTGCGGCAATGCAACAAAAATATAGAAAACCCCATTTTTTGATTAAAAACAGGGGGTTGTGCCCCACGATAGCATGCATTTCAGTGCTAAATTGAGACAAATTTAAGCAAAAAACCATGAAAAAACCACCCGAAGGTGGTTTCAAACTACTGGCGGAAGAGGCGGGATTCGAACCCGCGGTAGGCTATAAACCTACGCACGCTTTCCAGGCGTGTGACTTAAACCGCTCATCCACCCTTCCGTACAACCGTTGATTATACGTTTGCCGAAAGGGCTTTGCCTCAAATCCTTATAGAGAGCTTAAACAGACTCTTTGAGCTGATCCAAAATCGCTGGATTCTCAAGGGTTGAAGTATCTTGAGTAACTTCTTCACCTTTTGCAATTACGCGCAGCAAGCGGCGCATGATCTTGCCGGAACGGGTTTTAGGTAAGTTATCACCGAAACGCACATCCTTCGGTTTAGCAATCGGACCGATCTCCTTACCGACCCAGTTACGCAACTCAGTCGCAATCTTCTTGGCTTCATCACCTGTTGGGCGACCACCCTTCAGAACCACGAATACGCAAATAGCTTCACCAGTCATATCGTCAGGACGACCAACTACTGCAGCCTCAGCAACCAATGGGTTAGCAACTAAGCAAGATTCGATTTCCATCGTTCCCATACGGTGACCGGAAACGTTCAACACGTCATCGATACGACCGGTAATGGTGAAGTAACCAGTATCTTTGTTGCGGATTGCGCCGTCACCAGCCAGATACAAAGTACCACCCAACTCTTCTGGGAAATACGACTTCACGAAACGATCAGGATCATTCCAGATCGTACGAATCATGGAAGGCCATGGACGCTTCACAACCAAGATACCGCCTTGACCATTTGGCACATCTGCACCCGCTTCATCCACAATCGCCGCCATGATGCCTGGCAATGGCAATGTGCAAGAACCTGGAATCATTGGTGTTGCACCCGGCAATGGTGAAATCATATGGCCACCAGTTTCTGTTTGCCAGAAGGTATCTGCAACTGGGCAACGTGAGCCACCGACATTCTCGTAGTACCACATCCATGCTTCAGGATTAATTGGTTCGCCTACTGAACCCAAGAGACGCAATGAAGATAGGTCATAGCTCTTTGGATGAATCGCCTCATCATTGCTTGATGCTTTGATCAAAGAACGAATAGCAGTTGGTGCAGTGTAGAAAATCGTTGCTTTGTGTTTTTGGATCATGTCCCAGAAACGTCCAGCATTAGGATAAGTTGGAACACCTTCAAACACGATCTCTGTGGCGCCAACGGCGAGCGGGCCATATGTAATGTAGGAGTGACCTGTTACCCAGCCGATGTCGGCAGTACACCAGAACACATCGCTTGGCTTAATGTCAAAGGTCCACTTCATTGTGAGGATTGCCCACAAGAGGTAACCACCAGTAGAGTGTTGTACGCCTTTTGGCTTACCTGTTGAGCCAGATGTATAAAGAATAAACAGTGGGTGCTCAGCGCTGACCCACTCTGGTTCGCAAGCAGTAGCTTCATTGGCAGCAATTTCTTGCATCCACACATCACGACCTGCGGTCATGGTGACATCAATACCAGTACGCTTGCTCACGATGACATGCTTTACATTGCCGCATTCGCCAGTTAAAAGAGCTTCATCGCAAATCGCTTTTAATGGCAATGATTTGCCACCGCGGAACTGTCCATCAGCAGTAATCACTGCAATGGCACCTACGTCAATAATTCGATCTCGCAAGGCTTGAGCTGAAAAGCCACCAAACACTACAGAGTGGATTGCGCCGATACGGGCACAGGCTTGCATAGCAACAATGCCTTCAATGGTCATTGCCATATAAATAATGACGCGGTCACCAGACTTGATGCCCATTTTTCGCAGTGCATTTGACATTTTGCAAACGCGCTCAAGCAGTTCTTGATAAGTTACTTTAGTAACAGTGCCATCGTCTGCTTCAAAAATAATCGCAGTCTTGTCACCAAGACCATTTTCGATCTGACGATCTAAACAGTTATAGGAGGCATTCGTTGTGCCATCTTCAAACCATTTATAAAAAGGCGCTTTAGATTCATCGAGCACTTTAGTAAAAGGCTTTTTCCAAAACATGTTTTCTTTTGCAAGACGCCCCCAAAAACCGTCGTAATCATTCTCAGCTTCAGCACAGAGCTTGTAATAAGCTTCCATTCCTGGAATAGCAGCCCCCTTAACAAAATCTGCGGGCGGGTTAAATACGCGGTTTTCTTGCATTAATGGTTCCATGCTTCACAGCCCTTCTATTCAATAATCAGTCGTCTTTTTCTGCGAAAATAACGCAGAATCAGGGAAACGCATCTCCAAGAGCTAATAAGATAAGTGAAAACACGCTAGATTTGCTCTATGGCAAACCCTTAAAATAGAAAAAACCTTACTTAATTAAGTTCAAAACTATGACAAATATCAAACAAAACGATCTTATTCAAAGCGTTGCTGACGCATTTCAGTTCATCTCTTATTACCACCCTAAGGATTTCATCTCCGCTATGGGTAAGGCTTATGAGCTAGAACAGGGTGCCGCTGCAAAGGATGCGATCGCTCAGATTTTGACGAACAGCCGCATGTGCGCAGAAGGTCATCGCCCTCTTTGTCAGGACACGGGCATTGCGGTCGTTTTTCTGAAAATCGGTATGAATGTCCAGTGGGGCGATGCCACCATGAGCGTCACCGAGATGGTGAATGAAGGTGTTCGCCGGGCTTACATGAACCCAGATAACCCGCTACGCGCTTCGGTTTTGACCGATCCAGCAGGTAAACGCAAAAATACGGGTGATAACACCCCTGCCGTTATTCATTACGAAATTGTTCCAGGTGACGATGTTGAAGTCATTTGTGCCGCCAAAGGCGGTGGCTCTGAGAACAAAGCCAAGATGGCCATGCTTAACCCATCCGACTCCATCGTAGACTGGGTCCTCAAAACTGTACCCACCATGGGTGCGGGCTGGTGCCCTCCTGGCATTTTGGGTATCGGTATTGGTGGAACCCCAGAAAAAGCCATGCTGATGGCCAAAGAGTCTTTAATGGGCCCTGTAGATATTCAAGAGTTAATTGCTCGTGGCCCACAAAACCGCATTGAAGAACTGCGTCTAGAGATTTTCGACAAGGTCAATAAGCTGGGTATCGGCGCCCAAGGTCTAGGTGGTTTAACCACCGTTCTCGATATCAAGATCATGGACTATCCAACTCATGCAGCATCCTTGCCAGTGGCAATGATTCCAAACTGTGCGGCCACTCGCCATGTGCATTTCCATCTCCATGGTGATGGTCCAGCAAAACTCGAGGCACCTTCATTATCTGATTGGCCAGATGTCACCTGGACTCCAGATACCAAAAAATCCAAGCGCGTGAACTTAGATACCCTGACAGCCGAAGAAGTTGCTGGCTGGAAAGAAGGCGAAACACTCCTTCTCAATGGCAAGATCTTGACCGGTCGCGATGCCGCACATAAACGCATCCAAGACATGCTCGCCAAAGGCGAAGAGCTGCCTGTCAGTTTTAAGAATCGCGTGATCTATTACGTGGGCCCAGTGGACCCAGTGGGTAACGAGGCAGTTGGTCCAGCAGGCCCAACAACATCGACTCGGATGGATAAGTTCACAGAAATGATGCTGTCACAGACAGGCCTAATCTCGATGATTGGTAAAGCGGAACGTGGGCCTACTGCAATTGAGGCAATCAAAAAACATAAATCTGCTTATTTGATGGCTGTTGGTGGTGCCGCTTACTTAGTATCCAAAGCAATTCAGACAGCCAAAGTGGTTGGCTTTGCTGACTTAGGCATGGAAGCTATTTATGAATTCGATGTCAAGGATATGCCGGTTACCGTAGCCGTGAGCTCTGCTGGCATCTCAATGCATGAGACTGGCCCAAAAGAATGGCAAGCCAAGATTGGCGGCATTCCCGTCACGATTGTTTAAAGCAAAATCTCAATAGCGATATCTAGTTAAGCGACTCTTACTTGGCACTCATCGGAGTATTTGATTCTGGCGTTGGAGGCTTATCCATTTTGGATGAGGCTCTGCGCCAGCTTCCCGAGCATGACTATATTTATTTGGCTGACTCCATTAATGCGCCATATGGAGAAAAATCGAGTGAGTGGATTGCCTCCCGCAGCATGGAGCTCTGCCAGTATCTAGCAGCTCAAGGTTGCGATGCAATCATGGTGGCCTGCAATACCGCTACCGCCCAAGCGATAGCGCATATTCGCACTGAACTTCATCACATTCCGATTATTGGCGTAGAGCCCGGCATTAAACCTGCAGCCATGCAATCGACCAATGGTATCGTGGGTGTCCTTGCCACTGAGGCCACGCTCAAAAGCGATAAGTTCAATGCCTTACTCGCAACACTACCGAATGACTGTCAATTTATTAAACAAGCAGGCGCTGGTTTGGTTTCCTTGATTGAGGCAGGCCAAGCCAACAGCGAAGAAACGCTAGAGTTGCTTGCCCAACATCTTGAGCCTATTCAGGATGCGGGGGCCGATACCCTGGTTCTTGGATGTACACATTACCCTTTTTTGAGAAAAGCGATTCGCAAGCTTCTGGGTGACTCCATTAACCTCATAGATACCAGCGAAGCGGTAGTACGACAACTGAAGCGAAAATTGGAAACGCAAGGCAAGCACCTCGATGACAGCAAGTGCGGCTCCATTCGATTGATTAGCAGCAAAGATGCAGACACCTTGCATCAAATGGCGCAAGAATTAATTCAATCCGATCTGAGTTCCCACCACATTGAATCTCAGTTAGTGAGCGCCTTTAGATGAGTAATTTCTTAACTCAAATGAGTGCTCGCCTGCCTTTCGATAAAACCGAACGCATCATCATCGGCATCGTCATTGCCTTGCACCTTCTTTTTTTAATTGGCTTTCAGAGTGGCATGAAGCCAGATAACGAGAATAATCTCGACGATACGCGGGTGATGGCCAATTTAGTGAGTCCCGAAGCCGCCAAGCAGCCTCAAGCAGCGCCAGCCGCGCCACCACCAAAACCAAAGCAAGAGCAGCAGAAGAAAACCGTAGATGAGAAGTCTACTCAAGCACCAACCCCACCTCAAACCCAACAGCAGGCTCCAACGCCGCCAGCGCCCCAATCTAAAAGCGAATCCCAGGCGCCCAATGCCACAGTTGCACCCGCAACCACATCAGGGTCTAGCGGCACACCAATTCAAACCGATATTGGTAAACTGGTCGTCGTATATCAACCCGATGCGGATGCCTACTACCCCTCGTTCTCCAAGCGCTCTGGAGAGCAAGGTGAAGTGGTCGTCAGATTGATTATTGATGAATCAGGAAGCGTTGAAGATGTAGCCTTGTTGCGCTCTAGCTCATTTCCACGACTAGATCGAGCAGCCAGTGAGATTGGTCGTCGTTATCGCTTTAAACCGTTTTTAGTCAATGGCGCTCCCGCTAGAATATCCACCAACCTTTTAATTAAATTTAATTTAAAGAATTAATCATTATGAATACACCATTTGGCTTAGCAAATTTGTGGCTTGAAGGCGATGCCATCACTCGCTTTGTAGCACTCGCCCTACTCACCTGCTCCATCGTGACTTGGGTCATCCTACTTGCTCGCTTTTGGGATTTGCGTAATCTACGCAAACTGATCCCACAGATAGATCAATTTTGGCGCGCTACATCCTATGACCAAGGTCTGAACGTGTTCACTAACCATGCGAACAATCCTTACTATCAGATTGCTACAGCGGCGAGTGTTGCATCTACTCACCATCAGAGTCAATCTACCAATCATCGCGAACTCTTGCAAACACTCAACTACTCCGAGTGGATGGCCAGAAGCTTGAAGAACAATATTGATGGTGTTGCAGCGCAACTTCAAAAAGGGCTCACCTTCCTTGGCTCTACAGGCGCAACTGCTCCATTTATTGGATTGTTCGGAACGGTTTGGGGTATTTATCATGCCTTGATTGCGATCAGTAGCTCCGGCAGCGCGCAAATTGATCAAGTTGCCGGTCCGATTGGTGAGGCACTCATCATGACCGCCCTAGGTTTAGCTGTCGCAATTCCAGCAGTGCTGGGCTTTAACGCCATTAATCGCGCCAATAAATTACTAGTTGCCGATCTCAATCGCTTTGGCAATGATCTTCTCGCTTACTTTGTGACTGGCGCTCGCGTGAAGTCCGGAGAATAAATATGTCCTTCCATCTACAAAACGATCAGAACGAGGACGCCATCATGGCGGAAATCAACATGACTCCGATGGTGGACGTTATGTTGGTGCTCTTGATTATTTTTATCATTACCCTGCCAGTGATACAGCAGGCCGTCAAGGTTGAGCTCCCCAAAGCCAATAGCGTACGCAATGAAGTTAAACCTGAATCCGTTCAGCTGTCGATTGATGCTAAAGGTCAAATTTTTTGGAATAGCACGCCGATTGATTTAAAGACGTTTGATGGCTATGCAGAAAAAGCAGCTCAGAAAGAACCGCAACCAGAAATTAATTTGCGTGCGGATAAGTCCGTTAAATATGAATACGTTGCTCAAGTATTGGCTGCATCACGTCGTGCCGGCTTAACTAAGTTGGGATTTGTAACGGAACCTAATTAAGGCTTTGCAAGGGCGGTGCATTGCTCTTGGTAACTCTTTGTTCCTTCGCCCACTGTAGCAGAGAGAATTCCGCCTTGAATAGTTTCGGATTTTCTGAGCTGGCCGCTTGAACGATTAATCGTAGTCACGGTGACTACCGACCCCACTCCATACTGAACCCCATCGAAACGCTCTGGAGCAAAGTATGCCTCCATGGAAATCAAAACGGTCGCCTCAGTAATCAGTACATTTTTAATGGATTGGCGACCCAACTCATCCGACCGATCCAAATCCCGGCCATCAATAAAGACTTTAGCCTTTTGCGTTTTGGAAGCAGAGTTCATTTTTAATTCGTAGACTTCGGTGTAGTTCTTCTCCGTGCGCTCACAATGAAAAATAAGAGGCTCTGCCGCTAGAGCAGGGGCAGCACAAAGAAATAGAAAAAGAATATGGAGATATTTCAAGGATGTCTAGAATCAATCGATTGGTGCCCGAAGCCAGAATCGAACTGGCACGCCTGTTTAGGGCGAGGGATTTTAAATCCCTTGTGTCTACCGATTTCACCATTCGGGCTCGCACGAGCAATAAAGTCGTACTAAATAAATCAAGACAAGCAAAATTTTAGCATGCAAGCCCTATTGGTGACGGGAAGCCTGTTTTCATCTGGGTTCGGCTGAAATTGGGGTAAACCCACTAAACTATTCCCATGAAAATTTCCACTCCAGGCTCAGGTCTTAAAACCCTCTTTAAGGGCATCTTTTGGCTTGGTTCTGCAGCCCTTGTCTTGGGCATCGCCGCCGGAATAATCTACCTCATCTCAGCTCATACCTATCCTTCTGGGAAGCGGGTAATCAAAAGTTTGGGCGACTCCGTTGCCATTACTTTTGACGAGAGCGATATACCCCATATTCAGGCAAAGAGTTCCAGTGATGCGCTGTTTGCTTTGGGCTACTTGCATGCTAGTGAACGCTCCTGGCAAATGGAAGTAAATCGTCGACTAGCGAGTGGCAGACTCTCTGAAATCCTAGGAAAAGAAACGGTCTCGATCGATCGCTTTATTCGTACGCTAGGCATTAAGCATGCCGCTGAAAAACAATTCGACCGCTACCCTATTGCTACCAAACGATTACTTCAATCCTATGCAGATGGCGTCAATGCTGGGAATGCGCACTTGGGCTGGGCGCTTCCTGTTGAATATTTTTTAACAGGATCCAAACCAGGGCATTGGTCGCCGACTGACAGCGTTGCATGGATGCTGATGATGGCCTTGGATCTTGGGGGAAATTGGCAGAAAGAATTACAGCGCCTTGAGTTGTCGCAATTTTTAACGACTAAGCAAGTGTGGGAAGTAATGCCGGCTTATACGCCAGGTGAGCCCGTGAGCAATATCGACTTTGCCAAACTGTATCGCGACATCAATGTCTTCAATCCAAACCCACTGGCGAGGGATCAAAAATCCAAGAAGCTTCCCGCAACTGAATTAGCTGTCGACGAATTGCTGGGCGGAAAAGACGGTATCGGCTCCAATAATTGGGCGCTCAATGGCAAGCTGACGGCATCTGGTAAGCCCTTGCTTGCAAACGATCCTCACCTGGGTCTATCTGCCCCTGCTATTTGGTATATGGCCCACTTAGAGGCGCCAGGCCTCAATGTCATTGGCGCCACCCTTCCCGGTATTCCAGCAGTAGTTTTAGGTAGGACCGACAAGTTTGCCTGGAGCTTCACGAATACCGGACCAGATGTACAGGATTTATATATTGAACAACTAGACCCTAAAAAACCAGATGTCTATCGCGGTCCGGAGGGCCCGCTCCCCTTTAAAGTTCGCCAAGAAATCATCGACATCAAAGGTGAGCCACCGCTACGTTTTTTAGTCAAAGAAACACGACATGGCCCAGTGATTTCGGAGTCATATGCACGCGCTAAAAGAGCAATTGATACGGATCGCTTTGTCTTAGCACTGCGCTGGACTGCCTTAGATGTTGAAAATCAATCTGTCGCAGGTCTGCTAGATATGAATCACGCCAAAGATTTAGACAGCTTCAAGCAGGCGCTTCGCAAGAACTATGCGCCAATGCAAAACGTAGTGATGGCCGACGTGGAAGGGAATATTTCCTTTCAGACGGCGGGCATTGCACCTAAGCGCACCTTACATCAAGGTCTTTATGGAGTAGCGCCAGCACTAGGCTGGGAGAAGCAATATGACTGGACTGGCTATGTGCCTTTCGAGCAATTGCCCAGTAGCAATAACCCAGACTCCAACTGGATTGCTACAGCCAATCAAAAATTAGTAGCCAGTAACGATCCCAATCCATTAACGGGCGACTGGGAGCTACCAACTCGTTACAACAGAATCGTGGAGTTAATTAAAGGCAAATCGAGCCATGATCTTGCTTCTATGAAATCGATGCAGGCTGACACCGTCTCTTTGGGTGCTACCCCATTATTGGACTTATTTAAATCTGCTCAATCAAAACATCCCTTAGCTCAGCAAACCTCCGAAGTCATCAGAAACTTTGATGGCGATATGAAAGTAGACAGTACTGGCGCACTCATTTTTAATGCTTGGGCTGATCAACTCACACGCACACTCTTTTCTCGTTTGAGCTACCTGTTCACAGAAAATTATGGTCCACGCGAGTTCAGACAAGCCTTAACACTGCAGGTACAAAACCCCAGTAGCCCATGGTGCAATAACCATCAAACCGAACAGATCGAGAGCTGTGCCGATGCTTCCAATGCCGCATTGGATAAAGCGCTAGAGCAACTGAGTGCGCAGTGGGGTGGCAACCCTAAAAATTGGACCTGGGGTAGTGCGCATATTGCGGTCTCAGAACATCGCCCTCTTAGCAAAGCCCCCTTACTGGGAAGTCTCTTTAATTTGACGCAGCCATTTCCGGGGGATAGCTTCACGATTAATGTGGGAAGACTTGAACTCCTCAGAGCCGATAATCCCTTTGAGACGAAGCAAGCAGCTAGCCTACGCGCGCTCTACGATCTTTCGGATTTAGAGCAATCCCTCTTTATTTATCAAACTGGGCAATCAGGCTGGGTTCAGAGCAAGCTCTACCGGAATATGAGTGCACTTTGGGCTCAAAATGAATATCTCCCCCTGCAAATGAAGCCTGGGAAAGTAAACCGGCAGCTGGATCTAAATATTAAGGAAAAATAAGCCGAGGAGTTTAAAATGACTCATGCAAGCCCCAGTAGGGCAAAATCCACTTTAATGACAATAATTACATGCTCCCTATTATGAAAAAAATACACGCACTCACTATCTTTACCGCCCTCTCCCTGTTGCCACTCTCTAATAGCTTTGCCGCCTGGAAAGAGCTGGGGGCAAATGAGGTCATGGTGGTTTATGTGGATCTGGACACTATTAGTGATTCTGGTGAAAAAGCGCAAATCCTATCGATGTTAGATTTTAAAAAGCCTGGCGTGAATCCAAAAACAAAGGAGCCAGTTAACTCGATCATCGGCATTAATGAATACAACTGCCCCGCCATCAGCTACCGCCCGATTGAATACAAAGAGTTCTCTGGCAATAAGGGTTCTGGCAAAGTGGTATCTGACAACAAAACCCCAAAAAGTGAATTCGAGCCAGTTGTAAGCGAATCTTGGGCAGCTGGAGTCTTTAACGTTGTTTGCCAACGCAAATAAACACATCGCCTTGACGATCTCTTTGAGCAGATCAAGCCCATCAGGCTGGTCTGCTTTTTTGTTTTATGTGAGCATAGCCCTGGGTGGTCTAGCTCTTTGCTTCAATCTGAGTGGATGTGCTGCGCCATTGCTAGCATTGGGAAGCTCAGCCACTACCGTAGCTAGCACTGCAGGCACTGCAGCTGTCTCAGTAGCCGTAGCCAACCCCACAACTGCAGCCAGCGCGATCTCTACTGCAACAACCGGAAAATCACCCCTAGAGCATGCTGCCTCGGCGGCCACCAAGCAAGATTGCAACTTTCTGAATGCATTAGGACCAAAACCCATTTGCGTGGATATCCCCCTGCCTACAGTAAAAGATATGAGTGAATCCTATCTGGGTCCAGCCGATATCGCGGCACCCAAAGCCCAGCAATAATCGGCGGGCTGAAGCTTCCTTTTTAAACCCCTCGCATAAGCAGTCTAAAATTACACCTTATCAGCCATCTTTTCCATACTGAAGCCATGACCACAGAAAATTACTACCTCACACTTACCTGCCCTAACCGTCCGGGCATTGTTGCCGCCGTATCAACCTATATCTTTGAATTGGGTGGCGATATTGAAGAGGCTCAGCAATTCGATGACAAGGCCTCAAAGCGCTTTTTCATGCGCGTCAGCTTTAGTTGCGATAGCGATGCCACAACTCTTAAAGTGGGCTTTGTAGATATTGCCAAACGCTTTGATCTCACCTGGGAATTGCGCGCCGTTAAAGATTTAAAACGCGTACTGATCATGGCTTCGAAGCTAGATCATTGCCTAGTAGACCTTCTCTATCGCTGGCGCATCGGTGAATTGCCGATGCTGATCTGCGGGATTGTTTCTAATCACCCACGTGAGGTGTATGCCAGCATTGATTTTGCGGATATACCGTTTTATCACCTGCCCGTCACTCCAGATACTAAATCCGCTCAAGAGGCGAAGTTGCTGCAGATTGTTGATGACTCCAAAGTGGATATGGTGATCTTAGCGCGCTACATGCAAATTCTTTCAGATGATTTATCCACTAAATTATCGGGACGTTGTATCAATGTTCACCATTCTTTCTTGCCAAGTTTCAAAGGCGCTAAGCCATACCATCAAGCTCATGCTCGCGGCATTAAGCTCATTGGCGCTACTGCGCACTTCGTGACTAGCGATCTAGATGAAGGACCGATCATTGAGCAAGACGTGACACGCGTAACGCATGGCGATACACCAGAAGACTTGGTTCGTAAAGGTCGTGACTTGGAGCGTACCGTCCTGTCGCGCGCTCTACGCTATTACTTGCATGATCGCGTATTGATTAATGGCGCTACTTCTGTAGTCTTCTCAGATTAACCTGGATCTTTAGGGCCTCACCCCTGGAGTTTCCAGGGGCATTCCTCTGGCCCGCCACATGAGATAGAGCTCAAGCTGAGCCATTTCAGTAGAGCCGTACTCAAACTGCTTAGCTCGCACCCCACTCATGCAATTACGAAGACGTCTTTGCAAAGATCCCATGGTTTGCCACTCAATTCGATAAATTGGGTAGGCAGTAGGATGCCCTTGCGGAATAAGACTGCCACCCAATTTCAAGCCAGCACGGTCTTGATGGCATTGAGCACAGGATAAATTGAGTTGCCCCATTCTTTCATTAAAGAACAGTTTGCCTTGTTGCAGATCCTTCTTATTTTGCAGTGTTTCTTGAATAGTGATTGGCATCCCTTTTGATTGAGTGGCCACAAATGTCGTTAATGCTAAAAGCTCTTTACCTTCATAAGCAAGTGCTGGTGCCTCTTGCTGCGCTGAGCGGCATTGATTAATTTGCCCCTCTAAAGTTTGCAGTCTTCCTTTAATGACTTTTGGAAATTGGGTTGCAACACCAGCCATCTTTTTTCCAGAATCGCCGTGACAAGACCCACAAGAGACGTTCTTATTTCCCGTCTTTTCCTTCCAGAGACTGTGGCCATCCATCACCCAAAACAGAGCAGGGTTTAAGTTGGGATCATCTTGCATGGCTTGATTTTCAGTCGTCATCAATTGATAACTCGATTGGCGGCTATCTTTTGGAATGTCAGCCGCAAATCCAACATGCGCAATCATGAGTCCAAGCAATATAAATCGCCACCGATTGCGAAGTGGCCAAGCTTTCACGAGACAGTAATTTTTACTTGATTGATCGCTTCATAACCATCATCACCCGTCCACTTGCACTCAATCGTGCCTGATGCGACCGCAATGGTAGTAAATATGATGAGAGGATTAGCGCCAATGCCTGGGTAAAAATCAGCCTTAAAGACTTCTTCATCGTTATAGCGGCAGGTAAACAAACGAATAATGTCCCGGGGAATACGCTTGCCATCTTCCGTATATCGAAAGCCAGTTTCCATGTCATGCTGAGCAATCGCTCGGATCTCAATAATCGAATCCTTCTTTGCGTTCGCGGGGGCGGTAAGACCAGTACGGGAGGTCTTGCTCATATCATCTCCGTACAAGCAGACAAAGTCACCAAGGTATCGGCATAACCCTGCCAATAACCACCATCGCTCATTTGGGCGATTGCCCATACGCGCTGGGAATCCGCCAACCTCACCCGTGTAGTAACTTCTGCGCGACCAGAGCGCGGGGTGAAATACGCTGTAAAAATATTAGGCAATGGATTTGCTTCAGAAATAATATGGACGGCCTTAACGTAATCAATAGAAGACATTGGACTCTCGATAGCCACTTTGAGTACCACCAAATTACCGCTCTCCACTAATGGTGGAATCACTAGCTTGACCCGTCCATTCTGAATGGCATTTGAGCCCACTATCTTTGCAATAGCCTCCATTGCTTCGGGCTGCTTAGCACCTGCTGAGAGAGGGGTAAGCCAACTCGACAAACCCAAAATACCCAGTGCAGACAAATATAGCCTTCGAGTCAAATTGGGAGAAGTGGAACTTACTTTTAATGAAGTCATAGTGATATTTCGTATTTCATTGAACAGTTTTTACCTTCAGGCTAACTAGAAAGGCCACGACATCCTCAATCTCTTGCCCGCTTAATATAGATTGACCTTCAAACTTGGGTGCCACGCGATTAAGCCCTTCGGTGCGGTAATAAGAAGGCATGATGGTGCCGGCATTAAAGCGACTGGGATCTACTATTCTGGCTCGCAATTGCGCCTCACTGAGGTGCCCGACACTAGCCCCCATATCGGGAGCCAAGTTGCCCTGAAAGCGCTCCTCCGGAAAGGGTCCGCTATGACAAAGTAGGCATAAGCCTGTTTGACGACTCGCCACAATCATTCGACCTTTAGTTGCATCCCCAGGAGAAGAAGTAAGGGGGTTCACAATAGAATCCCCCGACCAAGTTTGCGCTTGGGTTTGGTTGGCAAGAGAAACGATCGACATTCCCAGTAATACCGCCACCAGTATGCTTCTCATTACCCCTTACCCAATCCCATAAACATCGAACTTATACCAACTTGATACCGCTATTTTTCAAGGGCACTGTACGCAAACGTTTACCAGTGGCTCGGTAAATCGCATTGAGTACTGCTGGCGCTGCTACTGCAATCGTTGGCTCACCGACACCACCCCAGTCTTTACCACCACCTTGAATGATGATCGTTTCAACTTTAGGCATCTGTGAGAGACGAATGGAGTTAAAGGTATCAAAGTTCTTCTGGACAACTGCGCCCTTCTCAATCGTAATTTCCTCCTCAAAGAGAGCAGATAAACCATAGACAAAAGAACCGGATACTTGACGGGCCACTTGATCTGGGTTGACCACATAACCCGGATCAGTTGCAGCCACAATCCGATGAATTTTCACTTCATTGCCATTTGTGACTGAGAGTTCACAAGCAGCGGCCACGTAACTTCCGAAGGAGCGCATCTGCGCAACGCCACGGAATACACCTGGCTTAGCCGGCTTGGTCCAACCGATACCATCAGCTACTGCATTGAGAACTGCGATGGCCCGTGGGTACTTCTCCATGTGCTTACGACGGAACTCGACTGCATCCACTCCTGCTGCTTCTGCCATCTCATCCATAAAGGTTTCAATAAAGATCGCATTTTGATTGACGTTCACACCACGCCAGAAGCCCGGCGGCACATGCGTATTGCGCATGGCATGATCAATCATCAAATTTGGGAAGCTATAAGTAATGCCATGCTCACCAGCAGCATCTAGCCCCTGAAACACAACGGGATCTTTACCCTTATTAGCCGCTACCACTGCTGGACGGACTGCTGCCAAAATAGACTGGCCTGATAAACGCATATTGAGACCAGTGATATTTTTCTTGTCATCAATTGCCGCAGTCATTTTGCACATCATCACTGGGTGATAACGCCCTTGGGTCATGTCTTCTTCACGAGTCCAAATCAATTTGATTGGAGTGCCCGGCATTTGCTTGGCAATATTGACTGCTTGCGTTGTGTAATCCTGGAATGCGCCACGACGACCAAATCCACCACCGAGGTTCACCTTGTAGACGTTGCACTTTTCAGCCGGCAATCCAGAGGCAGCGATCACAGCAGCTAAAGATGCCTCGCCGTCTTGAGTTGGCACCCAAGCCTCACAAGAATCTGCCGTCCACTTCGCAGTAGCTGTTTGTGGTTCCAAAGTGGCATGATTTAAGAATGGATAGAAATAGGTGGCCTCAATAGTTTTAGACGCCTTAGCAATTGCTTCCTTCACATCACCATTGGAGTTGCCCACAAAAGTTTCATTCGCAGTAAGCCCCTCTTCCAGCATCTTCTTGATAGAAGCGCTTGAGACATCGCCATTAGCACCGTTATCCCAAATAATATTGACTGCATCTAAGCTGGTCTTAGCTTGCCAGAAAGTGTCAGCTACTACCGCAACTGCTGAATCACCTACTTGCACAACTTTCTTGACACCCTTCATGCTGGAGGCTTTAGAAGCATCAAAGCTTTTGACTTTGCCGCCAAATACTGGAGATTCTTTAATCGTCGCAACCAACATGCCTGGGATCTTTAAATCAATCGCATATACCTGCTTACCAGTGACCTTATCAGCAGTGCCGTCAATACGATTGACTGACTTACCAATCAAAGTCCACTCTTTAGGATCTTTTAAAGGAATTTCTTTTGGGGTTTCTAACTGAGATGCGGCAACAGAAACTTTACCGAAAGTAGTTTTACGTCCAGATGGTGTATGGGTAATCACACTGTCTTTAGCTACGCACTCTGATACGGGAACATTCCACTGATTAGCGGCAGCTTGAATCAACATCATGCGTGCAGCTGCACCACCTTTACGAACATACTGCTCTGAAGTGCGAATACCGCGACTGCCACCCGTAGAGTAACTTCCCCAAGCTTGTTTGCGTTTGAGACTCTCACCTGGTGATGGATACTCATAAGAGACTTTTTTCCAGTCACACTGTAATTCTTCGGCAACCATTTGTGCTAGACCAGTAATCGTTCCTTGGCCCATCTCGGAGCGCACGATACGCACAACGACGTCATCGTTTGGCTTTACTACTACCCAAACACCGATCTCAGGTGTCGCCAAAGGAGTCATGGCAGTGGTGCCAGTGCCCATAGCAGCATTCGCCACAGAAATAAATGAGAAATCAAAGCCAATGGCCAATCCAGTTGCAATGGCGCTAGAGCCAACAATAAAGTGGCGACGTGAAGTACTCGTAGCTGCTGTATTGGTGGCTGTGTTAGTTGCTGTTTTAATTTTTTTAGTCATGATCGCTCCTTATGCCTTGCTCACAGCATGAATTGCATCACGCACTTGTTGGAAGGTTCCGCAACGGCAGATGTTGGTGACCGCAGCATCAATTTGTGCATCATTCGGCTTTGGGGTATTGCGTAACAGCGCAGTGGTAGCCATGACCATGCCAGACTGACAGTAACCACACTGAGGCACCTGATTGTCGACCCAGGCTTTTTGAACTTTGGAGAGCTGGCCATTCTTTTCCAAGCTCTCAATGGTTTCAATCTTTTTTCCTTCTGCAGCACTAACTGGAATCGCACAGCTTCGAATGGCTTGACCATCAAACAAAACGGTGCAAGCACCGCATTGACCGACACCGCAACCATACTTGGTGCCAGTTAAACCCACATGGTCACGAATCACCCAAAGCAATGGGGTGTCCGGATCAACATCTACCTTGTACTTTTTACCATTGACGTTTAAGTCAGCCATGTGTGCTCTCCTATTGGTTTTATGTTTGAGGGTTTTACTTCTCAGTAATGGCCCCCAGCTTTTTATAATTTTTATATCCTGCTTTTGTTGAGCTTATATTAAACAAGAATTCATTTATTGCATTGCAACATATATTGCTCGGCAGTAAGATCAAGACATGATCTCCGGTCTCGTCCAAATCCTCTTATTTCAAAGTCTAGGGGAGCTTATTTCTAAATTCGCCCTGCCTACCTTGCCCGGCCCCGTGATTGGCCTAGTACTCCTCATTATTTGGCTGGTACTGCGCAAAGGGATTAACCCTGAATTAGCCAGCGTTGCCGATGGCTTTAGCCAGTACTTTGGCCTCTTATTTGTGCCGGCAGCTGTTGGGGTGGTGCTATTCCTGCCACAACTCAAAGCCAATGCTCTAGCAATTGTGAGCGCCTTGGTAGGCAGTGTGATTCTGACCATCGCCACTAGCGCTGTGGTGGTACGTTTTTTCAGCTCCAAGCCCAAAGAGGTGGATCAGTGAGCGAGAAACATTCCATCGTCGAGATTTGGGTTTATCTCTCTGGAAGCCCTTTATTTGCCCTCTTTATTACTTTAGCCGCCTATCAAATTGGGCTTTGGGTCTACAAGACCTCCAAGCAAAACCCCCTCGCCAATCCAGTAGCAATTGCCATCATCTTGGTAGCCAGCATTATTCAATTCGTTGAGATGCCCTATTCCACCTATTTTGAAGGTGCGCAATTTATTCACTTCTTATTGGGCTCTGCGACAGTGTCTTTAGCCATTCCTATCTATAGAGGGCTTGCTAGTCTGAAGGGTCGCTCCTTTCCCCTACTGGCATCCTTGGTTGCCGGCGGGCTGGTATCGATCATCAGCGCAGTCAATATTGCCAAGTTATTTGGCGCTGACGCCAGCATTACCGGCGCTATGTATCCCAAATCGGTTACCGCGCCAATTGCGATGGGTATTGCAGAGCGCATTGGCGTCTCCCCAACATTAACCGCTATTTTTGCTGTTATCACGGGAATACTGGGCGCAATTTTGGCGCCATTTATTCTCAATGCGCTGGGTATGAAAGCATGGTGGCAAAGGGGCTTTGCGATTGGTATTGGGGCACATGGGATTGGAACCTCACGTGCATTTAGCATTCATCCTGAGGCGGGAACTTATGCCAGTCTTGCCATGGGGATGAATGGCGTGATCAGCGCGGTGGCTATTCCGATTCTGTACCACCTGTTTAATTAGCAAACATGCTCCACTTGCATTGAATATGACCTCACCTTGGGCATCATGCACTAATAGCGAGCACCAAATCCTGATTTCGCATCATGCTAGCTAATATCTATTAGCACCAATCATCTAAGCTCACCTGGTTAGTGCTTTTCCAATACGATAGACCTATCACTTAAAGAATATTGAAATGAACATACCCAAACAATTCTATGGCCACCTTCTCACAGCCCTGCTGTTTTCAATAGGTCTTGGCACTCCTGCATTTGCAGCGCCGGATGCTGATTGGCCTAAAAAACCCATCATCGCCATTCTGCCGTTTCCTGCTGGGGGCTCTACTGATGTGTTTGCCAGATCAATCGGCGTACCTCTTGGTGAGGCCTTAGGCCAGCCTGTGGTCATTGACAACAAGCCCGGCGCAGGTGGAATGATTGCTCTAGGTGCTGCTGCTAAGGCTTCACCCGATGGATATACCTTGCTTTTTAGTGCACTGACAAATCAATCGATTTCTTACTCACTCTTTAAAAATCCTCCAGCAGATTTGACGAAGGATTTTGTACCGGTTGCCTTAGTTGGCAGCATTCCGCATTTGATTGTGGTCAACCCTTCCGTGCCGGCCAAAAACTTACCAGAGCTGATTGCGTTTATTAAATCCAAAAAGGGTGACTTCAATTACGCATCCCAAGGCAATGGCAGTCTCTCCCACTTAGAATCTACCTTGTTCATGCAGCGTATCGGTGCGAGCGGTACACATATCCCCTATAAAGGTAGTGCGTTTGCCTTGCCCGATTTAATTGCCGGCAATACCCTCATGATGTTTGATAGCGTGACTGCATCCCTGCCGCATATTCAGAGCGGTAAGTTACGTCCAATCGCGATTGCCGCGCCAGAGCGTTCACCATTAATGCCTAATGTACCCACCTTAGGTCAAGATGGAATGAAACAGTTTGATGTGGAGAACCTGTATGCAATCTATGCGCCTAAGGGAACATCTCCCGCCATTACCGCAAGACTAGAAAGAGAAATCCGGAAGATTTTGACTAATCCAGACTTTAAAACTCGCTTAGCAAACCAAGGGATACATCCACAGTTTGCTAATTCTGAGCAACTCTCCATCATTACCCAAAGCGAGCAAGACAAATGGGCGAAGATCGTTAAGGCTGCCAACGTTAAAATTGACTAAGTAACCATTGTCTTGAAGTACACCCTCTTATTGAATAGATTAGATCCATGTTGATTTCCCCTCCCTTTGGTGGCGGCCGTGCCCCAGTCCTTGCCAAGAACGCGGTTGCCAGTTCACAGCCATTAGCCACACAAGCGGGCATTGAAGCTTTGCAAAATGGTGGCAATGCCGTTGATGCTGCCCTAGCTACTGCGATCACGCTGACAGTTGTAGAGCCCACCATGAATGGCTTAGGTGGCGACGGCTTTGCATTGATTTGGGATGGCAAAAAACTCCATGGTATGAATGCCTCCGGTCGCGCACCCGCTGCATGGACTCCAGAGTATTTTGCTGGCAAAACAGCAATGGATCTGATTGGCTGGAATACCGCGACGGTACCGGGCATGGTTTCAGGATGGATTGAGCTATCGCGCAAGTTTGGCAAACTGCCTTTTGCCCAACTCTTTAAGCGCGCAATTGATTATGCGGAAAATGGCTTTCCTGTTTCGCCCGTGATCGCACGTCAATGGCGTGAAGCCATCCCGATTCTCAAAAATCAACCTGGCTTTGCCGAGTCTTTCTTAATCGATGGCAAAGCCCCTACTGCTGGTCAAATCTGGCGCTACCCTGCACAAGCAAAGACACTACGTGCTATTGCTGATTCTGAAGGAGAGTCCTTTTATTCGGGTGACTTAGCCAAAAGCATGGTCGACTTTGCACAAGCCACAGGCGGTTGTTTCACGATGGCTGACTTTGCGGCAAACAAACCTGAATGGGTAGAGCCTTTGGCCTTCGATTATGGCGATTACACTCTCCATGAAATCCCCCCCAACTGGATCAGGTATAGCTGCGCAAATGGCTTTGGGTATTTTGCAAGCAGCGAATGTCAAACAATATCCTGCCAATTCTGCGCAGCGTATTCATTTGCAAGTAGAAGCCATGCGCATGGCTTTTGCAGATGCCTATGCCTATGTCTCTGAGTGCAGCACGATGAATGTCACTACCGAGGCGCTTCTCAATAGGGATTACTTAGCGGGACGTGCCGCATTGATTGATCATCAGCAGGCTGGAACTTATAGCGCTGGCGATCCACATGCTGGTGGCACTGTGTATCTGTGCGCCGCAGATGAATCCGGCATGATGATTTCTTACATTCAATCCAACTTCAAAGGCTTTGGCTCAGGCGTAGTAGCTCCTGGTGGCATTGCTTTTCATAATCGCGGTATGAGTTTTAGCTTAATTGACGGCCATCCTAATCAAGTGGGCCCAGGCAAGCGCCCCTTCCACACCATCCTTCCTGCTTTCTTAACAAAAGGTGATAAACCGACTATGGCATTTGGCGTCATGGGTGGCAATATGCAGCCACAAGGCCATATTCAATTTGTGATGCGCTTTGTCGATGAGTATCTCAATCCACAAGCCTGCTCAGATGCGCCACGCTGGAGAATTGACGATCTGGGTAAGCTTACGGTAGAGGCATCGATGCCTACTGCAGCAGTAGAAGGCCTCAAGAGCATGGGTCATGAAGTCACAGTCATGCCAGCCAATAGCCTAGACTTTGGTAGCGCCCAAGCGATTGCTTTATTAGGTGAAAATATTCAAGATGCCTATATCGCTGGGAGCGATCATCGCCGCGATGGCTTGGCGGCAGGGTTTTAGTTTCGCTTTGATCGCTGCACGCCAATGGAGATAAACTACTTAAGAGCAATGGCGGAAATTGACTCGCCAGCACCAAGATCAGGGGATATCGCCACGACTATGAAGAAGGAAGGGGATGATTTATAACCCATCACATGGAGATACTGTATTTACCGTACCATTATTTGCAGATTATATGAAGCGAATTATCAAATTAGAGGAATAATCTAACTAGGCAAGCAGTTCATATAAAAGCGCTTGACCTCTTGATCACAACTCACATCCCTTGGTGAAATGGGTCGCTCTAGCGAAATACCCTCGATGGAGGTACAGCGACTGAGAGCCACATAGACCTGCCCCGATGCAAAGGCACCAGACGATAGATCCACTTTGATCTTATCGAGGGTCTTGCCCTGGCTCTTGTGAATAGTGACCGCCCAAGCGAGCATTAAAGGAATTTGTACAAAGGTGCCAATAATGTTTGGTGAAATCCGCCCCGACATCATGTCATGGTCGTAGCGATAGGACTCCCACTGATGACCTTTCACTTCCACTGTATTGGAGTAAGGTCCGTTTTGCACCATCACCTTGACGGTATTGGGTAACAATTCTCGAACAATACCAATCGTGCCATTCACCCAACGCTTGGGAAAATTACTATCAGTTGCAGTAAACATCACCTTAGCACCTACCTTAAGCACCAGATTATTAGGCGACGGAAGATTACGCTCATCAATATTGAACTTACCCGTAGTTTGTCCAGGATAAATCTTCGGCTCAGTAGTTAAGGCGCGCAAGCCTGCATTATTGATTTGATCGGCTCTAGCATTGGTGGTGGTCAGAGTGATCGTTTGATCATCAGCCTCTTTCTTAGTTTCATAACAAATGGCATTGAGGGTAACGAGCGCTTCATCGATATCTTCATTAATCCGAATCTGATTAAGTAAGGCTGCAAAATGGGCATCTTTCTGGCGGAAGATTTTGGATAACTCCACCATCGTGACATCTTTACGATGCAGCGCCATGGCGCAAAAGAAATAAGGGCCCTCGTAACCCCGATCAGCGAGTACCTGCATATCACTACTCGACACTACTGGCGGCAATTGAAATAAGTCCCCTACAAACATCACCTGAATACCACCAAAAGGCTGGCTTTTATGTGGGCCATTGGCTCGCAGAAATAAATCCATGGCATCAACAACATCAGTGCGCACCATGGAAATCTCATCAATAATGAGTAGGCGAATATCCTTGTAAAGCCGCTTGTCTTTGAGGGGCTTGATATCCTCTTCTGGAAAGATCAGACGTGGAGGCAAACGAAAAAAAGAGTGAATCGTGACGCCTTTCACTTGCAATGCTGCTACACCGGTTGGTGCAACTACGACGACATTGCCAGGGATGTTTTCTCGAAGATAGCCAATTAAGGTCGTCTTTCCGGTGCCCGCTTTACCGCTGACAAAAATATAGGGGTCACGACGCTCAATGGCGTCAATTACAGCTTGGTACTCAGGGGTGATTTCAATTTGTGAGAGATCAACAACAGGTGTAGTCATGCCTTATTGTTTCATGACATCAGCAACACACCGAAATCCAATATAGACCACGGCAATATCCCCCAGCTTTGATTCTATATCAGCCTCCTGTTGTCTATCAGGGCCATACCACCAAGATGCCCCGCGAGTAATGTATCCGCCATTGCGCTCAGTGGAGGTCCACTCCCATACATTGCCGCCCATATCCAATAGACCATTGACACCTGCTTTAGTAGTGCTGGATGTTACATGACCTGTACCGCGGTTTAGGGCGCCAACAGGAGCAAGGCCCTTGTAGTCACCACAGCCACTTAAGCAATGAGAAACTGCCGCAGTACTGCCACCCGGAAATGGGTATCGTTGTCCTTTAACGAAACCCGCAGGCGGATTAGCTCTTTGTTCAACAAATGCGGCTGCTGTCCACTCTCCATCGGTAGGTAAACGCTTCCCAAAATAACGACAGACAGATGTGGCTTCAGATTGATTGAGGTGAACTGCTGGCTCAGCATCTTTTGCAAGAACGCCGTAAGGAGTTTTCCAAGTCCAGCCCGGTTTCTTTATAAAGCCAGACTCATAAGAGAGACCTCCTCCATTCTTCTCAGCTTGGCTGATAAATCCAGTGGAATTTGAAAAAGTCTTTACGTCAGCAATGGTCATCTCGGTTTGATCCCAGATGAGATTACCAATCTGCACTGTTGGTATAGATGATGCAGGAGCACTTTGGCTAGGTGAAGACCTCAACATGAAATACGCCGCAATCGCTGTCAGCATAAGACCAAAGAAAATGGAAACGATATCGAACTTTTTCATCAACAACACCTCAGATATAAAAAACTCCGTACTAAGAGTCTTAAATTAGAGTATACGATGGGAAAAGACCGGCTACATTAATAAAGATCGATGCAGGTCATAGTGATAACTGAATCCTAACAAGAGTTCAAATAGTGAAAAAGCACCTTAGTAATTATAAAAAAATAAATCTACTCTGCTAGCTACCAATTCCTTAATTTCAGTTGGACTTAACCTAGCCAGCTCCTCATAAATTTCTTTTGAGATCGAGGAAAAAATATGAACGACTTGAGGATCAAAATGCGTTTCGGTTTCTTGATAAATGATGTTCATTGATGTTTCATAATCAAAGACTTTTTTGTAGGGCCTTTCAGAGCACAGCGCATCAAAGGAATCTGCCACCATAAATATTCTGGAGGACATTGGAATATCGGAGCCGCTAACTCCCTTGGGATATCCAGTTCCATCCCATTTTTCATGATGATTAGCAACGATCTCTTGGGCTTTGGAGAGCCATCCGATATGTATTACCATTTGCTCACCATGAGTAACATGCGTTTTCATGATTTCCCACTCAGCATCTGACAATGCCCCTGGTTTGAGCAAGATAGAATCTGGAATAGCGACTTTGCCAATATCATGCAAGAAACTTCCCGTAATGAGAGACTGCATTGCAGTCCCTGCATATCCCATCTCTTCAGCGATTCGAATAGCGACATAGGTTACTCGGTAGTTATGCGCGCCAGTTTCAGAATCCCTTTTAGCGACCATCTGCCCCAGCGCTTCCATCATCATGATGTGGGAGTGAATTACTTCGCGCTCTTTTAATTTATTTGCATCAATTATATTTTTATTCCAAGTACTGATATTAGAAAAATAATTTCGTAGCTTCCAGATGCTAAATAAAACAATTAGGGAAAGTGATAAGAAAAGGATGATGAGCGCATTCAATGACAAAGTGCTTAATATTTTCTGTGAGTCTATTTTGGAGGCTTCTACCCTCACCCATCCAATATGAATACCTCGAATAATTGGGTACCAAGAAACTAAACCAATTGCCTCGCTCTCATTGAATGGCTTGACTGCTCCATCCTCTAGGGTCGCGAACTTACTACCAAAGTCTAGATTGTGACGCATTCCAATACCCGCCCTTTTCAAATTGATAATCGCTTTTCCAGTCTTGTCTGTTATTGCAGCAGAAAGGAGATTGCTATTGGAGAGGGCATAACGAAGGTTAACCTCAAGAGCGGCATAATCTTTAGTAATAAGATTTTCTGCTACGGCATTAGCCAGCCCCTCAGAAATATTTACCCCAGACTCCCTAAATGAACTTTCAATAACCTGATTAATGCTCATCGAGGTCCAAAAACTGCTGGCAAGGATTAATGTAAGAACGCACAAGCCCAGCCAAATAAATAATTTAGGGTAAGGGGGCGGCTGAGTATCCTGATTACTGGTTTTCACTACTAACGGCAAACTTTTCTAATATCAATTTATCAATCGGCATATAGTCTTTACGGTAGTCGACAGCTATAGGATCTGGAATTTGCACATTATTTAATATCTCTGTTAAAGCCGGATCATTTTTCATTGAAAGAAATGCATTCTGAACAGCTTGTTGGACACTAGGTGGCACTCGGGGATTGGCAATAAATGGATGAGGCATAAACATGGGCGTTTTATATAAAATTCTCAACTGATTTTTTATTTCATCCGGCTCCCTAAAAAAGGTGTTGTTTACACCGCCTCCTGCAGGAACATCACCAGTCATGACAGACCAATACACATTTTTATGTGACTTAACGTATATTGGCTCAAATTTAATCCCCTTTTGCATTAAGAAAGACCGAATTAATAAGGAGGCAGCAAAGGCATTGGGTGCAGGAAATGCTATTTTCGAATGATTTAAATCCTTCAATTCATTGATCTTGCTATCCGCCCTCACAACAATTAAGCCATCTAATTTATTTTTTCCATCAGCAATCAAAGGGACATATTGATGAGCTTTAAATGCCATGACCGCATGGTATGGGTTAACAAATGCAAAATCCGCTTTTCCATTTAGTAACTGTTTTTCGAATATAGGAATAGTTGCTGGCACAATCAACTCAAAACACTGGTTTGATCTTTTACCTAAAGACTCTAACAGCGGAACCCAATAGCTGTAGAGCTGTGATATCGCCGTTTGAGGAACAACATAAACCGAGTATGATTTTTTAGCTACTATATCTCCAATGCACTCACTATGGGTCAAGAATGGAGTCCATAAAACGAGTACTACAAAGAAGTTAAAACAAATTTTTTTCATATCACTATTTAAATTGCATTGCTGTCTCATCGCATAATGACTCGTCTATAGTGAAATGACGACCTGAATACTGCAAAATAAGCATGCTAAATGCAATACATTAGCAAGACAACACACTCTGAATCAGACCTTGTGCGGCCGCCCAGTTAAGTAAACCCGCATCAGCAGCAAAATCCTAATGCAGATAAAAAATGGTCCAACTATCTCGATACATATTTTTAATTTCTTTGAAATTTTCACTCTCCAATACAAACGCTTCTACGATCGGCGGATCAAAAGCAATATTTTTATTTCTAATAATATCTTCTACTGCGTGTTCATGTGTCCAAGATTTTTTATAAGGACGAACAAATACCAAGGCGTCATACATATCGGAAATCGCCATAATTCGAGCAGAAAGTGGGATAGACTCGCCTGATAATTCTGCTGGATAACCCTTACCATTCCATTTCTCATGGTGACTGACTGCGATATCTGCTGCCATCCTAATGGCCTCATTTTGGAATTTACCATTCCTCATGTTTCATTGCAAAATGCTAGAGCCAATTGAAGTATGTGTCTTCATGACTGCACACTCTACCTCCGTTAAACAACTTTGTTTTCTAAGTATGGAATCGGGTATAGCCACTTTTCCAATATCATGCAATGGTGCAGCCCGGCACATATTCTCAATAAAAGAATCATCCAGTTGATCTAAATAAAACCCTATCTGTAATAAGCGAGTTACTAAAGCCAAGTTATATTTTTTGGTTCTAATGAGGTGCTCACCAGTCTCATCATCACGAGATGCGGCCAAAGCAACTAGCAAGTCAATCGTTTCATCTTGACTTAAGTTAATTTGTTTTTCAGTTTCTGATACCTTCTTTCGGCTAACTTTAATTGATTATTGGATGTATTAAGAAGTATTTTTCCTGCTTCTAAACTATCTTCAACTAGCCCTGCATCCTCAGTGGTCATCAGTAAATTTGACTTACTAAACTTAACTCGATTTCCACCCTTGGACTTAGCCTCATACATTGCAGCGTCAGCCTGATATATAAGCTCGATTGAATCAGGCTGCTGACCAAAAAATAAGCTCGAGCCTAAGCTTGCACTACAGCCACACCGAATGAAATTACCTTTAGTTTTGCCATCAAAAATAGGAACACTATAGAGAGCACTTAAAGAATCTCTGATGTTTTCTGCTATCTTTTGCAATTCCATTTTCGCGTCGTCTTTATTGGCGCTTAGATCTCCTAGCAATACAATAAATTCATCCCCACCGTATCGCGATGCCGTATCTGTTTGGCGCAAACATTTTTTAATCCGTTTAGAGGCTTCTACCAGCAACCAATCCCCCGCTAAATGACCATATTCATCATTAATCACTTTAAATTTATCTAGATCAATAAATATCAGGGCTCCATAATTTTTCTTGCGCGAACTGATCAGCATCGCTTGGCTCAAGCGATCCATAAATAGGCGCTGGTTAGGCAATGAAGTCAAATCATCAAAAAAAGCAATTTTTTCGATGTTAGCTTGACGTGCTCTAATTTTGGATATGTCCCAATTGGTTCCAATCATCTTTTTAGCAACACCCAAAGCATCTTTAATCACTATGGCATGTGCACAAATATCTCGAATGGTTTGATTTGGCAAAACTACCCTAAATTCAGAATTAAATACTCCAATCTCGATGGCATTACGGATATCCTCATCAGCTCTTAAGCGATCTTCGGGGTGGACTGCTGCTTGCCAAGCATCATAAACATTGGGAAAATTCTGCTCAGATATCCCATAGAGCTGATACATCCCATGGTCCCAGGTCAAAACGTCATTTACTATGTCCCATTCCCAAATTCCAATACCGCCTGCTTGCATGGCCACCTCAAAGGACTGTTGCATCTTTGAGTTAGCTAATTCAGCCAATTTACGCTCAGTAATATTGCGCTGGATAGCTACCCAATGGGTAAAGCACCCACTTTCATCGGCTACTGGGAAAATATTGAGGGACTGCCAAAATGCCTCTCCATTTTTTTTATAATTGAGTACATCTTCACAAATGGGTTGCCACTTTTCTAAAGTAGCGCGAATCCGCTTTGAAGTTGCTTGATCTGTTTTAGGTCCATGCAAAATTCGTGGGGTTTTTCCAATTACCTCTTCTACGCTATACCCCGTTTCCCTGACAAAGGCCTCGTTGACATAAACAATTCGAGGTCCTGGTTTATCGATGGGACTAGCTTCGCAAATCACAATAATGTCACTGGAAGAATTGATGACCTCTAGAGCAAGCTTAAGAGCTATTTGATTATGCTGAAGATCATCCATAAGTAACCGAAATGAAAAGGTGAAAGTAAGTTAAGTTAATAATCTACTTAGACAATCATGAATAATGATTTAGATAAGTCCAAGCTAAATCCTGCTAATGAAGACTAAAAAAAAGCAATCTTGAATATAGGACGGGAGTCTAATTACGCCCCCACAGTTCATAGCTCACTATATCTAGCTCACCCCCTCCCGCCATCCTCTTATAAAGTGGTATACATAATAAAATTACAACTTTAAAGTGGGGAAATCAAATAAATGCGGATCAGCACATTCATTTAGACCCATTTCCCTGACTTAAGCTGCTTCAGATAGATAGAGGTAGCCGGGTTTTGCTTGACCGGCAATATCATATAGTCCGCCCATGTCAACTAAAGTAATGAACCTCTGATGAATCTGAATTAAGCCTGCATCTGAAAATCTGGTAAGTGCTCGGCTGATTGTTTCAATCTTGACCCCAAGATAGCTAGCAATTTCTTCACGACCCATTGGTAAAATAAATTGCCTGTCTTGATAGCCCCGCAATGCAAGCCTTAATGACAAATGAATTAAAAATCCCGCCAACCGCTCTATTGCATACAGACTACCCAAATTAAGAAAGTGGCGCTGATCTTGAGTGAGTCCACGACTTAAAATTCGATGAAATTGACCTTGTAAAGCGGGAATTTGAGTAGTGAGGGCCTGAAACTCTGCAAATGGAATCATGCAAATTTCACTATCCTCAAGCGTGATGGCATTTGATTGATAGCTGCTCTCATCAATACCTTCTAAACCAAGCACTTCTCCTGGAAGATAAAATCCCATCACTTGATGCCGACCGTTTACTAAGGAATACTCCGTCTTTATTGACCCAAATCGCACGCTAAAAATAGAATTAAATTCCTCCCCTTGCCGATAGAGATATTCCCCTTTTTTTAAATGAATGCGCTCTTTAACCATATCATCTACTCGAGGCAGACCTTCAATTGCAATGCCCGCTGGCAAACAAAATTGTGTGAGCACACAAGTCGAGCAGCCCATCCCAAGGCGGGCAGTTGACAGCATATCCATTGAACGAGCCTAACTTGCTTAGATTGAAATTTGACTTAATATTTAATGCATTCCCATGGATTGGCTATCCGAATACTGCAAAAAGGGCTTAATAAATGTAATGAGAGAAGCCATCTTTCGACAAACTTCATTGGGAATAGCTTGCCCGCCCATCCAACTCACGTTGATTTTAAATACGCTCTGAATGATGATGTATTTTCACACCTTTAAAGTGCAATAAATAATATAGTTACACTTTGAGCGTGTATGCTACAGAGAGCCCCCCCCTTAATATGAAATAATATTAAAAACCACACTAAATGTGGACTCTTATACAAGGTAGCCATGACTGATGAAATTAAACTAATTCAATCCAAGCTTGTTTTACTTGAAACTGAGGTGAGTGACTTACGTCAAGGCTACATCATCATTAATCGGCGTTATACCAATGCGCTGACAACCCTTAAAGAGCTCACTGGCCACGCCTCGGAATCAGCCAAACGATCTGCTAATGCGGCTATCAAAGCGGCAGATGCAGCCAGAAATGCATCTACTGCGGCCACTGAAGCGGCGGCTCTATCAGTTTTAAAAGCGGCAGATGCAGCGGCAGATGCAGCGGCAAGCGCCGCCGAATCTGCGATCGAAGCAGCTGCAGCAGCAGCGGCGGCAAGTGCAGCAGCAGCAGCTAGTGTAGCCGAACAAGCCGAGGAATCCTGCCTAATAGCCTCAGCTCAAGCTGCAGAAGCGACGAAAATTGCGACAGAGGCAGCGGCTGAAGCCGTTAAATTGTCAAACCTAGCTACTGATGTAGCCAGATCTGCTCGCATAAAAAATAGTTTAAGCTAATGACGCTTCCAATAGTTCAGAACACTTAAAAATCCGAATTTTTTATGCCCCCGAAACAAGCGTTGCGAGATTCTTTTTCACTGTCCCTCGTGAATGCCCTTGCCTTGCGATACCGAGAAATACCTTCAGCTGCTTTTGTAGCCAAGGAGTTTAATCTACGCACATCTACATCAGAGCCTATCACCCAAGAGTCAGCCCGACGCTGGCTTAGAGGCCTAGCAATCCCTGAACTGGATAAGCTATTGGTGCTGAGATCTTGGTTAGATCTGGACTTAAATGCATTGGGGATGCCCAGCGTTGAGGCGGTGGAAAAGAGAAATGCTGAATTAAAAGGTAGTACCTTCGAAAAACAAGAAGAATTTATTAATACAACCAAATCCATTAAAGATGCCTTACAAGTGCTCATGAAGGAAGTTCAACTCTTAGAAGAAAAACTGGCATAGGAAAATTAACCTGATGATTGCTATGCCAAAAAAGCTAAGTATATTTTTTTATCCGAATACTATTACCCCCGTCTTAATGTGTCTGACTTGAATATAAAGACCATTCTAATTTACTAATGCAGCTTATTCAAAACTCAAAATCTCATTTATCGGCTTTAGCTTTTGGTGATCGGTCAACGCACATCGATGAGTCCGTTTACGATATGCGGGAGCGATTAAAGTTCATTGTCACTGGGCTCATAGAATATGAATCCCTCATTGACGACAAATTATTTCGTCATCATTCATCCCTACTCACTATCAATGGGATGAAAATTGCTGCTACTGCCAGCACCCCCATACGCTCTAAGGTAGGAAAAACAAATAAAACAACCCTCATCATCCCTCTTTCAGGGGAGGGCGAACTGATTGTAAATGGCCGTGCTCTTCAATGGCGCGCCAGCAGTAAAGCAGTTTTTTTACCAAATTGCGGGGGGAGCTCTGAGAGCACAAACCGATCTGTTCTTATGGTCGATCTTGATCCCATCAGACTTGAGAAGGTTGCTCGCACCATGCTGGGGGTCAGTCCTGACTCTATATCCTTGATGAATTTAGATATTCCACGAGAAATCGACTTGCAGGTAGGTCGCGTCTCCTTTGAAGCAGTCTTTCGGCAATTGGCCAACTTGCTTGATCAGTTCTCTTTACAGCCAGAATTACTAAATCAATCTGGCATTGATGATACTTTTTATAGAAACATCGCCATGATGTTGTGCCCTAACCTATTTTTAGACGCATCAACCTCAACCCCCAACCGCAAATATGCTAGGCGCTTGCTCGATCGAGTCTGCCAATATATTCAGGCGCACTTAAATCAACCCATTAACCTCACTGATCTAGAGCGGGTCAGTTGTATGTCTAGGCGTAAATTGCACTACGCCTTCCTTAAGCGTTACAACTGCACGCCCATGCAGTGGGTTAGAGCCGAACGCTTGGCATTAGTACACAACCAACTGAACCGTGGCATCCCGGGGGATAAGGTAACTACTATTGCTTTAGACTGCGGATTTAATAAGCCAGCTGCTTTTGCAGATTACTACAACACACGATTTGGTGAGATGCCATCGGCAACGCTCGCGCGCGCCCAAGCACGCTAATCCCAATACCCAGCATTTTGCATTTTTAAGCGCATCCTTGCGCTTTTAAGGTCGCCACCCCTCAAGCCTCCCATCAGAATTAAGGCTAGTTTTTAAAGCTCAATCAAGAATATCTTTCCTTGATTGATTGCCAATTTCTATTCTGTAAAGTGTATTGCCAATTTAATGCATAGGAAAAAATTATCTTGTTTATTGCCGCCCCTAGTCTTTGGAGGGCGCTCTGCAAAAATTGACGACTCTGTAAATGAGATGGAGGATCGTCTTCACGAAGTGATTTCTGGTTTGAAGGAGTGTGAGTCCATTGCCGATCATGGGGTATTTCAACATCAATCCTGCTTGCTCAATGTCAACGGCATGAAAATGGTCGCAACAGCAAGCACCCCTGTCAGATTTAAGATCAATCCGAATGAGGACACCACCCTCATGATTCCATTTTACGGGCAAGGAAACTTCATCATTGATGGGCGGCTAATCCATTGGCAGTCTGGTGTAAACGCATTATTACTGCCTAATAGCACTGGGAGCGGTGAAAGCGCTTTGCAATCAGTACTCATGCTCAATATTAACCCCCAAAAATTAGAGTCAATTGCGCGCAGCATGCTAGGCATGAACCAACATTCTCAAAATATATTGGATTTACATGCCCCCCGAAAACTCAGTCTGCAGGTTGGTCGATTATCTTTTGAAACGGTTTTTAGGCAATTGGCTAACTTACTAGACCAATTTTCACTGCAGCCAGAATTACTGAATCAAACAGCAATAGATGACAACTTTTATCGTAATTTGATAGTCATGTTACAACCCGAATTATTTCTAGATGAGTTAAGTAGCACCCCAAGCCGAAAATATGCAAGGCGCTTACTCGATCGGGTCTGTGATTACGTGCAAGCCCACTTAAACCAACCCATTACTCTGAGCGCATTAGAGCGTGTAAGCAACATGTCCGCTCGCAACCTGCACTACGCATTTTTAAAACGCTATAACACTACGCCCATGAGATGGGTTCGTACGGAGCGCTTGATGATGGCGAATAACCACCTCACCAGTGCCCCACCTGGTACTACCGTTACCGCTATCGCCCTTTCCTGTGGATTTACCAAGCCGGCCGCATTTGCAGCCTATTACCAACAGCATTTCGGTGAACTGCCTTCAACAACCTTGGCGCGCACGCTTGCCCGATAGAGATTACAGAGAAAATGTGCATTTTTAGACACACTTTTTCGTTTATTAGGAGTTACAAAAAACCTACCTTCAACACAATTAAATATAGCACCCTAACTGATTTGACATAGAAATGACGTTTCTTATATGTATTTATTAAAAGTAATTTTGCACTTTTTAGATATGTACTGCATTTTTAAGGTCGCTAAAAAAGCTTGTTCTTAAGAAACTGAAGTCCATTTTAAAAACAATGTTTGCCAACTTGGAGAAATAAATCATGGTATCCCCCAAAAAAATTGATTATCGAATTCAGCGTCAATCTGCAAGGCAATGGCGTAGCCTATTGGCTGCTACAGCCCATGGTTTATCCAGCCTGACAGAATTAAAAAATCCCCACGCTGTAATGCATGGTATTGGCATGCAATTTGGCTCGCAAACTACATTACCCGCCTGCGAAACCTTAGGTGACTTACAAGCAGCCATGTGCTCAGTATGGCAGGACATGGACTGGGGTTGGGTGGAGCTTGAGGAAAACGATGGCACTTTAAGAATTACCCATCACAGCTCAACTAATGGCAATTTACGCAACGGTGCATTTGGTTCTGAAACCCCATTGTGGGTCACAGCATTTTTAGAAGGTACCTATCAAAAATGGCTTGCCGCAATGGGCGCTAATGACTCTTTGTGCGTTCGTCAAATCTCAGAAACCGATGAATTCGGAAGTACGGAATACCAGCTCAGCATGTAGTTTTCCACGGATACATCGAATATATTTGAGCCCCGCAAAAGGAATTACCCATGAAACAAATAAGTGATGTTGAGAGTTTATATAAGACGATTGAACAAAATCCAGAAGGCTATCAGGAGATAGTTAAGACTGAACAAGCTAATCTGTCTCTTGGGCGCTGGCCCCTAATCTCCGCAATTCACGAAATGGATAATTCTAAGGAAGCCCACACAATCCATCCCAAAGCGGCCATAAAGTCTGCACAAGTACCCCAACGTGTAGTGGAGCAAATCATCACTCAAACAGTTTTGACTACAAAAGAAGAGATTAGGGTGACTACGGATGAAGAAGTGATGGCCGTTGAGCCGTTAGCTACTCAGCCTCTACCAGTAAGTCCAATTTTAGAGACTCAAGCGATTAAGCCGGTCCAATTAAATAAGGCACTGAATGCCTTAGTAGTGGATACCGCCCATATTAAATCAGCCTCATCTGAAAGCATTAGCTCTCTATTCAAAAGGTTGAAACGTTCGTGAAAATACTATCTATTGTCTCTGCTAAGGGTGGGGTCGGAAAAACAACCATCAGTGCCAATCTCTGTTCAGCACTACGAAGTCGGGGTCATACAGTGTTTGCCCTCGATTTAGATCCTCAAAATTCCTTGCGCTTACATTGTGGCATTCCCCCATCGCATCATGCGGGGGTAGCATTAAGCACGCTTAGTGCTAGCAATTGGGCAAAGGCAATGGTTCAGGGTAATACAGGGTGCGTTGTTCTGCCCTTTGGTCACGTTAGCGAAAGTGAGCGTATTACTTTTGAGAGTGCGCTTTCTAAAGACCCCCTCCTACTTGACCAACAATTGAGGTCGCTCGGTTTACCTCAAGATGCCATTGTCATTATCGATACGCCGCCAGGGCCTTCAGTTTACTTAAAGCAAGCCTTATCAGTCGCCAATATTGCCATTGTGGTCACTTTGGCAGATGCAGCTAGTTATGCAACTATTCCCATGATTGATAGTTTGATTGAGCAGTACTGCTTCAATCGTGCCGACTTTATTGACTATCTGTATGTTATTAGTCAACTCAATCGCTCACGGCAACTTTCCAGTGATGTTGCAGACATCATGGCTCTACAGTTTTCCAATAAAAATATTTCCATTGTCCACCAAGATCAATCTATACCAGAGGCGCTTGCTTGCAATCAAGATGCATTAGCTTATGCGCCTGAGAGTCAAGGTGCACATGACCTCATTGATTTTGCTATGCTAATCAATACCATTCTAAATGATGGATATCGCGCACCAAAGAATGAGAAATTATCTTGAATAATTTTGTCAATTCATCCTCTATTCTAAAAAGACTCGGCAATCATGTTTTAGAGTTACGACTTTGGAAATATCGGATAGCCACTTATAGCATTGCCTTGTTTGGCGCATTTGCTATTTATATCGTCATTAGCACACCCCTCACCCTATCTGAGCAAGCCGTTTTTGCAATTCTCGCATTTGGCATCGCATTAGTGATTCGCACCTTACCTTGGGGGCAGGCAGGCATCATCCTCATGATTGTCATCTCTCTAATGATGTCTCTGCGTTATATGTACTGGCGCTTAACCAGTTCCGTCGATTTTGATACAGCACTCGATGCATTTTTAGGTTGGGGCTTGGTATTAGCAGAAATCTATGCCTTGATTGTTTTGATATTGGGTTATGTACAAACTGCAATGCCCTTAAAACGCAATGCAGTGATGATGCCAACCGATCAAACCCACTGGCCCACTGTTGATGTGTTGATTCCGACGTATAACGAAGATCTAGACGTAGTGCGGCTGACTATTTTGGCCGCACTATCGATGGATTGGCCAGCTGACAAGCTGCGAATTTATCTTTTGGATGACGGTCGCCGTGAAGAGTTTCGTGAATTTTGTCATGAAGTGGGTGCAATTTACCTGACACGCGAAAACAATCATCATAATAAAGCGGGCAATCTCAATGCTGCATTAAGTCAGATCAATGGGGAATATGTGGCCATTTTTGATTGTGATCATATTCCCACTCGATCTTTTTTACAGCTCTCAATGGGCTGGTTCCTCAAAGATCCGAAGTTGGCAATGGTTCAGACGCCCCACTTCTTCTTTTCACCCGATCCCTTTGAGAAAAATCTCGATACCTATCGCATCGTTCCTAATGAAGGCGAACTGTTTTATGGCTTAGTACAAGATGGCAATGATTTATGGAATGCCTCATTCTTCTGTGGGTCTTGCGCTGTTCTGAAGCGTGAATCCCTCATGGAAGTTGGTGGTATTGCGATTGAAACCGTGACTGAGGATGCCCATACCGCTTTAAAGTTAAGTCGTAAGGGATACAACTTAGCGTATTTAGCAGTTCCCCAAGCTGCAGGCTTAGCAACAGAGAGTCTTTCACGACATGTTGTTCAACGAATTCGTTGGGCGCGTGGTATGGCTCAAATATTTCGGGTAGATAACCCTTTGCTAGGTCGGGGCTTAACTATTTGGCAACGCCTTTGTTACACCAATGCCATGCTGCATTTTTTCTATGGCTTGCCTCGTCTCGTATTTTTAACGGCGCCATTAGCCTACCTACTGATGGGCGCCGAAGTATTTAGCTCAACTGCCATTATGGTGGTAGCTTATGCTTTGCCGCACATTGCTGTCGCGAGTATGACCAACTCAAAAATCCAGGGGCGATTTAGACATTCCTTCTGGAGCGAGGTTTATGAAACCGCTCTAGCTTGGTATATTTTTCTCCCTGTTACCTTAGCGATGATTAATCCTAAATTTGGTGCATTTAACGCAACCTCTAAAGGCGGAATTGTTGAAGAAGAATATGTCGACTGGAAATTAGCTAGGCCCTATATATTCTTGCTTGCGCTAAATCTGATGGGATTTTTGGCTGGTGTAATTAAATTAGCCACGAATGATGGAGATACTGGAACCCTCGTTATCAATTTGGTATGGGTAACTTACAACATCATCGTTATTAGCGCTAGTGCCAACGTTGCGAAAGAAACGCGACAGCTACGCGCAACTCCCCGTGTTAATGCTAGCTTACCAGCCACTATCCTACTTTCCAATGGCAAGACCATTGTTTGCGAAACAAGTGATTTCTCTCGAAACGGTCTTGGCTTAAAACCACTAACAGCCGTAGAAATTCCGGTAGGCGAGCAAATATGGGTTTCTATTTTCAGGGGGGATAAAGAGGCTGTGCTCCCTGGGACCGTTTCCAAAGGGGGCAAGTCTATTGGGGTCTTATTTGAAAACCTATCAGTAGAGCAGCAACGCGAGCTCACCCAAATGACATTTTGTCGGGCAGATAACTGGGTAAACGCCTGGGGACAAGCCGCAAAAGATGCCCCTTTGCGCTCATTAAGAGAAGTGTTGACCTATGGCGTCTTTAATTTAGCGCCATTGTTAAGAGATGCCAGTAGAGACATTTATCTAGCGATACGCGCAAGGTCAACTCGCATCAAACTCAAAGCTTAGTGAAAGAACCCATGGTCAATAAAATTACAGGGTCACGAAAGCTCCCATTTGGAAAGCGCATCCCAGCTTTAGCGCTTGTCATTACAATGCTATGCCCCACCTTATCGGCGAGTGTCTCGTATGCAAGCCCAGTAGTTTCTAGGAAAAAAAACTAAAGATATCGTCCCTATTGTTCACGAGCAAGTTAACTCTACTACTTTGAGTTTGAAGCAACTAGGAGCACCAAATGCCATCCAATTATTAGGTCAAGACGGTCGAAATTTTATCAATTTTAATGTTCGAAATAATGAAGTGGTATCAGAAGCAAAACTCAAGATTTCCTATAAGTATTCTCCTGATTTATTGCCAGAACAATCTCAAATTAATATTTATCTTAATGGAGAGTCATTAAGTGCTATTGAGATATCTAAAGGTCAAGGCAATCAAGATTTAGAGGCTGTTATTACCATACCGCCAGAGCTCTTTTCTGAAAATAACCAATTTACTTTTCAGCTTATTGGGCACTACGCATCAGATTGCGAAGATCCAAAAAGTCCAAAATTATGGGCTAACATCAGCAATCAGAGCACACTAAGGGTAACTACTTTACCCTTAACCCTTCCAAATGAGCTTGCGAATTTTCCAATCCCATTTGCCAGTAAAAATGATTCAAGAAAACTGGTTTTGCCTTTTATTTTTACTGCAAAACCAAGCAACACCACATTAGAGGCGGCTGGCATCCTCTCCTCATGGTTTGGTTCAATCTCAAACCAATCCGAATCCCAATTTCCAGTAGCAATGAACAATATTCCCAGCACTGGGAATGCTGTAATTTTTGTTGAATCCCCCTTATCGATGCCTGGTATCGCTTTGCCCGTTATTACTGGCCCAATGGTATTTATTACCAGCAATCCAAAAGACCAGTATGGAAAATTGCTATTTGTCATGGGAAGAGATAGCGCTGAACTAAAGCAAGCAAGTATTGCTCTAGCTCTTGGCGGCCAAAATTTAGCGGGGCAATCTAGCGCCTTAATACCGGCGACTACTCTACCCATTCGTAAGTCCTATGATGCGCCAAATTGGTTGAGTTCTAATGGTCCAGTTCAATTAAGCAAACTTAATGGTGATACGAAGTCATTAGCAGATCAGCCGCAGTCTGAGAAAACCACTACTTCATCTAATGTCCAAATTCCACCAGCCCTATATAGCACCAATGGGAAAGGTATTCCGCTTCATTTGGATTTTAGCTATCAAAATCAAGCTGGCAACAATAATGCCGTCTTATCAGTTACTTACAAATCTCAGCTTGTAAAAACGATTGCGCTCCCAATGCAAGGTGAGTGGACATCTAAAATCAGTAGTGCAATCAAATCTTTGGCTCAAACTATAGGCTTACCCATAGAAACTGATAGTTTGATTACAAAAAAATCCACTGTCTTTATTCCGCAAGCCATGATTTATCCAAGCCCCGCGGAAAAATCGATCGTCAATAATGATCAAGCGAATGTAGCATCATTTCTACTTACTGAATTTGCCCAGTCTTCCAGCAAACGATATGACTGTTCTGACACGAGCGATCAAGGAAAAATTGATGCAACTATCAATCCCAATTCTATGATTGATATCTCAAGAATGCAGCATTTCATTCGGATGCCAAATTTAGCGGCATTTAGTAATAGCGGCTTCCCTTTTTCTCGTCTAGCGGATCTATCTGAAACTGCCGTTGTTCTGCCGGATAATCCCAATGTATACGACTACTCCGCTTATCTTGCTGCATTAGGTCGCACTGGAAGACTAACTGGCTACCCAGGAACGTCGATAACCGTTACCAGCATTGGTGAAATCGGTTCTGTAAAAGAGAAAGATCTTTTGGTCATCACTTCTGGAAGTGAAAGTCAGCCACTCCTCAAGCAATGGGAAAGCAGTATTCCAATCAACAATCACAGTATTTTCAAAATACCGAACAGTTTAAAAGATATTGGAGGCTGGTTTAGCTCTAATACTCACTTTGATATTTACCAAAATACCTTTATTGCAGGATTCAAATCACCATTACAAAGTAGCCGTAGTGTTGTTTTAATTTCCAGCTTTAACCCTGAAAAGCTAACAGCTATCGCTGCATCTTTAGATGGGTCAATGGGTCCTATTTTTGGAAGTTTGGTGCGCCTAAATGAAGACCAAATAGAACTGGTTTCTGATCAGCAGAATTACCATTCAGGGTCCTTACCTTGGGCAAACTATCTCTCTTGGCTCTTATCGGAATATCTCTCTTTATTCATACTATTTAGTGTGATAGCAGCTCTAATACTGTCACTATTAATGTACGCAGCATTAAAAGCCGTGCGAAGAAAGCGTCTGCAATCATGATATCTCGATTTAGCGCACCCTTTCTAACTTTGCCTTTGAAGGCTAAGCGCAATCTCTGGATTGCTAAAAGATGCTTATCTATAGGCTTATTCATTTTTGGCGTATTACAAAGCCCTACTGTCTCGGCCGCACTGAATTGTGAGCCAGTTTCTTGGGCTCTCTGGAATAGCTTTAAGAATTCATTTATTGAAGCAGACGGACGAGTTATAGCAGGAGCCGCTCCACAATTTCAGAGTTTTTCAGAAGGTCAATCCTATGCAATGGTCTTCGCTTTAATTGCTAATGATCCGAAAACCTTCGATCTACTATGGCGCTGGAGCATGGTGAACTTAGCCAACAATAATATTGACTCTAGATTGCCTGCTTGGACTTGGGGGAAAGCAGAAGATGGCACATGGAAAATACTTGATGAAAACTCCGCATCTGATGCAGATATTTGGTATGCCTATGCATTATTAGAGGCCGGCCGACTTTGGCAGCGTAGCGACTATATAGCTGATGCAAACAAAATATTGGCCCTAGTTGAAAATAAATCCATCGTTATCCTGCCGGGACTCGGCAAGATGCTGCTGCCAGGACCCTTTGGATTTACCCTCTCCTCGGATCAATGGCAACTCAACCCTAGTTACCTGCCGATCCCCGTTTTAAGAAGGCTCGCTCTAAATAATAACAAGGGGCCCTGGTCTGAGATTGCAATCAATACAGACAAGATGATTACAGCTTCCAGTCCAAAGGGGCTTGTACCCGACTGGATAGATTACCAAGCGCAATCAGCTGATACAGGGAAATTTATCATTGATGCCACCAAGGGTGACCTTGGAAGCTATGACGCTATTCGAGTGTATTTGTGGGCAGGAATGACCTCCTCACAAGATCCACTTGCAAATTCAATAATAAATTCCCTTGCTGGAATGAATAAAATTATTCAGGTCAGCGGTAACCCACCTGAGAAGGTGAATACCTTAACGGGCAGTAGCTCAGGTATCGCACCGCTCGGGTTTTCAGCTGCTGTAGCTCCCTTTCTTAAGGCCAGTAAGAAAAATGTTTTATTGAAATCACAAACAGAGCGAGCACAGCTCTTGCAGTATTTAAGCCCTCCACCCATCTACTACGACTATGTGCTGAGTTTATTCGGTATGGGATGGATTGAGAATCGCTATCGATTTTCAAGCAATGGTCAAATTAATTTAAATTGGAATCCAGTATGTACCCCAAAAATAAGTTAGTACTATTGGGATTGGCTGCTAGTCTTATGCCCGTGTTTGTAATGGCACAAGGGCAAGACGAGGCCAGTAAAAAACTCATTGAAAGCGCTCGCTACTGGCAATCTAAAGAAAATTATGCGCGGGCGGCTACTGTTTGGAGTAGGGCATTAATGAGCAACCCAAATGAAGTCGAGGCTCTATATGGGGTTGCCCTGGGTCAACTCGCAAAAAATAATATTACTGGAGTCAATGAATCACTTGATAAATTGAAAAAGCTAGACCCTAACAGTCGCTTTACAGCCCTTTTAGAGCAAGATATTTATTTAAGCTCCAAGACAAATGTTCAACTTCGAGAAAAAGCTAGACTTCTTGGGGAAGAAGGAAAAATAGATGAAAGCGTAGCTCAATATAACCTTCTCTTAAATGGAAGAGTACCTCAGGGTAATCTTGCTCTCGAATATTACATGCGCTTAGGCTATACCGATAACGGCTGGTCAAATGCAATAGCAGGTTTAGAGCGAATCTCAAAACAGTCCCCAAATAATGTTGAAATCAAGTTGCAATTAGCAAAATTAATGGTTTTGAAAGAGAATTCACGCCTTGATGGATTAGTGCAGCTCTCCAAATTATCAAAAGATCCTTCTGTTGGTTCTGAAGCCAACGAATGGTGGAGGACGGGATTGATTTGGTATAAAGTGCCAAGATCAAATGCATTCCCTATTTTTGAAGCCTATTTAAAAGCTTATCCAGATGATGCTGAAGTTCGGGCGCTACTGAATGCAGGCATCAAAGAACAATCATCTAACGTAGCCACAGCTCAAAATAATAAGGGAGTAGGAGGCGGTGACGATAGTAGTTTACGAGCTTCGGATGCATTTGAACTTGCTAAAAAATCTCTAGCAAACGGAGACGATGTTGGCGCTCGTGCTGCTCTAGATAAATCACTTAAATTAAATCCCGATAATCCATGGGCTAGACTTGCTCTTGCACGTCTTTACATCAAGTCTGGACAAGAGAGAGCCGCGAAAGATTTGATGTACACGATGCCATATCGCAGCTCCAATGATCAGGCAAATATTCTTTTTGCATCAGCCATCTTTTCCACTGATTTACAAAATTGGAAGCAAGCTCAAGTATTTTTAAGCAAAATACCAAGCAAAGATCGCACAAAAGACATGCAGGATTTACAAAGCTCCTTTCAGGTGCGTGAGCAAATTGATAATGCACTTACCCTCTCAAAACAAGGAGATAAACCAGCCGGATTAGCGCTCCTGAATCAAATAGAGCCAGTAGATTTAAATAACCCAGCTTTGTTAACCTTGCTTGCAAATGCTTATGTTGAATTAAATGAGCCTAACCGAAGCCTCAGACTAATACGTCAGGCTGTTGCCAAAAACAATCCACCTAAAACTGATGATCTTTTAGCATATGTGGCAATTTTACTCAGGACTAAAGAGGATGCAGAGGCTGCCACTGTCCTAGCTACCTTACAACAACGTAAATTAACTGTAGCAGAACGTTCAAGCTTTAATGATCTCTTGTTTACGTATTCCCTCCAACAGGCTGATCAGCTTCGAGTTCAAGGTAACCTAGTTGCCGCTGAAGATAGGCTTGCACCCTTGCTTATTCAACGCCCAAATGATCCACTAGTAGTCGGATCATTAGCAGCGGTATATCAATCTTCAGGTCAGAATAAAAAAGCTCTCGACTTATATCAACAGCTCATTCTGAAGAATCCATCTAACATAGATATTCAGTTAAGTGCCGCCCGCCTCGCTTTACAAATGAATAATTCTGAATATGCTAACGCGCGTTTGCAAAAAGTTCTCACGCTTGCCCCAAAAGATCCAGATGTTATTGCATCAGTAGCTCGCATTTATCGTGACGAAGGAAAGACCCGAGAAGCAGAAGCTCTTTTTGAGCGCTCCCTCTCTTTGATGACTGCATCAGCAAATAACTCCCTTGCAGCAAATCTAAATCAGCAACTGGGCACCAAGCAATTTACAGGTAACTCAGTACCAACAGTAAAAGATTCAACTGTGCCACTGCCAGCTTCAAGTGTAACGGCATCATCTAATAATTCATCAAATACTGATACTGTTTTTTATCAAGGCTCTGTCACGTCAGAATCCCAACGTTTGGTAATGGCAGACCTGAATGAAATAAAACAAGAGCGTAGTGCGACTGCTACATTGGGCACACAGATCCGCAGCCGAAACGGAAATTCAGGAACAAGTAAATTAACAGATATTGAGACACCGCTTGAAATCCGTATTCCAGCAAGTGATGGCAAAGCGATTGTGCAAGTAACCCCTGTTTCCCTCAATGCAGGTTCAGTTAATGCGAGTTTCTCCAGCCCCACCCCTTTTGGCACTAACAATATCACTTCGCAATCTCAAACAGCTACAGGTGTAGGTGTAGCTGTTGGCTATGTAACAAAGGGGGTTGCCGTAGATGTGGGTACAACACCAATTGGATTTACATATAGCAACTTAACAGGTGGCGTTAAAGTAGACGGGGCAGTAGATGACGCAAAAACGCTATCTTATTTGGTAAATGTATCAAGTCGGCCGGTAACGGATAGTCTCTTATCTTTTGCAGGTACCAAAGCAAATGGCTCTGGTAATCAATGGGGCGGCGTGATGGCCAGCGGTGGTCGATTTGGATTATCAAAAGATTTAGGCGGTTATGGATTTTATGGCTCTGCTGGGTTTTACGCAGTTAACGGTCACAATGTTGCGTCTAATAACCGTAGAGACTTTTCTGCGGGTAGTTACATCAATATCTATAAACGACCAGATGCGGAGCTAACTGCTGGTTTGAACTTAAGCAATCTCAGTTATCAACAAAATTTAAGCAACTTTACCTATGGTCAAGGAGGCTACTTTAGTCCACAACAATATAATGCTGCAACAATTCCAATTATATGGTCGGCTATATCTGAGAAGCTAAGCTATCAACTTAAAGCTGCAGTTGGCTATCAAGGCTACTCCCAAGACTCGTCAAATTACTTCCCAACCAATGGAGCATTGCAAGCTGCGAGCGGCAATCTCAAGTATGCAAGTCAAACATCGAGTGGTGCAGCTTATAACTTAGCTGCTGGAAGCGAGTATCAAGTTGCTCCCAAATTCTTCTTAGGAGGAACTGCGCAAACAGACAACACTGCTACCGGAACATACCGTCAATGGGGTGCCGGAATTTACTTGCGCTATAGCTTTGAATCCATCAATGGCCTAATGCCACTGCCTCTTAAATCATTTACATCGCCTTATGGTTTGTAATTCACTCATTCACTTGCTTTAAAAAATTTATGTCTAATGCCTTACTTGTAGGACTCACAGTATTAATCATCGGTGACAGTCATTTAGCTTCACCCGGCTACCTTGTCGATACTCTCCAAGACAACCTGATTCAACAGGGTGCTAATGTACACACGATTGGAATTTGTGGCTCCAATCCCGGGGACTGGCTTGCACCCTCACCAGCTGGTAAATGCGGGGGAGCTAGTCGAGTAGGTAAAGCTCCAGTGGTTCTTATGGGTCAAAACGCCAGCACGACGGGTATTAAAACTTTAATAGAAAAAGATAAGCCCAATTTAGTTTTAGTCGTAATGGGCGATACGATGGCTAATTACAAGCAAAATTTTTCAAAAGCCTGGGCATGGCAACAAGTGTCTTCCCTCACGCAGGAAATTTCCTCTACTAAAACGCCGTGCGCATGGGTAGGGCCGGCTTGGGGTACTGAAAATGGTAAGTATGGAAAAACATTTGCGCGAGTAGAAATGGTTTCATCTTTTTTATCTTCGAACGTGGGGCCCTGTACTTACATTGATTCTTTATCGATGTCAAAGCCTGGGGTTTGGGCGACAAAAGATGGCCAACATTTCACCGATCTTGGTTATAAAGCCTGGGGTAGTGCAATTACTAACTCCGTTCTTAATCTGCCTACTATCAAGAATAGAAAGAATTGATTTAACCCTAACTGCGACCGCCCAGCTATTTAAGTACTACGAATTAAAAAATAAATAAGTTGCATTTAATCCACCTTTTTAGAGATATTTATATGAGTACCGCTTCCCTAGTTGGACTAACCATGCTTGTTATTGGAGAGAGTCATATGTCTCTTTCATCGTATTTGATCAATCCGCTTCATGATGACTTAACCAAACAGGGGGCTAAAGTCTTTTCTGTCGGCGCCTGCGGTGCTAGCGCGGGTGATTGGCTGATAAAAAAAACAGTGCCTTGTGGTGCTGAACGAACAGGGAATGACAAGGGTGTATTTATTCGTGGAGAAACAACCACTACCCCTATTGCCGAATTAATTGCCAAAGACAAACCGGATGTTGTAGTTGTCATCATTGGCGATACGATGGCCTCATATGGCAAAGCCTTTCCTCAGGCTTGGGCATGGGAAAATGTGACTAAGTTGACCAAAGAAATTGCAAGTACAAAAACCGCTTGCATCTGGGTTGGTCCGCCATGGGGGAGTGAAGTCGGAAGACAAAGCAATAAATTCGCCAAGCCTGATAACCGAGTGCAATTTATGTCTAATTTTTTAGCTAAAAATGTTGCACCATGCACCTACATCGACTCAACAAAGTTTTCACAACCAAAACAATGGTCAACACTTGACGGTCAGCACTTTACGACCGCAGGCTATGATGCTTGGGCTGCAGCAATTACCCAGTCTATTGTTAACTTACCCAATATTAAGCAGGCTAAAAAATAATGAAACTACCTAATATTTTCACTTTGATCATTAGTATTACTGCGTCAAGCTTTTGTTACACCGCTTACGCAGCTGATATTGCCCTATATCCAACCGGTCCAAGCCAAGATTCTGCCTTTGTCCGATTTATTAATGGGATGGATGAAAATCTCAGTGTTATGGCAGGAGAAACTAAAGCAAAGATTGCACTGAGTGTAAATGAGCCTGCTAGTAAATACTATCCAGTTGGTTCTAAGGCAAAAATTACTGGTGAATTTAGCAATGGAAAAGTATCTAGCCCCATTTCTTTAACCGTTAAACCAAGTGAGTTCGCAACAGTAGTAGCCTTAGCGAACGGCAGCAACCTAAAGCAAGTGATCGTTAAAGAGCAGCCAGATGACTTTAATGCTCTTAAATCCTCCTTGGCGCTGTATAACCTAAGCTCTGCAGGCTGCGCATCAGCAGGTTTATTAGTAGTCGATCGCGCTGTTTCCTTATTTGAGAAGGTTAAGGACGGGACTTTACAACGGCGACTGATTAATCCTGTCAGTCTCTCAGTGCAACTGACATGTAGTTCTAAACCAGTAGGCAAAGTTCTCGATCTTGGACTCCTACAGGCAGGACAGCGCTACAGTGTTTTTGCCGTACCCGCATCGGATAGCCCCCGAATTTTCTTTGCAGTAGATACTATTGCCCGTTAATTTATTTGCTGAAAGCTAACTGAATTGGTCTTCGCCTCTCTAGAGTTTCTCACCCTTTTTCTACCTCTCTTCTTTATGTTGTATGGATTTGGAGGGGCATCGCGTCGCAATAGCATTTTGCTTGTCTGCAGCTGGATTTTTTATGGTTGGTGGAGCCCTATTTATCTAGTATTGTTTATGTTCCTAGCAGTAATGGGTTGGGTTGGTGGTTTAGCTATTGGGCGCACATCCACCGAGAAAGCGCGCGGTTGGACATTAGCCTTATTTATCGGCATTAGCATATGTATTTTATGCTGGTTTAAATACTCTAATATTGCAGTTCAGACTGTTAACTATGCTTTGGGCGGTGTTAGCACTTTAAGTATTGCCTGGGAGAAGATTATTCTTCCGATTGGCCTTTCATTTATTGTCCTTCAGTCGATTTCTTATTTAATTGACGTATATAGACGAACAGTTCCGGTAGATCATAGTTTTGTTAGTTTTGCTGCATACCAATCCATGTTTGTTCACTTAATTGCTGGCCCAATCATTCGTTATGACTGGGTTAAAAAAGAGCTGATCTCTCGACCCTTTGATTGGTCTCAATTTTGTCTCGGCTCTCGTCGTTTTATGATTGGCATGAGTATGAAGGTGCTGATTGCTGATACCTTAGCACCAGTGGTTGATCTCGCTTTTTCATTGCAAAACCCTAGTTTTTCAGATGCTTGGATTGGTTGTCTTGCTTATAGCTTGCAGTTATTTTTTGATTTTGCAGGCTATAGCGTAATGGCAATAGGCCTTGGCATGATGTTGGGTTTTCGTTTCCCAGAAAACTTTAATCATCCTTATCTCTCCAATAGCATTCAAGATTTTTGGCGCCGCTGGCATATTTCCTTATCAACTTGGTTGCGAGATTACTTATACATTCCCTTAGGTGGAAATCGAGGGGGGGAGGTACATACATATATCAATCTCTTATTGACTATGTCGATTGCAGGTCTGTGGCATGGCGGAGATAGTTGGAATTTTTTAATTTGGGGAGTTGCCCATGGCATCGCCCTTTGCACCGCAAGAATATGGCCACATACTGGCTTACCACAACCCTCAATTACCATTTCAAGAATACTAACCCTATTATTTGTCTTTTTGGCATGGACTATTTTCCGAGCCCATTCATTTGATGACGCACTGCGTATGTATGCTAGCCAATTAGGCATGAACGGATTTGATTACTTTAATCTGAGTGACGCTATGCTCAATTTAATCAGGCCTGTACATTGGCTGGCTGCATTCCTGGGGGTTACTTGCATTCTTGCGCCATTACTAATCCCTTATGTGAATCGCCATATCAACCCGTTAGTGATTGTATCTGGGGCTGCATGGCCAGTATTAGGCTTCCTGCTATCTTTTGCTCTCATTGCAAGTCGTGGAGCCGTTCCCTTTCTCTATTTTCAGTTCTAATGAAAAAAAAATCTCAACATCCCGAATCAGAGCCAAGACCAGTTAATCATCTTGATAGATTAACAAGCCCACTTGCTGGAATTTGCTTTGCTCTATTTTTAGTTGGCGGCATTGCTACTACTAGCTATGCTGTGATTAGTCAAAACCTGAATTTATTCCCTAAAGAAATATCATGGTCTACCTTTCTCAATGGTGACGTTTCCTCTGGAATTTCAAAGTCTTTAGCAAATGCCCCATTTCCGGATAATGCAGCAAAGTTTGAGCGTGGCTTTAGTTGGATTGTTGCACGCGATTTAGGGCCCCGGGTTCGCGAAGGAAAAAATGACTGGCTATTTTTAAATGATGAATTAGTTATTCACCCAAATCGATTATCCAACTCCGATTTACGGGCTAAGGAGATTATCGATGTTGAACATCAACTAGCCAGTCAAGGAATTGAACTCCTCGTCGTACTAGTGCCTGATAAGTCTCGTATTGAGCATGAGTTTTTAGGATCACAACATCGAGCGACAGTTTTTACTACTAGAGTGGCAGATTTTGAAAAAAAACTGAGCCTCAATAAAATTAATGTCATTAATTTAACCGATGGGCTCAATCAAGCCAAACAAGACGGTGGCACACCCTTTTTGCGCACTGATACCCATTGGAATGAGCAGGGAGCTGAAGTGGCTGCAAAAGCAGTAGCTCAAAAAGTTCAATTGTTTAAATTCACACCATCTCCGGCACAAATAACCCGGATTACAAGTGAAGCGAATGAAACCCGTCCTGGCGACTTAGTCAAATTAGCCGGAATTGATTGGCTACCTAAAAGTCTTCAACCCATGCCAGAGGCGGCAAAAATAAGTACTTTCAAATCCATGCCCATGTCATCTGGTAAAACTCCAATAGCAGCAAATGACTTATTTGGAGATAACAACTTACCGAATATTGCCTTGATTGGGACATCGTTTTCTAGAACCTCGCAATTCATCCCTTATTTAGAAATGCAGTTAAATACCCAGATAGGAAATTTTGCTCTTGATGGAGGAGATTTTTCAGGTGCGGCAAGAGCCTACTTCAATAGCCCAGCATTTAAGAGTACCCCCCCTAAACTTCTTATTTGGGAAATACCAGAGCGCGTCATTGAAATGGACCGTACTAATGATATGAAAATACTACAAGGATCCGCGCCGACTTGAATAATCAAAATAGCCGAGCGATTTTGAATAGGGGCCTACTCTTAGTTTTAATTTCTTTATCGATTTTTAGCTTACCCGCCACTGCTGCAGAGTTCGACTCCTTTGGTAGGCTTACCTCTATCAATGGAAAGGTGGAGGTAGTATGTCCTATTCAAAATAAATCTACTGCTGTAATTTTAGTGATGGGGCAATCACTTTCTACAAATGAGTCATCAGAGAAGTTCAGTACAAAATATCCCCAATCGGCGATTAATTACTTTAACGGAAAATGCTATGCCTCCAATTCTCCACTCTTAGGGGCAACAGGAGAGAATGGTGAATTTATAACCGCACTTGCTGACTTATTAATTGCATCTAAGAAATACAAAACCGTCATTGTTATTTCAACTGGGATTGGCGGCACTGCCATTAATCGGTGGCAAGCAAAAGGAGATCTCCATACAATGGTCTCTAAAACAATAGATCAACTCAGTAGTACTTATAAAATTACCCAAATTATCTGGCAACAAGGTGAGAGCGACTATCTAGAAAATACAACTACTACAGCTTATATCAATTCTTTTTATTCGCTCTATAATGCGTTGCTATCGAAAAAGATTCGCGCTCCGATATTCATATCTATATCAAGCAAATGTGGTCCAAATTGGATTGACAATAATCCCATTTCAACAGCACAGAACTTATTGATTGATAATAAAAAGATATTTCTTGGAGTTAACTCTGACAAACTTCTAGACAGCGAAGACAGAACTCCTGATGAATGTCATTTAATGGGATCTGGACAATTAAAAATCGCTAAATCTTATTATGAAGCGTTCTTAAAGTATTCAAAATAATAGGTTTTAATTGACTTTTACTAGCGCAGATCGTCTACGGTCGAACAATCAACAGGGTGATTGTTAATAATAGATCTGGATTGTGGCCTTATTTTACAAAGCATTTATATGTTTGATATCTTATAAACACAAACCTATTTCTTCAAATTAAATCATTAGTATTGGTAGAGATATCCAGATAACGCAAATAGGCTAAAAAAAATGAAAAAATTACTTAATCTATTTGAGGTATATAAAAAATAATTTACTTAAACGTTTTGATGGGGTAATGTTGTAATAGAATAGAAATATTAATTTAAGGGGGCTTATTCGGTAATACCCCCACCCCTTAATGTGACTTAAAAGTAGAATTTCTAAGTTGTTTGATTTAAAAGAAATTCTATGAAAACCTCCCGTTTTACCGATAGCCAAATCATGGCCATCCTTAAGCAAGCCGAAGCTGGCATGCCAGCCCCAGAGCTATGCCGTGAACACGGCATTAGCATCGCTAGCTTTTATAAGTGGCGCGCCAAGTATGGCGGTATGGATGCCTCACTAATGTCTCGCGTCAAAGAGCTTGAGCTAGAGAACGCTCGATTAAAGAAGATGTATGCGGAGGTTCAGCTCCAAGCTGATGTCCTTAAAGAAGTCTTACAAAAAAAGTAACTCGGCCATCTGGTAGGCGCGAGATGGCCAGCCAACAAGTTCAAAGTGGGCGAATGAGTATCCGTTTAGCTTGCGATACCTTTGTCATTAGTCAGACTTGCTATCGCTATCACCCGAAGCTATCGACTGACAATGCCCTCATTGCTGATTGGCTGGTGCGCCTCACCCAAAATCAAAGGAACTGGGGTTTTGGGCTTTGCTTTTTGTACTTGCGTAACGTCAAAGGCTTTACCTGGAACCATAAGCGGGTCTATCGCATCTATCGGGAGTTAGAGTTAAACCTTCGGATCAAGCCCCATAAACGCTTGGTTCGCGAGAAGCCTGTGCCATTGGCAGTGCCTGAAGATATTAATGACACATGGTCCATTGATTTTATGCATGACCAGTTGCACGATGACAGGTCTATCCGCTTGTTTAATGTGATTGATGACTTTAATCGGGAAGCTTTGGCCATCGACATTGATTTTTCCATGCCAGCAGCCAGGGTGGTTCGCTCACTAGATCAAGTCATTGAGTGGCGTGGCAAGCCTTTAAGAATACGTTGCGATAATGGGCCGGAACTAGTGGGTAGCGTGCTCATGCAGTGGGCTGCGAAACATCAAATAGAGATAACTTATATCCAACCTGGTAAGCCACAACAAAATGCATACATTGAAAGATACAACCGTACCGTACGCTACGATTGGCTTAATCAATACCTCTTTGAATCGATTGATGAAGTTCAAGACTTTGCTACCGATTGGATGTGGACATACAATCATGAAAGACCGAACATGGGCTTAGGTGGAATTACACCAAAGCAAAAACTAGCACTTGCAGTACCAGCTTCTACTTTTATGCCTAGTTAAAAATGGGGGGATTACCGAAGCACGAGTCCATTTGCTGGAATTTGCTTTTCTCTCTTTCTGATTGGAGGTATCGTCACCACTGGCTATGCACTGGTTAGTCAAAACCTCAATTTAATTCCTAAAGAGATATCCTGGTCTACATTTCTCAATGGAGATGTTTCTTCTGGAATTGCAAAGTCCTTAGCAAATGCTCCTTTTCCAGATAATGCAGCGAAGTTTGAGCGTGGCTTAAGTTGGCTTGTTACACGTGATTTAGGGCCACGAGTTCGAGAAGGGAAAAACGACTGGCTATTTTTAAATGATGAACTAGTAGTACACCAGGGCCGAGTACTAAATGCAGAATCGAGGGTTAAAGAGATAATTGAAGTTGGACATCAACTAGCCAACCAGGGAATTGAACTGCTGATTGTTCTGGTGCCTGACAAGTCGCGCATTGAATCAGAGTATTTAGGCTCGCAATATCGCGCCACAGTATTTTCAACTAGAGTGAATGATTTTGAAAAACAACTTACTCACAATGAAATTCATGTCATTAATTTAACGGGTGCCCTTAATAGCGCCAAACAGGGTGGTATCACACCCTTTTTGCGCACAGATACACATTGGTCCGAACCAGGCGCAGAAATTGCCGCAAAGGCTGTCGCTAAAAGCATTCAATCCCTCAAAATTACGCCCTCCCCAGCGCAATCCACCCAGATTGTTGCTCAAGTCGACAAAATACGACCTGGTGATTTAGTGAAATTAGCGGGAATTGATTGGTTACCAACGCGTCTGCAGCCAGCGCCAGAGTCGGCTAGATATAATAGCTTTAAATCTGTACCTATACCCTCTAATGAAAAGTCAAAAAGTATGGATGATTTATTTGGGGATGCTAACTTGCCCAACATTGCCTTAATTGGAACATCCTTCTCCAGAACTTCGGAATTTATTCCGTATTTAGAGATGCAATTAGATGCCAAAATAGGAAATTTTGCTCTTGATGGCGGTGATTTTTCAGGTGCAGCAACAGCCTACTTCACTAGTCCAGCCTTTAAAGATACCCCGCCCAAACTCATCATCTGGGAAATACCTGAACGAGTACTCGAAATGGACCGAAATCATGATGAAAAAATACTGAAGGGGTCATTCTGAATTTAAACTATTGAGATGCGCCCTTCAAAGATCTAGACTAAATGCAAATCAGCAGCATGCAGGTTATGGCTCGCTCCCTGACCAATGATGGCAATTTCAATTGGGGTGCTTGCAGCGGAGGCTTCGTAATACAGCGCACCATCGCTGGTGTCATATGCAAGATGCACGGTACCGCTTAAGAGCGCTTTGACCGCTGCTGACCCTGATCCCGAAGCAAACTGATCGGCCTGCACATTGCCGTTGATATCTCCCAGTAATGCGCTAAAGGCTTTAGAGTCCAGATTAATCCGTGGGCTAGTACCTTCAAAAAAGTTCGCTAGCGTAGGGATGGATCCCGTAGTGGTATTACCCACACCATTCAGCATTGTAGGAGTGCTCATATCGGTTAACAAACTGAGGATATTTTCATGCCCACTGCCCTGATTCCAAGCATGCCAATTGTTCCATTGGTAACCATTGTTGGCTGCAACATAAAGCTGCTCACTGCTGCCATTAGGGCCAGAATAGTACTTCACACTAGCGACATCAGCAGCACCCACATTGATGATCGCATTGGCTGCCTGCTGCACGCCGTTAACCATAAAGTAGCCGCCATTGGCACCAGTATCTAATAGCATCAGGCCTTGAACAGCGCCACCGCTAATATTGACTAATGAACTTAATGCAGTACCTCCACTAGCGTGATCTTCATAAGCTGCAATAGCATGGTTATCGGCAATAGTGATGGGCTGCTCAGCTGGACGAACGACTGCATTAACCGTAACAGCATCACTCCAGTCTTGACCATCAAAGGCTTGGATGGATAAGGTATCCGTACCAGCACTCAGACCCTTGAACATGACCCAACCATTAGCCAGATCGCTCGCGGTAAAGGTGGCCGTTTGTCCTGCAGCAACAACACCATTGACATACAAACTTAGATGACTGGTAGCGCTTGTATCAGTAATACGATATTGGGTAATCGCATCGCCATTAGCATCACTCACGCTTACGAGATCATTAAAGGCGCTCGTGGACAAAGCAGTCCAACCTGCAGGCTGGTAGTCAGATAGGCTATTGCCCGTAGCGGTAACGAGTGGAGCAGTATTGTGGGCATGGCCACTAGCTTGATTCCAAGCATACCAATTGTCCCATTGGTAACCATCATAGGCCGCTACATAGAGCTGCTCACTCGCGCTATTGGTGCCTGAGTAGTACTTCACACTGGCCACATCGGCCGCAGCTACCTTAATAATAGTGTTGTTGGTCTCTTTGTGACCATTAACTGTAAAGTAGCCTCCATTGGTGCCTGTGCCCAATAACATCAGGCCTTGTACGGTATCGCCATACTGCTCAGTATCTGCATCAGCAATCGTAATTAAACTGCTCAATGGGGTGCCGCCATTTGCATGGCCTTCATCTGCGGCAATGATATTGTTACTCACGATTGTCATTGGTAGATCGGCTGGGCGAACTACTGCATTAACACTAACTGCCGCACTCCAACTCTGACCATCAAAAGCTTGAATAGAAAGCGTATCGGTACCGGCACTCAGGCCATTGAACATCACGTGGCCATTGGCTAGTTGACTGGCAGTAAAGGTTACCGATTGTCCTGCAGCAATAAAACCATCGGCATACCAACTCAGGTGATTGGGAGCATTGGTATCCGTAATACGATATTGCGTTATATCAACGCCAGCAGCATCGGTAATACTAACCAAGCCATTAAGAATGCTTGGTGTCAGGGTAGTCCAGCCAGCAGGCTGGTAGTCCATTAGATTATTGCCTGTAGCCATCAAAACGGTAAAGTTGAGTATTTCTGAATCGCTGGTACCTACATTGCCTGCAGCATCTGTACTAGTAGCCGTAATAGTGTGAGCTACTTGCTGTGTATTGGTAAAGGTAATGGTATCACTCCATGTACCATTGCTAGCAACCGTGGTGGTTCCCAATACGGTATTGCCATCAAATACTGTAATGGCAGCACCAGTTTCACCCGTGCCAGTGATGGTGTGATTAATGTGATTGGTAAAACCACCGACAGAAGTAATAGCTACCGCAGGAGTGATGGTATCGACTGTGACTGAGCCTACCTGATTCAATATAGAAGCATTGCCGGCCACATCTTGCGCATTGATCACTACATTGGCCGGGCCGTTGGTATCGCCTGCTTTAACCATGTAAGTAGCGGTGTAGTTGTTACCGCTGCCATGGACGACAGTTGCGTTTTGGCCGCCAATCGTGACACTAGTCACAGCATCAGTAGCGGTAAAGCTTTCAGTAATAACATCCCCAGCTTTAGCTAAGGTTTGTGTTGAGTTGTTTGAAAGTTCATAGATAGCCGTCACTGTTGGCGCTACGGTATCGACCGTAAAGCTCGCAGTAGCACTGCTACCTACATTCCCCGCCGCATCCACATTGCTTGCAGTAATGGCATGAGTGCCTTGCGTATTGGCTAAAGTAACGGCTTTGCTCCAGGTGCCATCATTGGCAACTGTAGCGGTTCCTAAAACAGTTACACCATCCAATACGGTGACAGTCGTACCTGCTTGGCCCGTACCGGTAATAGTTTGATTGAGCTGATTAGTTAAACCAGCAGCAGAAGTAATGGCTACGATTGGCGCTACGGTATCGACCGTAAAGCTCGCAGTAGCACTGCTACCTACATTCCCCGCCGCATCCACATTGCTTGCAGTAATGGCATGAGTGCCTTGCGTATTGGCTAAAGTAACGGCTTTGCTCCAGGTGCCATCATTGGCAACTGTAGCGGTTCCTAAAACAGTTACACCATCCAATACGGTGACAGTCGTACCTGCTTGGCCCGTACCGGTAATAGTTTGATTGAGCTGATTAGTTAAACCAGCAGCAGAAGTAATGGCTACGATTGGCGCTACGGTATCTGCATCTACCGTTACCGAAGCTCTTGGGGTAATAGTAGTCGTATTACCGGCTGCATCTTGGGCAATAATTACTACATTAGCTGCGCCATTGGCGTCACCCGCCTGAACGGTGTACACGGCAGTATAGTTATTACCACTACCACGCACGACGGTTGCAGCGTTGCCATTAATTGTAACGCTGGTAACTACATCAGTAGAGGTAAAGGTTTGCGTAATCACATCACCGACTTTAGCCAATGTTTGTGTTGCATTACTTGAGATTTCGGTAATAGCTTTAATGGTGGGGGATCTGGTATCGACCGTTACCGTTCCATCTTGGGAAATTTCGGCGGTCTGACCATCCGCATCTTTGGCTTTAATTACTACTTCAGCTGTGCCATTGTCGTCACCCGCCTGAACGGTGTACACGGCAGTATAGTTATTACCACTACCACGCACGACGGTTGCTGACTTGCCATTAATCCTGACTTCAAGAGTCGAAGCAGTAGATGTAAATGTTTCCGTAATAACATCACCGGCCTTAGCCACTGTATTCGTTACATTGCTTGAGATTTGAGAGATAGCAATAATGACTGGTTTATTTTTGTTATCAGACATACAGAAAATTCCTAATTAATAGACAACTAAAGAATATTCATCAACTATCAATAAATATATAGCCTTGCTCTTCCTATTTTCTTAGTTGTTAGCAACATGCATTTAGCGCCATTTATAGTATGTTTCGACTAGGCTTATCTAGTACTTAAGAGTAAATTAATATAGCCTCATCGCCCATTATTAGATCACAATCAATTGATTTCTATACACTAATTACTGTATTTGTGTCCCTCAATTTGCAAGAAATTTATTAGCAGCCCCATGTAGTATCCAGCACCGCACACTAGGGGAATGTAAATCATTATCCAACTTTTCATTGAGGAGATTTCCAAGAAACCAATCACCCATATTCATACGACCACAACGCCATAATGCGATATAGAGATCTGGCAATCAGTACTGGGGATTAGGATATCTACCCATTTAGTTAGCGCAGAAATAAAAATTGTTTAGTGCAATAAATAAAATACAATTTAGTACATGGCTACCAAAAATAATCCCCAATTCAATCCAATTAGTGTTCTGGTGATTGATTCACATCAAATTAGCTCATGGGGTGTTCAAACACTCATTAATCAGGATGAGCGCTTCAATGTTTGCGGCTCCGCAACAAACACCAATGATGCCTTAACACAAGCCTTAAAACACAGACCAGATGTAATTATCTTAGAGCCTGATCTTTGTAATGAAAATGGACTGAATCTGATCCCCAAATTAATCGAACAATCAGGCGCAAAAATTATTGTGCTGACTTCCTTGCGTGATTTAAGCATTCATGATCTTGCGGTGGTGCGAGGTGCGCGTGGCGTATTAACTAAAATGGAGGCACCAGAAACCCTTCTCAAGGCGATTGTAAAAATCCATGAGGGTGAGCTTTGGATTAACCGCAATGCCACATCGAGGATATTGATGCAAATTGCTGCTGCTAATGCTCCAAAAGAGATAACTATTCAAGAGAAACGCTTGTCCAGCTTAACGATTAAAGAGCAAAAAGTGCTTTATATAATGTACAGCAGTAGTGAAAAAACCTTGAAGCAAGTCGCAGAAAAACTCCATATCAGCGAGCACACTCTGCGCAATCACTTAGCCTCAATTTACCTAAAGATTGAAGTACGTAACCGCTTAGAGTTATACGTATTCTGTAACAAATATATGCCGCCTGAAGTTATTGCTGCATAGGTTTTCTGCATAAATCTTAGCCGTCTGAATCTCAGCAGGCTATTGGTTTACATACATTCTCAGAGGCTTTGCATTGTCTGCGAGATGATTTTTGCGGCAATGCACAGCTTGCCATCGCGCTTTTCTATGCGCACTACTTTGCCCTCACAAAGTAAATTAATCCCTCCGCCTGGTGTATCAAGTTGCACGGAAAGCTGGATTAAAGAGCCAAGATTATTAGCGCACTCGTCAATTTCAAAGAAAATACCAGAGGCGCTAATATCGCGGGCCATACCAGCAATACCATTTACCGTTACAGGTAGGGAGCCATTGATACGAGCATCAGCGCGACGAATACCCTCACAGCCAGTAGGCGACGAAAATACATCCTCACCACGGAGAGCAACTAAGTCACCTTTAGGCGCCACTTCGGAGGGAGTCATTTTAACCATACATCAATATAGCAAAATCGATGTATTTCGGAATGGTGTTTTAGTACTGATTTAGCACTAAATTTCTAGTATGTTTGACTATAAACATGTAGTCAATGATTTTGGCAAATGCAGTCTTTCCAATTTATTCACATATCAGTAGATACACAAAAAGCCTATTGCGTTTTTTTCAACACATCTTTTAAGGATGTAGATTTAGTAGATTTAACTGTTTCTGGTAAATCGCTTGAAGCAATCTCCTTGGGGGCAGTCTTCTGAATCTGCCCTTTCTCCACCAACGCATTAATTAAACTACCTAATTGGTCATAAGCACGCAAGAATGCAGGCAAAGACATAGCAATAGCGCCTGATGTCTGGACAGTCATTTTTTCTTCTGTAACTGGAGTCATTTTGATCAGATCAAAGCGCACGACCCCATCAATCAATTGGGTATTAGCAATACCATCGGCGTAAATTGTAGTTTGCATAAATTCTTAATCTATTAGTAAATGAGGATAAAAACTTTGTGATTTTTATAAGAAAGCTTCCCTTGGTTAGAAAAATACTCATAAAAAGACCCTAATTCAATGAATAATCTCTTAATACATAAATTTTGCATTTTTTAGATCTTTCTTGCGGTAAATGGGTACCCTGAATGCATATCCAAGCAAGGATTTAGGAAGTCAACTTCCCGCTTTATCTATGTAAATTAAGGCTTTCCAGAGAAATAAAGTGCTGAAATATTTTCCAAGTCCTTAATCTTCAATAGTCCAGATAACTGCAATACTTTGACGCAGGAAATGATGTAGGAATACCGCGCTTGCGCTAAGTCTTTTTGGGTATTGAATATATTTTTGATAGCAACTAGAACATCCAAATTTGAACGTATCCCGGCTGCCACCCCGTAGACAGTGGCTTTTTTAGCCTCTTGCAAAGACTGTAGTGTAGATTCCAGTATGACGATCTTACTGTTGTATAAATTCATCTGATCGTAATATTTTTCTAGCTCTACCCCAGTATTGAGCTTGAGGCCTTCGTACTCCTCCTTTGCTTTTTCATACAAAGCGGCCGCTTGGCGTGTTTGCCCTAGCGTCTCCCCACTGCTAAAAATGGGCCAAGATGCCTGAATCCCCGCTAGCGCCTGATTCGAAATGACATTGACGGTATTAACACTAAAAGAATTCTGACGACTCCAGTTAGCGACAGCACTAATTTGGGGGTAGTAATTGGCTGAGGTCTTATTGATTTCCTCTTTGGAAAAATCCAGCTTATGCTTTCCAGCAATGAGCTCTAGGTTCTGGATGAGTGCGGTATCTAATAATTGCTGGAATGTGCCTGGTACTGTTACTAAATACTTTTTACCAGCACTCAATTTATTAATCTTCAGTAAATTGATATCGCCCTCCCCAACTAGAACTCCCAGCTTTCTTTTGACATCCTTAGATTGCTGTTCAGCGTCAAGCAACTGATAAAGCGAGTTTTCATAGGCTGATTTAGCCTCAAGATAATCGATCTTACTCATCTCCCCATAGCGAAATGATTTTTTTGCCACATTCATCTGTGCTTGATAAGAATCACGTTGAGAAGTGAGAAAAGTAATTAAATCTTCGGAATACAGCACATTTAAATACGCTTGCGTCACCCTCACCAACAAGTCATAAGTATCGGCTTCAAATTTCGCGTCTCCAAAATTCTTTTGGTACATACCCTGGCGATACTTAGCAAAGCTACTCATATCAAATAAGGGCTGCAGAATCTGAATGTAATTATTACTACTAGGGTAGTTATCAAATGTTTGAGAAACCCCTCCGGTATACGTATTGGTCAACCTATTGGTCGACATAAAAGAGCTTGCACTCAGTTTTGGTAGCACTGCAGATCGACCAATCGTAAGATTAGCAGCAGTAGCTTCTTGATCCTTAATTGCAGCCTTAAAAATGGGATCGTTTGCTAAGGCTTGATTATAGGAATCAAGCAATGTCCGTCCCGAGATAGATGAACTCGCATTTACTTTACTATCAATAATTCTAGGGATCGCTATAGCACTGAGAATAGGTGTAGCCTCTACAATGGCGACAGGCTTTACTTCCTTAGCTGGAGTTGACTTTACCTCGGTGGGTGGAGCTGGCTTTACTTCAACTTGAGCTCCTACTTTTGATATTGGGGGGGTATATCCTGGGCTGATGCTGACGCTTACATTAGCTGGGTCTGGCTCTATAAGAAAATCTTGAACTAGAAACGGTTTTGCTTCTGTATAAGGCATAAAAAGCCAGCAAATTAAAAGCCAGCCACATACCTGAATTGTAAATACAGGATGCCGGAAGCGGATTTGCCAGCCTAGAGAAATAAATGCTGATTCAAAAAGCATTACTCCTCCCTTAAAGCCGTTTTCATGCGATCAATTACCGGCTTAAAGAGATAACTCAGCAAAGTACGCTCGCCAGTCTTGATAAAGACCTCAACCGGCATGCCTGGTCTAATGGTGTATTTAGCGAGCTTGCCCATATCTTCGCGTGTTACCTGCACGCGAACTTTGTAATATGGGTAATTGCTTTTCTCCTCGATGAGGCGATCTGCCGATACCATCACAACCGTACCATATACTTTGGGGGTCTTATTCTGATTGAATGCAGTAAACATCAACTCCACATCAAGCCCAGGGTAAACCTTATCTATCAATTGAGTTGGCAATTGCGTATCTACCATAAGGGGATCTTCTAATGGCACTATCTCCATTAATTTCGCTCCAGGCGATACTACGCCGCCCTCGGTAAACACAGAAAGATTGACTACTGTGCCGCTAACAGGGGCTTTAATTTCTGTGTTTGATAAATCAAAGTTCAAAATACCGAGCTTTTCATTTAGCTCTGCAATTTGACGTTGGGTCTTTTCAAATTGACCTTGATCTGCCTGTAAGGCATCCTGAATCCGAAAATACTCTCGCTCTTGATCTAACAGTTTATTTTTGGGTATGTATCCATCCTTATCGAGATTACGTAATCCCTCAAGCTGCCTAGAGAGAATGTGAAGCTGACTCTTCTTTGAATCAATGGAGAGTTTATTTTGACGGCTCTGCGCCTCTAGTCCAGCAATATTCTCTTGCATTGCATTGGCTTGACCCAATGCTGATGTGGGGTTAATCTTGACCAGCAATTGTCCTGCTTTTACTATATCGCCATCTTTAACCAGAATCTCATCGACGATCCCACCAGCTAAGTACTGAACTAGCTTATGGTTTCCTTCGATAACGACAATACCGCTTGCTGGAGCGCCCTTATCCAAAGGAACCAAACTTGCCCAAAGTAAAAAACCAAAGAGTCCATACAACAAAATACGCATACCCTTTTTGGCGTACACCATTTCAGGACTTAAATCACTATGAGAACCCAATCCAAATAGAACGGTCTCCGCCCTCAACATCTTTGTCAAAATAAAATGGCCAAACTCTACTGACCTATTTTTAATATATCGGAAGGCGGCTATGAATAAGTTCATAGGTTAGGGTTAGTGATTGGCTTTGGTCTAGATCCAAGGCGCTCTAATGCGGATTTTGTTGGCTCGAAAAATTTGATTGTGCCATCTTCTATCAACATCAATTTATCGGAATGCTGAATGAGATTGAGATTGTGGGAAATAAAGACAACCGTCTGTTTATTTTGCTTTAATTTTCTTAAGGTCTCCACTAACGAAACTTCACCAAACTGATCTAGATTGGAATTGGGCTCATCAAGAACAATGAGTGCAGGATCTCCGTACAAGGCTTGGGCCAGTGCGATTCGCTGTATCTGTCCACCTGAAAGGCCCTCACCACCATCACCCACCGAAGTCTCATACCCCTTGGGTAAATGCAAAATTAATTCATGAACCCCTGCCAAATGGGCTATCCGAATAATTTCATCGGAATCTAATTTACCAAATCGAGAAATATTTTCGGCAATCGTTCCAGCAAATAATGTCGGCCGCTGGGGTACATAACCCATATGTTTACCTAGATCATCCAAATTCCAAGACGAAATATCAGCCGAATCAATTCTGACACTCCCTGAGTCCGGCTTAATAAGGCCCACCAGTAGTTTTCCTAAGGTTGATTTTCCTGCACCACTTTGCCCAATTAAGGCCATGCACTCTCCAGCCTTGATAGTAAATTGAATGCCTTTTAGGGTTGCCTGCTCCACACCATCAAATTGCACCACGATGTTTTCAACTGAAATATTGCCAGCCGGCTTAGGCAAGGTTAAGGGATTAGAATTTTCTGGATTTTCTGCTAGCAACTGATTTAACCGCTCATAGGCACTGACAACACCGCCCCATTGCCTCCACACTCCAATCAACAGATCGACTGGAGCCAAAGCTCTACCCAAAAGAATTGATCCAGCAATCATCATTCCGGCAGAAATATCATGCTTGATAGCTAAATAAGCGCCCAGGCCTAAAATGAGCGATTGCATTGCCAAACGAAAAAATTTGCTAATAGAAGAAATGTACCCTGATCGCATGCTGCCATCGGCCTGGGCTTCCAAAAATTTCTGATGCAAGTTAAGCCAACGCTCTCGGATAGCAGAGACCATTCCCATCGCCTGAATGGTCTCTGCATGCCTTAAGCTATTAGTAGCAATGGCTCCCGATTGAACCGCGTATGTGAACTGACCCCCAAAAGTTGGACGCCAAGTCCAACCAAGGGGGTTTTGTTTTATGAGCAAGTACAGCAAGCAGTTCAAGCTAAAGGTAGTTAAAGAGTTTTTAAAGTCAGGTGGTCAAAGGCGGGTTGCTCACCTATTTGCGGTTAATCACTCGCAGGTCCGAGACTGGTTTTTGGCCTATCAAGCGCATGGCCCTGGTGGCCTTACTCCAGACCACCAACGTCACCCTCCCCAGTTCAAGCTTGAAGTGCTGCAGTACATGACCAAACACCAAGTATCGGCCAGACCAGCTGCGGCCCACTTTGGCATCCGCAGCATGAGCACTGTATTGCGATGGCAAAAACTCTACAATGAGGGCGGTATTACAGCCCTTGCCAATCGACAGAGAGGACAACAGCCTATGTCCCAATTTAATATCAAAGCATTACTCAAAAAGCCTGTCTCGGAACTCACACCTGCAGAGTTGCGACGACGTTTGGAGTACGCCGAAGCGGAGGCTGCCTACCTAAAAAAGTTAGAAGCCTTAGCTCAGAGCAAAGCAGCAAAAGAGAACAAGCCCAAGTAATTACTGAGCTAAGGCCGCATTACCGTTTATTAGACTTACTGCTGATCGCCAAACTGGCTAAGAGCGTGTATTACTACTGGCGAGCAGCCAGTAGTCATCATGAGCCCGATCCCTATCTGGATGCTAAGACTCAAATTAGCGCAATCTACCATCGCCACAAGGGCCGCTATGGCTATCGACGGGTGCTACTAGAGCTACGCAATCAACAGCAATACCTAAACCACAAGACCGTGCAAAAGCTCATGGGCCAACTAGGACTAAAGTCTCTTGTACGCCCTAAGCGCTATCAGTCTTATAAGGGGTCTGTGGGTAAAACAGCCCCCAATCTACTGGAGCGTAACTTTGTGGCTACCAAGCCCAATCAAAAGTGGGTCAC
>NZ_NGUO01000010.1 GCF_002206635.1 Polynucleobacter aenigmaticus | reverse complement strand
GGTGAAGAGAAAGCCAAACGGGCAGGAGAGCTCGTGATTGCTAATGAAGACAAAGCAGCGCGTGCCGCTGAACTAGTGATTGCCAATACAGAACTCCTCTTTGAAGGTGAAGAGAAAGCCAAACGGGCAGGAGAGCTCGTGATTGCTAATGAAGACAAAGCAGCGCGTGCCGCTGAACTAGTGATTGCCAATACAGAACTCCTCTTTGAAGGTGAAGAGAAAGCCAAACGGGCAGGAGAGCTCGTGATTGCTAATGAAGACAAAGCAGCGCGTGCCGCTGAACTAGTGATTGCCAATACAGAACTCCTCTTTGAAGGTGAAGAGAAAGCCAAACGGGCAGGAGAGCTCGAGGCAAGTATTAAAAATATATCCCTAACCGAAGATCTAATGCTTTCCTGCCTAAAGGCGCTCTCGCTAGCACGGGATAACGAAACGGGGAACCATGTCATTAGAACCCAGCATTATGTGAAGGTTATCGCTACTCAGTTACTAATAATGGGTAAATATTCAGATGAAATCACTGAGAAAAAGATTGATTTACTCTTCAGGGCGGCACCACTACACGATATTGGTAAGATAGGAATTCCAGATTCCATATTGCTAAAATCCCACAAGTTAGATGAGGAGGAGTGGGCCACAATGAAGACTCACACCACTATAGGTGAATCTGTTCTATCTGCCTCTAATTTGAAATTTGAGTGTAAGAAAACAGTAATTAGTACAGCCATTGAGATCGCTGGTGGGCATCATGAAAATTGGGATGGTACAGGCTATCCTCGTGGCCTAGTGGGGAATGCCATTCCGCTGGCTGCCCGAATTATGTCGATTGCTGATGTATACGATGCCTTAATTAGTAAGCGGGTCTATAAAGAGCAATGGACTCACGATCAGGCAGTTCAAGAGATTATTTCCATGCGCGGCACTAAGTTCGATCCGGTAATTGTTAATGCTTTTATTGCAGCACTGGATAGTATTCATCAAATTGCTCAACAGTATCATGATGCTTAGGCACTGCTAATTGTTCTCTTCTGATCGAATTGAACGAATAGAAAGTCTTTGGCTTTAACAGCTCAATCCGGTCAATAATGGGTATGCAGGAGGCTATCTAAAAAGTTTCTTAGTTACCCAAAGCGGGAATTATTTTTTTATTCCGTTAATCATATTCCCCAGCCCTTTCCATGGGCTACTCATTATTTCTATTTCTTTATTATGGATTCACAACTCTAAGTTGTGAATCCATGTTAATTCTTAAAGTAAATTAAACCTCGTTTTATTCTCACGCATGTTAAGACTTTAATCTTGTCACACGCTTCTTAGTATTGCCTTTAGGCTAAAAAATGAATCTCTCTTATTTTGTTAACGTATCCAATGCATCCCCAGGAATTAGTTTCAGTAAGGCAAGGCTATTCCTATTATTCTGTTTTTTAACAATAAGTTTATTGCTGTCTCACAATATTTTAGCGGGAAGCTGTGCCGACAACCCAATCATATCTTCGGTTACAGGGCCCTGCACTTTTTCAACGGGGTCACTGCTCACTGTTGAGTCTGGTGGCTCTATTACATCCAGTTCTACAGCGCTAACAATTACCTCTTATGGGTCCAGCCTGGTAAATAAAGGTCTTATCACTACAAGTTCTAATAATGGAGTTTTCAGCAATACCGGCATCCAGTCATTAACAAACTCCGGAACTATTAGTGCTAATGGTAATTATGGGCTTAGAAATGGTTCAACCCTTACAGCATTAACAAACTCCGGAACTATTAGTGCTAATGGTAATTATGGGTTTTACAACGAATCAACCCTCACAACATTAACAAACTCCGGAACTATTGGTGCCAGTGGTAATTATGGGTTCGGAAACGGTTCAACCATTGAAACATTAACCAATTCCGGTACGATAAGCTCTGGTACAGGAATTGGAGTGGATAATTGGATAATTGCTACCTTAACAAATACGGGGACAATCAAATCAGCTTCTGGTTTTGTAAATTTATCGAATAGGAGCGCAATTACCACTCTAAACAATGCCCAAGGAGGTGGTGTTTCAACTCAATTAACCTACAGCGGTTATCTTCCCACTAACTACAACATCATCATCAATAGCACCAGCAGTTTTGGTCAGTTAGCCGTTACCAGCGTAAGCGGAAGTACCGGTACCGCTTTCGGAATTTATACTGGATCAATAGCAAGCAATAATCATGTCTATGTGGGTGTATTGAGTGGTGTTACTGCTAGTCAGGTTACCAATAGATCTGGAGCATATGGAGGTTATAGCTGGGCTTTAACTCTAGAGTCAGGAAGTTCCACCGTTTGGGATTTGATATTCGGATCTCCACCCCCTCCAGGCCCTTCCACTGCCGATACCCAACAATCTTTAGCCAATACCGCTCAAGCACTGCAAGGTGCCTATACCTTGCAGAACTCAGTCTTAGCCAACAGCTTTACTTACGATTGCAGCTTATTTGATGTGAATAACATCTGCATCTCTGCTGGTGGTCGCAATACTGCAGTATCAGCTGCTAACGGATTTAACAACACCAGTGCTTTATTGATTGCTTCATACCGTGTACTACCCTCGGTTCGTGTTGGTGCGTATGCCGATCAGAACTTATCGGTGAATCAAGCTGGTAACACAGTGAACTTAGGTAATAACACTCCACTCATTGGTTTGTTTGGAGCTTGGAATGAAAACCTTGACGCCACAGGTACGGAAGTGAAGGTATCGGCTGCCTATGGCCAAAAGAATACAACAGTTAATCGCTCTGCTGTCGGTTCTGGCGTTACTGCCTCGGAAGCAGGTTCAGGATCCTCCACCTTAAATAGCCAAGGTGTCCAAGCAACTGCTAAGTATGGCTTTGGCATTATGGACAATCTGATTGTTTCCCCATATGTCGGAGTGCGTTATAGCCAAAATAATATGGGTGGCTATACCGAAGGTACTTCAGCCTCCGTGACTGCACCACTTACTTACAGTGCGCTCAATACTAACGCCACCACAGCATTAGCTGGAGTAGGGGCTAGTTATCAAGTCATCCCAGCAGTCACCACCTTTGCCAGTGCTGGTGTAGAAACCGATACCAATACGGCAAATGGTTCTTACTCTGGAACAAACTCCGGCATCTCAGGATTAACCCCAGTAAACTTTAATGCTAATCCAGTTAAGACCAGACCTACTGCAACATTGGGCGCTTACTATGACATCGTCAAAAATCAACGTTTAGCCGTTACTGGTATTTATCGCCAAGAAGCATATCAAGCAGTTTCCACAACTACGGTAATGGCTACTTATACGATTGGTTTATAAGGCTAGTAATTCAGCCCTCGATACTAGGCCCGCCTTTGAGCGGGTTTTTTTCTTGCTTGCGAGGGGCTGCTTCGGGTTGACTTGCGACCCCCACATTAGGGTCAGGGGAATGTCCGCTTAAGAACTGTTGGCTGCCCTTGTGAAGTCTTAGGTGAATGCGCTGGACTTACTTGGTGATTCTTTTTTGCCTAAGGGCTTTGGTTTGACCTATACATCTCAACGTAATTCCGACAATCTATAAAGTTATTCAGTTGAGCTGCACAATATGTATATGAAGAGAGTGGGGTGTTAGCTTGAGGAAATTTATTTTGTATAGAAAATAAAATTATCACTAATATGGAAAAATATAGCAAAAATTTTTAGGTGTTCAGTAGATGTAAACCTTTTGTGACTGTTGCTAACATAACATTCTAATTTTAATAACTAATTTATTTTACACCTTATTTTTCAGGCCAGGTCAGCACTAATCACATGTTATCGTCGCTCGATTAATAACACTAGGGTTGAATCTAAGATGAAAAGAGATGTTTGTCAGCGGTGTAAATTTGCTATGATTTATTTTCTATATTTTCCAGAAATAAAATGTTTTAAGATTGGTCAAACCGTGAATCCCCATTGGAACTATATGCGTTTGCGATCAAGCAACGGTGAACCCGACCTTGAAAATTCGTTCTTTATTCAAATACCGTGTTGTCAAAAATCTGCTGTGGAGGGCCTTATGCATTTCACCTCCAGAAAATACAGAATGCAAGAATATGGTCGGGAATTCTTTAGAATAAAAGGATTTGAAGAGTGTTTAGAAACAGCTATACGATTTTGTAAGACTAATAGTGATACTGTTTTGAGTCATTGGCTTATAGATGATTGGACTGGAGCTGCAGGGAGCTTGCGCGTTATACGTGATAAAAAATTAGAATTAAATAAGTCGGAACTAATTGAAAAAAGAAAATTTTTAAGAAGGAATAGGTTAAAAATTAAGGCTGCTCCTCGTAAGGCTCTCTAGTAATCACCCCAACTCTCTGTCCAATAGGAGTGGGGCAGTTAGGCGAAACGGATTTCTCTGTCCGATTAACAAATTCCTCATCTAGAGCGGCCCTTGTAAAGGCATTAGCCCTATCTAACTCCTCTTGTTTTCGTTTCGCTAACTCTGGGGCTGGAATAACCTGATCCTTCAGCAGTCGCTCTTGCGCTATCTGCTTGAATGTTTTGGAAGCTATCTTTCCAAGGTATTGCACATCACCCAAGGGTGCTTTATTTTTCATAGAGTTAATCTTTAAGCCGACTATCCAAGCTTCTATGCAAGGGGTTTCTTATTCTTTTAAGTAATCTTACCCATAGACTTGGTTTAAGACTTGATATTCCATCCTCAGAACTCTTGCAGCGGCAACCAGACCCGCAAACAATTGTGATCCCATCACCATAATTAATATGGCTAACCCCAGTTGTTTGGGATGCTCCCTGTTGTTCAAAAGGGCTATTCATAACTAAGACTATTTCCTTGATTCTGTATCGGCTAACCCGTTGTTTTCAACTTCACTGCAAAATCGGCAATCCCCAATTTGAATAATATTAGGCAATCGCCTAATAAAGCCCACCTTTAAACTAAAAAGCCCCGCAAGAATTAACTTGCAGGGCTTATAGTGTTTGGCTCCTCGACCTGGGCTCGAACCAGGGACCTACGGATTAACAGTCCGGCGCTCTACCAACTGAGCTATCGAGGAATAAGCCGATATTATAGCAAGATGAAATCATCTACTCCAAGTTCTGTGCAGATCCCTAAAGTATTGACCATTGCCGGGTCCGATAGTGGCGGTGGTGCAGGTGTTCAGGCGGACCTTAAAGTAATTACAGCCCTTGGTGGATATGGGATGTCGGTCATTACCGCCATTACTGCCCAGAACACTTTAGGGGTCAGCCGGATTCAGGATATCGATCTTGATGTTGTCGAAGCCCAGATTGACGCCATATTTTTAGACATTGGGGCGGACATTGTCAAAATCGGTATGTTGGCCAGTCCAGAAATTGTCCGTACGGTTGCTTCAGCTCTCAAGCGCCATGGGGTCAAAAGAATTGTCCTGGATCCAGTCTTAAGAGCGACATCTGGTGCCAGCCTTGGGGGCGATGACACTGCCCAAGCCATTATTCAAGATTTATTTCCAATGGCCACTTTAGTGACCCCTAATTTAGAGGAGGCTTCCTTGCTGTTAGGTCGAGAATTATCAGGCCCCGAGGATTTCAAGGCAGCAGCTCAAGAATTGCTCGACATGGGTCCGCAAGCAGTGTTGATTAAGGGTGGCCATCTCGATGCAACCCATACTCAGCTGACAGATTTTCTGATGTGGCGCACTATCGAGGATGACCTCGAAGTTGTCCTATCAAAAGAATTTAAACACTATCGCGTGAAGACTGCCAATACTCATGGCACTGGTTGTTCATTATCCTCAGCAATTGCAATATATTTGGCTGATGGTCATGATCTTCCACATGCAGTTGCGAAAGCAATTTCTTATGTAGAGGCAGGATTGGAGGCGGGGCGTTTCTTGAGTATCGGTGAAGGCCCGGGACCTTTGTGGCATATGCATGATTTTTATCCCACTGCATTGCCGGAAGAAGAAGGTAAGTATTAAGTTTTCATCAACTCTTGTAGGCGCTTAACCTCAGCCTTCGGATCGCTTGCTCCACTGATGGCCCTCACCACTGCTACTGAGCCAACCCCACTTTGTGCCACCGCATGAATACTGCTCTCATCAATACCGCCAATAGCAACTAGGGGGTATTGACTCATGAGCTTGGCGTATTTATAGAGACGCCCTAAGCCTTGAGGTGCAGTAGCCATTTTTTTTAGATTCGTTGGAAACACAGCGCCCATGGCGATATAGCTAGGGCAAAAGCGATCTGCGTACACCATCTCTGCATAGCCGTGGGTACTTAAACCTAGACGTAGACCTTCAGAGCGAATGGCATCTAGATCTGCCGTCTCTAAATCTTCTTGCCCCAGGTGAACACCGTATGCCCCGGCCTCAATTGCCTCCTGCCAAAAATCATTAATAAACAGCAAGGTCTTGCTACCTTTGACCGCCTCAACAGATTCCACGATCTGTTTGCGAATCAATTTTTTATCTTCAGACTTGAGGCGTAGTTGTACGGTGGGCACTTCGGCCTCAACCATGCGCTTTACCCAGTTAGCATCCGGCATTACGGCATATAAGCCCAAACGCTTAGGACACTCTGCAAATGCATTGGGATTCATATTACGAGTCCAGGGGAGCAAATCAAAATGCTCTGGTCTAGATGGCCACTTAAAAGGATTAAAGCCACCATCTTGATGCACCATGCGGGCCCATGCTTTTCCTAAGGTATTTGCATCCTTCTCAATAAATCCCATGGTGATGGCCGCAACCATACCTGCTAATTCGTAATGGTCTGACGCATGTTCATTATCGATTTTTGGTGGCGGTGACGCCATACTGTAGGCCGGAATCGGAAGGCATAAATCATCATTGCTGTGGGCAGCAACAATTTGGTCAGAAAGATCGCGTACTAAGCTCATGGATATTTTTCTCTAGCTCTGATGCCAAAATGGAGTGCCAACCAGCGGGGTGCTGGCTTGAGCAGACTGTTGGGCTTTCATGGCGCCAGAAAGATATGCAGTGCGACCAGCATCTACTGCCATAGCAAAAGCTGTTGCCATGGCAACTGGATCATCAGCCAGTGCAACCGCAGTATTGAGCAAGACACCGTCAAAGCCCCATTCCATTACGCTGCAAGCATGTGAAGGCAGACCTAAGCCCGCATCGACTAAAAGCGGCACCTTTAAGCGATCACGTAGAAGCTTCAAAGCATAAGGATTGAGTGGTCCCTGGCCTGTTCCAATTGGGGCAGCCCAAGGCATTACTGCTTGGCATCCTACATCAACCAAACGCTGACATAAGATGAGATCCTCAGTGCAATAAGGCAATACTTTAAAACCATCTTTAATCAAAGTTTCCGCTGTTGAAACCAAACGCAAAGTATCGGGCTGCAAGGTGTAATCATCCCCAATCAGCTCTAACTTAATCCAACTGGTTTCAAATACTTCCCGAGCCATCTGTGCAGTTGCAATGACCTCTTGTGGACTATGACAGCCAGCGGTATTAGGTAAAACGGGGACCGCCATTTTCTTAAGGAGATCCCAAAATCCCGAGTGTGCTTCTGCAGTCGAGGTGCCTTGCCTGCGTAAGCTAACAGTAATCATGCCGGGGTTGGATTGCTTTACGGCATTCTCTAAAACCTGAGGGGATGGGTAGCGTGATGTTCCCAGCAATAGGCGGCTAGCAAAAGTCTCGCCATACAACACCAATGGGTCGGCAGTATTTAAAGTATTTGGTAATGGAGCGGTCATATTGAATAATTGCTAAATTAACCGCCGGTAACTGGTTCTATGACTTCCATCTCATCGCCTTCATGCAAAACTTCTTCTGCATGCCTGGTCTTGGGAACAAATTCATAATTAATCGCAACAGCAAAGGGTGGCTTTGCATTAATCAGTAGTAGCACATCATCAATGCTGCTGTTTTCAGGAACTTGCATCTCAATTTGGTTGACGATTACGCGCATGTGGTGTCCTCATGTGTTGCTAAATGCATATTCACCGATAAGCCTAAATCTTTTGCAGTGTCACTGCAACCGGTGCTAATGAGTTCCAATGCGCAATCTAAAATTGCGGGTGAGATCATGAAGCCATGACGATACAGTCCATTAATCATCATCAGCCCAGTTTTGCCTGAGGATTGATCAACATAAATCTCGGGTAGATTGTCTTTTAGGGTTGGGCGGCACTGTGTAGCCATCTCCAAAATGCGCGCTTCAGCAAAGCCGCTATGCACGGTATAAATCGCACTGAGTAATTCCATGGCGGAGCGAAGGCTCATTGGGGAGAGATCTTCAGATTCAATCTCGGTGGCGCCAACTACATATACATCATCCTCTTTCGGTGCAATATAAATCGGATAGCGTGGATGAATCAAGCGAGTAGGGCGACGCAGTTTCACTTCAGGCGCATGCAGACGAATGACTTCGCCACGGACTCCGCGCAAATCCTTGGAAGAAATGGCAGCATTCTTCCAGGCGTCTTTGGCACCTAAACCACGGCAATCAATCACCCAATCAAACTGCTGATTCGTACGAAGTTCTTCGGGGTCGACTGCCTGATGCCAATGGCAATTCACCTTCATTAAGGTCAATTCAACTAACAGGGCTTCAAGGAGTTGACGATTATCTAGCTGACCTTCATTGGGAAGATACAGTCCTTGAGCAAATCGATCGGCAACACCGGGCTCGATTTCTGCAAGAGACTTGCTATCCAAATGTAATGGTCTAGATAAGGCCTTATTGCGATCGCAATTACCCTCTAAGTGAGATGCAAATCGTTCCGCATCACTGGTATCTTGGCGATGCCACAAAATCAGAGTGCCATCCTGCTGAAAATAAACCGGTTTAGCCAATTCGCTAATGAGTTGCTTCCAACGTGGCAAGCTGTGAAGTCCCATGCGTACAACATTGTCTTCGGTGATGGCAGATTCAGCGAGTGGCGCCAACATAGCTGCAGCGATTCGAGCGGGGGATTCTAATGCGTCGGAGCCACCTTTTTCAAATAACTCCACTTGGGCTCCACGCTTGGCAAGCGCAACCGCTAGCAACCGACCTATAAGGCCGGCGCCAACGATGGCATATTTGCCGTTTGCGAAAGAATTGCTCATCTCAACCAATAACTTTTAGAGTTCACATTTTTCTTATTGATAGATTTCACTACCGCGCTTACGGAATTCTGCTGACATTTCTTCCATGCCCTTTTCAGGATCTGTCGAAGATTCACTCACAATTGGAATGACCTTTGCTACTTTTGGATTTCCATCCGCATCTAATGTCGCCGCGTAATCTCGTACTTCTTGAGTGATCTTCATTGAGCAGAACTTTGGTCCACACATGGAGCAAAAATGCGCAATCTTCGCACCTTCTGCAGGCAAGGTCGCATCGTGATATTCACGAGCACGCTCAGGGTCTAGGCCAAGATTAAATTGGTCTTCCCAGCGGAACTCGAAACGCGCTTTAGATAAAGCGTTATCGCGCACTTGAGCGCCCGGTAAACCTTTAGCCAAGTCTGCACCATGGGCTGCAATCTTGTAGGTGATGATGCCGGTACGGACATCTTCCTTGTCAGGCAAACCTAAATGCTCTTTTGGTGTGACATAGCAAAGCATGGCTGTGCCGTACCAACCGATTTGTGCAGCACCGATACCGCTGGTGATGTGGTCATAACCAGGAGCAATGTCTGTGATTAATGGTCCAAGGGTATAGAAGGGGGCTTCTAAGCAATGCTTTAACTCTTCAGTCATGTTTTCTTCAATGCGCTGCATTGGTACGTGACCAGGACCTTCGATCATGACCTGCACATCATGTTTCCACGCTTTGGCAGTTAGTTCACCAAGGGTGTGGAGTTCACCAAACTGGGCGGCATCATTGGAGTCAGCAATACAACCAGGACGCAAACCATCGCCCAAACTAAATGACACGTCATACGCTTTCATGAGTTCGCAAATCTCATCAAACTTTGTGTAGAGGAAATTTTCTTTGTGATGAGCCAAGCACCACTTGGCCATAATAGAGCCGCCACGAGAGACGATACCAGTAAGGCGCTCAGCCGTTAAAGGTACATAGCGAAGTAATACGCCAGCATGAATGGTGAAGTAGTCAACACCTTGCTCAGCTTGCTCCACCAAGGTATCGCGGAACATTTCCCAAGTGAGATCTTCGGCGATTCCGCCAGTTTTATCTAAGGCTTGATAAATTGGAACGGTACCGATTGGTACTGGAGAGTTGCGAATAATCCACTCACGAGTTTCATGAATATGCTTGCCAGTGGAAAGATCCATGATGGTATCTGCACCCCAGCGAATCGACCACACCATTTTTTCCACTTCCTCATTGATTGAGGACGTGACAGCAGAGTTACCGAGGTTGCCGTTAATCTTGACACGGAAGTTACGACCAATAATCATTGGCTCTAACTCTGGGTGATTAATGTTGGCTGGAATTATCGCGCGACCTGCGGCGATTTCAGAGCGAACAAATTCACCTGTAACGATTTCTGGAAGATTGGCGCCGTAACTCTTGCCTGGATGTTGCTTGAGCAATTGTTTGTATTCTGGGTTCTTACGCAATTGCTCTAGGCCCATGGATTCACGCAAAGCAACGTATTCCATCTCAGGGGTCACGATCCCTTGGCGGGCGTAATACATCTGACTCACGTTATTGCCTGATTTAGCAACGCGCGGAGGATTGATGTGAGCAAAACGTAAACTTTGTGTTGCCTCATCAATTGATCGAGCAACACCGTACTCAGAAGAAGGGCCAGCTAACTGCTCAGTATCACCACGCTCTTCAATCCAGTTTTTGCGCAATAAAGGCAAACCTTTTTCAAGATTGATCAGAATGTCTGGATCACTGTAAGGACCGGAGGTGTCATAAACTGGAATGGGTGGATTTGCCACCATCTCTTCGCCAACGCGGGTCGAGAGTTGCTCAATCATCCGAATCGGCGCTTTGATGTCCGAGCGAGAACCCTCTAAATAGGTTTTAGTGGATGCGGGATAGGCAAATTTTTGACCGAAGTCTTGCTCTAAGCTCTTTAAGCTTGGAATCTCATGTTTAGTTTTATTCTGGGTATCGCTCATATCCATCTCCTGACTTAAATTAGATGGACGAAACCGGGTGACGGTCTGATGGAAAACTCCCCACGCCAGCATTACCTGGATCGGGTTATAGGGTCTTTCTCAGCGCCTCTTAGCAAAAATCACTAGAGGGCACCCCTGTTTCATCCTTAAGGCTAATTTAACCACGAATTGGCTTTGAGTTGGATGACTAAAATCAAGTCACCAACTAACTGGGCCAGACTTAAATGGCTTTGGTATTGCGCAAAATGAAATCCGCCGTCACAAAGGCAGCATCACTGGTAAATTCATCGGCCAAAATGCGGGCTGCGGCCTCTGAAAGCGGTATTTCAATAAAGCCACTGACTTCCCCGTCATGATTCGTGGGAAAAAAGTTCTCAGCAAGCTCCAAATCGTAGACATACAGTTGTTCATCATGAAAACCTCGCCCTAGTACGGGGCGGCGCATGTGAATACGGCCTATAGGCTCGATTTGATCGGAAATTTGGGGTGGAACACCCGCTTCTTCCCAGAGTTCGCGTCGGGCATTTACCCAAGGGGTCTCATCAGCTCCAATACCGCCGGCGGCGATGTTATCCAGCCTGCCGGGATCGGTGGCTTTGGTCTCGCTACGACGTCCTAGCCAGAGATTACCGGCCTTGGTATAGCCGTTGATATGGGTTGCCATGCTACGAAAGCCAAATGTTCTGAACGCAGAGCGCTCTAAACGGAAGTATTCATGACCATTTTGGTCAATCCAGGCGAAATCTTCATTCCTCCAGCCAGGAATAAAACCGCCCTGATGCATGCGGTCGGCCAATTTAGCTAGGCTACCTGACAAAATTAAGGGTTTAGCGTTGTAAATAGTTAGCCGATCATGATCCATTTCTACATAAGGAATCGGATTTTTTAGTAAGGATTCCTGTAGGTAGGGTACAAAATCCGGGTTTAGATGCCCAATGACCTGCCCAGCCTGTATCCCACCTAAAAACTGAATGGGTAAGAAATCCCCGGGCTCAGATCTCGCGGTGTTTTGGAGCATCTCCTCTAGGGCGGCGATGGTACTGGTGGTGAGCTTATGCATGCTCATAGTGTAAGAGAAATGAAAAAAAATACCAAAAAATTGGTCTAAAAAACTATAAGCGGATTTAAATTGTCAACAGATCTTTTTTGTAATTTTTTGCCAAAGGCGGATGCCCATAATTTAAGCAAGCTAGGTCACTCTATACAAATCTACGACTTACGAAAACTTTTGGGGATTTATCCACAAAAGCTGTGGATAAGTTTTTTATTTTGAAGTGGTCCCGCCGACAGGAATCGAACCTGTATCCCACGCTTAGGAGGCATGTGCACTATCCATTGTGCTACGGCGAGAAGAGTTAGAAAAATAAACTCTAAAAAATAAATACTACGAAATCTCAATCAATAACAAAAATAATGTTATGAGCGAATCATTATCAACGTATCTGCACGCAATGTAATCTACCAGCCACACATTGCCCAAACTTGATTTGTTATAGCAATCATCGTCTCAGGCGCGAAGTATGCAGTAAAAATCAGCCCCAGTACGAGTGACACCAAAAAATATATTAGTACTTTTAGTAACGATTTATTTTGCGTTGTATCAAACATATTAGGCGGTCACGGCGCGATGAATGGCTCGCTCTTTAACGGGAAGGTTGACTAGGAAAGCAAAGAAGCCTAAGGCAATGGCGATATTCCAAACAATGAGGTAAGAGCCGGTACGGTCAAATAAGTAACCGCCAAAATAGGCGCCACAGAAGCTACCTAACTGGTGTGAGAAGAAAACCAATCCAGAGAGCATGGATAGGTATTTAACGCCAAAGATCTGCGCCACAATCGCATTGGTTAGGGGGATTGTGGAAAGCCACAAGAAGCCCATAATTGCTGCGAAGATATAGGTGGTAGCAGGGCTAAGCGGTAGCCAGATGAAGCCCATGATAGCGATTGACCTAAAGATATAGATGCCTGATAGTAGATAGCGCTTCGGAAAGTGTTGACCAAGCATTCCGGCACTATAGGTGCCAAATATATTAAAGAGTCCAATCAAAGCGAGTGCCGTGGTAGCTACAACAGGTGCACCAACACTTGGATAAATCGTTGATAAATCTTTGAGGTAAGGCGCTAAATGCACTGCAATGAATACCACCTGAAATCCACAAACAAAATAACCCAAAGTCAGAAGCCTAAAACTGGGATTGCCCATGGCCTCTTTTAATGCTTCTTTAATTGTTTGATTATTACCTGGGTGAGCATTGGTGATGACGGGCTCACGCAACATAAATGCAATTGGAATCATCAGGCTAGCCATCAGCGCCAATATCAAGAGCGCATCATTGGCGCCAAAGTTACTCAGCAGGCCTTGCTCAACCGGAATCATTAGAAATTGCCCAAATGATCCAGCTGCTGCTGCAATACCCATTGCCCAGACTCGTTTTTCTGCGGCAACGTTGCGACCCAATATTCCGTAGACCACACTATAGGTGGTTGCAGTTTGCGCAAGACCAATCAGCAATCCACCTGTCAGGGTGAAGTTCAATGCATCTGTAGAGAGTGCCATCCCTGCTAAACCGAGTGCATAGAGCACGCCGCCAGCCACCATAATTTTGAGTGAGCCATAACGATCGGCTAATGCCCCAGTGATGGGTTGAACTACACCCCAAATTAAATTCTGCAATGCAATCGTTAGTGCAAATGTTTCACGGCCCCAGCCATTGGCTGAAGTGATTGGAAGATTAAAGAGCCCGAATCCATGGCGTATACCCATGGAGAAAGTGACCATCAAGCCGCCAAAAATCAGCACTTGCTGAAGTGTTAACTTTTCGCTTGACTTACTAAATGACATTTAATTAGATGATGCCCTTTTCTTGCAAGGCAGCAATGGCCTGGGGATCCAGTTTTAAACGTTCCCGCAGAATCTCATCAGTGTGTTGACCCAGGGTCGGAGGTGCAAGACGAACATCTACGGGGGTTTCTGAGAGTCGCATAGGGCTTCTAACTAGCTTCATCGTGCCCGCTGTTGGGTGAGGAACCTCAATTTGGACGCCACGCGCCTTGACTTGCTCGTTATCAAAGACCTCCTCGAAGTTGTTAATTGGGCCGCAAGGCACATTAGCAGCCTCTAAAAGGGCAATCCACTCAGCCTTAGTTTTTCGGCGCGTCATTACTTCTAGCAATGGAACCAATGATTTCCGATGTTCAACGCGTAAGGGGTTGTTGGTAAAGAGAGGATTTTCAGCTAAATGAGCCTCCCCACCGGCAGTAACAAAGTGCTTAAATTGACCATCATTGCCAACTGCCACAATCATCCAGCCATCCGACGTGGGAAAGGTTTGATAGGGGACGATGATGGGCGATGCATTTCCCCAGCGGCGAGGAATCTGGTCTGAGCACAAATAGGCGCTTGAGACATTAGCCATGACTGCAATTTGGGTATCCAAAAGCGCCATATCAATGTATTGACCTTGCCCAGTTTGGTCTCGATACACAACTGCAGCCAAGATGGCGGAACTGGCGTACATGCCAGTAAAGATGTCAGCGATAGCTACACCAGCCTTTTGTGGGCTAGCCCCTGGAAAATCATCAGCCTCGCCAGTAACACTCATAAAACCACCCATGCCCTGGATGATGAAGTCATAGCCAGGGCGGTGAGCATAGGGTCCATTTTGACCAAAACCGGTAATGGAGCAATAAATCAGGTCAGATTTGACCTTTTTGAGGCTCTCGTAATCCAGGCCGTACTTGGCTAAGTCACCAACTTTGTAATTTTCAATGACCACGTCAGACTCTTTGGCTAGCTGACGAATGATTTCTTGTCCTTCTGGCTTGCTGATATCGACAGTAATGGAGCGTTTATTGCGATTAATGCAGATGAAATAGGCTGTTTCAGCTGTTTCATTACCCTGGGCGTCCCGCGCAAAAGGGGGGCCCCAATGTCGGGTATCGTCCCCAACCCCTGGACGTTCGACTTTAATGACATCCGCCCCTAGATCGGCAAGATTTTGTGTACACCATGGGCCGGCAAGAACCCGGCTGAGGTCTAAAACGCGAATATGACTTAAGGCTCCCATTCAGTGATTTTGGCATAAATTTAGGAAAATTCAGGTTTTCCTCCAGACATGACTACAATTTGCGCGCATGGCTACCCGTAAAACTTCCGAATACAGCGAATCATCGATTCAGGTCCTTAAAGGGCTTGAACCTGTCCGTCAACGCCCGGGAATGTACACCCGAACTGATAACCCTTTGCACATCATTCAGGAGGTGTTGGATAACGCTTCTGATGAGGCTTTAGGGGGGTTTGGTAAGCAAATCATTGTGACTTTGCATGCCGATAGCAGCGTGAGCGTAGAAGATGACGGGCGTGGCATTCCGGTAGGAATGCACCCCACGGAGAAATTACCGGTAGTAGAAATCGTCTTTACCCAGCTTCACGCTGGCGGTAAGTTCGAAAAAGGCAGTGGCGGTGCATATGCTTTCTCGGGTGGTTTGCATGGAGTTGGTGTCTCGGTAACCAATGCCTTATCCAAACGTTTAGAAGTGACTGTATGGCGTGAAGGCCAAGTATCTACTTTGGCATTTGCTGATGGCAGGGTCATCGAAAAACTCAAGACCAACGCTGCTGGCAAAGAAGATAAATCACACGGTACTCGAGTACGCGCATGGCCAGATGGTAAGTATTTTGATAGTCCTGGCATACCAATGCCAGAGCTAATTCGTTTATTGCGCTCAAAGGCAGTGTTATTGCCGGGCGTCAAAGTGACCCTCATTCAAGAAAAGTCTGGCGAGAGTCAGACTTGGCAGTATGCCCAAGGCTTACGTGGCTATTTAAATGAAGCCATGGCACAAGCAGGGCACGGCGCTGAAGTAATTCCACCATTTGAGGGTGAGCAATATGCCACCGGCAATGGTGATGATGATTCTTTTGCAGAGGGCGAAGGCGCTGCCTGGGTTGTGACTTGGACTGAAGATGGTGCGCCAGTGCGCGAGAGTTATGTGAACTTGATTCCGACCCCTGCAGGGGGAACACATGAAAGTGGTTTGCGTGAAGGACTCTTTAATGCTGTTAAAGGTTTTATTGAAATGCATGCTTTGCAGCCTAAGGGCGTCAAGTTAATGCCTGAGGATGTCTTTGCACGCGCCTCCTTCATTTTGTCTGCCAAAGTATTGGACCCACAATTCCAGGGGCAGATTAAAGAGCGTTTGAATTCCAGAGACGCAGTACGTTTAGTTTCTGGATATGCAAAATCTGCATTAGAACTTTGGCTTAATGAGCACGTGGATTACGGTCGCAAACTGGCTGACTTGGTAATCAAGCAAGCTCAAGCGAGAACACGTGCCGGTCAAAAGGTTGAGAAGAAAAAATCTTCTGGTGTTGCCGTTCTGCCTGGAAAGCTGACTGATTGTGAGAGTGAAGATATTAGCCTCAATGAAATCTTCCTCGTTGAGGGTGATTCAGCAGGTGGATCTGCCAAGATGGGTCGCAATAAAGAGTATCAAGCAATCTTGCCATTGCGAGGCAAGGTCCTAAATACTTGGGAAGCAGAGCGCGACCGCTTATTTGCTAATAACGAGGTACATGACATTGCCGTGGCGATCGGCGTTGATCCGCACGGTGCTAATGACAGCCCTGATTTATCGAACCTGCGTTACGGTAAAGTGTGCATCCTATCCGATGCGGACGTCGATGGGGCGCATATTCAGGTATTGCTGCTCACGTTGTTTTATAAGCATTTCCCTAAGTTAATTCAATTAGGTCACATTCATATTTCACGACCACCCTTGTTTAGGGTTGATGCACCAGCACGTGGCAAAAAACCTGCGCAAAAAATCTATGCCCTAGATATAGGCGAACTTCAATCGATTGAAGATAAGTTGCGTAAAGATGGCGTCAAAGAGTCGGGTTGGCAAATCTCTCGCTTTAAAGGATTGGGTGAGATGAGTGCGGAGCAATTGTGGGATACCACCTTAAATCCAGATACCCGCCGCTTATTGCCAGTGACATTGGGCTCTTGGACGGAAGATGAAACAATTAAAACAATGGATATGTTGATGGGTAAATCCGAATCCGGGGCTCGTCGTGATTGGCTCGAAGAGCGCGGTAATGATGTAGAGGCAGACATCTAATGGCGATTAAAAAAACTCCTGGCGATATTGCTGCGGCCGATCAAGCAGATTTATTTGCTGCAGAACCCATTGAGATGGATATTGTTGAAGTGGATGCAGTGGCATCTCCACAAGCTGGTGGCCCCAAGGACCCTCATGATCCAAAAATAGTCGAACTCAATGAGGATGACAAAGATAGCTTAACTCTGGCCGTCTATGCGGAGCGCGCTTACCTTGATTACGCCATTAGCGTAGTGAAGGGTCGTGCATTGCCCGATGTATCGGATGGTCAAAAGCCAGTACAACGTCGCATCTTGTTCTCCATGAGTGAGATGGGATTGCGCGCTGATGCAAAACCAGTCAAGAGCGCGCGCGTGGTGGGTGATGTACTAGGTAAATTCCATCCCCATGGCGACCAGTCAGCTTACGACGCTTTAGTGCGTCTTGCGCAAAGCTTTTCACTACGTTATCCGCTAATTGATGGCCAGGGTAACTTCGGTTCACGTGATGGTGATGGCGCAGCTGCTATGCGTTACACCGAAGCGCGTCTAACCAAAATTGCTGGCTTGCTGCTGAGCGAGATCGATGAAGGTACGGTAGATTTTGCGCCAAACTACGATGGATCATTCCAAGAGCCCAAGCTTTTACCAGCACGCCTACCCTTTGTTCTGTTGAACGGTGCGTCCGGTATTGCAGTTGGTATGGCTACTGAGATTCCTTCTCATAATTTACGTGAAGTTGCTAGCGCTGCAATCGCATTGATGAAGTCTCCCAAAATGAGTACTTCAGAGCTCCTAGAAATCATGCCTGGCCCCGATTATCCAGGCGGCGGTCAAATCATTTCTTCTCCTGGAGAAATTGCACAGATTTATGAAGCGGGTCGTGGCAGTCTCAAAGTGCGTGCACGCTGGTCTATTGAGGAGCTCGCTCGCGGTCAGTGGAAAATTGTTGTCAATGAATTACCCCCATCCACTTCGACGCAACGCGTACTACAAGAGATTGAGGAGATTACTAATCCCAAGGTGAAAGTCGGCAAAAAGACTTTGACTCCAGAGCAGAACAATCTCAAGTCCACCATCTTGAATGTACTTGACGGTGTTCGTGATGAATCCAGCAAAGATGCGGCAGTGCGTTTGGTATTTGAGCCTAAGAGTAAAAATATCGATGTCAATGAGTTCGTAAACCTATTACTAGCCCATACTTCATTAGAGTCCAATGCGCCAATGAACTTGGTGATGATAGGCACTGATGGTCGTCCACGTCAAAAAGGACTAAAAGAGATCATCTCTGAGTGGATTTCTTTTAGGGTGGGAACGGTGACACGCCGTACACAGCATCGCTTAGGAAAGGTCAATGACCGGATGCATATTTTAGAAGGGCGCTTAATTGTTCTTCTAAATATTGATAAGGTAATTAAGATTATTCGCAATAGTGACGAGCCTAAGGCAGACCTCATTAAAGAGTTCAAACTCAGCGATCGCCAAGCGGAAGACATTTTGGATATCCGCTTGCGTCAGCTGGCACGCCTAGAAGGCATCAAGATTGAGCAAGAACTCAAAGAGCTCAAATCAGAGCGCGATGATCTGCAGGGCTTATTACAAAGTGACACTGTGCTTCGCAAACGCATCATCAAAGAAATCGAATCCGATATGAAGGATTTTGGTGATGACCGCCGGACCTTGATTCTAGAGGATAAGCGCGCTATTGCAGAGACTAAAGTACTGGACGAGCCGGTAACAGTGATCGTCTCTCAAAAAGGTTGGGTACGTGTTCGCCAGGGTCATGAGCATGATGCAACTCAGTTTGGCTTCAAGGCGGGAGATGCGCTCTACAGCACCTTTGAATGTCGTACGATCGACGTTATCCAGGGCTTCGGTAGCGATGGCCGCGTTTACACGGTCCCCGTAAGTGACTTACCTGGTGCCCGCGGCGATGGTTCGCCATTGACGAGTTTTGTAAACTTGGCCGCTGGATCCCAAATGGTGGCGTATTACGCTGGTCAGTCAGATGATTTGGTATTGATATCCACTAGATCGGGTAATGGCTTCTTGGCCAACGTTGCCGATATGACCACGCGTAATAAAGCAGGCAAGTCATTTGTTGGTATCGATAGCAAATTCCCAAGCGGCGACGCTCCTCTAGGTGCGGCAAAAGTAACTGCCGGAATGAAGCAGGTAGCTTGTCTCTCTGAGGGTTCCAAGCTATTGGTTTTCCCATTGGATGAGCTCAAGCGTCTGCCTACTGGCGGTAAGGGTGTGATCTTGATGGGCTTAGAGGACAAAGAGAAACTTGCCTCCGCTATTGCGGTTGGGTCTGATGGCGCCACATATTCTGGTGCAGGCCGTGCAGGCAAACCAACCGAGCTAAATCTGGATGCAAAAACCTTGAAGTCATTTGCGGGTAATCGTGCTCGCAAAGGACACTTTGTTGAGCCGCGACTTAAAGATGGCAAGCTTAAAGCAAATTAAGCCACTTACTACAGAGTAGTAATCCAGCAAATAAAAAACCCGATCAAACTACCGATCAGGTTTTTCTTTATTTAGGTTTTTTTTGGGAATGGGTATGCCGTATTTGACGGCAATCACTTCCGCCAAAATCGATACAGCAATTTCAGGCGGAGTCAGGGCGCCTATGAACAAGCCTACAGGACCATGCAGTCGCTCAACTTGTTCTTGGGTCACATCAAATTCTAGTAGGCGGTCTTTGCGTTTTTGAGTATTCACTCTACTACCTAACGCGCCGACATAAAAAGCGGGGGACTTTAGCGCCTCCATAAGGGCCATGTCATCGAGCTTAGGGTCGTGCGTCAAGGCAACTACTGCTGTATGAGAGTCAACTCCTATTTCCAGTAAAACATCATCTGGCATCCCTTTAATAAACTGGATGTGCTCGCGATTAATGCCTTCAGCATATTCATCACGCGGATCAATGACAATGACTTCAAAGTCTGATGCCAGCGCAAAGTCTGCCGTATAAAGCGACAACTGTCCCGCACCAATGATCACCATACGCCAGCGTGGGCCGTAAGTAGTTTTCATAAGCTTGTCATTGCAAATAAAAGCCTCATTGCGGTTACCAGATTCCAGTTTGGATTTGCCAGTACTGAGATCAACTGTACGGGAGGTAATTTGGTGACTGGAGATGGAGGCCAGGATTGCCTCCAAAACATCTAGCTCAGGTTTGGGCTCTACCAGTAATCTTAAGGTGCCACCACAGGGCAGACCAAAGCGAGCAGCCTCCTTTTGGCTCACGCCATAGACCACCATCTCGGGTAAGTCTCGGGTCAAGATTTCAGCTTGAACTCGACGAATCAGGTCATCCTCGACGCATCCACCAGAAACCGATCCCGTTACTTGTCCATCATCCCTAATGGCAAGCCATGAGCCAATTGGCCTTGGGGCTGAACCCCAAGTTTGGACTACGGTAGCAATGGCAACGCGATGGCCAGATTTGAGCCAATCTACCGCCGCTTTTAATACGCTTAAATCGGTGCTATTCATCTCTTATCTTCAATATTTTTGTATTTATTATTTTTTTACTATTAATGTAATTATTATCTCTCTAATGATAAGTTCTAGCCCATCTACTCAAGCTCCGAAGTTGCGCCTTGCAGTTCTATTGCTCGCTGCAGGTGAGGGTAGTCGTCTAGGTAAGCACCCCAAAGCCTTACTCCGTAAAGAAGACCATACCCTTTTAGAGTATTTATCAAACGCTATTCAGATATTTATGCCTACTGAATACATTGCCGTAACGGGCTTTCATGCGGAAGTGATCGAGTCTGAGATTGAAAAGATCAATACTTCTTTAGCGTTCCCAATTAAGTCCATTCGAAATCTAGCGCCACAAATGGGCCAGGCCTCATCGGTTCGATTGGGTCTAGAGTCACTCCAAAGCCAGTTTGATGTCTTGCTGCTTGCACTATCAGACCAACCTGAGATAGGCGCCAAAGAAATTCAAGAATTACTCCAAGAATTTTCTCATTGCAAGGCTGGAGAAGAAGTTATCCTGCCAATGGTTAATGGAGAGCGTGGTAATCCAGTGCTATTTTCCAGCAAAGCAGTTCAAGAAGTTTTGGCTGCCCCGGGAATGGTTTGCCGTGCCTATATGGATGCTCATCCTGAAAAAGTACACATCATGCGCACGAACAATCGGGCATTTGTATTGGATGTCGACACACCGGAAGACATCCAAGAGTACAAATTAAGCTTAAGCTAAGCTCTTAAATCTCGGCAATGAGTTCGATCTCGACGCAAGCGCCTAAAGGGATCTGCGCCACACCAAATGCACTTCTAGCATGTTTTCCGGCATCACCAAATACCTCAAAGAGTAGTTCTGAGCAGCCATTGATAACCAGGTGTTGTTCGGTAAATTCCGAAGTGGAGTTCACTAGACCCATTACCTTCACGATGCGCTTTACCTTATCCAGTGAGCCCAGGTGATTTTGCAAGGTAGCAATTAAATCAATCGCAATCGACTTTGCAGCAGCCTTACCTGTTTCTGTATCCATGTCTTGACCAAGCTTACCAACCCAGGGCTTCCCATCTTTCTTGGCGATATGGCCAGATAGAAAAACGGTATTGCCGGTCGTGGCGGCCATCACATATGCGGCGGCAGGGGGTCCAGGTGGAGGTAAATCAATGCCAAGTGTTTTAAGGCGATCGCAAATATGGTTTGTCATAGTGTTTAAGTAAAAATAAAAAGATGATTGAAATGAAATAAAAAATATTTGATATGGGCAAATCTTACTTGGAAAGTTGCCGCATGGCTCTCTCAAGACCATTCATAGTCACAGGGTACATCCGATCTTTCATGAGGCCTTGCATGATATCGATTGATTGTCGGTACTGCCATACAGATTCTGGCTCAGGATTAAGCCAAGCAAAGTGGGGGAAATGATCAATCAGTCGATTGATCCAAGAAGCTCCAGTCTCGCGGTTGTTGTATTCGACGGATCCGTTGGGACTCAGAATTTCATAAGGAGACATAGTGGCATCTCCAATAAAAATGAGTTTGTAGTCGGACCCATACTTATTCATGATGTCTTGTGTCGAGGTGACTTGATCTCGCCGGCGGCGATTACTTTGCCATAGATGTTCATGCACACAGTTATGAAAGTAGTAGTACTCCAGATGCTTAAATTCTGTTTTGACAGCGGTAAACAATTCAGAAATACGCTGGATGTGGTCATCCATTGATCCGCCTACATCCATCAACAGCAAGACCTTAACTTGATTGTGGCGTTCAGGCCGCATTTGGATATCGAGCATGCCCGCATTGGCTGCGGTGGAATGGATGGTCTTATCCAAATCTAATTCAAGGCTTGAGCCCTCCCTGGCAAAACGACGTAAGCGCCGAAGCGCCATTTTGATATTGCGGGTTCCTAGGCTGAGGTCACTGTCATAGTCTTTAAATTCTCGCGCTTCCCACACCTTGATTGCTGTTCTATTACCGGCACTCTCGCCACCGATCCGAATACCTTCTGGGTGGTAGCCGCTATGACCAAATGGAGATGAGCCGCCAGCACCAATCCATTTATTGCCGCCGCCATGCCATTCTTTTTGCTCCTTCATGAGCTCTTGCAAGCGCTTTTGTAATTCCTCAGGCCCGCCCAGCTTCTTAAGTGCCGCTTTTTCCTCAGCAGTTAATACACGTTGCAACTTTTTTTCGAGCCAATCGAGTGGGATGTCTGGTGCGAGGGCAATGATTTGTTCAACGCCCTTAAAATAAGAGCCAAAGACCTGATCAAATCGATCAAAGTGCTGCTCATATTTTACTAAAGTCATGCGAGCCAATTGGTAGAACTCATCAATCGAGGGTTCAATGACACCTTCCTTTAAAGCTTCAAGCAGGGTTAAAAATTCCCGAACTGAAACGGGAACCTTAGCCTCCTTTAAATTAAGAAAGAATTGAATCAGCATGACTTAGTGGACGCCGTATACGATCAACGATGATTTCGATTCATCGCAACTAAGCGTTCAAATAGGTGAATATCCTGCTCATTTTTTAGTAAGGCACCATGCAAAGGTGGGATAACAATTTTCTCTTCACTGCTGTAGAGTGCTTGCGCTGGAATATCCTCAGCCAACAACAGCTTTAACCAATCAATTAATTCAGAAGTCGATGGCTTCTTCTTTAATCCTGGCAGAGACCGGATTTGATAAAAGGACTTAAGGGCTGCCTCCAGCAATTCTTGTTTGATATTGGGGTGGTGAACATCCACAATGCTCTGCATCGTTCCTGCATCGGGGAAAGTGATGTAATGAAAGAAGCAGCGACGCAAGAAGGCGTCAGGTAACTCTTTTTCATTATTGGAGGTGATGATGACGAGGGGGCGATGCTTGGCTTTAATGATCTCTCGTGTCTCATATACATAAAATTCCATGCGATCAATTTCACGAAGTAGATCATTCGGAAACTCAATATCTGCTTTATCAATTTCATCAATCAGCAAGACAACCGGTTCATCTGCTTCAAACGCTTGCCAAAGAACACCTTTAACAATGTAGTTACGAATGTCGTTTACTTTTGCGTCGCCCAGTTGGGAGTCTCTTAGGCGGCTGACTGCGTCATACTCATAAAGACCTTGTTGAGCCTTAGTTGTCGACTTAATATGCCACTGCATTAAAGGCATATTGAGTGCTGCAGCAACCTCCTCGGCCAACATGGTTTTACCCGTTCCGGGTTCGCCCTTAATTAATAATGGCCGCTGGAGTTGAATGGCGGCATTCACTGCCAATTTCAGATCATCAGTGGCTACATAGCTTTGTGAGCCATCAAAACGGGATTTAGTCTTAGTCATTGTTGCGAGCAATCAATTTGTCGTTAAATAGCGCTCAAGTATAGGTAAAAGGGCTGGTATTTTCAGTGTTTTTACCGATTCCAAGCTTTGAAATAGAGAATCTCAGTCCGTCTCCGCTATACTCTCTCCAAATTGATCTAAATCAAACTCGTTAATGATGATTTCTATGAAAAAACACCTCATTCTTTCCCAATTGGCCATCTGCGCAAGCATGGCTCTTGTTGGCGTTTCAGCTCAGGCTGCCGATGAAAAGGGCTCAGCTCAAGCTGGCCAAGGTAAGGTTTGGCTCTGTATAGGCTGCCATTCCATTCCTGACTATCGCGCTGATTATCCTTTTGTATACAAGGTGCCAATGATTGGTGGCCAAAACGCAGCTTATATTGCTAGTGCTTTAACGGCTTATAAAAAGGGTGAAAGAAAACATCCAACGATGCGTTCAATTGCTGCCAGCTTGTCTGATCAGGACATGGCCGATATTGGCGAGTACTACGCTGCGCAAACTGCCAGCTCACCCAAAAACCCATTGAAGTGATACCTAGAGACACGTCTATGAAATTCGCACTAATTACCGCTATTTTCTTATCCAGCATCGGCTTAGCTCAAGCTGCTAGCGCTGATAAAGGCCAGGCACTTGTTGAGAAGGCCAATTGTGCTTCTTGCCATGGCGCAGGCTTAAATGCCCCAATTCTTCCGGCATATCCAAAGTTAGCCGGCCAATACGCTGATTATGTGTATTACGCTTTGCGCGCCTACAAAGTTGGCAATACCAATGCTCAGTTTGGTCGCAATAACGCTGTGATGTCCTCTCAGGTGCAGACTTTCTCTGATGCTGACATGCACGATATTGCTGCTTACATTGCCACATTGCCAGGAAATTTCGTAGTTAAGAAGTAATTCTCCGGCGTTACGGCGTTAAATAAAAGGCTTAGGTTCACCACCTAAGCCTTTGTTCTTTATAGAGCGATTACCTGAAAGATCTGATTACTTGGTCGCCTCTAATCCGCGAGCCAGGTGCTTGCGCATAGCTGCTTCTGCAGCCAAGGAGTCCCTCTTGAGGATTGCCTGAAGAATCTCACGGTGTTCAATTAGCGAGCTTAGTAAGCGACCGCCACGACTCAAAGAATCACGCCTTTGGAGCTTAAGAACCTTACGCAGATCAGCAATGACCCCATTCATCCACTTATTTCCAGCGATTTCCCCAATTACATCATGAAATTTCACATTAATTTCGAAGAATTGCTCCAAGTCCCTGTCAGCGGCTGCCTTTTCTAGCCGGTGATGCAAATCATCTAACTGCGTCAATTGGGCTTCAGTTGCCTTAAGGGCCGTTTCTTTTGCAGCTTGACCCTCGAGGAGGGAGAGGACGGTGAAGATTTGCTCTAAATCACGCCTATCAACCTCAGTTACGTAGGCACCCTTATTCATTTTGGTAGTTACAAGCCCCTCAGAGGCTAAAACCTTGATGGCTTCACGCATCGGAGTCCGGCTAATACCGAAGGCTAAGGCTAGGCTTTGTTCGTCTAGCCAGCTGCCTGGAGCTAATTCATGGGAGAAAATTTGCTCACGCAGACGTTCTGCCACATCTTCGTAGAGGGGTCTATTAATTAGTTTTGTATTCATAATTATGTATACAGTATCTAGACAAATAAATAAAAGTCAAGCAAAATAGGCCTACAAATTTAGCAACAATGTAATAAAGCCAACCGGGAGTGCTTTATGAGTGCAAGTGAAAAAAAGTCCGCAATGAATACATCTAATACTTGGCCAGATGTGCCAGAGAGCACTCTAGACGCATGGAAAAAATCAGCCCAAAAGTCAGCACCCAATGGTGATGTTGATAAATTAGGCTGGCAGACGCCAGATGGAATTCATCTCAAGGCCTTGTATACCGCAGAGGATATTGAGGGACTTCAGTACACACATTCATTGCCTGGATTTGAGCCATTTGTACGTGGACCACAAGCAACGATGTACTCCGTGCGCCCATGGACTATTCGCCAGTACGCAGGATTTTCTACTGCGGAAGAATCCAATGCGTTTTACCGCAAGGCGCTTGATGCAGGTGGTCAAGGCGTATCAGTTGCATTCGACTTAGCAACTCATCGTGGCTATGACTCCGATCATCCACGTGTTACGGGTGACGTTGGTAAAGCCGGTGTTGCCATTGATTCTGTTGAAGATATGAAAATTTTGTTTGATGGCATTCCATTAGACAAAGTATCTGTTTCGATGACGATGAATGGTGCAGTGTTGCCGGTATTGGCTGGTTATATTGTTGCTGGTGAAGAGCAGGGCGTAAAACAGGAGTTGCTATCAGGAACCATTCAGAATGACATTCTGAAAGAGTTCATGGTGCGCAATACCTATATCTACCCACCAGAGCCTTCGATGCGCATCATTGGGGACATCATTGAGTACACCGCTAAGCACATGCCAAAATTTAACTCGATCTCGATTTCGGGTTATCACATGCAAGAGGCGGGTGCGAACCAAGTTCTTGAACTAGCATTCACAATAGCCGATGGTAAAGAGTATGTAAAAACGGCACTTGCTAAGGGCTTGGATGTTGATGTTTTTGCTGGACGCCTCTCTTTCTTCTTTGCGATTGGCATGAACTTCTATTTAGAGGTTGCCAAGCTACGCGCTGCAAGACTCTTGTGGTGGCGCATCATGAAGTCCTTCGAGCCAAAGAATGCTAAGTCATTAATGTTGCGTACTCACTGCCAAACCTCAGGCTGGTCTTTGACTGAACAAGATCCTTACAACAACGTAGTTCGTACGACTGTCGAAGCAATGGCGGCCATATTTGGTGGTACACAGTCTTTGCACACCAATTCATTTGATGAGGCGATTGCATTGCCGTCTGAGTTCTCCAGTCGTATCGCCCGTAATACCCAATTAATACTGCAGGAAGAGACTCATATCACTAGTGTGATCGATCCTTGGGCCGGCTCCTACATGATGGAAAACCTCACGCAAGAAATGGCCGATAAAGCGTGGGAGATTATTCAAGAAGTCGATGCCATGGGCGGAATGACTAAGGCAGTTGAAAGTGGTTGGGCTAAGCTGAAGATTGAAGCGGCTGCCGCTGAGAAGCAGGCCAAGATTGATTCTGGTTCTGATGTGATTGTTGGTGTTAATAAATACAAACTTGGCAAAGAGGATCTAGTCGATGTCTTGATGATCGATAACGACAAGGTTCGCGAAAGCCAGGTTGTTCGTTTGAAAAACATCAAAGCAAAACGTGATGCTAAGAAGGTGGAAGCTGCATTAGAGGCTTTAACCAAGGCCGCAGAGGACAAGACTGGCAATTTGCTGGAGTTGGCGGTTCAAGCAATTCGCTTGCGCGCTACGGTTGGCGAAGTATCTGATGCATTAGAAAAAATTTACGGGCGCCATCGCGCCGATACTCAAAAGGTGACCGGTGTGTATGCAGCTGCTTATGACTCAGCAGAAGGCTGGGAGAAATTGAAAGTCGAAATCGCTGATTTCGCAAAAGATTTCGGTCGTCGTCCACGCGTCATGATTGCAAAATTGGGTCAGGATGGCCATGACCGCGGAGCCAAAGTGGTCGCTACCGCATTCGCGGATTTGGGCTTTGACGTAGATATTGGACCTTTATTCCAAACGCCAGAAGAGTGTGCACGTCAGGCCATTGAGAATGACGTTCATGCTTTGGGTATCTCGACACTTGCTGCTGGACATAAGACTCTGGTTCCAGCCATCATTGCCGAACTGAAGAAACAGGGTTCGGATGACATTATCGTGTTCGTGGGTGGCGTTATCCCAAGGCAGGATTATGACTTCTTGTACGAAGCTGGTGTCAAAGGCATTTATGGTCCCGGTACACCGATCCCAGCATCTGCCAAGGATGTGCTTGAGCAGATTCGTAAATCTGCAAAGCCACAGTAAGCATAGATTGATAAAGAGTACATCAGCATGCTAAATGCAGTTGACCAGGCGTTAGTAAATGACCTCACTGGTGCGCCTTCATCATTGCAGCGCCGGGCTTTGGCCAAGATTATTACTTTGCTTGAATCCACGCGCATGGATCATCGCAAGCGTGCCGATGAAGTTCTCAATACCTTATTACCAAAAACGGGTAAGTCTTTTCGTCTTGGCATATCCGGGGTGCCTGGCGTTGGAAAATCTACATTAATTGAAACCTTAGGCTTGTATCTGATTGAAAGAGGCCATCGCGTTGCAGTACTCGCAATCGATCCTTCTTCAAGCCTATCTGGTGGCTCCATTCTCGGCGATAAAACCCGTATGGAGAGACTGTCTGTATTGGATAAGGCATTTATCCGTCCAAGCCCGTCTTCTTGCACCTTAGGTGGTGTGGCTGAAAAGACCCGTGAAGCCATGCTCGTTGCTGAAGCGGCTGGATTTGATATCGTCATCGTTGAAACGGTTGGTGTTGGTCAGAGCGAAATTGCTGTTGCGGGCATGACGGATATGTTCTTGCTATTACAACTTCCGAATGCAGGCGATGATCTTCAGGCTATCAAAAAAGGCGTCATGGAAATTGCTGATCTGATTGCAATCAACAAAGTGGACATTGACCCCAATGCCGCTATGCGCGCGCAATTATTTATTACCAGCTCGTTACGTCTCTTAGGTTTTCAGGGAAATCCTGATCACGCTTCCCACGATCGAGAGTTTTGGCATCCCACTGTGATGACCCTCAGTGCTTTAGAGGGCAATGGCGTACCTGAATTATGGGAAAAAATTCTGCATTTTCAAAAGCTACAAACCGCCAATGGCCAATTGCAAGCGCGCCGTAAACAACAATCAGGCGCTTGGATGTGGGATCGTATTGATGTAGGACTTAAAAATGCATTTCAGAATCACCCGGCAGTACAAACACTTTTACCAGTCTTGAGTGCCGAGGTTAATCAAGGAACCATGGCCGCTTCTGTTGCTGCGCGACGTTTGCTTGAGGCAATGGGACACGAATTTTTCTAAGGAGTAGTTATGAAGGAAATCATTCAACAGCTTGAAGCTAAGCGCGAGCTTGCCAGATTAGGCGGCGGACAAAAGCGCATTGCTGCTCAGCATTCCAAAGGGAAGCTGACTGCACGTGAGCGCATCGAACTTTTGCTAGATGCTGGCACCTTCGAAGAATGGGATATGTTCGTTGAGCATCGCTGCCATGATTTCGGAATGGCCGACCAAACTGTTCCTGGTGATGGTGTTGTTACTGGTTACGGCATGATTAATGGCCGCTTAGTATTTGTATTTTCACAAGATTTTACTGTTTTAGGTGGCTCTCTCTCTGAGGCGCATGCTGAGAAAATTTGCAAGATTATGGATCAGGCGCTAAAAGTTGGCGCCCCTGTGATTGGCTTGAACGACTCTGGTGGGGCACGCATTCAAGAGGGTGTGGCTTCCTTGGGCGGCTATGCCGAAATTTTCCAGCGCAACGTGACTGCTTCCGGAGTAATTCCTCAAATCTCTTTGATCATGGGCCCATCAGCAGGTGGTGCGGTTTATTCTCCAGCGTTGACCGATTTTATCTTCATGGTCAAAGACAGTTCATACATGTTTGTGACTGGTCCAGAGGTGGTAAAGACTGTGACGCATGAGGATGTGACGGCTGAAGAGTTGGGTGGCGCCGTCACGCACTCGACTATCTCAGGTGTTTGTGATTTAGCATTTGACAATGACGTTGATGCAATCATGATGCTTCGTCGTTTCTTCAACTACCTCCCATTATCTAATCGCGAAAAGCCGCCCATGATCAATGGGGCGATGCGTACTGAAGAGCCTGATTTCTCTTTAGATACCCTGGTTCCAAGCAATCCGAATCAACCGTACGACATGAAAGAGTTGATTGAGAAGATTGTTGATGATGGCGAGTTCTTTGAATTGCAACCAGATTACGCAAAAAATATCTTGATCGGCTTTGCCCGTATGGAAGGGCGCTCGATAGGGATCGTTGCAAATCAACCATTAGTGTTGGCCGGTTGTTTGGATATCAAGGCATCCATTAAGGCTGCGCGTTTCGTGCGTTTTTGTGATGCCTTCAATATTCCCGTAGTGACTTTGGTGGACGTGCCTGGATTTATGCCTGGAACATCTCAAGAGTACGGCGGCATCATTAAGCACGGGGCTAAGCTGCTATATGCCTATGCCGATTGCACTGTACCCAAGGTGACATTGATTACTCGCAAAGCGTATGGTGGAGCTTATGACGTAATGGCTTCTAAACATTTGCGTGGCGACGTTAACTTTGCCTGGCCTTCAGCAGAAATCGCCGTAATGGGCCCGAAAGGTGCAGTGGAGATCATCTTCCGTGAGGAGAAGTCTGATCCAGAGAAAATCACTGCGCGTGAAGCTGAGTACAAAGCGAAGTTTGCTAATCCGTTTGTTGCAGGGCGTCGTGGCTATATTGACGACGTGATCTTGCCTCATGAAACCCGCAAGCGTATCTCACGCTCATTGGCGATGCTTAAGGATAAAGAGCTGACCAACCCACCGCGTAAACACGGCAATATTCCTCTTTAAGGCGCCGATACATCATGACTACGAAAATGTTTAAGAAAATTTTGATTGCTAACCGCGGTGAGATTGCTTGCCGGGTAATGAAAACAGCTAAGAAGATGGGCATTAAGACTGTAGCCGTCTACTCCGAAGCTGATAAGGAGGCGCGCCACGTTCAAATGGCCGATGAGGCAGTTTGCATAGGGCCTGCACCATCGCGCGAATCCTACTTAGTAATGGATCGCATTATTCAGGCCTGTAAAGATACGGGCGCTGAAGCGGTTCACCCAGGCTATGGTTTTTTATCTGAAAACGAACAGTTTGCACGTCGCTGCGAAGAAGAGGGCATTGTATTCATAGGTCCAAAACATCAGTCGATCGCCGCAATGGGTGACAAGATTGCCTCCAAGAAATTGGCAATTGAAGCTAAGGTTAATACGATTCCTGGTTTTAATGAAGCAATTGAGAAGGCTGAGGATGCCGTCAAGATTGCGCAAGGCATTGGTTATCCCGTCATGATTAAAGCATCTGCAGGCGGTGGTGGCAAAGGTTTGCGTGTTGCATTTAATGACAAAGAAACATTTGAAGGTTTTACTGCCTGCCGTACAGAGGCGCTCAACAGTTTTGGTGATGATCGCGTTTTCATCGAAAAGTTTGTCGAAGGTCCTCGTCATATTGAGATTCAAGTGCTGGGTGACTCACAAGGGAACGTGGTGTACTTGGGTGAGCGTGATTGCTCCATTCAGCGTCGCCATCAAAAGGTGATTGAAGAGGCGCCATCCCCATTTATTGATCCTGCTACACGTAAGGCAATGGGTGAGCAAGCCGTTTCGTTGGCTAAGGCTGTTAACTATCAATCCGCTGGTACCGTGGAGTTTGTAGTTGGTAAAGATAAATCCTTCTACTTCCTGGAGATGAATACCCGCTTGCAAGTAGAGCACCCAGTAACCGAAGGTATCACTGGCTTGGATTTAGTGGAGCAGATGATTCGCGTTGCTGCTGGTGAGAAGCTGGCATTTAAGCAGGAAGATATTAAGCTTGATGGTTGGTCAATGGAGTGTCGCATTAATGCGGACGATCCTTTTCGTAACTTCCTGCCATCTACCGGTCGTTTGGTTAAATATCGCCCTCCAGCAGAGATTGATGGTGTGCGTGTAGATACCGGCGTCTACGAGGGTGGTGAGATTCCGATGCACTACGACTCCATGATTGCGAAGTTGATCGTACATGGCAAGGATCGTACCGAGGCTATTGAAAAGATGCGTTCCGCACTAAATGATTTTGTGATTCGCGGCATTCATTCGAATATTCCTTTCCAGGCCGCTCTGTTGCAGCATCCCCGTTTTGTATCTGGCGATTTCACGACCGGCTTTATTGCTGAAGAATATCCAGACGGCTTCAAAAAGGATTCTGTCCAGCCTTCTGATCCCAAGCGTTTAGCAGCTCTCGCGGCATTTATGCGCTACCGCTATCTTGAGCATATCCAGATGATTGATGGTCAACTAGCTGGTCATGAGATGACGATTGCGAAGAAATTTGTCATTGTTACTGGTACGCGCGTTGGCTCAAGTGACGATATTCAAGAAATTGCAATTCGGGTAGAGCTAAAAGACGGTGTGTATTCAGTTTATATCGATGAAGAGGGTGACGTTAGCCGCTACAACATCGTCAGTAATTGGCGTCCAGGTGAACTTTGCTTGCGCGCCACTATCAATGGAACTCACAAGATCACGGCGCAAGTGGAGCGCAAGGGCGTCAAATATGTACTGGTTTTAGATGGTGCACACTACGAATGCATGGTCCTAAGTCCATTGGGCGCAGAGCTGCAGCGTCGCATGTTAGTTAAGGTTCCACCGGATACATCGAAGCTAGTCTTGTCGCCGATGCCAGGTCTCTTGACCAACATTTCCGTCAAAGTTGGCGAGGCAGTTACTGCTGGTCAAAAATTAGCTGCAATTGAAGCGATGAAGATGGAGAACACATTACTTGCAGCTCAAGACGGTGTCGTAGCTGAAATCTGCGCCAATGTGGGTGAAAGCTTGGCAGTGGATCAATTGATTATCCGCTTTGAATAAGGCGCATCATGACTAAGCCATTTAAGATATTAGGCATTCAGCAAATAGCTATTGGCGGCGAGAATAAAGACCGCCTGCGAAAGCTTTGGGTTGAGTTATTGGGTTTTGAATATAAGAGCACTTTTATTTCTGAGCGTGAAAACGTGGATGAAGATATTTGTGCAATTGGTAAAGGCGTACATGAGATTGAGGTCGATCTGATGCAGCCATTCGATATTGAAAAGAAACCTGCTGTTCATCAGACTCCACTTAACCATATAGGTTTATGGGTTGATGATTTGCCAAAAGCCGTGGAGTGGCTTTCAGCACAAGGTTTACGTTTTGCTCCGGGCGGCATTCGCAAGGGTGCTGCTGGCTATGACATTACTTTCGTTCACCCCAAAGGAAATGAAGAGTTTCCATTTTGTGGTGAAGGTGTCTTGATTGAACTTGTTCAAGCTCCACCAGATATCATTGTGGGTCTGAGTTCATAAGTAATAAGAGAGTCCAAATTGACCCGTATATTGGCCATCGATACCTCCTCAGCGTGGTGTTCGGTGGCTTTATCTTTAGGCGATGTAGCGCCACTGGTCCGCCACCAAAAAGTGTCGGCTGGCGCTAGCCAACTCTTATTGCCTTGGATTGAGGAATTACTAAACGAAACATCTAGCGAACTTGCTTTACTCGATGCAATCGCAGTGGGTGTTGGCCCTGGAGCCTTTACAGGGGTTCGCTTAGGTGTCGCTGTTGTTCAGGGTCTGGCAATTGCAACCAAGCTGCCTGTGCTCCCTGTAGCCAGTCTAGATGCCATTGCAGCTCAGCTCATTCTTCAACCTGCCTTTATTGCCTCTGGAGCCCAGACATTTGTCGTGGCTGTTGACGCCCGTATGGGGGAGGTTTACTGGGCAACATATCAAGCCTCATCAAAAGCTCTTCCAAATCGCCTCGGCGATATCCACTTGTCATCTCCAGAGCTTGTTAATCTGAATGAGGCAGAGTATCTAGCTGGTAGCGCGATTACAGAATTTGGCGACCGCCTTTTTGCATTAATATCAAGTCCATTTCCCAGTAGTCATCTAGATGCAGCTATAGGCGTCGATGCCCAAGGTGTTTTAGCCTGCGCTCAGGATATGTGGCGCAAAGGCTTACAGCAGGACGTTCACCTACTGGAGCCACTTTATATTCGTAATAAAGTTGCCTTTACCTCGGCGGAGCGTAGCCAACAACATGGTTGACAACATCAACTCAATGTCCAGTACAGAAGGTGTATCAGAGCTTTCTTTTTTGCCGATGACAACTGCAGACTTAGATTCGGTCTTAGTAATCGAATCTGCCTCACATATACATCCATGGACTAAAGGTAATTTCTCCGATTCACTAGCAGCGGGACATTGGGCTTATTGCATCAGGCCGCAGCTAGAGGATGTAATTAAAGGAAGTTATCTTGACCCTGAAATCCTCTGGGCCTATTGCGTATTATTTCCGGCGGTTGATGAGATGCACCTCTTAAATATTACCGTATCACCAAAATTGCGTCGTTTAGGTATTGGCGCCAAAATCATGAATGCGATTGAAGGCGTGGCTTGTCAGAAAAAAATGCCTCGGATCATTTTGGAGGTTAGGCCAAGCAATGTCAGCGCTCTACAGCTTTACCAAAGTTTAGGGTATGAGCAAATCGGCTTACGCAAAAATTATTACCCTGCGGACGCCACAAGTGGATTGCGAGAGGATGCATGGGTTCTTGCTAAATCGATTAAGCTTGAGGAATGAATATGAGTACAAATTCTACTTTTCTTAAAGAGATGGGCATCACTGAGTGGACTTCACGCGATGTCGTTCCGCAAGCCTCTGAAACTATAGTTACCACTGAAGAAGTGGGGGAGCAGTCCGTGGCTTTAACTAGCGAAACCCTTGCGCTTACCCCAGCTAAAGATAGAGCTTCTTCAGGCATCTGGTGGTTTTTTGGCAATAAGCCCCAAGGCGATGCGGAGCTCTTCTTTCAGAGCATCATTCGCGTACTTGGTCTAACTCCCCAAGAGTGGTCCTGGAAAGCTCCTTCTGACAAATTCAACCCAGAGCAGTTGCCTCAAGATGGCTCGCCAATAGTTGCGCTGGCATTTGGTGGTGCTGCGGCGCAGAAGTTATCTGGTGAGCGTGATGGACTGCCGGAACTTCGCGAAACTGTGCTGGCTATCAATGCCGATGGAGCAGAAGATCTACCGCTTATCGCCACTTTTGAATTGAATCAATTGATTTCAAGGCCAAAGGACAGGGCCTTATTTTGGCAAGATCTACTGCTTGCTAAATCCGTATTGCAAAACAGCTAAAGGCCTAGTGCTTATGCTCACCAATTAAGTGCATTGAGTCATATTCAGCTTGGTTTGCAGCGTGACGCTTAATAACCAGCCACATGAGTATGCTGACCGTAAGGCCAAATCCAATAATCACCGCCTGAACCGGTGCATCCAGCCAAATCAATCCAGAATAGATGGATAACATCATCAATACAGAAATATTCTCATTGAAGTTTTGTACGGCAATAGAATGGCCGGCAGACATGAGGACGTGGCCACGATGCTGCAAGAGTGCATTCATTGGCACTACAAAATATCCAGCCAACCAGCCAACCAAGACAAGTAAAAAATACGCTGGTAGCAAATTGAGGGAGATCTCAAATTGAGCGATTGTAAAAATAGTTGTATTGGGCAACATATCTGAGTTGTAGATAGCCAAGACGCAGACGACAAGACCCATGGCAATGCCGTAAGGCAGCACTTTGAGTGAGCTGCGAAGGGGTACTCGCCAGGCCGCCCAAACGGCGCCTCCAGCTACCCCAAATGCAGAGATCGCCTGAAGGATGGCCCCCTGTGACAAAGTCATGTGGAGTGCGACCTGAGCCCACTTAATGACAATAAATTGCAAAGTGGCCCCAGCACCCCAAAAAAGGGTTGTTACCGCTAATGAAATTTGACCGAGCCGGTCATCCCACAGAGTCCTAAAGCAGATGGCAAAGTCTTTTACCAGCTCGATGGGATTAGTTTTTTGTGAGACATAGCGCGCTCCAGTATCTGGGATGCGTAAATTAATTAGTGCTGCCAGCACGTAAATCATCATGATGATGAGTATTGCGGATTCTGCTGCTGTATCAATGCCGGTTTCTAAAACAGGCATATCTAGACTGAGAAGGCCCTGAGAAACCGTTTTGCTGATAAGTACACCGCCAAGCACGGTACCCATGATGATGGACCCAACAGTAAGGCCCTCAATCCAGCCATTTGCTGCCACCAGCTTTTCTGGGGGGAGCAATTCAGTCAGGATGCCGTATTTAGCAGGGGAGTATGCGGCGGCGCCTAAACCGACGATGGCGTAAGCCAATAAAGGGTGGCTACCAAAGAGCATCACCACACAGCCAACGAATTTGATCGTATTGGTAATGAACATGACATTACCCTTAGGGCGGGAGTCTGCAAAGGCTCCCACAAAGGCTGCCAACACTACGTAGGAGAGAACGAAGAATAATTTGAGTAAAGGAGTCATCCAGGCCGGAGCGTTAAGCTGGACCAAGAGTGCGATTGCTGCGATCAGCAATGCGTTATCAGCAAGCGACGAAAAAAATTGCGCCGCCATAATGATGTAAAAACTGCGGTTCATTCGTACAATCTAGTCATTAACGTAATTAAAACATGAAAGGAGAGGCAGATATGGGCACATCAGCTAATCGCTTGATTAATAGACCAATTTTGGCAACTATACACACTGAAGCCTTTCGTCATAATTTAAGTCGAGTCCGTGAACTTGCCCCAGAGTCCAAGATTTGGTCGGTTGTGAAGGCCAAGGCCTATGGCCACAACCTAGAAGCAGCCCTCAAGGGGCTAGAGTCTACCGATGGTTTTGCACTTTTAGACATTGTGGATGCGCAATGGTTAAGAGACCATGGCTGGGGTGGGCGCATCCTGTTATTAGAAGGGCTCTTCAGTCGTGAAGAGCTTGAGTTGGCATCTCAGCTCAAATGTGATTTAGTCATTCATAGCCAAAAACAGGTCGAATGGCTCGAATCCTATCAAAACCATTCTGGGCATCCGATTAGTATTTTTCTGAAATTGAATTCTGGAATGAACCGTCTTGGTTTTCAGCCGGATCAATACCGTACCGCCTTCCATCGCTTGCATGCAAGTGGTTACCACATGCATCACATGACCCATTTTGCAAATGCCGATCAAGTTGATCGCTCACCATCGGTCGGCCTTCAATTGGAGTGTTTTGACAAGGCCACTGAGGGCTTAGATGCGCCCAGCTCCCTAGCGAACTCAGCAGTAATTCTGTGGCATCGGAATGCGCTGGGTGATTGGGTTCGACCCGGAATCATGTTGTATGGAGTTTCACCTACTGGAGTTCATGCCGATATTGTTCGATCAGAACTGCAGGCCGTAATGCAACTACGTAGTGAAATTATCGATATTCAGGAATTGAAGAAGGGCTATCATGTGGGTTACGGTGGTCGCTATCAAGCGCCAGAGGATATGCGTATCGGTGTAGTTGCCTGTGGCTATGCTGACGGATATCCCCGCCATGCAGAAGATGGGACGCCAGTGTGGCTTGATGCTGGCGATGAACAGGGTGATGGCATCATTTGCCCTATTGTTGGTCAGGTGTCGATGGACATGTTGACTGTTGATTTACGTGCAGCGCCTAATGCAAAAATCGGCAGCGTCGTAGAGCTTTGGGGTAGCGAAGTGCCGGTAGATGATGTGGCGCAGATGAGCGGTACGATCGGCTATGAGTTGATTTGCGCTTTAGCACCAAGGGTGCCAGTAGTAATCAAGTAGTGCGTCTTATGGTTTTTTGGCACCACTTGATTATTTTGGAGTGAATTATTTATTCCAGATCTGCCACCAACGACGCTCTTTTTGCACGCGCTGACCAGTCAACAACATTTGACTATCAGGAAAGTTCAGTTTAAAAACACGCGCTGCATCATTACTCAAATCTGTCATGCCGAGTTTCTCGTACGACTTCACAAGAAGGTAGAGAGCCTCTTCAACAGCTGGCGCGCGATCGTAATCACGAATAACTAGTTGAGCTCTATTCGCGGAAGCTAGATAGGCACCACGCTGATAGTAGAAGCGAGCCACAATCACATCGGCTTCAGCCAAAGAGTTCACGATATAGCGCATACGATCTAAAGCATCTGGCGCATATTTACTATCAGGAAAACGCTCAACGACTACCTTGAAGGACTCAAAAGCTTCTTTGGCAGCCTTTGGATCACGCTCACTCAGATCCTGACCTGTAAATTTGCCTAACCAACCTAAATCATCATTAAAACTAATGAGTCCTTTAAGGTAGTAGCCGTAATCTAAATTGGGGCTACCTTGATGGAGCTTAATAAAGCGATCAATGGCAACTAAGGCTTGCGCTTGTTCTTGGGCTTTCCAGTAGCAGTAAGCCGCATTAATTTGTGCTTGTTGTGAATACGGGCCAAAAGGGAATCGCCCCTCTAACTTATCAAAGTACTTGCCACATTTTGCGTAATCAGCATCATTTAATTTGGCAGTTGCCTCTGAATACAGCTTGGTCTCAGACCAAATATCCGTATCGTCTTTTTGACCATCGCTACCAGCGCACCCACTGAGCAATAGGCAGGCAGCGCTTGCGCTAACAAATAGCGATAGAAGGGATTTTCTGGAAGATAATCCAACAATGGCAGCAAGCCTTAAACTGGCTTCTGTAATAACGTTCGACATAACTAAAAGGCTCTTTAAGCGTGGCATTGCCGCATACTCCCGATTCGAATCCCATTGATTATATCGATGAAGAGGATTTCATAGCCCTAGAAGTTCCCCATGATGTGAGCGGGGAGCGTTTGGATAAATTTCTTGGGGGTGCTTTACCCGATTATTCCCGTAACCGCCTCAAAGCCTGGGTAGAAGCCGGCGCCGTCACGGTAGACGGAAAGGTCACTAAAGTCCGTCATTTGCTCCGGGGAAGCGAAAGTATTAAGGTATTTCCACAAGAAATGCCCGAACAGTTCGCCTTTGGGCCTGAAAACATCTCTTTGGATGTTGTCTATGAGGATGATTCCATCATTGTGGTCAATAAGCCTGCTGGGCTAGTGGTTCATCCGGCTGCTGGCAATTGGACTGGAACGCTGCTCAACGGCTTGTTATATCGCTTTCCAGAGCTAAAGCTGCTGCCTAGAGCTGGGATTGTGCATCGATTAGATAAGGATACCTCCGGCTTAATGGTGGTTGCGCGCACTGACATTGCTCAAACATCTCTGGTTAGGCAGTTACAGGAGCGTACGGTTGGCCGTCGTTACCTTTCATGGGTATGGGGCGATGCCCCATCCCAGGGCAAAGTATTGGCGACCGTGGGTCGTGACCAGCGTGATCGGTTAAAAATGGCCGCTGGATCCGCCCAAGGCAAACCTGCCGCCACCTTATTCCGTCGTCTTGCCAAGGGCATGTTTTCCGAAAGCCCCGTTGCTTTGCTGGAGTGCCGGCTAGAAACAGGGCGCACCCACCAAATACGAGTTCACCTCGAGTCTCTGGGCTTCCCCTTGCTGGGAGATCCCGTCTATCGCAAAAGAACTCCTGGCGTTGCTAAAACTCTCCCGTTTGAGCGTCAAGCCTTGCACGCCTACGCCTTGAGCTTGCAACATCCATCTACTCAAGAAATCATGACCTGGTTTCGATTGCCCCCTCAAGATTTAATCGACTTACTGCCTTTGGTGGGGATGAGCGAGTTGGATCTTCCTAGGGAGGAGGCTTTGTTAGCCTCCATTAAAAATGATCAGCCCCAATAAAAAGATAGAACCAAGCTGGGCAGTGCCAAGGTCAATCATGGCTTTTTGTAGTACTCGAGTTGGAGGCATCAGTAAGCCTCCATTTGACGACCTTAATCTTGGGCTTAATGCTGGCGATGATCCTGCTGATGTTATGCATAACCGCGCCTTACTTCGGTCAACTCTTCCATCTGAGCCTATTTGGCTAAAGCAGATTCATGGTGTGAGGGTGAGCACCCCAGCTCTGAGGATATCTTGTAGTGATGGACCATTTGAGGCGGATGCCTCGGTGACCAATATCCCCAATGAAGTATTGGCGGTGCTGACCGCGGATTGCATGCCAGTTTTATTTGCAAGTAAGCGTGGGGATGTCATCGGCGCAGCACATGCTGGTTGGCGAGGTCTCAGCGGGGGGGTTTTGGAACGCACTATTGAGGCAATGTGCACTCTATCTCCCGACCTAAATCCGCAAGATATTTCAGCTTGGATGGGTCCAGCAATCGGACCCACGGCATTTGAGGTTGGCGACGATGTCTTGGAGGCCTTTTCAGGTAAGGGTCAATCTGCTGTATCGCAAGCATTCACCCCAATCATTGGGCGGCCAGGAAAATATTTGGCCAATCTCTACATCCTTGCTCAAGACTGCTTAAGCTCCTTAGGCATCACACAAATTACTGGCGGTGGTTTTTGTACCTTCACCGATCAAGAGCGCTTTTTCTCATACCGAAGGGATAAAGCAACGGGGCGATTTGCTTCTTTGATTTGGATTTCTAGCGACGTATAAACTTGGGGTTATTACTAGCTAGCTCTATGGCTAGGGTTAGTGCGTATAACTCTTCTAGCCTTATAGATGGAGAATGGTCTCACTAACTTTACGAGATCATTATGTTTGCAGGCATGAATTCAGGTGTTGCGCCATCCTTGGCTCCGCATCATATGGCATTAATTCCCCCAGAGAATTTATCGGAAATTCAAAAAGAATATTTCACCGAGTTGGCGCATCTTGCGAGCAATCCTGAAGCAATCGAAGTAAAAGATCGTCGCTTCTCTGGCAAGGCATGGCATTCATCTTGGAGTAAGGTGATTGCGGCAACCTACTTGTTGAACTCAAAGCATTTACTTGCTCTTGCTAAAGCGGTGGAGGCTGATGAAAAGACCAAGATCAAAATTCTGTTTACTACAGAGCAAATGATCGATGCTTTATCTCCCTCGAACTTTATAGCTACCAATCCAGAAGTCCTTGAAAATATTATTAGCTCTCAGGGTCAATCAATACAAAATGGGATCGTCAATTTATTAGGCGATATGAAAAAGGGCAAAGTATCTCAAACAGATGAAAGCGCTTTTGAGGTGGGGAAAAATATTGCCACCACTGCAGGTCAAGTCGTATTTCGTAGTGATCTCTTTGAATTAATTCAATACACACCTTTAACAGAAACAGTATTTGAGCGCCCTTATTTAATGGTGCCGCCTTGCATTAACAAGTACTACATTTTGGATTTGCAGCCAGACAACTCCGTGGTGCGTTATATGGTGGAGCAGGGCCATACTGTTTTCTTGGTGTCCTGGAAAAATCCAGATTCCACTATGTCGAAAGTAACTTGGGATGACTATGTAGGAGAGGGTGTCATCAAGGCCATTGAGGTTGTTAAGGATATCGGTGGCACAGAACAAATTAACGTATTGGGTTTTTGTGTTGGCGGCACCTTAACCGCTACCGCATTGGCGGTATTGGCGGCACGCAAAAAAGATTATGTCGCGAGCTTAACTCTGCTCACAACTCTTTTAGATTTCAGTGACAGCGGTATTTTGGATGTCTTTATCGATGAAGGTATGGTGAAGTTACGCGAGAGCACCATCGGAGGTGAGGGTGGTAATTACGGAATGATGTCTGGTCTTGACTTAGGTAATACGTTCTCTTTCTTGCGCCCCAATGATTTGGTCTGGAACTATGTTGTTGAGAACTACCTGAAGGGTAATTCACCACCACCGTTTGATCTCCTGTATTGGAATGGGGATTCAACCAATTTACCTGGTCCTATGTATTGCTGGTATTTGCGTCATACCTATTTACAAAACGAATTGATCAAGCCAGGCAAGCTCACCGTGTGTGGTGAACAGGTCGATCTTGGCAAGATCACCATTCCGGCGTATATCTACGCCTCACATGACGACCATATTGTCCCTTGGAAATCTGCTTATGAGTCTACTCGCATCCTTAAAGGCAAGAATCGATTTGTCTTGGGTGCGTCAGGTCACATTGCCGGCGTGATTAATCCGCCAGCAAAAAATAAGCGTCATTATTTTGAAAACAACAAGTTAGCAAAAACTGCGGATGAGTGGTTAGCAGATGCTAAAGATATTAGGGGTAGTTGGTGGCCCAACTACGCTCAGTGGCTAGAGCAGTTTGGCGGTAAAAAAATTAACGCTAAAAAAACGTTTGGTAATACACGGTACAAAAAACTAGAAGCGGCGCCTGGTAAATACGTCAAAGAAAAAGTAAGCACAGCCGCTAAATAATATTTTCATAAGGGGAACTACATGTCTCAAAAGATTGCATATGTAACTGGTGGTATGGGTGGAATTGGTACCGCTATTTGTCAGCGTCTCGCCAAGGATGGATTCAAGGTCATTGCTGGTTGCGGCCCAAATTCTCCACGTAAAGATCGCTGGATTGGCGAGCAAAAAGCTTTGGGTTACGACTTCATTGCTTCTGAAGGCAATGTATCAGACTGGGAAAGTACCGTTGTTGCATTCGAAAAGGTGAAGGCTGAAGTGGGGCGCGTTGATGTGCTTGTCAACAATGCGGGTATCACCAAAGACAGCGTATTTCGCAAGATGACGCCTGATGCCTGGAAATCTGTGATTGATACCAATCTCAATTCACTATTTAACGTGACTAAGCAGGTGGTTGACGGAATGGCCGATAACGGTTGGGGTCGTATTATCAATATTTCCTCAGTAAACGGTCAAAAAGGCCAATTTGGTCAATCTAACTACTCAACAGCTAAAGCCGGCTTACACGGCTTTACGATGGCCTTGTCACAGGAATTGGCCTCTAAGGGGGTTACGGTGAACACCGTATCTCCTGGTTATATTGGTACTGACATGGTTAAGTCTATTCGTGAGGATGTCCTCGAGAAGATTGTGTCTGGCATTCCAGTCAAGCGTCTTGGCACCCCAGAAGAAATTGCCTCAATTTGCTGCTGGATTGCCTCTGAAGATGGCGGTTATGCCACTGGAGCTGACTTTTCCTTGAATGGCGGCTTGCATACAGGCTAAAACGTCTGAAGAATGTTTTTTTGTTGTGCACTCATCGGCATATTTACCTTTAGGTCAAACTAGGGATAAACTATGTCGATGTTGCATTGCAGTGCCAAGAATTAGGAAAAAACATGGCCACACGTTCTAAAAAAGCCGGCGATAGCCGTTTAATCAAGAAGTACCCCAATCGTCGTTTATATGACACGCAAACTAGCGCTTATGTCACGCTGGTTGATATCAAAAATTTAGTGATGGCTGGCGATACATTTAGTGTCGTTGATGCAAAAACTGAAGACGACCTGACTCGCAATATTTTGCTGCAGATTATTTTGGAAGAGGAGGCTGGTGGAGCACCAGTATTTTCTACCCAAATGCTTTCTCAGATTATTCGCTTCTACGGCAATTCAATGCAGGGACTGATGGGTAGTTATTTAGAAAAGACCATGCAGTCTTTTGTTGATATCCATAATAAACTTGGCGATCAAACCCAAGATTTAGGTGCTGGTAGCACCCCAGAGTCATGGGCCAAAATGCTTAATCTTCAAAATCCGTTGATGCAGGGTTTGACGTCCAACTACATGGAGCAGAGCAAAGATTTGTTCGTGAAGATGCAAGAGCAAATGCAGAAATCACCAACCATATTTAGCGGCTTCCCATTTCCGGCGCAAGCCAATAAAACAGAAAAAGAATAGTTGTGGCTGGAAAAGTAGGTTTTGTTTCCTTGGGCTGCCCCAAGGCATTGGTAGATTCCGAGTTGATTCTGACGCAGTTAAGTGCCGAAGGTTATGAGACGTCTAAGGATTACTCTGGCGCAGACCTCGTGGTGGTTAACACTTGTGGATTTATTGATTCTGCAGTTGAGGAGAGTCTAGCGGCGATTGGTGAGGCACTCTCAGAGAACGGTAGGGTCATTGTCACCGGGTGTCTTGGTGCTCGTAAAAACGCTGATGGTAGCGATCTCATTCAGAGCATTCACCCCAAAGTCCTTGCTGTGACTGGCCCGCATGCTACTGAAGAGGTGATGCAAGCAATACATCTGCATCTGCCCAAGCCGCATGATCCCTTTATGGATTTACTGCCGCCGATTGGTGTGAAGCTAACGCCTAAGCACTATGCCTATCTCAAGATATCCGAAGGCTGCAATCATCGCTGCACTTTTTGCATCATCCCAAGTTTGCGTGGCGATTTAGTATCGCGACCAATTGGTGAAGTGCTGCTAGAGGCCAAGCGATTATTTGAATCCGGTGTCAAAGAGCTACTGGTTGTCTCACAAGACACCAGCGCCTATGGTGTCGATATTCAATATCGTACGGGCTTCTGGGATGGCAAACCCGTCAAGACTCGCATGTTTGATTTGGTCAATGCACTAAATCAAATTGCAAGAGAGCATCAAGCATGGGTGCGCCTCCATTATGTTTATCCCTACCCACATGTTGACGACATCTTGCCATTGATGGCAGAGTTTTCGGATCATGGCTTTGGTGTATTGCCTTATCTAGATATTCCCTTGCAGCATGCACATCCCGATGTGCTTAAGCGCATGAAGCGTCCAGCTAGCGGCGAGAAGAATCTAGAGCGCATTCAGGCATGGCGTGAAGCATGCCCAGACTTGGTGATTCGCAGTACATTTATTGCTGGTTTTCCTGGTGAGACTGAGGAAGAGTTTCAATATCTCTTGGATTTTCTTGATGAAGCTCAAATTGATCGCGCTGGCTGTTTCGCCTATTCACCAGTAGATGGCGCAACTGCAAATGCATTGGATAACCCGGTTCCAGATGCGATTCGTGAGGATCGTCGCGCTCGATTCATGGCCAAGGCAGAAGACATCTCGATCAAGCGACTTGCTAAAAAAATAGGCAAACGTATTCAAGTGCTAATTGACCGAGTCGATGATTCTGGTGGAATTGGTAGAACTACTGGGGATGCCCCTGAAATTGATGGTTTGGTGAGGGTTTTACCCCCAAGTAAGCCCTCGAAGAGATACCGTGCTGGTGAAATCATCAAAGTGACGGTGATCAGCTCCCAAGGGCATGACCTAATAGCCGAAACTTGACTATTGGAATAAAAATAGAGTTTGGGTCTGAAGTTAGGGCCATTAATTTGCCTCAAAAGGCACAGCTAAGGGGATTGTTATGAGTCGTGATGTCGTCGTATTAAGTGCTGTACGTTCTGCAATTGGTACATTCAATGGATCACTCAGCAGCCTTGAGCCGTGTGAGCTCGGCGGTATTGTGATGAAGGAAGCGGTTGCGCGCTCTGGAGTGGATCCTTCATTAATTAATTACATTACTGTTGGCAATACGATTCCTACAGATAACCGTTATGCCTATGTTGCTCGAGTAGCCTCGATTCAGGCTGGTCTGCCAATGGAATCTGTAGCAATGGCATTAAACCGCTTATGTAGCTCTGGTTTACAGGCAATTGTTACAACATCTCAAGCCATTATGTTGGGTGACTGCGATTACGGTATTGGTGGTGGTGTAGAAGTCATGTCTCGGGGCATGTATGGCTCACCAGCAATGCGCAGTGGTGCTCGCATGGGCGATACCAAAATGCTTGACTTGATGGTTTCTGTGTTGACCGATCCATTTGGCGTTGGTCATATGGGCGTTACTGCAGAAAACTTAGTGGAAAAATGGAAGTTCACACGTGAAGAGCAAGATGCTCTTGCGGTTGAGTCCCATCGTCGCGCAGCACATGCAATCAAAGAGGGTCGCTTCAAATCCCAAATCGTTCCAATTACTATTAAAACTCGTAAGGGTGATGTAGTGTTTGATACGGATGAACATTGCAAGCCTGAAACCACCATGGAAACTTTGGCGAAGATGAAAGCAGTCTTCAAAAAAGAAGGTGGTAGCGTGACTGCAGGCAATGCATCTGGTATTAATGACGGTGCAGCGTTCTTTGTTTTGGCTGAAGCCGAAGCGGCTAAGAAGGCTGGTCACAAGCCAATCGCCCGTTTAGTGTCTTACGCTATTGCTGGGGTACCGAACCACATCATGGGTGAAGGCCCAATTCCAGCAACGAAGATCGCTCTAGAGCGTGCTGGTCTGAAATTAGATCAAATCGATGTGATTGAGTCTAACGAAGCATTTGCCGCTCAAGCATTAGCTGTAACTAAAGGCTTAGGCCTCGATCCAGCCAAGACTAACGTTAATGGCGGTGCTATTGCATTGGGTCACCCAATCGGTTGCTCCGGTGCGGCGATTGCGACTAAGGCTATTCATGAGCTACATCGTGTTCAAGGTAAATATGCCTTGGTCACAATGTGTATTGGTGGTGGACAAGGTATTGCTACGATTTTCGAACGTCTCTAAGAGGCGCTCGTTTACTGCTCAGCTTGTCAATCAGGCAATGAGCAGTAAAGCAGCATCCAAGCCGACTCGGTCAAAAGCCGCGTCAGCTTTTTCTTTGACGATGGGCTTTGCGCGATAAGCAATGCTAATGCCCGAGCCATGCATCATTGGCAAGTCATTTGATCCATCACCCATAGTGATGGAGTTCTTTTTATGGCAATTCATGAGGGTGCAAGCGCCGTCAAGATAAGATGCCTTGGCGGCACCATCAACGATTTCTCCAACAACTCTACCGGTAAGTTTGCCATCAATAATTTCTAGGGTATTCGCTTGGGTTTGCTTAAACCCCAGCTCTTGTTGCAGTTTCTCGGTGAAGAAAGTGAAGCCACCAGAAACGAGCAGGGTATAAAGTCCGCCGTCATTGGCACCAACAAGCAATTCAGATGCACCAGGATTAGGGCGCAAACGCTCTTTATACACAGACTCTAGTACATCAGCCGAGACGCCAGCTAAGAGGGCTACTCGTCTACGCAAGCTTTCTTTAAAGTCTTTAATCTCACCACGCATGGTAGCTTCTGTAATTTCAGAAACAGCCGCCTTTTTACCCGTGAAGTCTGCAATCTCATCAATGCATTCAATATTGATTAGGGTAGAGTCCATATCCATTGCTAGGACTTTAACTTCGCTTGGCTTAAATCCTGGGGATAAAAAAGCTAAATCAGAATTGTGAGATGCGGCAATATCGCGCATCGCTACCCGAGCCTCAGGCATCAAGACCTGCTTACTGGTCCAGCGAGTAGTGAAATATTTTGAAGGTGAGTATTCCCTGTCAATCTTGGCAAGTTCAATTCCCAGGACTTTTGCATGCTCAATGAATGCAGTATTTAATTCTGCGGAAATTGGCGTGTTTGCGAGGGCTACAAGAGTAAGGTGGCTAGACATAGGCGGTAGGTAATAGCGAATTAATTAGCTTGAACAGTATTGAGCATGGCAGATTCATTGAGGCTTCTGAGTATCTTTCGGATATGGTCTAGGCGTTGTTCTAGTTTCTCAAAATCTTTCTCCTTTTGGGGGAGAATCTTTAATTTATCTTGGCCATTCAGTTGGATGTATTTTGATGACTGAATTAGTTGAATGATCTTCATCGGGTCAATCGGCGGATTGGGGATGAACTGAATTTGAATGGATGCTGGGGTCGCATCAATCTTTTTAATACCAAAGCCAGCCATCTCCAAGCGTAAGCGGTGTGTTTCATAAAGTGATTTTGCTTGGTCAGGCAAGTCACCATAGCGATCTACCAATTCCTCGCGCAAGCCCATTAATTCTGAGAAGTCATTTGTGCCCGCAAAGCGCTTATACATGGAGAGTCGCTCGTGAACGTCGGGGCAATAATCGCTAGGGAAAAGGGCTGGTACACCAAGGTTGACATCGGTAGTTGCCTGTAAAGGCGAAAGAAGATCCGGCTCTTTTCCACTACGCAAAGATTTAACGGCGCGATTCAGCATCTCGGTGTAAAGCTGAAAACCAATTTCATGAATCTCACCAGACTGCTTATCACCCAATACTTCGCCAGCACCACGAATCTCTAGATCATGCATAGCCAAATAGAAACCAGAACCCAATTCTTCCATCGCCTGAATCGCATTTAAACGCAATTGCGCTTGTTTACTTAGTGCCTCTGGATCCGGTACCAATAAGTAGGCATAGGCCTGATGATGCGAGCGACCAACACGACCGCGCAATTGGTGTAGCTGTGCCAAACCAAACTTATCAGCACGATGCATGATGATAGTGTTGGCTGTTGGTACGTCAATACCAGTCTCAATAATGGTAGTACATAACAAAATATTAGTTCGCTGCGTCACGAACTCACGCATGACCGATTCCAGTTCACGCTCATGCATTTGGCCATGAGCGACGCTAATGCTAGCTTCTGGAATGAGTTCTTGTAATGCATGTTTACGGTTCTGAATAGTTTCTACTTCGTTATGCAAAAAATAGACTTGGCCTCCGCGCTTAATTTCGCGTAATACGGCTTCACGAATGACGCCATCACCTTCACGTCTTACGAAGGTTTTAATAGCTAAGCGCTTTTGAGGTGCCGTCGCGATGATGGAAAATTCGCGCAACCCTTCCATTGCCATGCCTAAGGTTCTAGGAATAGGCGTCGCAGTTAAAGTCAAAATATCTACTTCAGCACGCAATGCTTTGAGCGCATCCTTTTGGCGCACACCAAAGCGATGCTCTTCGTCTACGATCACCAAACCTAAGTTAGCGAACTGGGTTTCTTTGGATAAAAGCTTGTGCGTTCCAATGATGATGTCAGCCTCGCCTTTGGATATCGCCTCGAGAGCAGCATTAATTTCTTTAGTGGTTCTAAAACGAGAGAGCTCAACAATCCGAACAGGCCAATCAGCAAAGCGATCTTTCCAGGTTGCCACATGTTGTTCGGCGAGAAGGGTAGTCGGGGCCAAAATAGCCACTTGTTTGCCACCCATCACAGCCACAAAACTGGCGCGCAGGGCAACCTCAGTCTTACCAAAGCCCACATCACCGCAAACTAGGCGATCCATTGGTGTACCGCTAGTCATATCACCAATCACGGCAGTAATCGCATTGGCTTGATCTGGTGTTTCTTCAAAGCCAAAGCTTTCTGCAAATGCAGCGTAATCATGAGCCGAGAATTCAAAGGCATGGCCTTTGCGAATGGCTCTTGCGGCATACAGACTTAAGAGTTCAGCAGCAGTATCTCGAATTTGTTGTGCAGCTTTACGTCTCGCTTTATCCCACTGGCCAGAGCCCAGCTGATGCAATGGAGCGGAGTCGGGATCTGAGCCCGCATAGCGCGTGACCATTTGTAATTGTTGTACTGGTACGTAAAGCGTGGCATCTTTCGCGTAAACCAAATGCAAGAACTCTTCAAAAATAGGCTCCTCCTTAGGCGGCGCTAAATTCAGCAGTACTAAACCTTGGTAGCGTCCAATACCGTGGTCTGAATGTACGACTGGATCACCAATTTTGAGTTCAGATAAGTCTTTGAAGAGCATGTCCGGATCGGCGCTCTCACTCTCTTTACCTTTTCGTCGTTGACGTGCCGTAGTGGTAAAGAGTTCAGCTTCGGTTACAACAATCAGGTTTTCAGACGGCCAAGTAAACCCATTGAAGAGCTGGGCAGTAACAAGACCAAATAGAGCATCACTCTTAATAAAATCAGCAACGCCCTCAAAGCCTTCAGGCTTTAATTGATAGAGTGGCTTACCACTCTGACTGGCAACCGAATTACTTTCTTCAAAGAGCTGGCGAATAGATTCTTTACGTCCATTGCTGTCACTACAAATTAGTATCCGTACTTTTTCTTGTGAAACTAATGCACGCAATTGATTGATGGGGTCCGCATCACGACGATGGACCGCTAGATCGGGAACCGCTAAAAATTGTGGCGCCTCTTTTGCCTCCTTCTCCAGCGCCAATCGCGCATTGGGTTTGGCTGCAGTAAAGAATTGATCAACATCAAGAAATAATGCAGGCGGCGGAAGAATAGGTCGGTCTAGGTCATGCTTTAAAAATTCATATCTTGAAAGTGTGTCTTTCCAAAAGCCCTTGATGGATTCTTCAATATCCCCAGTACTCACAACCCAGACGGGATCGCCCGAGCGAGGGAAGTAGTCAAAGACGGTAGCAGTCTCTTCAAAGAAGAGTGGCAAGTAAGATTCAATGCCAGCGCTAGGAATGCCTAAGTTGGCATCCTTGTAAATGGAGCAACGAGTTGGATCACCTTCAAACACTTCGCGCCAGCGTCCGCGGAAAGCAGTGCGTGAGGCGTCATCAAATGGGAATTCATGCCCAGGCAAAAGTCGCACTTCTTTAACTGGGTAGAGGCTGCGCTGGGTATCTGGATCAAATGCTCTAATTTGTTCAATCTCGTCCCCAAAAAGATCGAGACGATAAGGTAGGCTTGAGCCCATCGGGAAAAAATCAATTAAACCGCCGCGAATACTGTATTCACCAGGGCGCATCACCGCGCTCACAGGATCGTAGCCAGCCTGCTGTAACTGTAGCTTTAGCGCTGCCTCATTGAGCTTGTCACCTTGCCTAAAGAAAAAAGTGTGTCCCGATAAAAAGTTGGGTGGACCCAGTCTTTGTAGTGCGGTGGTGATTGGCACCAGGACAATATCGCAACTACCGTTTAGCAACTCATACAGTGTTGCTAAGCGCTCCGAGACTAAATCTTGGTGCGGAGAAAAATGGTCATACGGCAGAATTTCCCAATCGGGTAATAAGCGCGTTTTGAGTTGCGGTGCAAAAGCGGGGATTTCCTCTAGGAGGCGCTGCGCTTCCTGTGCCTGAGCACAGAAAATGACCATGACCGAGAATTCAGTTCTATAACGAAGTGCAGATTGGGCAATTAATGCGGCATCTGCAGAGCCAACCAGGCCTGAAAAGGTAAAGCGCTGCCCAGCCCGCGGTGCGGGTATGGGGGTTGCGAGTTTTAATACATCAGACATCTAGGCTCATTATAGAATCAGGTATGCCTTCTGGAATCCAATCCTCATTACCTTTGCCTCAATGTCATGCCTTGCTGCCTACGGCTGGGACAGGATCTAGACTTGGTGGCGTTTTGCCAAAGCAGTTTCAGGAGCTCGCGGGACAACCGATGCTGGCTTATGCCCTCAAGGCCTTTCACGATACCCCGGAGATTGCCTCCATATGGGTGGGTGTGAGCCCTAGTTTTATTCATAATCCCATCTTGAAGAGTCTTTCTGGAAATTCATCCTCCGTCCGATTTCTTCCGAGTGGGGGGGCTACCCGTCAAGAAACCGTCAGAAATACCTTGTCTGCCATGCTCAAAGCGGGTATTCCTGAAAATGATTGGGTGTTGGTTCATGATGCTGCCCGCCCTGGTATCTCTCCGGCATTGATTCAAAAACTGATTGCATTGGTCTCTCAATTAGGTGAGGGCGGTTTATTGGCAATGCCTTTAGCAGACACCCTCAAAATGGCTGATGCCAATTCCGCTATAGCCGGCAACCCAACGCGAGCAATGAAAACAATTCCCCGTGAACATCTCTGGCAGGCTCAAACCCCTCAAATGTTTGGCTTAAGGCGTCTGCATGATGCGATCGAAGAGGGTATCCGCTTGGAGGCTGATATTACAGATGAAGCCAGTGCCATGGAGCTTGCTGGCGCAAGTCCATTATTAATAGAAGGCGCGACTCGCAACTTCAAAGTTACGCATCCAGCGGACTGGGAGTTAATGCACGCTATTTTGCAGGCATCAGATAAATAATTACCTTTAGCCAAGCATCCATAAGAATCCAATGACCCAAAGCCCCCATATCCCTCAATTTAGAATCGGCCAAGGCTATGACGTCCATGCCCTGGTAGCGGATCGTAAATTGATTTTGGGCGGCATTCATATTCCCAATGAAACAGGTTTATTAGGCCATTCCGATGCAGATGCTTTGCTGCACGCCCTGACGGATGCCATATTGGGGGCTGCAGGCTTAAATGATATTGGGCAACTATTCCCGGACACCGATCCCCAGTTCAAGGATATGGATAGCCGAATTTTGCTCAGAGCAGCCTTGCAAAAAGTGCAAGCTGCAGGTTTTCAGGTGGGTAATGTCGATGCAACCATTATTTGCCAGAAGCCTAAATTGGCCGCTTTCTTGCCGGATATGGTTCGTAATATTGCAGTAGATTTGGCTGTCACGCCCAGTCACGTCAACCTTAAGGCTAAGACAAACGAATCCTTGGGGCACCTCGGACGAGGCGAGGGCATCGCTGTCCATGCCGTAGCTTTACTGTACAAGGCTTAAATATCCTCTAAAACCGCCAAGCATTGTAGAATTACGGTCTTTAGAGTGAAGCTTTAGCTCGGTAGGGTTTGCGGAATTCGCGCGAGGATGGCGAAATTGGTAGACGCACCAGGTTTAGGTCCTGACGCCAGCAATGGTGTGGGGGTTCGAGTCCCCCTCCTCGCACCACAAGATATCTACTTGGCTTGGGCTTCATATATTCTGATTTTCAATTAAGAGACGAGAATGGCTGTGCAGATAGAAAATTTAGGTCAGTTAGACCGCAAAGTTACCCTAGAGTTCGCTCGTGCCGATTTGGCTAAGGCAAGAGAAGCCCGTTTGGTTAAATTGGGTAAGACCATGAAAGCTCCAGGCTTCCGTCCAGGCAAAGTGCCTAAGAACATGGTTGAAAAGCAATATGGTATGCAAGTGGATTTTGAACTTCAGTTCGATAAAGCTTCAGAGATGTTCTATGACTTAGCTCAAAATGAAAAACTCTTGTTAGCTGGTCAGCCACGCCTAGATCCTAAGAGCGAACTAGATGCTGACAAGATTGTGTTTGATGCTTACTTTGAAGTGTTGCCAGAAGTGAAAATTGGCGATTTCAGTAAAGCTGAAGTAACCAAATACGTAACTGATATTTCGGATGCAGAGATCGACCGTGCTTTAGATGTATTGCGCAAGCAGCAGGTTCATTACCACCCACGTGGCGAAGCTGGTGCCCATGGTGATGGCGGCGCAAATACTGCTGCCCAAGCTGGTGATCAAGCTGTTATTGACTTCGTAGGCAAAATTGATGGTGTTGAGTTTACTGGCGGTAAAGCGGAAAACTTTGAATACGTACTCGGCGAAGGCCGCATGCTACCAGAATTTGAAGCCGCGACTCTGGGCCTCAAAGCAGGCGAGAGCAAGACATTCCCATTAAGCTTCCCAGCCGATTACCACGGTAAAGATGTAGCAGGCAAAACTGCCGACTTCACGATTACTGTGAAGTCAGTGAACTGGGCGCACCTACCCGCCGTTGATGATGCATTTGCATTGTCATTGGGCGTTACTGAAGGTGGCGTTGCAAAAATGCGTGAAGAGGTTAAAGAAAACTTGGATCGCGAAACCAAGCGCCGCATTACTTCCTTGTTAAAAGGCGAGGTAATGGACAAGCTCAATAGTATTTGTGAGTTCGATGCACCAAAATCTTTGGTTGCTCAAGAGCAAGAGCGTTTAGTTGAGTCTGCACGTCAAGACTTAATGCAACGCGGCATTCCGAATGCTAAAGATGCACCTATTCCCGCTGAGATGTTTGCTGAACAAGCACTCAAGCGCGTTCGCCTCGGTTTGATTTTGAGCGACTTGGTTAAGAAGCAGAATTTAGCTGCAACCGCAGATCAAATCAAGGCTGAAATTGATGAGCAGGCTGCCACTTACGAAGATCCAAAAGAAGTAGTTCGCTGGTTCTATAGCAACCCAAGCCGCCTCAAAGATATTGAAAACTTGGTTCTCGAAGACAACGTCATTAAGTATTTCACTTCACAAGCTAAAGTGATTGATAAGGCCGTTACCTTCGAAGAGCTGAGCAAGCTTAACTAAATCTAAGTATTTACTGAAAAGGTCCGATCCTATGAGCCAGAATCATTTCCAGTCTGAGAATTTTGAGCCTAAAGGCTTGGGTTTAGTTCCAATGGTGATTGAAACCTCTGGTCGAGGTGAAAGGGCCTATGACATTTACTCCCGCTTACTCAGAGAACGTGTGGTTTTCTTAGTTGGCGAAGTAAATGATCAAACTGCAAACTTAGTCATTGCCCAGCTGCTATTTCTTGAGAGCGAAAATCCAGATAAAGAAATCTCTTTATATATCAACTCTCCAGGCGGCTCTGTGTCGGCCGGTTTAGCAATCTTCGATACGATGCAATTCATCAAGCCACATGTCAGTACCCTTTGCATGGGTATGGCTGCTAGCATGGGTGCATTCTTATTGTGTGCCGGCGAAAAAGGTAAGCGTTATGCATTGCCTAATTCTCGTGTAATGATTCATCAACCCTTAGGTGGTGCTCGTGGCCAGGCTTCTGATATTGAAATCCAAGCCCGTGAAATTTTGTACTTGCGTGAGCGCTTGAATAAAATCTTGGCTGACCGCACTGGCCAATCCATCGAAACGATTGCTAAAGATACTGATCGTGACAACTTTATGTCTGCTGAGCAGGCGCAAGAGTATGGCTTGATCGATAAAGTAATCGACAAGCGCCCTTAATACAGTACCAACATCTAAGTCTACCTTGAGCGATACAAACAACTCCAATAGCGCAGACAAAGTTCTGTATTGCTCTTTCTGCGGCAAGAGCCAGCATGAAGTTAAGAAACTCATTGCTGGGCCATCCGTATTCATTTGCGATGAGTGCATCGACTTATGTACGGACATCATTCAAGAAGAGCTAGCAAAACTGCCTAAAGTAGACGGTGAAGATTCATTGCCTACGCCACATCAGATACGTGAGAATCTAGATCAGTATGTAATTGGTCAGGACCATGCGAAGAAGACTCTAGCTGTAGCGGTATACAACCACTATAAGCGCTTGCAGTACTTGCCAAAGCCTAAAAAAGATAAGCTGGAAAAAGACGGTAAGGCTGTAGAGGCTAGTGAAAAAACTGCGGATAAAAAAGAAACTAAAGTTCCCGCTAAGGCTATGGTGGATGGTGTTGAGCTCGCGAAGAGCAATATCTTGCTGATCGGTCCAACTGGCTCCGGTAAAACATTGTTGGCCCAGACCTTAGCGCGCATGCTCAATGTGCCTTTTGTCATGGCAGATGCAACAACATTAACTGAAGCCGGTTATGTTGGTGAAGACGTTGAAAATATTATTCAAAAGCTATTACAAGCTTGCGACTACAACGTAGAAAAAGCACAACATGGAATTGTCTACATCGATGAGATCGATAAGATTTCTCGTAAATCTGACAACCCATCCATTACCCGTGACGTATCTGGTGAGGGCGTTCAACAAGCATTATTAAAGTTGGTTGAGGGCACTATGGCTTCCGTACCCCCACAAGGTGGTCGTAAGCATCCAAACCAAGATTTCTTGCAAGTAGATACAACCAATATTCTGTTTATCTGCGGTGGCGCATTTGATGGTCTTGAGAAGGTCATTCAGCAACGTTCAGCCAAGACTGGCATTGGATTTAATGCCACGGTACCCGGCAAAGATGATCGTGGCATTAGCGACCTCTTAATCGAAGTTGAGCCTGAAGATTTAATCAAATTTGGACTCATTCCAGAGTTGATCGGACGACTACCAGTTGTTGCCACCTTGGCCCAACTAGATGAGCCCGCCCTGATTCAGATCTTGACTGAGCCTAAGAATGCCTTGGTTAAGCAATATCAAGCACTGTTGACGATGGAAGGCTCTGAGCTGGAAGTTCGCCCAGCTGCCTTATCAGCTATCGCTAAAAAAGCAATTGCACGCAAGACCGGTGCTCGTGGACTACGCTCGATTCTGGAAGGTTCGCTCATGGATGTCATGTATGACTTGCCATCGTTGAAGAACGTTCAAAAGGTAGTAATCGACGAGAGCACGATTGCTGATGGCGGGAAGCCTATTTTGGTCTACAAGCAGGGTGACGAATCTGCAGAATTGAGCAAAAAAGCCTAATTTTTGGTTTTTTTAGCTGTTTTCGGTAGTTTTTTGCACACTTTTAGCATATTTCCCCCTTGTTTTTCACTGGGTGGCATCCATATAGGTAGTATCCTATTCTCTAATTATGTCCGTATGTAGTGGTACGGCATCTTAGAGATTTTTACGGAATGACTACTTTGGAGGAATTGCCCCATGCCTGGCCACTTATTACTACCCTCTGAACCCATTCAACTCCCACTTCTCCCATTAAGGGACGTTGTGGTGTTTCCGCATATGGTGATCCCTTTGTTTGTGGGTCGGCCAAAATCGATTAAGGCCTTAGAGGCTGCCATGGAAACTGGCAAAAATGTCCTTTTGGTAGCCCAAAAGGCGGCTGCTAAGGATGAGCCAAGTGTTGAGGACCTCTATGAGGTTGGCTGTATCGCTAATATCCTGCAAATGCTAAAGCTTCCAGATGGCACTGTTAAGGTGCTGGTGGAGGGGGTTCAACGTGCCGAAGTGAGTCAAGTAGAAGATAGTCAAGGTTATTTCGGCTGCGAGGCGACTCCAACATCGATGTCGTCTTTAGATGCTCATGAGACAGAAGCATTGCGTCGCGCCATCATGGCGCAGTTTGATCAGTACGTAAAACTGAACAAGAAGGTTCCACAAGAAATTCTGTCTTCCTTGGGTGGCATTGATGATCCAAGCCGTTTGGCTGACACAATCTGCGCACATTTGCCAGTCAAGTTAGAGCAGAAGCAGCGCTTACTTGAGATGACAGATGTAGTTCAGAGGTTGGAAAGTCTTTTGGCTGATCTCGAAAGCGAAATTGATATCTTGCAAGTTGAAAAACGTATTCGTGGACGCGTAAAGCGTCAGATGGAAAAGAGTCAACGCGAGTACTACCTGAATGAGCAGGTTAAAGCAATTCAAAAAGAATTGGGCGAGGGCGAAGAAGGTGCTGATCTTGAGGAACTCGAGAAACGCATCAAGGCTGCCCGTATGCCTAAAGAGGCATTGAAGAAGGCTGAGTCTGAGTTGAAGAAACTTAAGCTTATGTCGCCAATGTCCGCCGAAGCTACGGTGATTCGTAACTTTATAGACACCTTAGTAAACCTTCCTTGGAAGAAAAAAACCAAGATCAATAACGATTTAACTAATGCTGAAAAAGTATTAGATGAAGATCATTATGGTCTTGATAAGGTCAAAGAACGCATTTTGGAGTATCTTGCAGTTCAGCAACGTGTCGATCGCGTTAAGGCTCCAATCCTGTGTTTAGTTGGCCCTCCAGGTGTTGGTAAAACTTCTCTTGGCCAATCGATTGCTCGTGCAACGAATCGCAAGTTTGTGCGCATGGCTTTAGGTGGTGTTCGTGACGAGTCAGAAATTCGCGGGCACCGTCGTACTTACATTGGCTCAATGCCCGGAAAGATTCTTTCTAGCTTAACCAAAGTCGGCGTACGCAATCCTTTATTCCTCTTGGATGAGGTAGATAAGATGGGTATGGATTTCCGTGGCGATCCTGCGAGCGCTTTGCTTGAAGTTTTAGATCCAGAGCAGAATCATACCTTTCAAGATCACTATGTTGAGGTTGACTTTGATCTGTCGGATGTGATGTTTGTTGCCACCTCGAATTCTTTAAATATTCCTGGCCCACTGTTAGATCGCCTTGAAATTATTCGCCTTGCTGGATACACGGAAGATGAGAAGACTAGCATTGCTACTAATTATTTAATTCCTAAGCAGATTAAAAATAATGGTCTGAAAAAAGATGAGCTGAAGATTGAGGAAAGTGCTGTGCGCAGCATGATTCGCTACTACACCCGTGAGGCCGGCGTTCGCTCCTTAGAGAGAGAAATCAGCAAGATTTGTCGTAAGGTAGTGAAGTTGCTACTCCTTAAAAAAGAGGCGGCTCCAGTAACAGTAAATGCCGATAACTTAGAGAGGTTCCTGTCTGTTCGTATGTACGATTTTGGTCTTGCTGCCAAAGAGAATCAGGTTGGCCAGGTCACTGGTTTAGCTTGGACTGAGGTCGGTGGAGATCTGTTGACGATTGAAGCTGCAGTCATGCCTGGTAAGGGCGTAATTACTCGTACAGGGTCGATTGGCGATGTGATGAAGGAGTCTGTCGAGGCTGCAAAAACAGTGGTTCGATCTAGGGCGAGAGCGCTAGGAATTACTGATGAAGCCTTCGAGAAAAAAGATATCCACATTCACTTCCCAGATGGTGCAACCCCGAAAGATGGTCCATCAGCCGGTATTGCGATCACGACAGCCTTGGTGTCGGTATTTACAGGTATTCCGATTCGATCAGATGTGGCAATGACTGGTGAAATCACTTTGCGTGGAGAGGTTCTTCCAATTGGCGGCTTAAAAGAGAAGTTGCTGGCAGCGCATCGCGGTGGCATTAAGTTGGCCTTAATTCCAGAGGAAAACGTCAAGGATTTGATCGATATTCCTGATAACGTGAAGAATGCAATTGAAATCGTGCCAGTCCGCTGGATTGATAAAGTTTTGGAGCTTGCCTTGGAGCGTAAACCAGTTGCTTTGCTAGATCCAACTCCTGAAGAACTCGCTAAAAAAGCTGCTGAAGCTAGCAAAGCCAATGAAAAGATTTCTTCTGGAGAGGCCTTGAAGCATTGATGCCTAGGGATATTTGAGGGGTTTGGGGTCGAATCGAACTGTCAAGCGCAGTCCATTTTGATGAAGAATCCCTCTTTTATTCCCGCACTAGGTTACAATCTCGTCTGTAATTTGGGGCGCTTAGCTCAGATGGTAGAGCGTCTGCCTTACACGCAGAATGTCGGCGGTTCGATCCCGTCAGCGCCCACCAGTTTCCCAAATAGCATTTGGTTTACTTCTTTCAGGCTTTCTAGTTCTCCTAGAACTCCCGCCTAGTACACTCGCATCATTGACTTTATTTTCGAGCGATTAATTCATGTTTGATTCCGTACGTAAGCACCAAAAAATTCTGCAGCTTGTGTTGATGTTATTTATCGTTCCCTCTTTTGCTTTGTTTGGTATCTCTAGTTATTCCGAATTTATGGATAAAGAGACTGACATTGTTAAGGTGAACGGCAAGCCCATTACAGCGCAAGAAGTTGATATGGCTGCTAAGCGCCAAGCTGAGCGCGTTGGTGGAAATGTTCAAATCGCTCAGAGCCTGCCGTTTCGTCAAGCGATCCTCAATGAGTTACTTCAACAGCGCATTCTTGGTTTTGCAGTTAGCGACTTACGCCTTCAGGTAGGCAAGCAAGAGCTTGTTAATAGCTTACAAAAGATTCCGCAGATTCGTGCCTTATATCGTGAAGATGGCAGCTTTGATGATCTGCGCTTTAAGCAACTACTTGCAAGCAATGGCATGAATGAAGAGCAGTTTTACGCCGGCCAAAGCTTTGACTTGAAAATCCAGCAACTGGTCAATTCTGTTGCGCGCACTGAATTAGCTAGCCCAAAATTATCTGAGATAGTTTCATCTTTGTATGAAACTGAAAGACAAGTGCAGACACTTGAATTCAACGCCAAGGACTACCTGAGCAAAGTGAATCCTAGTTCAGAAGAGTTACAGGCGTTTTACGAAGCTAATGCCAAACTGTTTGAGCGCCCTGAATATATTGATGTGGAATACATTGTTCTTAAAGCTGATCCCAAGGAAGATTCCAAAGCCTTTAATGAAAAAGCAGATCAGTTTGCAAATATCACTTACGACCAATCTGATAGCCTCAAGCCTGCTGCAGATAAATTGAAACTTAGCATTCAATCCCTGAAGGGTGTTACTCGTGGTGGGGCGCCTGGTGTATCCAAGGATCATCCCTTGGCCAATCCAAAGCTTATTCAATCTCTCTATGGCGATGAAGCTTTGAAAAACAAGCGTAATACTGAAGCTGTTCAATCTTCTCCAGGCGTATTTGTTTCTGCTCGTGTTGTGACATTGCACCCAGCGCAGATCCGACCTTACCAAGAGGTTGCCGCAGAAGTGAAACGTCAAGTAAGTCAGCGCGCTGCCGAGAAGTTGGCTATTGCCGCCGCTAGCGATAAATTTACATCCCTAGAAAAAGATCCAAAGAACTCTGCTGGCTTTAGCAACGCGAGCTGGATTTCACGTAATAAGCCTGGTAATTTAGTCGGCCCATCTATGGATGAGGTCATGGCTATTAACGCTGATAAATTGCCTGCCGTGGTATCAATCTCTAATCCCGGTGTTGGCACTACGATTTATCGTATAGACCAAGTTCGTCAACCTACTTCAATTGATGCCAAGGTTCATAAGGCGCAAGCACAACAGATTCAAGCTTTGGCCGCACAGTCAGAATTTTCAGGCTTTATGGCTTACTGGCGCAATAGTGCTGGCGTGAAAGTAATCAACCCACTCAAAACCGCAAGCGCTGGCAGCGCGGGCAGTTAATTGCTAAGGCGATTTCTTAAGTAAGTTACTGTATGGGGCCATTGAGCCCCATACGTTTTTAAAGAGAATGGCTTGCGCTTGTATATTTGGGTGCAATCGATCCGCCTGAAATAATTCAGATTTTGTTGCAACACCTTCCAGAAAAAACGGCAGTAGCTCTGTGCGCTCTTCATTGGCCAACTGAGGGAAGAGCTTTTTAAATTGTGAGGTGTAACTCTGACCATAATTGGAAGGTATCTGTATGCCAAAAAGTAAAACCCGTGCACCCGATTTTTTGCTCATCTGAATCATCTTGCGCAGGTTGGTTTCAGTTTGTGCAATAGGAAGGCCGCGCAAGGCATCATTTGCGCCCAACTCAATCATCACGATCCCAGGCTTCTTTTGAGCTAAAAGCCCTGGTAGTCGTGCAAGACCGCCCGAGCTAGTCTCCCCGCTAATGCTGAAATTAAATACAGTCCAAGGGCTTTTATCGTTCTCAAGCTGTTTTTCTAGAAGATTGACCCAGCCAGCGCCACGTGGCAGACCATATTCAGCGGACAGGCTGTCACCCAAGACCAAGATCACTGGATTTGTTTGAGCCCAAGAACAAATGCTCATTAAGAGGCAAAATAAGCCCGTAACTAATTTATTAGCTGTTAAACACTGAATCTGCATTTTTCAATTCTAGAAAATTTCCCACATGAATACAGAGTCTAAATCCATTACCGCCGACCGGGTGGGGAAGCTAGTCAAGACATCTGATGGTGACCTAGTTATTTTGCACGACATTAGCTTTTCGATTGAGCGTGGTGAAAGTGTGGCGATTGTCGGCAGCTCTGGCTCTGGCAAAAGTACTCTGTTGAGTCTGTTGGCCGGCTTAGATGTTCCCAGTTCTGGGCAGATTGACTTAATGGGTGAAAACCTCAATCTTCTAGATGAAGATGGAAGGGCTCGTTTGCGCGGCAAGTCTGTTGGATTTGTATTCCAATCCTTCCAATTGTTGCCCCATTTAACGGCCCTAGAGAATGTGATGCTACCTTTAGAGATAGCGGGGGGGTCTCAGGCTGAGGCACGACTAGCTGCCACCAAATGGCTTGAAAAGGTGGGTTTAGACCAGAGGGCAAATCACTTTCCTAAAACCCTCTCTGGTGGCGAGCAGCAACGTGTTGCATTAGCTCGAGCCTTTATTAATCGACCCGCCATACTCTTTGCAGATGAGCCCACGGGGAGTCTTGATGAGGCGAGCGGAAACAGGGTGATTGAGCTCCTTTTTGAGTTAAATCGGGAGAATTCCTCGACGCTGGTTTTGGTAACCCATGATCCAGCCTTGGCTGCACGGTGTGGACGCCAACTGAACCTTCAAGGCGGGTGCCTAGTTTGACCGAAACCTTATAATCTTGGGATGTCATCATTCTGTTGTTTGCCCGGGGCAAATGCCCTTTCAGCCTTCCGCCAACAGCGACTTTTAGCTTCGCTCGCAGCCCAAGGAATTCAACTTGAGTCTATTGAGGCTCAATACCTTCATTTCGTTTGGTCTGAGTCTGAACTCAATGCCAGGGACAAAGAGGTTCTAGAAAGTCTGCTGACTTACGGCCAGCCCTTTGTTTCGCATATTAAGGTAGGCGGCTCCTTATTTAGCAAAGCTGTTGATAAAGAATCTGCTATCACCATTCCACGCTTTGGCACAGTTTCTCCGTGGGCCAGTAAAGCAACCGATATTGCCCGCCAATGTGGTCTCAATGTATTACGTATTGAGCGCGGAACTGAATACGGGTGGCAAAGTAAAAAATCACTGAGTCCGGAACAAAAGCAACTGGTATTGTCAGCGCTACATGATCGGATGACTGAAGCGGTCATTACTGAAGTTAATGAAGCTAGCAACTTATATCAATCCCTTCCTGATCGGCCTTTTGTCCGAATTCCAGTACTTACTGAGGGTAGGGCTGCTTTAGATAAGGCTAACCAAGAATTAGGTCTTGCACTGTCAGAAGATGAAGTGCTTTATCTAGTTGAGAATTTCGTTCGATTAGACCGTAATCCTAGCGATGTCGAATTGATTATGTTTGCACAAGCCAATAGTGAGCATTGCCGTCATAAGATATTTAATTCTAGTTGGACTATCGATGGTGATGATCAGGAAAAATCCTTATTTGCGATGATTCGTAATACGCATCAACTTCAGCCCGAAGGCACGATCGTCGCCTACTCTGATAACTCTGCTGTGATGGTAGGTTGCGAGTCAGAAACCTGGGTTCCAAAGGGTCAAGATGGTCTGTACCAAAAAGATACTCGTTTAGTCCATACCTTAATGAAGGTGGAGACACATAACCACCCCACAGCGATTGCTCCATTTCCTGGCGCATCTACTGGAGCTGGTGGTGAAATCCGTGATGAAGGCGCTACCGGAATTGGTGGACGCCCTAAAGCGGGTTTAACTGGTTTTTCTGTTTCAAACCTCAATATCCCAGGTACGGATTTGCCATGGGAAGCAGAGAAATATGGCAAGCCTGAACGCATTGCCACGCCACTGCAAATTATGATCGAAGGCCCACTGGGTGGCGCAGCATTTAATAATGAGTTTGGTCGACCAATTTTGGGTGGGTATTTCCGTGTCTTTGAGCAAACCTTAGAAGGCGTGCGTCGCGGGTATCACAAGCCCATCATGATCGCAGGTGGTATTGGCAGTATTGATTCTATCCACACTGCCAAAAAACAAATTAAAGCGGGACACTTGTTTATCCAATTGGGCGGCCCTGGTATGCGCATCGGCATGGGTGGCGCAACCGGAAGTTCTGTTGCAACAGGTACTAATACAGCTGACTTAGACTTCGACTCAGTGCAGCGCGGTAATCCAGAAATGGAACGTCGCGCACAAGAAGTAATTAATTCATGTATCGCCATGGGTCAAGATAATCCAATTATCTCAATCCATGATGTTGGTGCAGGCGGTGTGTCTAATGCATTCCCCGAACTGGCTGATGGTGCTGGCTTAGGTGCGCAATTTCAATTGCGCAAAGTGCCGCTTGAAGAGAGCGGCATGAGTCCTGCAGAAATCTGGTGTAACGAGTCTCAAGAGCGTTATGTCCTTGCAGTTGAAGCTAAAGATTTAGATCTATTTAAATCACTCTGCGAGCGTGAACGTTGCCCATTTGCAGTGGTGGGGGAGGCAACTACCGAACGCCAACTGCAGTTAAGCGATAGTAAAGAAGTTACTGGTAGCGACGCTTCCATGCCCATCGACATGCCAATGGAGGTTTTGCTCGGCAAGCCTCCGCGTATGCGCCGTGATGTAAAGCGGGTTGCCCAAAGCTTTGATGAGCTTGATGTGACTGATGCTGATTTAACGCAATGTATTGCATGGGTTCTCCAACAACCAACCGTGGCTAGTAAGTCTTTCTTGATTACGATTGGTGATCGTACTGTTGGCGGCCTGAATGCTCGCGATCCATTTGTGGGTCCTTGGCAGGTTCCTGTAGCTGACTGTGCAGTCACGCTGATGGATTACAAAGGCTATCGCGGTGAAGTCATGACCATGGGTGAGCGTACCCCATTAGCCGTCATTGACGCCCCAGCAGCTGCCAAAATGGCGGTTGGTGAAGCCATTACCAATTTGCTGGCTGCCGATATTCGACGCCTTGAGGATGTCAAGCTATCTGCTAACTGGATGGCGGCCTGTGGTGCACCCGGTGAAGATGCCAAGCTCTACGATTCTGTCCAAGCAATTGGTATGGATTTATGCCCCGCCCTGGGAATTTCGATTCCAGTTGGCAAAGACTCATTATCTATGGCTACGGCATGGCAAGAAGATGGCCAAGCTAAGAAGGTTGTTTCGCCAGTCTCATTGATCATTTCTGCTTTTGCATCAGTCCAAGATGTTCGTAAAACAACAACACCTTTACTGAAGCTCAAAGATGCATCAGGCGCATTTATAGAAACTGAATTGATATTGATTGATTTGGGTCGCGGCAAGAATCGTATGGCCGGAAGTATTCTGGCTCAAGTTCTGAATCAATCTGGAAAATCCGCTCCCAATGTGGATCACCCAAAAGACCTTAAGGCCTTGGCGGCTGCCATGATTGAGTTGCGCAAAGAAGATCAATTACTGGCGTATCACGATCGGTCAGATGGTGGACTGTTTGCTTGTATTGCTGAGATGGCTTTTGCATCACACGTCGGGATTTCCATGAATGTCGACATGATTGCTGTTGATGTTGGACAAGAGGCTGATTGGGGTGATGCAAAGAACTGGGCAGAACAAGTCTCTGGACGACGTCACGAGCAAACTTTGCGTGCTTTATTCAACGAAGAACTCGGTGCAGTCATTCAGATTCGTAAAGCAGATCGTGATGCGGTATTTGCCGTACTCCGTGGGCTCGGCCTTAGTGCCCATAGCCATGTGATTGCAAAACCTAATACCAATGGTCGTATTGAGATTTGGCGCGATGCTAAAAATATCTTCGCAGAGCCTCGTGAGGTTTTACAAAAGATGTGGGCTAACACCAGCTACCAAATTGCACGCTTGCGTGACAACCCGGATTGCGCAGATAGTGAATTTTCTTTACTGGATGACGTCGCTGATACCGGCATGTCTCCTAAGCTTACTTTTGATATTGCCGAAGATGTTTCAGCGCCCTTCATTAATCAGAATGCTCGGCCTAAAGTTGCCATCTTGCGTGAGCAGGGCGTTAACTCCCACGTTGAGATGGCTTATGCCATGAATTGGGCTGGTTTTGATACCTACGACGTTCATATGTCAGATCTGCTTTCTGGAAAGTCGAAATTAGATGATTTCCGTGGCTTGGTAGCTTGTGGTGGATTCAGTTATGGAGACGTATTGGGTGCAGGCGAGGGTTGGGCTAAGACCATTCTCTTTAACGGCCAACTGCGTGATCAGTTCTCTTCATTCTTTCAACGCCAAGATAGTTTTGCTTTAGGTGTCTGCAATGGTTGCCAGATGATGAGCAATCTTGCCGGCATCATTCCTGGTGCTGAAGCGTGGCCTAAATTTACTCGAAACCAGTCAGAGCAATATGAGGCTCGTTTAGTTATGGCCGAAGTGTTGTCTTCACCATCCATCTTTACTCAAGGTATGACTGGTAGCCAATTACCGATTGCTATTGCTCATGGTGAAGGCTTTGCCAACTTTAGCCAGCAAGGTAATTTAGAAGCATTACAGAAGCAAGGTTTAGCAGCGCTCCGCTTTGTTGATCACAAAGGCAGTCCTACTGAAATCTATCCGATGAACCCGAATGGCTCACCTGGTGGCTTAACAGGTGTTACGACACCTGACGGACGCTTCACGGTCATGATGCCTCACCCAGAGCGTGTATTTAGGGCTGTGCAGATGAGTTGGGCCCCTAGGGAATGGCTTGATACACCAGATGGTGCTAGTCCTTGGATGCGCCTGTTCCGTAACGCTAGAGTCTGGGCTAAGTAATTCATGTCAGATACATCCTTGGCTATGGAGCCGGTAACATTTTCTGAGAGTGGGGGTGTTCGCTACCTCCATTTTGGTAGCGAGCTAATTCAGGGTGCGATGCGCATTCGAGATCCAGATGAAATCTATTTGGAATACAACCAGCAGATGATGGCTTGGCTACTCTTTCTGGAGACCAAGCCTGGCATGCGGATTGCCCAACTGGGTCTAGGTACCGGCGCTCTTACAAAGTTTGCGCATCGTTATTGCCCAGCAGTGAAAACCACTGTGGTTGAACTGAATCCATCTGTGGTTGTTTCTGCGCGCAGTATGTTCTTTACACCAGATGATGATCGCCGCTTGGAAACCTTACAGACCGATGCTAAGAAATTTGTGCAAAATGCTCAGTATCACAATCATTTTGATGCCGTTCAGGTGGACCTCTATGATGCTATTTGCGATGGACCCGCTGCTAGTTCTTTGGATTTTTATAAAGGCTGCTACGATATTTTGAAGTCACCTGGCGTGTTGACCGTGAATCTGTTCTCGCGTCACAAGAGTTTTGATCTAAATCTGAATAACATCTGTCAAGCGTTTGATAATCGGGTGCTCTTATTTCCGGAGTCCCATGATTGCAATGTTGTGGCGATTGCTTTTAAGGGACCGCAACTAGATGTGGAGTGGAAAGAAGTGTCTAAGCGCGCTAAATTAATTCTTGAAAAGACGGGGCTACCTACCAATACTTGGGCATCTGGCCTAAACCGCGAAAACGCCCATCAAGAAAATAAACTCAGTATTTAAACTATTGAGAAAACAAAAAAGGCGATCAATTGATCGCCTTTTTTGTTTCCCCATACTTCGGGGTTAATTGATACTTAGATTGTTACGGTATCAGCAACATCGCTGAATGACTTGATCTGGTCAAAGTTCATATACTTATAGACTTCGCCAGCTTTAGCCTTCAATGATTCCACTTGGTCGAAGTATTCCTTCGGTGTTGGCAATCGACCTAAGAGTGCCGCTACGGCTGAAAGCTCAGCAGAAGCTAAGTACACACGTGTATCAATACCTAAACGGTTCGGGAAGTTACGTGTTGAGGTAGACACCGCAGTGGAGCCTTTACGAATCTGCGCCTGGTTACCCATGCAGAGGGAACAACCAGGGGTTTCCATGCGGGCACCTGTTGCCCCCAGTATTCCGTAGTAGCCTTCCTCAGTCAGAACCATCTGGTCCATCTTGGTTGGAGGAGCAATCCATAGGCGCGTTGGCATGTCTTTTTTACCCTGAAGAACTTGACCTGCTGCGCGGAAGTGGCCAATGTTCGTCATACAAGAACCAATAAATACTTCATCGATTTTCTCGCCAGAAACTTCCGATAAGAATTTCACATCATCTGGATCATTAGGGCAAGCGAGGATTGGCTCTTTGATATCGGTCATATCAATTTCAATGATCTCTGCATAGTCAGCATTGGCATCAGCCTTGAGTAATTCAGGCTTAGCAATCCATGCTTCCATTGCCTTGATACGACGACCTAGAGTACGCTTATCTTCATAACCATTTGCAATCATCCACTTCATCAAAGTGATGTTGGAGCGCATGTATTCAATGATCGGCTCTTTGCTTAATTGAACTGCGCAACCAGCGGCAGAACGTTCAGCTGAAGCATCAGACAATTCAAATGCTTGTTCAACTTTAAGATCAGGTAAACCTTCGATTTCCAAGATGCGGCCAGAGAAAATGTTCTTCTTGTTTTGTTTTTCAACAGTTAACAAGCCTTTTTTGATTGCATACAAAGGAATTGCATTTACTAAATCACGCAAAGTAATGCCAGGCTGCATTTTGCCTTTAAAACGAACCAATACTGACTCAGGCATATCTAACGGCATTACGCCCGTAGCAGCAGCAAAGGCAACTAAGCCAGAGCCAGCAGGAAAAGAAATACCGATTGGGAAGCGGGTATGGCTATCGCCACCAGTGCCACAGGTATCAGGTAGGAGTAAACGATTTAACCAGCTATGGATCACGCCATCACCTGGACGCAATGCAACGCCGCCACGGTTGGTCATAAATGCTGGTAGCTCATGGTGAGTGCGAATGTCAACTGGCTTTGGATATGCCGATGTATGGCAGAACGATTGCATTACCAAGTCAGCAGAGAAACCTAAGCAGGCAAGATCTTTTAACTCATCACGTGTCATTGGGCCGGTAGTATCTTGTGATCCGACAGTAGTCATGTGCGGCTCGCAATAAGTATCCGGGCGTACGCCTTGACCTTCTGGTAAGCCGCAAGCACGACCAACCATCTTCTGCGCCAAGCTGAAACCTTTTGTGTTCTCAGGAGGGCTTACAGGAATGCGGAATTCAGTAGAAGCTGGCAAGCCAAGGGCTGCACGAGCTTTAGCTGTGAGGCCGCGACCCACGATCAAAGGAATACGACCGCCTGCACGTACTTCATCCAGAATGACTGGTGACTTTAGTGAGAAGGAAGAAATTTCTTTGCCGTTTTTAAAGGCTTTACCTTCGTATGGACGTAATTCAATTTCATCGCCCATATTCATATCAGAAACATCAAGCTCAACCGGCAATGCGCCAGCATCTTCCATGGTGTTAAAGAAAATTGGAGCAATTTTAGTTCCCAAGCAAACACCACCAAAGCGTTTGTTAGGGACGAATGGTATATCTTGCCCAGTCCACCACAAAACAGAGTTCGTAGCAGATTTACGGGAAGAGCCGGTACCGACTACGTCGCCAACGTAAGCAATCTGATTGCCTTTTTTCTGGAGCGCTTCAATTTGCTTCATTGGGCCACGAACACCAACCTCGTCTGGCTCAATGCCTGGACGTGGGTTTTTCAACATGATGGTTGCATGCAATGGAATGTCTGGACGGCTCCATGCATCAGGGGCAGGGGACAGATCATCCGTATTAGTCTCTCCGGTAACTTTAAATACGGTGAGCTTCATGCTTTCTGGTACGGCAGGACGACTTGTAAACCATTCTGCGTCTGCCCAGCTTTGCAATACTTCCTTCGCTTGAGCGTTGCCTTTCCCTGCTAATTCCTGAACATCATGGAAGTAGTCGAACATCAACAAGGTTTTTTTCAACGCTGCGGCAGCAGCAGCGGCACACTCTGCATCCGATAACATTTCAACTAAGGGCTTAATGTTGTAACCACCAAGCATCGTGCCCAGCAGTTCAGTTGCCTTGATACGTGAAATCAATGGCGATTTCTCAGTGCCTTTAGCAATCGCGTCTAAAAACTCCGCCTTTACCTTTGCCGCTTCATCAACACCGGCAGGTACACGGTTCGTAATGAGTTCAACCAGCTCCGCTTCCTTGCCTTTAGGAGGATTTTTGAGCAACCCAACCAATTCGGCTGTTTGATCCTTAGTCAAGGGGAGGGCTGGAATTCCAAGGGCTGCGCGTTCGGCAACTTGGTCGTTGTAGGCTTCTAGCATCGTGTTTCCTATTGGGTAAGAGTTATCAACAGTAAGACTAAGCAGGGTGTGTCTCCCTATCCAGTCTATTGTAATTGCTAATTCATGTCTTATATAAGACTTAATTGCTAAAAATTCTCAAAAAATGACTCCAAATAGGCCTGATTGGGGTTTATTCCGATGTCTTATCTCACTTCAAGCTATTGTGCCGAATAAGTCGCTCTCAAAAGAGCCTCTATTGCCTGATGCTAGTGATACCAAAATATGGGGAATATTCATAAAAGTAGTCCAAAAAAGAAGCAGATTTCTGAAGTGCGCCTCGTAAGCCCTTGGTGTCATTGAGGGGGCCAAGAAATTATCCTATTGGCAGAGCTATCGTTATAATTACTTTTTCCAACAGAGCCTAAGCGATGACCAAATACGTTTTTGTCACTGGTGGTGTGGTTTCTTCCTTAGGGAAAGGAATCGCAGCTGCCTCGCTTGCCGCGATTCTTGAATCCCGCGGCCTGAAAGTCACCCTCCTAAAATTAGACCCCTATATCAACGTTGATCCAGGGACCATGAGTCCACTTCAACATGGCGAAGTCTTCGTTACAGAAGATGGAGCGGAAACCGATCTTGATCTCGGCCACTACGAGCGCTTTGTTTCAGCAAAAATGCGCAAAAGCAATAATTTCACTACTGGCCAAATTTACGAGTCCGTCATTAGCAAAGAGCGTCGCGGTGAGTATCTTGGTAAAACTGTTCAGGTGATCCCGCACATTACTAATGAGATTCAGGCATTTGTAGAGCGTGGCGCTAAGGCAAGCCATGATGGCAACGCCGATATTGCTATTTGTGAAATTGGTGGGACAGTGGGCGATATTGAATCCCTGCCATTTCTTGAGGCTGCTCGCCAAATGAGCATTCGTCTGCCAAAGCACAGTTGCGCCTTTGTGCACCTCACCCTAGTCCCCTATATTGCGAGCGCAGGGGAGCTTAAGACAAAGCCCACCCAACATTCAGTACAAAAGTTACGCGAGATCGGCATCATGCCGACGGTTCTGTTGTGTCGTGCTGATCGCCCAATTCCTGAAGATGAGCGCTCTAAGATTTCTCTTTTCTCAAATGTCCGCGAAGAAGCGGTGATTTCAGTTTGGGATGTTGACACCATTTATAAGATTCCTGAGATGCTTCAGGCACAGGGAATGGATGACTTAATTTGTCGTGAATTGGATATTCAAGCAAAGCCCGCCGATTTATCTGTATGGGCAAACTTGGTTTATGAGTTAGCAAATCCGAAACATGAAGTCACTATCGGTATGGTGGGCAAGTATGTTGAGTTAACAGAATCCTACAAGTCACTAATTGAAGCCTTACGTCATGCGGGTATTCACAACCACACACGCGTCAATATTAACTACATTGATTCCGAGATGATTGAAAAAGACGGTATTGATTGTCTGATAAATTTGGATGCCATTCTGGTTCCTGGTGGCTTTGGTAAGCGCGGCACTGAAGGCAAAATTGCTGCCATTCGTTATGCCCGTGAAAACAATATTCCCTACTTAGGTATTTGCTTAGGCATGCAATTAGCCGTAATTGAATTTGCCCGTCATGTTGCCAACATTGCCGAGGCAAACAGTACCGAGTTTGACCCAGAGACCGAGAGCCCAGTAGTTGCTCTTATTACAGAGTGGGTGGATCGGGAGGGCCGGGTTGAGAAGCGTAGTAATGAATCTGATCTAGGAGGAACAATGCGCCTAGGTTCACAACGCTGCCCTGTAAAAGCAGGCACTTTGGCATACGAAATCTACGGGGCTGAAGTGAATGAGCGTCACCGCCATCGCTATGAAGTGAATAATATTTACGTGCCACGCCTTGAAAAATCCGGGCTTATTATTTCTGCCAGAACTCCGAATGAATCTTTGCCGGAGATGATGGAATTGCCTAAGACAATGCACCCTTGGTTCTTTGGTGTGCAGTTCCATCCAGAGTTTACCTCCACGCCACGTGATGGACATCCACTGTTCTCTGCATTTGTTAAAGCATCTTTGATTCATCAAGATGCTACTGCTTCGCAAGCTGCTTAAGGGGATTTGATGAGCTCATTTAAGTTATGTGGTTTCGATGTTGGCTTAAATCACCACTTCTTTTTGATAGCAGGTCCGTGCGTGATTGAATCAGAGCAGTCAGCTTTAGATATTGCTGGTGAGCTTAAGGAAATTACTGGTGCACTCGGCATTCCATTTATCTACAAGTCTTCCTTTGATAAAGCCAATCGTTCTTCAGGAAGCTCCTTTAGAGGTTTGGGGATGGAGAAGGGGCTTGAGATTCTAGCTCGCGTGAAACGTGAGATTGGGGTGCCGGTACTGACTGATATTCATGACATTAGTGAAATTGAGCCCGTCTCAAAAGTGGTGGACGTTCTTCAGACGCCAGCCTTTTTGTGTAGACAGACGGATTTCATCAGAGCCTGCGCTCAAAGCGGTAAACCAGTCAATTTCAAAAAAGGCCAGTTTTTATCTCCCCACGAGATGCTCAATGTTATTGATAAGGCTCGAGCTGCCGCTGTTGAAATGAATCTTCCAGATCAATTTATGGTTTGTGAGCGCGGCGCCTCATTTGGTTACAACAATTTAGTTTCGGATATGCGTAGTTTGGCAATCTTACGTGAAACCCATGCGCCAGTTGTTTTTGATGCCACTCATTCAGTGCAACTTCCTGGCGGCCAAGGTAACGCAAGCGGTGGTCAACGTGAATTTGTTCCTGTATTGGCTCGCGCTGCTGTTGCAGTAGGTATCAGTGGCTTATTTATGGAAACGCACCCAGATCCTGCTAAAGCACTTTCTGATGGGCCGAATGCAGTACCACTCAATCGCATGAAAGAGTTGCTTGAGTCATTGGTGGCGATTGATTCTGTGGTTAAAAAATCCGGTTCATTTTTAGAAGACAGTTTTAAGTAATACCCCCAATTCATTTTATTTAGGAGAAGGTGCATGAGCGCCATTGTTGACATCATCGGTAGAGAAGTTTTAGATTCGCGCGGCAACCCTACGGTTGAATGCGATGTCTTATTGGAGTCTGGCGTCATGGGGCGAGCAGCTGTGCCGTCTGGTGCATCAACTGGTTCACGTGAGGCGATTGAGCTTCGTGATGGCGACAAAGCCCGTTACTTGGGCAAGGGCGTTCTTAAAGCAGTACAGAACATCAATATTGAGATTGCAGAATCCATCCTAGGTCTTGATGCAAGCGAACAAGCCTTCCTTGATCACACTTTGATTGAATTAGATGGCACCCACAACAAAGCGCGTTTAGGCGCTAATGCGACACTTGCTGTCTCTATGGCTGTTGCACGCGCTGCTGCTGAAGAAGCCGGCCTGCCTTTATACCGTTACTTTGGCGGATCTGGTGGTATGCAGTTACCAGTGCCGATGATGAATATTGTGAATGGTGGTGCACATGCCAATAACAGTTTGGATATTCAAGAATTCATGGTGATGCCGGTTGGTGCGCAAAGCTTCCGCGAAGCTTTGCGTTGTGGTGCTGAAATCTTTCATGAGTTAAAGAAAATTTTGGGTGCCCAAGGCATGCCAACGACAGTTGGAGATGAAGGTGGCTTTGCCCCTAATTTCAAGAGCAATCAAGAGTGCTTGCAGACCATCATGAAGGCAATTGAGGGTGCAGGCTACCATGCTGGTGAAGACGTCTTGTTAGCTCTTGATTGTGCTGCTAGCGAGTTCTATAAAGATGGTAAGTACCACTTATCCGGCGAAGGATTGCAGCTGACTTCAAGCGAATTCTCAGATTACCTCGGCAATTTGGCCGATCAATTCCCAATCGTATCGATTGAGGATGGTATGCATGAGAGTGACTGGGATGGATGGGCTGATATTACTCAAAAATTGGGCAAGAAAATCCAGTTGGTTGGTGACGATCTATTTGTGACCAATACTCGCATTCTCAAAGAGGGTATTGAGAAGGGTATTGCCAACTCCATTCTGATTAAGATCAATCAAATCGGCACATTAACTGAAACCTTTGCGGCAATTGAAATGGCTAAGCGCGCTAACTACACGGCCGTCATTTCTCACCGCTCTGGCGAAACTGAAGACAGCACGATTGCAGACATTGCCGTTGGGACTAACGCAGGCCAAATCAAAACAGGCTCTTTGTCACGCTCTGATCGCATTGCAAAGTACAACCAATTACTGCGCATTGAAGAAGATTTAGGTGATGTTGCTACTTATCCAGGCAAGTCTGTTTTCTACAACTTAAAGCGTTAATAGGCGTTAAGTTCATAGCCTATGCGTCTCGTCATCTACTCCATGCTGTTATTGCTGATCGCAATACAGTACCCCTTGTGGTTGGGTAAGGGTGGATGGTTCAAAGTCTATGAAATGGAAAGGCAGCTCGAGTTGCAGCAGGCTAAAAATAGCCTGCTCAGCTTGCGAAATGCTAAATTGACCGGCGATGTAAAAGATTTAAAAGATGGCACTCGCGCAATTGAGGAGCGTGCCCGCGTCGAACACGGCATGATTAAAGAAGGTGAATTCTTTGTTCAGATATTGCCAACAGAAAAATCAGCAGCCAATGCTGCTGATGGTGTCAAGCCAGTAATCACAAAACAGTGATCAATGCCCGCTAGATGGCGGCCTTGTAGCATCTGCCAATAGATCTGTTTTAAAGACCTGCCTGCAATCTACCGCATCAAAACGGTAGGCTTTTGCACAGAAATCACATTCGGTCTCAACGGCACCTTGTTCAGCAAGAATACTTTCCACTTCCTGCTCCCCAAGCATTCTGAGCACATCAGCAACCTTAGCCCGTGAGCAGCGGCATGAAAAATGGACGGGGCGGGGCGGAAAACTGCGTACGCCATTCTCTGCAGACTCCTCAAGGAAGAGGCGACGTAAGATGGTTTGAGGGGGAAGAGTTAGCAACTCTTCGTTTGTGATGGTTTCACCCAGAGTTTGAATTCTTGACCAGCCTTCAGCCGCAATCTGTGGGTCGAGATGCGCATGTCCACCAGAATCCGGTAAACGTTGCAAAAGTAACCCGCCTACATGGGTATCATTCGATGCCAACCAAATCCGGGTGTCGAGTTGTTCGGAATTTTTCATATACAGAGCAATAGCCTCAGCTGCGCTGGTAACGGGCTTAATTACCGTACCACGATGCTCCTGGAGCGCAACAATGCCTTGGTAAGGGGGTTGGCCTGGCTGACGGTCGGCTGGGTCAAGGGTAATAACGAGACGACCGGTATTGTCAGCATCCAATAGCTCGCCTAAGGTGGCATTCGGATCAATTGTGGATGCATCAACCGATAGCTTTACTGTTGCCCTCATGGTGAGGTCAGACTTGCATTCCACCACAAGCAGCTGAATAGGACCTTTGCTTTGGGCTTGAATAATTAAGGTTCCATCAAACTTAAGGCTGGCGCTCAAAAGGGTCGCTGCACCAACAAAGTCGCCTAGTATTCGCCTAACTACTGGAGGGTCGTTGCGACGCTCTAAAACGGCCTGCCAGGCGCTACTAATAGAGACAATTTCCCCGCGGACTGGGGCGCCATCACACATAAATACAAGTAATTCGTTCATAAGTGAAAGTATCCACGTTTTTGAGCATTGGGGTGCTAATTGGCATAATTACAGGCTGACCTGAGATAATGTCATTTATGCATATACGTACACGTTTCGCCCCTAGTCCAACGGGCTTTATTCATTTGGGCAACCTTCGCAGCGCCTTGTATCCATGGGCTTTTGCACGCCACAATCAGGGTGATTTCATCCTACGTATCGAAGATACGGATTTAGAGCGTTCCACCCAAGAAGCAGTGGATGTCATTATCGAAGGTATGGCTTGGCTTGGCCTGGATTTAGATGAAGGACCAATCTATCAAATGCAGCGCATCGATCGTTATCGTGCAGTTGTAAAGCAGATGTTAGATGCGGGCTTAGCTTACCCCTGCTATATGAGCGAAGACGAGCTGAATAAGCTACGCGATCAGCAGATGGTCAATAAAGAAAAGCCCCGCTATAACGGTTTATGGCGTCCTGAGCCAGGCAAAACACTTCCGGCGATACCTGAGGGTGTTTTACCGGTAATACGCTTTAAGAACCCGATTGGCGGGTCGGTTATTTGGGAAGATGCGGTTAAAGGCAAAATTGAAATTAGCAATGATGAATTAGATGATTTAGTCATTGCTCGTCCAGATGGCACGCCAACATATAACTTCTGTGTAGTCGTTGATGACCTCGACATGAACATCACGCATGTCATTCGTGGGGATGATCACGTAAACAATACCCCGCGCCAGATTAATATCATGAAAGCGCTAGACGGTGTACCGCCGGTATACGCCCATCTGCCCACCGTTTTAAATGATCTAGGCGAAAAGATGAGTAAGCGCAATGGCGCGATGAGTGTGCGCGATTATCAGAAGGCAGGGTACTTGCCTGAAGCTATTCTGAACTATTTAGCGCGCTTAGGTTGGTCCCATGGTGATGCGGAGATCTTCACCAAAGAGCAGTTTGTAAATTGGTTTGAGTTAGATAGTCTTGGAAGATCGCCAGCGCAACACAATCCAGAAAAATTACTTTGGTTGAATCATCAATACATTCAGAATGCTGATTCTGCAGCTTTAGCAGAGGCGACTAAGCCGTTTGCTCATGAGCTAGGCATCAATACTGAAAACGGTCCTGACTTTGTACAAGTGGTTGCACTCTTAAAAGATCGCGCCAACACCTTGATTGAAATCGCAGAAGGAGCAAAGCTTTTCTACTTGCCAGCTCCCGCCCATAACGCAGAACAAATTGCGGCAAATATCCCTCAAGAAATCGTTCCAGCCTTGCAAGATTTGATCGAGGCCATAAAAAATACTGAGCATACGAAAGCAGCTTATGGCGCCGCATTTAAAGAAGTGCTAGCTAAGCATCAGATCAAAATGCCCGCATTAGCCATGCCTGTTCGTTATGCTTTATTTGCCACAACCCAGACCCCAGCGATTGATTCTGTCTTGGTTGTTTTAGGTAAAGATGAGGCTGTTAAACGGCTTTCTAAGGTCGTCTAAACAAGAATTTGCGCGCTCCTACAAAAATAGGATAAAATCTTGGATTGTTTTGAGTGTCTTGTAGTTGCTTTGCGAGATTACGGGGGTATAGCTCAGCTGGGAGAGCGCTTGCATGGCATGCAAGAGGTCAGCGGTTCGATCCCGCTTATCTCCACCAAGCATTTAAAATGGCAGCATTAGTTTTTTAGTAGTCGTGGTCCAGGTCCCCATCGTCTAGAGGCCTAGGACATCACCCTTTCACGGTGAGTACGGGGGTTCGAATCCCCCTGGGGACGCCAAGAATTTTTGGCTAGTTGTGAGTAGTAAGAAGTGACACAAGTAGCATGCGTTGTATTTGGAGCGGTAGTTCAGTTGGTTAGAATATCGGCCTGTCACGCCGAGGGTCGCGGGTTCGAGTCCCGTCCGCTCCGCCAAGTATTAAAAGTCCTTATAAATCAAGGACTTATGAGTTTAGAGGGGAGAAGTTTTCCCCCTAACTTTCCCCCCATATTTTCCCCCTGTATTGATACAAGTAGAGCCTGTTTGCAGACCTTCTCAGCTCTTCTCTCAGCCCTCGCTACCTTCTTATCAAGAATCTCCTCAGGTGTCCTAGCAGCCTTAATAGCTACCTTCTCGGCTACCTTTAATGCCTTAGCTTTAGCCAGCCTCTCTGAATTCGCTTTCCTAGTTGCAACACTCTTGGCAGTAGAAAGCCTCTGCTGATAATTCACGATTAGACCCAGCTCATATTTCTTATCGGCATAGATAGCCATGATCTCCTCATCAGTTGGCTGGACATAAGTATTAGGCAACCTCTCTAGCCCCAGCTCCTTGGCACAACATAACTGCATCCAACCCAAGGAAGTCTTTACGAATACAGATCGAGAATGGTGCTTAGGTAACTTACAGTAGATCTCCCTGTCATAACACTGCCACTTAGTAATCCCTTTAGCCTCTGCTTGAGCCTCACTTCTCATCTCCCAACTGGGACTAGCCGTGTTGATTTGGTAGTCCTCGGATCTCACAAGGTTACTCAAGATGGTAGAGGCTTCTCTAAGACAGAGGGATAGCTTGTAGTGCTTGAATGGGTATAGCTCAATCTCTTCATTAGTTGTATCCATCTAGATTGTCCTAAAGAGCACTAGAGCCAAGATAGCTACCAGTTCATACATAAGGTAATTAAGATGAGCTTTGATTTGTAATAGTTGCTGGATCATTGTGTGTAGATTCCTGTGTGTGTGGGTAAATGGAGTGCCTTCCATTCCTCAGTTGTGATGTCAAAATCTACTGAAAGGCTTGGGAGCTTGGGAATCCTTGGAGATTCTTGGGAGAAAACTAGATAAAAGGTATCTGCCACTTGGTGAATCTCACCACTAACCACCAAGTCCTCTACCTTTTGGTAATAAGCTCTGAAACAGGGGACTGCTATCACCATCTGTGGTGTGAGGTTCTGTCCACTGTAGGTACTAAGTGTGTAGGGCGAGTGAAGTAGTACAGACACAGGAATAATCTGACTGAGCTTAAGGTTGTCCATTCTGTCTCTCCTTGATAGCTCTAGTGGCATTACCTCTAGTGGTGAAGGCTTCATCTACCAGCTCTCGATTTTGTTCAATAAAGAACTGGATCATTTTCTGTAAGACCTTGGAATCTGCATAGTTGAAGTGATCAGCCAATACAGAGAGAACATAGAGATGATGGTTACTAAAGGAATGAACCTTGTATGTAAATCCTCTTGGGGGAGGAGTGCCACCAATTAAGGTCGGCTTCTTTCTTGGTTCAGATACAGACTTCATAAATGATTCTGTAGTGATGTTGGTGGTATCCAAAGTGGAATCCTTGTGTGTGTATAGGTAAGGTGTCCCACAAGTAACCACTGGGCGAGAGTTGTCCTCCTGTAGTTACCCTCAGGTTTCTATAGTCAGGCTCTTGCTTTGTGATTACTGTGGGACTTAAAGTTGTTACAGCGAGTCTCTTTGAAGAGCAGCTGCATACCCCACTGAGATAGGGAGGTCTTCTCGAATCATCGTGGGGGAGTTGGGTGAGGGCTTGAGTAGAAAGTACCCAGCCTGATCCTTCTGTAAGAGGTAGCCGTTGAGATACTTTGGTTGCTTACTGTCTGCCTGAGGCTCTATGACATTACATCTAGCCTGTAGCTTCCTCTCATCTAACTCTCTCTTGCTAAAACTATAAGTGGAGATGACCTTAGCCATGCTTAGATCAATCGAGCTTTTGCAGCTGCCCTGACATTCATCTCTTTACCTTTGATGAAGACAGTTGTAGAGCCGTCTGTAGCCTTTCCGGTCTTATAACCAGCAGCATTAAGAGAATTCTCGCTTGGTGGATTAGACATAGCCCAAGAGCCAACTAGTTGACCCATAGACTTAAAGTTGTTATTACTAACCATCTTATTGATAGCAGCCTTCAGATCACTTGGAGCATGAACTTTTGCCCACTCATAGAACTCAGGAATATCACCCTTAGTCATACCTACTGTTTGCTCTAGGTAACGATTAGAAGCCTTAGTGAAGGTCTCTACTACCTTGTTCACTGTAGCGGTAGCCTCTGCTGGGGACTGTCCACTTGACTGTGAGAGGGCTGCAATCGTATGAGTTAGATCACCACTTACGGCAGCCTCTACTCCTCGGTGTGTGATAGCTTCAATAGCCCCGTGCTCTACACCCTGAGGTACTAAAGCATTGATTGATTCATTCTCTTGTTCGCTCATAGCAAACCCATCATGTATATCTGTATTGGCTTGTTCTTGTGCTTGCTGCTGAGGGGTGGCTACTTGTTCTACAAAGTCATAGCGACCCATAGAGTTTTGTTTAAGGATGCCCATATTCTCTAAGGTTGCTGCTTGTACGGCCATTCCTTGGTAATTTACAAGGTCGCTAGGTGAATCAATAAATGACTTTGGAGTCCCCTTGGCTGAAAAGACTTCTGCACCTTCGGCAGCTTGGAATGAACCTTGCCCTGTACTGGATTCCTCGCCTGTGTTTCCATTGTATTGGTGGGTTCTATTGCTACTTGCTTGGGTGGTAATGGAGGTTATCTCCGAACTGCTAACTGTATTGATTGGTTGGGCTAAACCAGACTCTAGGGACTGATTAGATTCGCTACCTACTGTGTATGAACTATAAGACATGGTGTGTTTACTTTCTGTGTGGTGTATTGGTGAGGCATAGGATTGCTTTAGAGATCCAAGTGGTTCTCTTGGTAGGGGTGTCACAGGACTTGCATTGAAAGCGAGCCTGTGTTGACTGCTGCTCTCTTGTAAAGCTAGTGAGGCAGTTGCGACATACTCTCTTAGCGTGGGGCTTAGTAATGTAATTATTTCTTTTCATGCTCTTTGATTGCTTTGTTTAGTTTTTTAATAAATAGCTTTAGTTCTGCAACTATCTTGGGTGGTCTCCCGACCTTGCCCTTGTAGCTATCTATTTTCTTAAGTAGGTCAACCCTGTGCTGCTTCATACCAAGGGCAAACTGCTTGTTGATTGGTAATGAGTGACAGAGTCCCCCAGCTTGTAGAGTGGAGCAGTGCTTGCATCTGTAGTCTGATCGTAAGAATTTATTGTTACTAATGTTCTTACCTATGAATAGTGGATCATGGCAGCCTAGGCATATCTTGATACTTCTTAGATGGTTAAGCACATCAGTAGCCCATGCGAACTATGTACTTCAATTCATCCATTAGCTTGGGGATCTGCTCTTGTAAGTAGGACTTCCTAGCTTTGATAGCAGACTTCTTACTGTTGGCTCTCTGTTTGTTATAACCCTTGAGTGCTAATGAGTAACACTGGGAGCACAAGTAATACTGCTTTTTGAATCGGTAAGAAGTAATGTTCTGACCAATGGTAAGAGGGGTTAGGCAGCGTGGGCATACCTTGGTTGCTACTGCTGGGAAGTTCTTAAATTCACCTCTAGGTAAGGGGAAGGGTATGTAGAGTCCATAGCTCATACGGCTTGGTCTACTGGTCTGTGTTGATATTAGTAATGACATATTGATTTCTTTAGTTAGTAATAGGGCAAAGAAAAACCAGCACTAGGCTGGCTTGGTTCTCTCTGCATATTGGTGGTTGTGCTACTGGGTTACTTAGGGAAGCTTATGGATATATGAGATATTTCTGTAAGGGTCTTTGTTATCTAGAAGTAAGGCTGCTGCTAACTCCTCATAGTTAAGGCTTGGTTGTTTAACCATAGTCCCATTGGGTGTGGTGTGGTCAAACGCACATTCTATGTAGGTCTTAATTTGATCTGCAAGGCTGACTTTAGTAACCCTGCTTAATCTTCTCGTTAGTCTGAAGCTATATTCTCTGTTGTAGACACCTAGTAGGCAATCTTCATAGGCAGAGCTTGTGGCTGCATCAGAGAACTCACTGAATTTATTATCAGTCATGCTTGCATCTTTCTTAAGAGTTAATGTTGGGTGATCTTGATTTGGTGCTGCTGGGTTACCGATGGAAATACTCTCTTGAAACTTTTAGAACCCTGTGGCTGATACCATCCTTGATTCATGCTTAAGGCTTGATCTCTAGCTGCCTTGAAGGTCTGATCAGGAACTCCAGTTAACTCATAGCGAACCTTAAAGTCCCTTACAGAGATTTCATTAAGATCACCACTGGTTAATTCTTGGAAAGCCTTGATAACTCTCTGTGCTGCCTGATTCATTACCTTAGGTTTAACTAGGGTTGGATCACTAGGTATCCACTCCTTGATTGATAGCCCCCTCATAATTTCTAAGAGGTAACTCTCAACCCTTGGCTCATCTAGAACTAGGTAAAAGTTGGCTGCTAGTGCTTTCCCATTCGATACAACCCTAGCTCTTGATCTGAGGGAGGCTTGATAGATTAAGTGACTAAGCTCTGTAACCTCTGCCTCACTGACGGCTGCCTTAGGCATATCCTTAAGAAGATCGTAGGACTGCCCCACTAACTGAGCTAGGAATTGATTTGCTGGTTGTCTTAGAACTCCCACAAGGAAGATATGGTGACAATGACTAGCATTATTACTGCCAGTTTCTTGCCCCCAAGTTTTCCACATAAAGCGTGGCTTGATAGTCCCATCCTTGAGGGTGACAGTGGTATCAATATCAATCCCTTGTTCCAGTAGAGCAGTGATAACGATAGAAGCATGAGCCTTCTTCTTGGGATTGTCTTGCCACTTGAAAGTGAATAGGCAGATAGCTTCATCCAGCGGTAACCCCTTGATGACTATAGCCACTTCCTTAGCTACCTTGGCTGCACGAACTGGAGTCTCTGCTGCAACTCTTGAGCCAAAGTAATCTAGGCGGTGTAGGGTGCAATCTTCATAGGATTTAAGGTTTTGCTTATGGACAAAAAAGTCTGGTTCTTGAAGTGTTGGGTCTATTCTCACTAGCTCCCTAATCTTGTAACTAGCATCAAGGACAACTAGATTAGTGAGTTGTTTAGACACGGCATCTGAGAACTGAAGTACAGCTTCACTACCAGTTATATTGACTCTTACTGGATCAGCAGCCATAGCTACCATTTCTCTTAACATCTGCCTCCATTCTGATCTCTTATCTTTCCTTGAATACTGAGCATAGCCACCATAGGTAGTAGCTTGTATTTCAGATAGGGGAGGAAGGTATATCTCTTTAGCTTTACTTCTAGCCTTCTGAGACTTCTCTTCATTTGCTAGTAGGTCATGGGATTGCTTAAGCCATGTAATGAAGGGAGCTACTTCCTGTAGTTCATATTGCATAGAACCTTCAAATTCCACAATGGCAGTCTTCAGATCCCTTAAGCCAACACAAGTAGCCTCAGTAGAGATGAATGATTCATCCCAGATAGTGAGTGATCTTGGTTGTCCTTTGTACTGGGTATGCTTAACGATCTCTCGCTTACCTTTTACCTTGCTATGAGAAACCAGTAGGAATTGAAACTGAGAGGAGTCTTCTTTGGCATTACTGACTCTAGCTGCATAACCTTTCTTGATCTCACCATACTCATTGAGAGGCTCACCATCAACTACTGGGAGCTTAGGGTCATACTGGTATGAGTGGACTAAGCCAATGCTCTCAGGGGCTACTCCAGCCTTGATAAGGGAATCATTCATGAGACATAGCTCAGCGATACGAGACTGAGCCACCATGATAGATTTAGACTTGTAGCCTAGCTTAGTGATGGCTGCTGCTAGTGCCACTATGGACAAAGTTTTACCTAATCCTGCATCAAGACTAATAACTATTCGACCAGTGGCTTTACCAAAGAGAATTTGTGAGTATTGGATACAGACTTCAAAGAGGGATTGTTTGTGCTCTTCAGATAGCTTGTTGCCATAACCCTGCATCATTCCTTGGAGTAATTGGAGGGCTACTGCTGGGAGCTTATCTACAGGGCTACCCTTTTGGATTAGCTTCTTGAGATTGCCCTCTGCTTGTCTGCGTTCTTGGCGGTTAGGGCTGAATCTAAAGGCTTGTTGTGCTTCATTACTTACTGCTTGTAGTTGTGTCATTGTGGACATTCAAGTTAGTTGTTTGGAGAAATTTGATAAGTGTTTCTGAAAGGGATTGATTACTCTTTCTACTTAGTTCTGCTAGTGCATCTATTTGCTTATGGAGGAGGCTGATACGAATAGCCTTAGTGTTATGGATCATTGTTTCCTTACTGGGTTATTGAATATTCTTAATTGCTTTATTGATATTGAGATTGTTCTGTCTTAATCGTTCGGCTCTCTTCTCTAGCTGGGTGTAGAGCTTCATTCCTGTAGCCCCAAAGATTCCTGACATCACTTCCCACACACAATCCCTCTCATTCATATAAAGAGGGGAGCTATAAGCCAGTGGTTTACCAGTGGTCTTATTGATTAAGTTGGGGTTGAAGTCTTTAGCTTCATTACGGAGTGCTCTTACTAGTAGGTGTCTGAAGGAGGTATCAGTAGCGAATTGATTTAAATTGAACTCTTGCAGATATTGGTAGGCACAGTAGGTAATGAAAGTCTTCTGTAGACCTACTCCTGCAAAGATTGCTGAGCAGATCCTAAGTCCATTCCTTCTAAGGCGGTTCATAGCATAGCCAGTAGCAGACAGTAGTAACTCCTGATTGACGGCTCTTACTCCAGCATCCCAGTTACTTTGAATTGCAGCCATAAGGTCATGCCATGCTGGATTATTTTGGTTATCTTGAATTAGGAATAAGACAGTCTTCCTAGCAAAGCTAATATCTCTTTGGCGGATCATATTTTGCTCAGGTGATCCCCTGTAGATAGACCTTCGCTTATGAAGAGCACACCACTTGTGACCAGACTTCCTAGGTTGGTTGCATCCATTTAAGGTGCAAACATTCCCATAGGTCAGTTGAGCTTTACGAACTCTTCCTATTGAGGCTTTGGTCATGGAGGCTCACTTCCTGTAACCACTGGAGCGATAGGCAGAGCCACTACGAGATAAGCGGAACAGACAATCTCGTTCTATTTCAATCTTCTCTTGGTTGTTACCAATGGCTGCATGGTGGACTGTGAGAAGGGTTAACGCTCTGCGTAAAACTAGAGCCATTGATGCCTCACTGAGTTCATTCAAGCGTAGGGAAGGGTGCTTAAGGAGCTGCTTGAAGGCTGCCTGTTCATTAGCGTGGAGAAGGGTAGTCTTAATGACTAACTTCTCGGCACACTTGGGGCGATTGCCCGTTACTTGTACAAGTTCTTTCTGTACTGTCATGGTGGTATTCCTTAATTGTTTAGTTGTGTGTGGTTGCTACTGGTGGGGTATGGGTACTTCTGAATGAGCTGGTGGGATTGCGGTAGCTCAGGATTTGCACAAATAGCCTTTCGATATACAGACTTACTTAATCTGCAAATGGAAAGGCTTGGGGTAATACGAGGGCCTCACTATCTATAGACAGAATAATTCCTGAGCCATATAAACAGGGCTTCTCCTGTTACCCTAAATGAACTGTGCTTGTGGTGCAGATGTAACACTACAGACACCCTTATATCCATTGAAAACAGGGTAAAAACTACTCATCAATTTTTAGGCTGAGAAGACAGACTGCTCGAAAGTTCTTGTTCCGGGGGAAGGGTAATTATTGACCCCCACAGATGAACTTTAAGCACTCAAGGTGACACGCTAGAGCGATATTAAGCATCTGTAACCGAAATAATCTAGAGTTCAGCCTGAGGTCTCCTAGAGCTTCTACTAGGTTTTCTATATGGATATTAGAAATGGACTAGTGGAGATTACAGGGAAACTATGGGGTAGCGTGACACATTAGTTTCACATCAGAAACTATTTCCAACTAGAGATAGTCAATAGTCTCAGATCAAGAATTTCTTTCAGTAATGTTTAGACCAATAGTCACTACTTCTCAGTAGTTCCCTTGCCGGTTGCTCTCCCTGAGTATGACTACTTCACCAACTACCAAGAGAACTAGAACCATGACACCAACAATGAACACACCAGTAGCAACCTTAATGACTCTACTCAAGATGGAGGGAGCAGCAGAAGGCTGGGGTAGAACTGATCTGATAGGTGAGGCTGCCCAGCAACTTCTCGGTACACCTGAGGACACTTGGAATCTAACTGAAGTAGCCCTAGGTCAACTAATGGTTGAAGGTGTAGTTAAACCAGTGGGAAACCACCAGCATGATCTAGTTGCGTTAAGTTAATCCCCCAGTACACCTTGAGATATGAGTAGTTACTTGTACATATCTTGAGGGGACTACTTGTCTATCTTTAGTTAAACCTTAGGTCTATCTTTAGTTAACCAGTTGATTGATATTCGCTACGCTCATTCAACTGGGCGAGTAAAGGTGATCCTAAGGTTGACTGATGATTGAGACTACAGAGATAGACTATTAAAGGTATCCCCCCATAGCAATATCTTCAGCAATCTTAGGTAATGCTTTAGATAACCTTTGGAATGAGTGAAACGAATACCCAACCAAAGAGAGACTAAAGGTGGGGCTAAGGTAACTGGTGGTTTGCTGATTGGTACGACCACCACAAACAACAATAAATATATCAACTAGGTTGTATCTCTGTTTAGTCAATGGAGCGTAGCTGCCTATAAATACCTTGAGTTCATCTATGGAATGAGTCTTCAGACGAATCTCCCCCATAGGGATAGTCAAGAGAACCATAGTTATAACTAGTCACTCAAACTTAACGACATAACCCTATAGAAGAAATAAAAATTGCTTAGGAGCTATGTCTTTAACTTTTAGTCAATACCAGTATGCTCTAGGTGTCTACTTCACACCACTAAACCACTATATGTATGGCTCATGTTTATTAAAGGTATACCAGTTGTGGGCTACAGGTTAACTAGTTGTTACTGGTGGTTTTACTGGTGGAGGTAGTCGGACATCGTTAAGTTGCCTATTATTTAGGCACTTGAGGAAGGACACACCTTATTTCAAATAAATTGGTGATTCTGAAAATATTCCCCTAGTTTCACCCTCAGGATGCCCCAGTAGTACCCCTGAGAGACCACCAGTGACCACCATTACAGTGGTTTATCCTTCATATCCCAGAGTGCAACCACTGGTAACCACGATCTAACTAGTGATACTGCTGGTGATACTCAGAATAAGCCTAGTTGCCCCTTAGATACTGGGGTTCTATCCTTCATAACCACTTGTACTAACCTTGATCTCACTGGTTTTACTGCTGTAGGACTAGCAGCTCTTTTGACACTAGCAGTGCTGATCCCAAAGTGACTAGCAGTAGCAGAGATAGAGGCACTATTAGCAGCTCTCCACTGGATAACTGACTTAGGGTCGAATGACTTAGGTCTACCTAGCGATAGCTTGCCCTTGTGGGTCTTACCAGTGCGTTGAAAGGTCTCCTTAGCAATCTTCCTACCAGCAGCAGTACGCTCATTGATCTTGGTTCTCTCCAATGAGGCTACCTGAGCGAGCACTGCAATCACTATCTGTCCAGCCATAGCATCAAGCACACCCAGCCCCACGATATAGACCTTGATACCAGCCTCTAGGAAGTCTCTCACCACCATTTGGATATCAATAGCATCACGACCTAGGCGATCAATGGAGTAGACATACAGAGTGTCACCCTTGCGTAGGTAAGCCTTCAGCTCACTGAACCCCTTACGACTAGCAGCCAAGGTAGACCCTGAGATACCAAGGTCTGAGAACTCCTTATCAAACTGGGTGACACCACTAGCAGCTAGAAGGGCAGCTCTTTGGCTCTCAATACTCTGGTCAATGGTTGATACACGGAAGTAGGCTACATGGTTCATGGTGAACACCCCTTTAGTTGGCTCATAAGATAGTGTCCATTATGTACCTAGCTCATAAGCCCTGTAAAGCTATGTTTATAGCCATATTATTGGTAGGCTCATTACTTGTACCTTTTGAGCCATGCACAACTAGAATAGCCAATGAATACAAGCCACTAGGAAGCTCTAGGAGGCACGATATGGAGAGTGGCTACCTCAGCATTAGAAGGTTATAGCGTGGTCTCCTGAGGTGTCCTAGTGATAGCTGGAGGAGTCTCTTGGAATGAATGATCTGAGGGTGATTTTCAAGGATTTTTTCGAGGGGGCATGGGGGGTTTTCCGCAGCCGATTGAGTTGAGTACCTATACAAATTTTTATTTCAGAATATTTCTAGCCAGTAGTCCCCACTAGTAAAACCCCATGCCCCATGAGTCACCAGCAGATACTTCAAGGCTACCAGTGGTGCAACTATGAGAACCACAAGCCACCCAAGGATAAACAGGGAGGTCTTAGTTAGTTTCATTAAGGTAATTCATCGAATGGTTCTCGACTCACAATCCCCACCCTCACTCCAATAGGACTCGAATCCCTAGGACTCACTGAAGACTCAGTGCGAGCATAAAAGGACTCATCTTCAACACTTCTAGTAAAAGCATTAGCTCTTTCTAGCTCCTCCTGTTTCCTCTTGGCTAATTCACTAGCTGGGATCACCATAGCTTTGAGAAGGCGAGCTTGTTCATGCTCCTTAAAGGTCATCATTCCCTTGACCTTGCCTGAGTATTCGAGGTCACTCATATTGGCTTCTTAAATCCTTTGTATATCCACCCCAGCGTCCAGCCAAAAGCGTAAATAGCTACTGCAAACCCAATCAACATAGCAACATTCTTAAGTCTAGCCATGAGTAGTTTTTTACTGTAGTCGTCATACAGAGCCTTGCCTAATTGTTCGCCCATAGCTACTGCTTTGGTCGGGTCTACCTTCTTATCAATAGCTAAGGTATACCGCCATGAATAAGCAAAGTCGTAATCAATCATTACAAATTTATTGGGCTCTACGTACTCGTCCCATGGTTTTTTATTATCCTTATCCATATAAAAGGCTTTTCCAGCCTTCATTTCCAACAAAATATCTGTAGGCATAAGTTCGAGAAATTGCTTTTCTGTTAGCCCCGTTATGTATGGCTTGTCAGACATAAAGATAGCCGAAATCGGCAAATAGATAAAAATGATAAAGGCTACGAATATGCGTTGCCAGCCATTTAACTTGCTAAGAACTAACTTCATATATCTTCCTCTTTAAACCTGCACACCAATCAATTCCACTGGTACACCACCATATCTATTAGCACCCTCATCACCACTACAGATCAACCAGTAGGTAACTACGAATATGCCAAAGGGAACTAGCAGCAGTAAGACCCATAAGCCACTGTGATTTGTGTCATGCAATCTTCTAATCATAGCCGTGAGGTGAGGAGGGATTGAGACCACGGCAGCTATCAAGGCTAATGCTGCTAATGATTCACTTACGGAGGACAGAAGGAGTATCAGCAGCCCATTGATCACACCAACTAGATAGAACCACCAGTATTCACTTTGACTAGCTCTACCATCAGCATCTAAAAACTTTGAGTAACAGATCTTGGTTGACTCTATTAAGTCCATTAGTAACCTTTGCTTATATATCCTTTAACGATACTCTCTCTATAAGGCAGAAGGTGACTACTTAGCTTGCCAAGCATCCTGATTAAAGGGTCTGATTGGCTGAGGGTTATTGTTTGGGCTAGAACTGGAGCTACTTCCAATGACATGACCCGAACTGTCCATGTAGTTAGTCGTATTACTTGCCCCATTGCCGTTGTAAGCACTGCCCACTATTGATCCATTGACATCTCTATATTGAACTGTGCCGTTGCCATAGTTAATTGAAGATCCCACTACAGAACCATTGGCATCCCTGTAGTTAGTTGTAGTTGATTGTGAGTAACCCAAAGGGGAGAGCGTGAGTGTTACTAAAGCTACTGCTGCTAGGAGCTTCTTATTCATCTTGGTCTTTCTTGTGGTTGTTTAGCATTTCATTGATGTCATGAACTGAAGGGTCACCATTCATTATGTTGATTGCAGGGGGATTCACCTGTGGCATGAAGTTGCCCATCCTCAGGAAGTAGCAGTACTCAGCATCAGTTAAGCCTTGCATATCTTGGGTGGATTCGCTAATGATCCCAGCCTCATAATTGGCTGCAACTCTTGCTTCATTCCTAATGGCTCTAGCATCCTCTCTAGCTGGGTTTATGTAGGGCTTGTAGGTCATGATCTCTGTACCTTTTCGATAACTGCATTTCGATAGACTGAATCCTTGGCATAGCGTGGGTCTCTCATTGCCCTAGTAATCTCTTCTTTAGTTACATAGACATCAACTGGAGGAGCATTACCAGTAGTTAAGTATGGGGGTCTTCCATTAGCCAATACAAATCTAGCTAGTAGTCCTGCTATAGCTAACTGAGACACCTTGGGATTGCTAGAGCCTACTGAATTATTAAAGCTATTGATCTCGACTTCTTTTAGTCCATCTTTAGCCCAAGTAATTAGCTCAGAGTAAGCCTCAGCTCCACCTACTAAATCCTTGAGGGAGTCTATTGCTTTGGATTGCTCTATCTCTATAGGTGTCATTGTGATTCCTTTAGGGAAGGGTACTTAATGCTTTCAATCATGGGCTTACGAATCGGAGCATCAATACCAGCAGAGTAGCGACCCATTGTCATGCTGGGGTTCTCGTGTCCTACTAGGTCTGCAATAGCCGTCTCTCTAAATCCAGCTCTATCTAACTGAGTAACTACACATTTTCTAATTGAGTGAAATACCTTCTTCTCATCAAATCCAAGCTGCTTCTTAAGTCTGCCAAATCTCTTACCAACTGCATTAGACCTATCGTCATACTTGTTAACTCCTAGTCCAGCTATCAGGAAAGTATCAGGAGGAGCTTTCTCTGCATCACCCTTAGCTGCTAGAAGTAACTTATCTACCAGTGGTATTAACTGGATATGTATGGGGACAACTCGAATACCAGCCTTAGTCTTAGAGTCTCTAATGTCAAAGCACCTGATCCCATCTACATCAATGATCTGAGAGGCAGTAAGAGAGCAGACTTCCTCAATCCTCATGCCTGTGAACATGGCTATAGCCGTCACTGAAGATAGCTGGGGGTCATCCTCAGGGATACTCTGATAGAGCTGGACTACTTCCTTAGGATCGAATGGAGTCCAACCTACACTAGCGTTAGTGATCTTGGTCTTCTCCTTCTTGGGGATTATTCCCTCCATAGGGTTAATCATCTCCTCATCAATGAGACCCCTTGAATCTAAGTAGTTCCAGAAATGTCTTACTCCACACATGAAGCGATCCGTCAAAGTAGTGTGGCTCATAGGCTTAGGATTGGTAGGATCAGTACCCACCTCCATAAGCTCAGTAATCCATACTTTCATAGCTCGCTTATTAACTGCCTCTAAGTAGGTGAACTTATCTACAAAGCTCTTAGCATCCCTTTTGTATGAGTCCACAGTCTTGAGGGAGTAGTTCTTTAGCTTGGACTTAGACCACTCCTTGTAGAGGGGGAGTAGGGGAGTATGAGCACCTGTAGCAATTCCATAAAATTCTAAGGCTACTTGCTCTCCGTGCTTACTCTGAACTCTTCCTCTTGCCAGTATTTCAATCTGCTCACGGAGAAGCTCTTTCTCAGAGTCTTCTTCTCCCTCTTCGGAATGACCATCTGCTTGCTCAAAAGCTTTCCTTAGATCAAGTGCTTCCATGATGATCTTTAGGAGGGGATTCCTAGTCTCATCATTAAGCAATGCCTTTTGTAGGGCTAACTCCTTTTTCCATCCAGCAACCAGTGAGGCAGCCTCTAACTGAGCTTTTCTTGAGCTTATAGCTTCCAGCTTCTTTCGATACTTTCGCTTCCCAATCTTCTCTCTTAGCTCTACTGGGATAGTGAGTGCTGCATAGGGAAACCCATCCTTGTATTCAATGTAGCTAGTAGGTTTCTTAGGAGTAGTAGGAGTCATATTGACCTTAGTTGTAAGTGACACAACTCTACACCCAAAATGGAGAATAAGATACTTGTTTCCCCCTAAATTTCCCCCTAGATATTCCCACCAACCACCCTGAGAGGTATGTTCCTATTGGGTATATGGCTTAGAAGGTTATTTATTTTCCCCCATCATAGTGTCCCGTCCGCTCCGCCAGATGTATTTAAAAAGCCCCTTAAACAAGGGGCTTTTTTTATTTCAACAGACTCTTTTATAACTTCTTAGTAGATGGCGGTTTTGGAGCTGCTTTATATAGTGGCTCAACCGCCGGTATTAATGCAGACAATTGCTCTATTCTGGTTTCACCAGAAGGGTGTGTGGATAAAAACTCAGGTGAACTCTTTTCTTTTGTTGCCTTGATCATTTTTTGCCACACAGTGATTGCGCCGTTTGGGTTGTATCCGGCTCTTGCTGCAAGCTCTAGACCAATCGCATCAGCTTCAGATTCATTCTCTCTTGAATTTGGCAATACAAATACATAGTGGGCAACTTGGTTTGCAGCGCTCACTGCTGAGCCATAACCGCCAGCTACGGCCATTGCAACATTCACTGCCAAGTTCTGCGCCATGGCTTGAGATACGCGCTCTCTGCCATGCTCTCTGAGCGCATGCGCAATCTCGTGACCCATGATGGCAGCGATTTCATCATCATTTAAATTCAGCTGCTCAATAATGCCGGTATAGAAAGTAATCTTCCCCCCTGGTGCGCAGGTTGCATTTAGGATCGGGGCATCAATCAGGGTAAGACGCCAATCCCATTGCTTTGTATCATCACGAAATTCTTGAGTCTGGGGAATGAGGCGATTGGCGATCACCTTTAGGCGATCGTAGGTTGGCCCAGAAGTAATCAATGCATTTTTTTCTTTTGCTTTTTGATTCTGGTCGTTGTAGCTCGCTGCAGAAGAACGCTCGACGTCGGCAGAAGAGACCATCATGAACTGAGAACGGTTGACACCAACTGCCCCAGGGCGTGTGGTGTTAGCACAGGCCGAGAGGAGGGTGGCAACTATAAGAACTAAATAAAGCTTGATATTCAACTTACTCAAATGCAATCCTTGCATCTACAACATATTTCTTTGATTACTTCTTCTTAGGGGTAGTGATTGATGCAGCCATTGCATCAAAATAAATCACCTTAACTTGTTCGCCAACATTAACGTCAGCTAACAACTGTGGGTTTTTTACTGTCACTACGGTGACCTTGCCACTTGGACCTTTTACGGAAACGAGTTTTTTCGCACGATCTACGGCGATGATGTCAGCAATGATCGTGGTTGTGTTGGTGATGGTGCGAGTTGGCTTTTCTCCAGCCTTTGAAGTGGTTTCAGAAGAAGTTTCCACTTTGCTGCGAATGCCATCACTCTTAGTTTTAATCAGCTCAATCGCTACGGCAAGTTCATAGGTAACGCTGAGGCGATCACCTTTTTTGATTTGATCAAAGTTTTTAATCTCAGGACCAGCCACGAATTTAGATTCACCTTCATTGTTCTTGAAGAAAATCGTACGTGTTTTCTTATCAATCTTGGTTACCGAACCTTCATACAGCTGGAAAATATTGTCGGTTATGGCTGCATCAACTACCACGGCATTTGGTGCAACAGGAGCTTGAGCCATAACTAATGTTGGGCCTGCCAATAATGCAGCAGCTACGAGGGTAATTTGGGCAAATTTAATTTTCATCATTTTCCTTAATATTAAGTATATCTAGAGAGATATTAGCGTATTTTGAGTCCCAAATTCGCTTTAAGTACCACCCCCTTGCGCTCAAGGAAATTTATGGGCTTTTTTGATAACATCAGTTCTTTCCCTAGCGCTATAAACCAAAGGATTGTGATGCCCCGTTTTGCCGCCAACCTCACTATGTTATTTACCGAAGTGCCGTTCTTGGAGCGCTTTGCGCTAGCTAAGACCGGCGGCTTCAAAGCTGTCGAATTCCTCTTTCCTTATGCCTTTGATGCGCAAGAGATTAAATCAGTCCTAGATAACAATGCTTTAAAGCTAGTGTTGCATAACCTGCCTGCTGGAGACTGGGATGCGGGGGAGCGTGGCATTGCTTGCTTGCCAGATCGCGTTCCTGAGTTTCGCTCTGGAGTAACTAAGGCAATTGAATATGCAAGTATCCTTGGCGTTCCACAATTGAACTGCCTAGCTGGTAAAGCGCCCGCAGGAGTTGACCCTAAAGTACTCCATGACACCTTTGTGGGCAATCTGCAATACGCGGCCAGTGAGCTCAAAAAAGCCGGTCTCAAGCTCCTCATTGAGCCAATTAACACCTTTGATATTCCTGGGTTCTACCTGTCAAAAACAGAGCAGGGCATTGCTATCTTAGATGCTGTTGGTGCTGATAACGCTTTCTTGCAGTACGACATCTACCATGCACAGCGTATGGAGGGGGAGTTAGGCAATACGATTCAAAAATATCTCAGACGTATTGCGCACATCCAGCTGGCGGATAACCCGGGGCGCAATGAACCTGGCACCGGAGAAATCAACTATGCCTACCTCTTTGATCTATTAGATCGCCTAGAGTACCCCGGCTATATTGGTTGCGAATACAAACCCCTTAAAACGACGACCGCTGGCCTGGGATGGATGGGGCAGTACGAGCAAGATTAATATCCCAATCAAGTACACATCAACAATTAATAAAAATTACATATTAGGAATGCTGTCATGAGTAAATTAAAACTCGGTTTTGTTGGTCTAGGAATTATGGGCGCCCCAATGGCGGGGCATCTTGTAGCCGCTGGTTATGAAGTCTTTATTAATACCCGCAGCAAAGTGCCCGAAGAGCTTGCTCATACCGCAGCAATCGTCTGTGCTAACCCTGCAGAGGTTGCAAGCAAGGCAGACATCATCATCACTATGGTGCCCGATACGCCAGATGTAGAAAAAGTGCTCTTTGGTGAGAACGGCATTGCTTCTGGCTTAACAAAGGGCAAGATCGTGGTTGATATGAGCTCAATATCCCCAATTGATACCAAAGAGTTTGCTAAAAAAATCAATGCACTCGGATGCGAGTATTTGGATGCGCCAGTCTCCGGTGGTCAACTGGGAGCCAAAGGGGCCACGCTCACCATCATGGTAGGAGGCAGCGAAGAGACTTTTGCTCAGGTTAAGCCCGTATTTGAGTTAATGGGTAAGAACATTACTTTAGTGGGCGGCAATGGCGCTGGTCAGATTACGAAAGTGGCCAATCAAATTATTGTTGCGTTAAATATTGAAGCCGTTGCTGAAGCGCTGGTTTTTGCATCCAAAGCCGGGGCAGATCCTGCTAAGGTCCGCGAGGCATTAATGGGTGGATTTGCTAGCTCCAAGATTTTAGAAGTGCATGGCGAGCGCATGATCAAAAGAACCTTTGAGCCTGGCTTTAGGATTGAGTTGCACCAAAAGGATCTCAATCTTGCACTCAGTAGCGCCAAAGCTTTAGGCGTCTCACTACCGAATACTGCTACTGCTCAAGAGCTTTTGAATTCTTGTAGCGCTCATGGCGGCAAAGCTTGGGATCACTCAGCCATGGTCAAGGCCCTAGAGAAGATGGCGAATTTTGAAATTGGACAGAAGGCTTAAGACGCTCTAATGACAACAACATTGCTGGTTTATCTCCACGGTTTTCGCTCGTCTCCGAACTCAAGTAAGGCGGTGATGACTAGGGAGGCGGTGAGGGCACTGTCAACTCCAGGCAATGCTTATGCATGGTACTGCCCGCAATTATTGGCATCCCCAAAAGAAAGCATGGATATGGTGATCAAACATATTGATCAATCCACCGCTGATCGTATAGTCATTATTGGATCCTCTTTGGGCGGCTTTTACACTAACTACCTTGCAGAAAAATATCAATGCAAAGGCGTTGCCCTTAATCCAGCGGTTTATGCGGCCAGAGAGTTAGAACCTCACGTCGGCATGATGACCGCTTACGATAGTGAAGAGCCATTTGATTTCAGGGCGGAGTACATCGATCAATTGCGCACCCTGCAAGTCAGTAAGATTTCAGATCCCCAGCGTTATTTCTTAATCGCAGCTAAGGGTGATGAGCTACTAGACTGGAAGGAAATGGTTGACTTTTATTCTGGTGCCAAGCAGTTAGTTTTAGAAGGTAGCGATCATGGAATTGCCGACTATGCCGATCATTTGCCAGCAGTGATCGATTTTATCGAGCAGTGATTTTTTGATTGAATCATCCAGCAATCTAATTCACCCGATTCGCAGAAGATCTCTGTGGATTCTGACTGCTGCGATCTTTCTTTCGGTCGTCGGGCATCTCATTTTATTTTTTGGCATTCCATTCATTTCTTTTTCTAGCCCGCCACCCATCTCTGAAGATCTGATTATCAAAACAGAACTTCGGGTGGAGCCTCCCCAGAAAATTCAATTAACGAGTAGACCCAAGAAAAAAGCAGTACCCAAAAAAACTAATACCGTATCGGCCGATCCCTTACCAGATGCAAATAACGGGGAGCAGGGTGCCCTCGGAAATCAAACGGGGCAAGCGTTTCGTCTTCCCGAATCAGGGACATATTATTTTGATGCCTATGTTGATGGTCAGTTATATCAAACAGCGCAACTGGACTGGATAACGGAAGGCAATGAATACCGCCTCTATATCAATATTCCCTATGCAGTGGTTGGTCCTTTTGTATTTGAATCTCGTGGCTCTGTCGATGCGTATGGCATAGCGCCAGCGATTTACTGGACGCAGCGTGGCAGTAAGCCGCCACGGTATTCGCGTTTCGATAGGGGTCAGAATGGGGCAGGGAAGATGTACTTCTCTGAGAAACCAGATTTCACACCCGATCTTCTGCCAGGCACACAAGACCGTTTTAGTCTCATGTTTCAGTTTGCCTCTTTACTCAATGGTAGCGATAAGATTGATGATGCAGGTAGCATTCGGGCTGTTCCTGTCGTTGACTTCAATACTCTGGAGATGTGGCAGTTCAAGAGCTATGGGGAGGCTGAATCTGAGGCTATACCAAGCCTAGGGAAGTCAGTTAATCGTCATTACGCCCTCATGCAACGCGAGGACGATCCTTACAAGCGTCAGGTCGATATCTGGCTTGCTAGAGACCTAGATTGGCTTCCGGGCAGAATGCGCTCCCAGGAAGCCAGCGGACGTGTTCTGGAGCTGGTTTTCAAACAAAAAGCCCCTATTGATAAGGCGAAGCTCATCAATTAGGTGGGCAGATACATCCCAAATAGAAAGCCTAAAAGCCTGACCCTGACTTGGGATTTTGGCTTGATCGTCCCAGCAAAGCGCCCATCATTGAATACAGGGCTGCACCAGACATCGAAACAGCAAAGATTCCTGAGAAGGAGATGATGATGGGGAGGATTCTCCAGCGCTCCGACAAGTTGTAGTCTCCGAAGCCAACCGTGGTGTACATTTCGCCCGCAAAATAAAAAGTCTGTGGATTGGTAGGCAATACCTGATAAGCAACGCAGACATAAGACCAAGCCACGATTTCAGTTAAATGAGTGGCGATAATCAACAGAATCGCAATGAAATAGGACAGGAAATTAGCCCCATAAACCCGCTTATTTTCGAGCTTCCTATCAAACCAGTGAAATGCACCAGCGATCGCCAGCACTGCAATGCCATGAAACGTCAGCATCAAACAAGCTAATAACAGAACAAACCAGATCTCGCCATTGCCCATATCTGCATTAATCTCGGAGAACATCGTACTAAAACTAGGTAGATTCTGAATGCCAAGTAGGCTTACTAAACGATCAAATATGGACATGGGGCCTGAGAAAGGTGCTGTAAGCTTAGATTAATTTCTTGTTTGACATAATAATGATTATACGCAGATGGTATATATCTAACTTAAGAAGGAAGTTTCCTCGGGCCGCCTGGATAAGGCTCTTTATAAAGCTTCTGCCAACGTGACATCAAGCCCTCGCGAATATCATCTTTACTGAATAATGCAGCCACATCAATGGCTGAATAACCCTCATGGTTGCGCATACGTAAATCTGCGCCGTTATCGAGCAGGAGCTTAATCAGGAGATCATTACCAGAACCGACTGCCATCATTAAAGGCGTTGTTTCGCTTGGGCTCAATGCATTCACTTTGGCACCTTTAGCAATCAAGAACTCAGCGACACTTAATTTGCCCGTTGTGCAAGCGTAATGTAATGGTGTCCAGCCAGACTTATTGACCTCAGCCTTGTTTTTAAGCACTAGAGTCTCAACCAATGGCAATTCACCCTCAATAGAAGCCATCATGAGGGGGTTTTCACCACTTTTATTCATTAAATTAACGTTAATAGCCTTATTAGCAAGGAGTAAATCAGCGACCTGAAGGGATTTATCTCGAATGGCAACGATCAACATTGGATTTCCCTTGGGATCCAATGTATTCGGGCTGACACCAGCTTGAATCAATGATTTAACCTCAGAAACATCATCAAACTTGGCTGCCTTAGTAAAGTCTGCAACTTGATCTGGGGTTTGGGCTAATACAAGGCTAGAAACGCATACAAAAGATATACTTAAAGTCTGCTTTAATTTAAATAAAATTCTCATGAAATTACTCTATCTATCTGAAAACATTTGAAAAAATTACTGGAAGTCTGCTCAGCTAACTGTTCAACAGAAACACCCTTCAAATCAGCGATATATTCGCCAACTTTAGAGACCCAGGCTGGCTCATTGGTTTTACCGCGATACGGAATGGGCGCCAAATAGGGAGAATCCGTTTCGATCAGCATCCGCTCTAAAGGCACTTGCTTACAAGTTTCCTGCAAGTCCTTTGCGCTCTTAAAGGTTACGATCCCTGAGAACGAGATGAAAAAACCCATATCCATTGCAGCCTTGGCCACTTCAGTGGTTTCTGTAAAACAGTGCATCACCCCACCAATACGATCAGCACCCTCCTCCTTGAGAATTCTGAGGGTATCTTCGGAAGATGAGCGGGTATGAATGATTAAGGGCTTTTTAGAGGCAATTGAGGCTCGTATATGGGTCCTAAAACGCTCCCTTTGCCACTCCATGGACTCATAGCTACGATCGCCCATACGGTAGTAATCAAGACCTGTTTCGCCGATAGCGATGACCTTTGGGTGTTTGGCTTCCTCAACCAAAAAATCAAAGCTAGGCTCTGGCGTATCTTCATAATCTGGATGAACGCCAACCGAGGCAAATAAATGAGCATGATCTTCGGCTAATTTACGGACTTTTGGAAAGCCTGGAATATCTACCGATACGCAAAGAGCATGACTCACCTTGCAGGCGGCCATGTTCGCCAAAACCTCGGGTAAACGGGATTGGAATTCAGGGAAATCAAGATGGCAATGCGAGTCTATAAACAAGGGGTTTTAACGCTTTATTTTAATGGTTATTATCTATATAAATCATCGACTTAAAATACATTTATAAACCTAAATATACCCTTATTTCCCCTACAAATTGCACCGATTTGGGGAATATTTTATTGGCTATATTTTTTAATAATTCGCGAATAATTTAATAGTTAATTTGAGGGTATTTTATAGTGTTCTTATGAAAACAGCCCATGAGTATTTATTTGGTATGTATGGCCACGGGATCAAGGATATAAAGCCTACAAAGGCCTTCGACTGCTTGGGCCTCCCCCGTCAAACTTTCACGCACTAGTGTGTATTCCAGTGAAAGTTGCCACCTATTCCATTCCAAAGTTGGCGCCCATTCCAGTGGAAAGTAGCCCAGCGATCCCAGTAGGGGTCGTCACATTAAACTTCCCAATCTTCAATTAGCAAGCCCTGCACCCTGCCAAATTCACCGATGTTATGGGTAATTAGTATTGCATTATTAGCGCGTGCGATTGCGGCAATGATTAAATCATTTGTGCCAATTACATTACCTTGGGCTGTAAGATCTGCGCGAATCTGCGCATAATGTTCGGCGGCTTCATCGTCAAAATCAAAACTATGCAAGGGGACAAATAGCTTTTGTAGTAATTGCAGGTTGCTTTCTTTTTGTTCACTACGCAGGGCGACAAATAAAAGTTCTGCCTTTACTACGCTACAGAGCGCGATGTCTTCGGGGCTATGCCTTGCAAAATGATTGCGTACAGTGAGGTTTTTACGCTGCCATAGCCCAATGCAAGCATTCGTATCTAGAAGATACATCAATTAAAGTCCGGCCTTGTTTCGAGAGCCAATTGCACGGGCCTTGTTTGTGGCGCACCTTGCCAAGCATCAAACAGCTCAAAATAACCTGCCGGCCATTGGTTTTGTGCACCTGTTTCGCGCTTAACTAGCCCCGCTAGATATTTAGAAAGCGTCAAATTGGCTCGCTTGGCTTTAATGCGTATTTGCGCTTCTATGTGATCTGGTACGTAAAAGTGTAACTGTGACATGATTTAGCCCTCCGTATATGTGCTATATGTGCCATGTGTGAACCGTATGGGAAATGCAGTTAAATGTCAATGCATGCTGGCAGAATGAGTTTCTAGCAAAGATAAGCGCACGAGATCCCTTTTTGATGCAAATTGACAGCAAATACTCCCAATCCAATCCCTCACGCAATAGTTATAACGGAAATAGAATCATCATCCCTGCCCCCCCCCCCTACCGGGATCACTAGGCCACTTTCCACTGGAATGGGTGACGATTTTGACTGGAATATGCAACTAGAGAAAACTAAAGGAACTAGGCTTTATTTCATGAGCGAGGGGCTGCTTTTAGACTTGAATTCAACTGATCGATGCAACACACTACAAACTGCGTAAGCAAAAGGAATTGAAAGCCCTATATCGGTAGTTTGGTTCCGCCACCGCGCTTTTGAATACATTCTTGCCCTCAAAAGATGGCGCGTAAGTCCAAATCACTACTGGTCGAACGTCGATATAAGCGATGCTCACGAGGACAAGTATTTAGAATTTCTATGTACTTAATTTAGAGTCAAGAGAAATACAAGCCTTCATTGCTTTTAACTCTAAGGCCTTTAGCCATCCAGGCTTTGCCTTTGGATTCATCAGCAATTCATTAACTTGGCGATTAGAGGCATTTTTAGAGATGAATTCAGCATGGCAATAACAGTAGGCTGTAAAGTCCTCCTCGGCAAAGGCTTTGCCTTTAACGCCCTGATGCTCAGACACTTGTTCGATTACACAATTCTTTTGATAGGCTTTAGAAATTGCCTGAGCAAAAGACTGGTTGGATATGGATAACAAAAAAGTAAACAGCAATACTGTGCGTGATATTGACATGGAGGTCATCTTTTTTAAATCTAATTGGCAGATAATCTTCCATAAACATCAAGGTCTGACTCATCTACCTCCAAATAATCATCTTCAATGACAGATGCCCCCTCTAACTGCTCAATATATTCACGAACAGCGTAATAAGGAGGTATTTGAGTCTGATTATCATCTTGATGATCCCAGACTTTGTAGCGAAAGACGGTCAGTTTCATGGTCGACCTATTTGTCTTCCTTTTTACCTAGCCGTTTAAATTCCAGGACAGTTAAGACAAGGCCGATAATTAGCAACCCAAAAACCAACATTGCCGGAATTAGAATTTGATCTGAATTCATTTTTTAGCCCCCATTAATGCGCATAACTTAAAGTAAATTCCGAAAGTGAAAATGGCTGGAATCCAAATTGCTGTGAAAATAGCCTGCTGGGCATCTTTTTGGACAAACCATAAATAAGCTGAGATTACAAAAGAAATCATCACTGCCAAAATAATAAAAAAATCAGATCGCTTGAACATTTAATATTCCCCTAGTTTTAAAGCACTATTTTTTACTGAAATCTAAAACACCATAACTAATTGCACTGAGTAGGCACCCTGCAATTGCAAGAGAGCCTACGATTCTGATGCCTGAGGACAAGCCATAGGCAAAAACCTCTAAATTAAAAACACCCGCCAGCCCCAATAAAAGAGAGAGGCAGCCAAAAATGGTTAGCAAATTGCCCGTCCAAATAACAGTAGCCAAGATTTGATGACCCAAATTTCTCATTAATAAGTTCACGTTTGTTTTTTAATTTATGTCTTGGACATTCTAGGTCAAATGGGAAAAATATGTTTTTAAAGCCCCCTTTTTATTCCCCATGAATAACCGGCACAGTTTTGATAGTCTGAATCTAGAACGCACGCTCTAGAAGATAGAAATGATGCTTTACATAAGGTTGTGCTGGGATTGTGTATTACCCTTGATTGATTGCCAGTTTCAGCAGAGTCTACGAAAGTGAGCTTCGCCTCAAGAAGTTCTGCCAGTAATGACCCCCGCTTCAGGTGTAGGCTCCATCATGGTTGCTCCAGATGCATCGGTGTCAGGAGCGATTACTACCGCTGGTGATAAAAAATGAATTTACATTTTCAATCTTCAAATACCTGTTGGTATTGAGAAAGCAGCGCCTCCAATTGAATGCGGGTAGCCAGGGGGTGATTTTCATGGCGCCGGGCTTGAATTAGGGATTTCCAGAAATGCAGTAACTTAGGTAGGCGCGCTTGTTGGGCCAAAGTCTTGATGGCGGCCTCATGTTTTGGGTAATACCGGGGATTTCCCATTTGCGCGCAACTTTGCAAATCGGAGACCCAACGTTGCATAGTTGCTAACAAAACCGAATAGCGCGCTTTTTGTGTCTTATCAGCAGTATCTAGCCAATTGATTCGAGCACCCTGTGACATCGCTTGTAATAAATATCTTGAGGCTTGGATGGCAATAGTGAGCTCATCCTTTTCATCTTTATTGTGGCGGGCTATGAGCGAATCTAAAACCGCATAGGGCGCCCCACCCTGTTCATCGTAAATAGTCTCTACATCAGCATCGGCAATTTTTAATCCAGACACATGATTCAATTGATTGCGTAACCACTGTAATCCAGTCGCGCGATCAGGCCTTGGTGCGGATAGCAGGCGACAGCGGGATCGAATAGTTGGCAATACGCGATCAAGGCGATCAGCCAGCAAAATGAAAATGGTATTTTTTGGCGGTTCTTCCAGAGACTTGAGTAAGGTATTGGCTGAATCAGCCCTCAGCATCTCTAGCGGATAAACTAAAATTACGCGATTACCGCCGCGATGTGAGCCAATGGAAAGTCCTTCAATTGCGCTACGAGCATCTTCAATGGAAATACTTTTCTTTTCTTTTTTTTTCCGGAGTATCACCATCGTTATCGGACTGGCTGGCCTTTGATTTTTTAGGTGAGTCGGCCTCAGCATCAAAATCGCCATGAGGCAAGAACTTCCGATGCGTTTCAGGTACGAGCGCAATAAAGTCTGGGTGATTGCCAGAATCAAACCATCGGCAAGCCTCACACTGATTGCAAGGCTTAGTTGCAGATGCCAAAGCTTCGCATAAAAGCGCTTTAGCCAACTCAATGGAGAATTCAAATTTACCGATTCCAGATTGGCCATGAAGCAAAACAGCACTAGGAAACACGGATAAATTGATGCCATCCCAAATGGGTTGTAGCCAAGGTGCTATTTTCTTTACGGCCTCATTCGGAAACATCTGATCACTCATTTACAGCTTAATCTCCAAAGCCTGAAGTTCATTCCAAATTACATCAGGGGTTTGGGTTGCATCCACCAAATGAAAGCGCCTAGGATCGGCCTTTGCTCTACGCAAATACTCTTGACGCACTTTTTCAAAGAAGTCTAGATCCATTTTCTCAAATTTATCAGGTGCACGGACCTTTGATCTTCTAGCCTGCGCGACCGAGCCAGGTAAATCAAATAAAAAAGTAAGCTGGGGTTGCAATATAGAGCCATCCTCACGCCCTTGAACCCATTTTTCTAATGCATTTAATTTTTCAAGACTCAAGCCACGTCCACCACCTTGATAAGCAAAACTAGCATCCGTAAACCGATCCGAAATAACAATCTTGCCGGCCATCAATGCTGGCTCTATCACTTGCGCAATGTGTTCGCGACGCGCTGCAAACATTAACAATGCTTCGGTTTCTAGATTCATGGGGGCATCAAGCAATAAAGCGCGTAATTGCTCACCCAACTGAGTGCCACCAGGCTCCCTGGTCATGACTACATCGCGATCGGGATTGCGATCTTTCATTAACTTGGCAAATGATTCAATATGCGTGCTCTTGCCGGCACCATCAATACCCTCAAAACTAATGAAATATCCTGGAAATTGAGCTGTCATAAACATTACTGTGAATTCGTTTTAGGTGGGGCGCTACGTTTACGCTGAAACTGATCAACTGCGTTTTCATGCTCTTTTAAGGTTTTAGAAAAATGACTACTTCCATCGCCACGTGCCACGAAATAAACAGCATCACTTTTTGCTGGACGAACCACCGCCAAGAGTGACTCTCTACTGGGCATTGCTATCGGAGTTGGTGGCAAACCTTTGTGCATATAAGTATTGTAGGGACTGTCTTTGCGAAGGTCTGTTTTTCGGAGATTTCCATCAAATCTGGGGCCAATGCCATAAATCACCGTTGGATCTGTCTGCAAGGGCATATTAATATTGAGGCGATTAACAAATACCGCCGCAACCAAAGATCGGTCACTATTGCGCCCCGTCTCCTTCTCGACTATTGAGGCCAAAATGAGGAGCTCATAGGGGGTTTTCAAGGGTGCAGCTACCTCCTTTTGCGCCCAAGCTGAACTCAGTTGCTTTTGCATCGCTTGAGAAGCACGTCTAAATATAGAAAGATCAGAGTCGTCGGGGTCAAAAATATAAGTATCTGGATAAAAAAGACCTTCATCACTGGGGTATGAAAGACTCAAAGCTTGCAATAGCTCTTTGGAGCTCATTCCTTTGGTTTGATGTATCAATGCTGGGTGAGAATCAATTAAAGCCCTCATCTGCCAGATAGTCATACCCGGGATGATGGCAATACTTTCCCTGACCCGATCGCCACGGGCAATTTGTAGCAAGATATTGCCTAAACTGGCTCGGGGGGCAAGTAAATAGGTCCCTGGCTTGAGTTTTGCGCCAACAAAAAGCGCTCTTGCGGCAAGCTGAAAGGTCAAAGTATTTGAAGTAATACCTTGGTCTGATAATTGTTGCGAAATCGCAGTAAGGCCGGATTGAGGCGCTATTTTTACTTTATAGACGTTAGCCTCTACAGTGTTGGATGTCCCTGGCACTACGGGCAATAAAAAGATTGCGCCATATAAAAAGACGAAGAAAGCCAGTAAATAGATGGCGTAGGTTCTCCAAGACCGACCGTTCGATTGCTTTACAAAGAGAGTTCTCTTCTGAAATTTTCTGCTCATGGGGCTATGATAAAAGCTCATGACGCTCAGCCCAAAAAACTCCACTATGCCCAATACCCATCAGAAAGATGGATTTACCCTGCTTTCTCACTGGGGATTAATCTTGGTAGAAGGCCCAGACGCTGCCACCCTCCTCCAAAATCAACTAAGTAATTCTGTTTTGAGTATGAAGCGCACTGGTTTAGGTCAGATCGCGCATGGATCAGATGCAGTTCGCCTGGCTGGCTATTGCAGCCCTAAAGGCCGTCTTTTGGCAAGCGCTTGGCTAGGCCTGTTTCCAGAATCGACTGATGCAGAGGACCGCTTTGCGCTCTTTATTTCAAAAGATATTGCTGCCAGCATAGCGAAACGATTATCGATGTATGTATTGCGCTCCAAAGTAAAAGTGGTCGACGTCTCCAATGATTGGGATGTTTTTGGGGTATACGAGGCCGATCAAGAGCAAGACACATTGAACGCGCCTAATGATTCACTCGCATTACGTATGCCGGATGTCTTGATTGGCGATACATCATTTCAGCGCATGCTGATTGCTCAAAAGAAATCTGAATCCATTGAATCAATAGCGGGTCAGGCTGAGCTAGCCCGGTGGAATTCTTTAGAAGTGTTAAGTGCAATTCCTCGCATTGTTTTGGCTACGCAAGAACAATTTGTTCCTCAGATGATTAACTTTGAATCGGTTTTAGGGGTAGATTTTAAAAAAGGTTGTTACCCAGGGCAAGAAATTGTTGCTCGCAGTCAATATCGTGGAGTAGTCAAGCGCAGACTTCAGCTTGCCCACACCGCATCGAGCATCTTAGCCTTAGATCTAGCCAAACCTGGTGTGGAATTGTTTCATGAGGGTGATGCAACCCAGCCCTGCGGCATGGTTGTGCTTTCTGCACCCAATCCAAGCAATTTAGATCACATCGACTTTCAAGTAGAGTGCAAACTTGATGCCCTAGAGGCGGGAGAAATTCATTTGGGTAAGAGTGATGGCCCTGTGTTAAAAATAGACTCACTACCCTACCCTTTGTTAGAAATTTAATCACACCACTTCGAAATTCATTTTCCTATGTGCCTCATTCTCTTTGCCTGGAAATCACACCCAGACTACCCTTTAGTAGTTGCTGCGAATCGAGATGAATTTTATGAACGTGATACCGAGCCTATGGGGTGGTGGTCAGAGCACCCCCATGTATTAGCAGGAAAAGATCGAGCAGATGTTTTAGGCAGTCCGGGTACTTGGCTTGGCTTTACTAAAACGGGGCGCTTTGCTGCGCTAACCAACGTCAGATCACCGAGCGAAAAGAATCCAGATGCGAGAACCCGTGGGGAGCTTAGCTTGCGTTACCTCACTGGCCAACATAAACCACATGCTTATATTCAAGAAAATGCCAAACAGTTTGGGCAATACAACGGATTTAACCTCTTAATGGCAGATCTGAGTGATCCAGAAAATGCGCAAATGCATTGGGTCAGCAATCGCCTCATGATGGGGCAAACCATTCGTCCAAGAAAAGTTTTTCCAGAGCAAGCATTAGCGCCTGGTGTTTACGGTTTATCGAATGCAATGCTTGATACTCCATGGCCTAAAGTCAACCATCGTGTTGCGGCATTTGCTCAGACCTTAGCAATGGATAGCGGCCAACTTAAAAACTCGGATCACTATTTACGTGTTTTGGCAGATACCCATGAGGCTAGCCCGCAAGAGCTGCCTAATACAGGAGTGAACAAGGATTGGGAAAAGGCATTGTCGGCGGCATTTATTAAAACTCCTGCGTATGGAACGCGCTCCAGTACGATTTTGCGTGTGCGCAAGGATGGCCAGTTTGAGATGGTGGAAAGACGGTTTGATGCCAATGGCACGGTGGGTCATGACGTCATCACCGGTGCGCTGACTACTGCACCAGGATCCAACTTATCCGTCTAAGCTTTTATAACTGACGCCGGTCTTCGTTTACAACACGTTCGCCATCGGCGTTTTTGGTTGCTAAGCGCTTCAAAAATTGAAATGTACCTGTTGCCATGCAGCAGACTTCACCTTGATCGTTGTAAAGCTTGGCTTCACAAAAGGCCATGGTGGCAGTGCGACGAACGGTATCGGCTTTAACGCGCAAGATACCATTGGCCGCTTGCATAAAGTTATTCTTCATCTCAATGGTGACAACACTACGATCGCCAGGATCCCCAGACCGCGCAGCAACTGCCATCGCTACATCCATCAGCGTTAATAAGACTCCACCATGAGCTACATCCCAGGTATTGGTATGTTCTGGTTTTAAGGCCAAAAGGATTTCGCCCTTGCCCATTTCAGCACTGATACAACGCACCCCAAGTAGCTTTAAAAAAGGAACATTGAGTTCCTCGCCTAGATTGGCAAGCTGAGTTGCCGCATTCAGTTGTACTTTATTTGTCATAGGGTCATTCTAGAGGCTTCTGCGACAGATGGGAATTACCCATAGAATACAAAATATGCCTTTCACACTCCGTGGCGATGATGCCTGCCAACCCACCACACCTACCCCGATACCCAATCCTTATTGGGTTGCATTTTCTCCTGCTGTAGCCCATCTAATCAAGATTGAAATAGGTGAAGATGGTTTGCCAAAGAACGGTGACTGGCTAGAGGTACTAGCAGGCAACCAACTAGAGGTAGGTTCAGTGGATTTTTCCACTCCTATTTCTACTGCCTATAGTGGCCACCAATTTGGTGTGTGGGCTGGCCAACTGGGTGATGGACGCGCCATCTTGCTGGGCGATATCAATGATCTAGAAATCCAATTAAAAGGTGCGGGAAAGACGCTTTACTCCAGAATGGGTGATGGCAGAGCAGTCTTGCGATCATCAATCCGTGAGTTTTTATGCAGCGAGGCAATGCATGCACTAGGCATACCCACAAGCCGCGCTCTCGCAGTTGTAGGCTCAAAGCAAGCTATTAGGCGAGAAACCCTGGAAACGGCAGCCGTCTGCTCTCGCACTGCCCCAAGCTTTATTCGTATTGGCCATTTTGAGCATTTTGCATCCACGCAAAATATTGCGCGCTTAAAGGAATTGGCTGATCTCCTGATCGCCCGCTTTTACCCAGAATGCACTATTGACCCAGATCCCTACTTAAGTTTGTTTAAAGCAATATCTGCTCGCAATGCCAAATTAGTGGCTCAATGGCAATCAGTCGGATTCTGTCACGGCGTTCTCAATAGTGACAATATTAGCGCTCTAGGCCTTACTATTGACTACGGTCCATTTGGATTTTTAGACCAGTTTGAGATTGATCATATTTGTAATCACAGTGACCAAGGTGGCCGCTATGCCTATCATCGACAGCCACAAGTGATGCACTGGAATATGGCTTGCCTTGCTAGTGCAATGCTACCCCTGCTTGAGCTAGATCACTCGAGCGAGGAATCCCAAAGCCTCTTACGTACCGCCATGGAGGATTTTCCACTGGTCTACGCTAAGGAGTGGCAGCACTTATTTAGATCTAAATTGGGGCTGCAATTAGAACGGGAAGACGATATTCAATTAATTGAGCGTCTTTTGCAGGCAATGCATGACTCAAAAATTGATTACACAAACTTCTTTCGCAGTCTTAGTAGGATTAAAAAAGATACTTTGCCATCAGACATATTGCAAAGAAATGATTTTATTGATCGACAGAATATTGACCATTGGTTTACTAATTACATTAATAGACTTCAGTCAGAGATCATCAGCGATGACTCTAGAAGAGATCTAATGAATCGCATTAATCCAAAATACATTCTTAGAAATCACTTGGCACAATCCGCAATTGAAAAGGCTCAGCAGGATGATTTTTCCGAGGTAACGACCTTATTCAAGATATTGAGCAATCCTTTCGATGAGCAAGAAGGATTTGAAGCCTATTCACATCCACCACCACTGATGATGCAAAAAATTGCTGTTAGCTGTTCCTCTTAAATTCATTCACGACTATGACAAAAAAAACTGATCAAGAATATAAAGACGCATTAAGCGACATTCAATATCGAGTAACTCGAGAAGCCGCGACTGAAAGACCATTTTCCGGTGAATATTGGGATCACTGGGGGGATGGTCGTTATAGCTGCGTTTGTTGTGGTACCCCGCTATTTCAATCCAGTACCAAGTTTGATGCTGGATGCGGCTGGCCAAGCTATAACAGTCCAAATGATGATCAGGTGATTACTGAAATCCGGGATGCCACACATGGAATGGTTCGCACTGAAGTCCGCTGCACTAAATGCGACGCCCATTTAGGCCACGTCTTTGATGATGGGCCACAGCCCACTGGTCTGCGCTACTGCATTAACTCTGCATCCCTCAATTTCGAACCTTCTGAGAACGCCTCATCCACTAAAGTAAAGTAATTTAGAAATAGCTGGATAATCACCCCATGAAATTCTTATTCGACCTATTCCCCATCATTCTATTTTTTATCGCCTTTAAATTTGGTGATATCTACACCGCAACCATCGTAGCCATGGTTGCCACTATTGGACAAATTCTCTGGGTGTATTACCGTCATCGCAAGATCGATGCCATGCAATGGGTAAGTCTGGTCATGATCCTCGTATTTGGTAGTCTGACAATTTTTCTACATGACAAAACATTTATTCAGCTAAAGCCGACAGCCCTCTATTGGTTATTTTCAGGCGCCCTATTTGTCAGCGCTCAATTTTTTAAGAAAAACTGGATCCAGGTTCTGATGGGGAAACAGATCACGCTTAAGGAGCACAGCGCTAAATCCGTTTGGCATCAAGTTAATATGGCTTGGGCGACCTTCTTCTTTTTTATGGGGGTGCTAAATCTCTATATTGCCTTTGAATACTCGGAAGAGATTTGGGTGAACTTCAAGTTATTTGGCAGTACCGGCTTATTGGTGATTTTCGTGATTCTGCAGGGCGTTTGGTTAACTCGCCATATGGAGCATCCAGCAGAATGAGCATTAATCAAGAACGCATTGCACTTTTTGATGCTGATTTAAGGTCGGCATTCAGGGTAAAACATTTGATTATTGAAGATGAAAGCCATCTTCATGCAGGGCACGCTGGCGCCGCTAGTGGCGGCGGGCACTTTAAGCTCACGATCATTGCCCCAGAATTTGAGGGATTGAGCAAGGTAGCCCGTCATAGAGCTATCTATGCAGCCCTAAATAAGCACTTTCCCACTGAAATCCACGCCCTCACCATTCTGGCATTCACACCTAGTGAAAGCACCAATCTAGCCTAGCTTGCTTTAACATTCACTCTTAATCCACTTTCTTGTTTCGTATCCTATGTTGACCACACGCCAAATTTTGACTATCAGCGCTTTAAGCGCCTTATTCCTCTCATCAGCAGTTTGCGCACAAAATGCCGCCATTGTGAATGGCAAGGCAATACCTAAAGCACAGCTGGATAAATTGGTTCAAAAATCCAACCAACCAGATAATCCTCAGGTAAGAGAGCAAGCTAGAGAAATGCTGGTGACTCGTGAACTGATCTTGCAAGAAGCCAATAACCGCGGCGTAACTCAGAAAGAGTCTGTACGCGAGCAACTAGAGCAATCCAAAATGGGTATCTTGATTGCCGCTGTATTTGAAGACTACGTAGAAAAAGAAGGTGTTGCTGAAGCTGAGTTGAAGGTTGCCTACGAGCAAGTAAAGAGTCAATACACTGGCAAGGAATATCACGTTGAGCACATCCTAGTAGAAAAAGAAGCGGATGCCAAAGCGATTACTGCGCAAATTAAAGCCGGCGGCAACTTTGAGCAAATTGCCAAAGAAAAATCCAAGGACCCTGGTTCTGCCCCAAACGGTGGCGATCTTGGCTGGGTTAGCGATAAAGCACTAGTTCCAGAGTTTTCAAAAGCCATGGTTCAATTAAAAAAAGGTCAGATCACTGATAAACCAGTAAAGACACAATATGGCTGGCACGTTATCAAACTAGATGACGTTCGTGATGTGAAGGCACCGAGCATGGAAGAAATCAAAGATCAACTTAAGCAGATGATCACTGCCGATCAAAATTGGCAGAAAGCAAAGTTCTCTGAACTCATGCAAAAGTTGCGTGCTAAGGCTAAGATCCAATAAGCCCGACTACACCCCTCCTTAAACCCAGGCTAACCACCTGGGTTTTTTCTTGTCCAACAAGAATCTAAAATTAGCTTTATATTCAAACGCATGATGATCCTTCACACTATGCTCCGAGTCGGCAATATGACTCGCTCCGTTGATTTTTATACCAAAGTTCTTGGAATGAACTTGCTTCGCACTACCGAGCGCCCTGAACAGAAATATTCCCTTGCCTTTGTAGGTTTCGGTCGCGGGAATCTAGACGGTCAATCCGAAATTGAACTGACATACAACCATGGCGTTGAGAGCTATCAAATGGGCGATGCCTATGGTCATATCGCGATTAGCGTTTCAGATGCTTATGCCACTTGTGAAAAAATTACAGCCGCAGGCGGAAATGTCACTCGTGAAGCCGGACCAGTAATGGGCGGAGATACTGTCATTGCATTTGTCACAGATCCTGATGGCTACAAAATTGAATTAATTCAAGATTGATGTATTTAACACCCCTTTGAATCAAGACGCTTACCAACTGAGAGTTATCCAAAGCATTTCAGAGATTGATGAAAGAAGCTGGGAAGATCTCTTAACCCCAGATGCAGGTCCTTTTCTAAAATATGCGTTTCTCAATACACTAGAGAAAACTGGCTGCGTTGGTGGAAATACAGGCTGGCAAGTTGCGCACCTGCTGGTTGAGAATATCCAGTCAGAACTCATTGGAGCTATGCCCCTCTACCTCAAGCAACATTCTTATGGGGAGTTTGTCTTTGATTGGGCATGGGCGCAGGCATACGAACAAAACAATCTAGCGTATTACCCAAAGGCACTCTCTGCCATCCCTTTTACCCCAGTGCGCGGCCCTAGGTTACTGGTATCTAGCAAGGCCGATAAAGCAGTGGCGCAGGAAATCTTGGTAGCTGGTTTGAAAACGCTCGTGACTCAAAACAATCTTTCATCAGCGCACGTCCTATTTCCAGAGAACGGGGAATTAACGGAGCTCAAAAAGCAAGGTTTCATGCTGCGCGACTCTGTACAGTTCCATTGGCAAAATCAGGGGTATCAAGATTTTGAGCACTTTCTTACTGCCTTAACCATGAAGCGTCGAAAGAATATTCGACGAGAACGCGCTGAAGTGGCAAGCAATCAACTGAGTTATCGCCATATTGCTGGTGCTGATGCAACATCAGAGGATTGGTCATTCTTTTACCGCTGCTATGAAAACACCTACATCGAGCATCATTCAAGTCCCTACTTAACGGAAGAATGCATTCAATTATTAGGGCAATCAATGCCAGAAAATTTTCATCTGATAATTGCGTGCAGTGATAAGAGGCCGATTGCCTCATCGCTACTAGTCATTGATCGATTCACATCAAAGGCATATGGACGCTATTGGGGTGCCATTGAATATCTCCCTTGCTTGCATTTTGAATTGGCTTATTACCAGGCTATTGAATACTGTATTAAAGAAGGCATCCAGACATTTGAGGGTGGCGCACAAGGCGAGCATAAGATGGCTCGAGGATTCTTACCCACGACTATCCAGTCAGCTCACTGGATTGCTGACCCTGGATTTTCTAATGCGGTTAAGCGCTTTTTAGAGCGTGAACACGAGGGCATGGCAGCTTATGTTGATGAGCTTGAGCAACACATTCCGCTGAAATCGACTAAAGTACGGTCATGACTTATTCAGGCAATAAACCCCTAAATCAAGATGGAGCTAATTCTTTAGCGGTTGGCGATGACGCCTCGGATTCCCCATGTATTGGCGTATGCACCACCCTTTATGATGAAATCTGTCAGGGCTGTGGCCGCACCTTAAATGAGGTCAGTAACTGGGTATTTTTCAGTCAAGAAGAAAAAGATTCAGTCTGGAAACGCATTCGAGCAGATGGCACTGCAATGCGCTTCCAGCGTCAAGCCAAAGAAAGCAATTAACCAGCTAAAGCTTGGCTACGTAAATACTCTTCGTAAGTACCAGAGTAATCAGCAATCGTTCCATCCATCTTCACTTCTAGGATGCGATTCGCCAAAGCAGAAACAAACTCACGATCGTGAGAAACAAAAATTAAAGTACCTTCGTATTTCTCAAGAGCGATTTGCAAACTCTCAATCGATTCCATGTCCATGTGATTGGTTGGCTCATCCATGGCAAGAACGTTGTACTTCTGGAGCATCAACTTACCCCAGATCATGCGACCCTTCTCGCCACCGGAAAGCACTTTAACTGATTTTCCGATGTCATCACCAGAGAACAATAAGCGCCCTAAAGTACCGCGAATCACTTGATCGTCATCACCGGTATTGCGCCAGTCATTCATCCAATCCATCAGGGTTTCATCTTTGGCGAACAGTTCGGTGTTGTCCTGTGGCATAACACCAACGTTAGCGTTCTCAGCCCACTTCACATCACCACTATCAGCGGCAATACCGTCGAAGCGTTTGCTTAGAATGGTCTTTAGCAATGTCGTTTTACCAGCGCCGTTTTGCCCAATGATGGCGACTTTCTCGCCCGCACGAATACTGATCTTGAAGTTCTTAAAGATGGTGCGGTCATAGGATTTAGTAAGCGCGTTGCACTCTACTGCCATGTTGTGCAACTTCTTCTCTGAATCAAAACGAATAAATGGATTTTGACGTGAGGAAGGCTTAATCTCGGTGATCTCAATCTTCTCCAACTGCTTTTGACGTGATGTTGCTTGGCGCGCCTTAGAAGCGTTGGCAGAAAAGCGACTAACGAAGGCTTGTAATTCAGCAATCTTTTCCTTGGCCTTATCGTTCGAGCTTAACTGTTGAGCGCGAGCCTGCACGGAAGCGAGCATGTAGGAGTCATAGTTACCTGGATACACTTTAAGTGTGCCAAAGTCCATATCGGCCATATGTGTACACACTTCATTTAAGAAGTGGCGATCATGGGAAATGATCACGATCGTACTTTTGATTTCATTCAGAATATCTTCAAGCCAATGAATCGAATGAATATCTAAGTTATTGGTTGGCTCATCTAAGAGTAGGACATCGGGATCGGAGAACAAGGCCTGCGCTAAGAGCACACGCAATTTCCAACCAGGAGCAACATTACTCATTGGGCCATCGTGTTGCTCAATTGGAATACCAATTCCCAATAACAACTCCCCTGCTTTAGCTTCTGCTGTGTAGCCACCGTACTCGGCATAACTGCCCTCGAGCTCAGCAGCGCGCATATAGTCTTCATCGTTAGCATCTGGATTAGCGTAGATAGCATCGCGCTCTGCAGCTGCCTTCCACATTTCTTCATGACCCATCATCACAACATCGAGTACACGCTGATCTTCGTAAGCAAATTGGTCTTGGCGTAATTTACCCAAACGAATACCAGGGTCTAGGCTGACGTTACCGCTGGTGGGCTCTAACTCGCCACCCAAAATCTTCATGAAAGTCGACTTGCCGCAACCATTGGCGCCAATCAAGCCGTAGCGATTACCGCCGCCAAATTTAACGGAAATATTTTCAAATAGGGGTTTTGCCCCAAACTGCATAGTGATATTGGATGCTGACAACACGGATGGGTTCTTACTTTCTGATATTCAAATTCTTGGGTGCTGATGCAGGTTTTGCATCAAAGAACAATATTTTAACGGTTCGCAGCCGAAAAAGCCCTTGGAACTAGACTTTTAGCTTAAATGGACTGAAATTAGTGTGAATATCATAGTGATCTTGGTTTTCCTTCCGCTTTAGGAAACCAACTACCCAGTAGGTTAAAGGGGTTGCTAGAACCTCCCAGGCCGTTTTCAGCAAATACTGAGAGGCAGCCACGGCAAGAACCTCATTCAATGGCCAAAGGCCGTAAAAAGCCAGCATATAGAACAATGAGGAGTCGATTAACTCTCCGGTAGCGGTAGATCCGATAGTTCTCATCCAAAGAAATCGGCCACGGGTCAAAATCTTCATTTTGGCAAGCGTATAACTATTTACAAAACTACCGCTCCAAAAGGCAATCATCGAGGCCAGCGCGATGCGCCAAGAGTTCCCAAATACAGTCTCTATCCCCTGCTGATAATTGGCCATATAAGATCCAGGGGCAACCGGCAATGCAATCACGATTTGAGCCATGATGGCAGCAAAGGCAAGCGCTGCAAAACCCGCCCAAACAGCCCTTCGGTCATAGGCGTAGCCATAGACCTCAGTCAGAATGTCGCCAAAAAAGTATGAAATAGGGAAAAATAGGATCCCAGCCCCAAAAATTACTTTCCCAAAAACCGGAAGTTCAAGCTCAGCAGCCTTACCAGCCCCAATAAAGTTAGAGCACAACAAGACTACGACAAAGGCAGCCAATATCAAGTCGTAATAACGGTGGTGTCTTCTTGATGAGTCCATGGATCTTGTAAAAAATGGATAATAGAAACAAGAATATCTACATTTCTGGAAATTCACAGAGTGCAAATGAACAACCTAGACAGGATTACCAAAAGCAATGAGTAAAGCTAGTTTTAATTGGGCAGACCCCCTACTCTTGGACAAGCAATTGACCGAAGAAGAACGCATGATTCGCGATGCGGCCGCTGAATACGCTCAAGGGCGACTGATGCCGCGCATTCATGATGCATTTCGAAATGAAACTACAGATCCAGCTATCTTCCGCGAAATGGGTGAATTAGGTTTATTGGGCATTACCATTCCAGAGCAATATGGCGGCGCAAATCTCAATTACGTTTCCTACGGATTAATCGCGCGCGAGATTGAGCGCGTTGACTCTGGCTACCGGTCGATGATGAGTGTTCAATCCTCTTTAGTGATGGTTCCCATCAATGAATTTGGTAGCGAAGCTCAAAAACAAAAATACCTTCCTAAGTTAGCTACCGGGGAATGGATTGGCTGCTTTGGATTAACTGAACCTAACTACGGCTCAGATGCTGGCGGCATGATTACTAGAGCCAAAAAAGTTCCAGGTGGCTTTTCTTTGTCTGGTTCGAAGATGTGGATTTCGAACTCCCCGATTGCGGATGTATTTGTCGTATGGGCTAAAAATGACGAAGGCCTGATTAGAGGCTTCATCCTTGAAAAAGGCATGAAGGGCTTATCTGCCCCCAAGATCAGCGGCAAGATGGGTTTAAGAGCCTCTATTACCGGCGAAATCGTAATGGATGAAGTCTTTGTACCCGCTGAAAATGAATTCCCAGAAATCACCGGTCTTAAAGGCCCATTTACTTGCTTGAACTCGGCACGATATGGCATTGCTTGGGGAACTCTCGGCGCCGCTGAATGGTGTTGGCATGCCGCCCGTCAATACACCATGGATCGCAAGCAATTTGACCGACCACTGGCAGCAAATCAACTTATTCAGAAAAAATTGGCTGATATGCAAACCGAGATCACGATGGCATTGCAGGGTTGCTTGCGTTTGGGTCGCATGAAAGATGAAGGCATTGCTGCTCCTGAAATTACCTCCATGATGAAGCGTAATTCTTGCGGTAAGTCTTTAGATGTAGCTCGCTTAGCGAGAGATATGCATGGTGGCAATGGTATTTCAGATGAGTATGGCGTTATACGTCACATGCTCAATCTCGAAGTCGTTAACACCTATGAAGGTACGCATGATATTCATGCCCTCATTTTAGGTCGTGCACAAACTGGTATTCAAGCGTTTAGTTAAATCTTGGATTTGCTGATGAGGTCCTTTGCTGCTAACGCAAAGGCTTCATCACCATCATCTTGAAGCTCGACATAATGATCCTCGCGATAGCTTGGGAAATTACGAACAATTGAGGATTGGTAAGAAGGGTCGTAATGCAGTACCAGCAACTCCTCTACCAGAGCTCCAAAGTCTCCCTGATCAATGGATTCGTGCCATTTTTCAATTTGAACTTTGCCATAGCGTGATGTCAGCAAGCTAAGCTTTTCTTTAAAACTTTCGGGATTCGACAAGAAGTGTTGATACTCACGCAGTAGCCAGGACACTCGAGTCTTGGTGCTAGAGCGCAACTCGATACATTGACCATTGCGAATGCGCTCCATCAAAGCGTCGGGGATATGTAATCCTCCCACCTTTTTACTTTCAGATTCGACAAAGACAATCTTGGTGGAATCCAGCGAGTTAAAGGCATTCCATAAATTCGTTTCAAAGCCTTTTTGCGAAGGCTGCTCAATATTGGGCTCATTGCCCAACACCGAGCCACGATGAATCGCTAAACCCTCAAGATCCAGGATCTGCTCACCAAGCACACCAATCTCTTGCAGAATACGAGTCTTACCGCTACCAGTCATCCCAGCAATGACCTGAAAAGAAAATTCTTTAGCAGCTTGCTCGAGGCCATCGATCACAATGCGCCTAAATCCTTGATAACCATTTTCTAATTGCATCGCTTTCCAGCCAATGCGATTGAGGATATGTGTAAAGGCTCCGCTACGCTCTCCACCACGCCAACAGTAAATTAGCGGGCGCCACTCCCTTGGAAAATCGATGAGAGAATTTTCTAAATGATAGGCAATATTTCTGGAAACATAAGCGGCGCCTAATTTCTTGGCAGCAAATGGGGAAACTTGCTTATAAAGCGTGCCAATCTCAATACGCTCTTCATTGTTTAAAACAGGAAGATTGATAGCGCCAGGGATATGGTCTAAGGCGAACTCCGCAGGAGAACGAACGTCAATAATTGCATCAAATTCATGAAGAGTTGAAGACAGCTTCTCGATACTGAGAATATGAGGATTAATAGTTTGCAAGCAAAATCCTAGCGCAACTTACTAAGTATATGATCTGGCCAGGGAGTGGATTTACCAGACTTTAAGTCAACCCAAACCATCGTGGCACCACCAACAGCGGCCATGACCTCTGGATCATCTGTCAGTGCCATGGTTGTATAGACATCAATACTGGAACGACCAATAGTTCCAATATAGGTTTTTAAAATCAGCTCACCTGGGTAAGCAAGTTGTTGATGAAAATTACAAAACCCATTAATCATGAGCATGGACTCGGCACCAGGTGTAACGCTATATCCGAGCGAAGTAATCCACTCTACCCTGGCCTGCTCCATATAACGAAAGTACACCGTGTTGTTGACATGGCCATAAGCATCCATGTCGCCCCAACGAATCGGCATGTTCATTTCATGAACAAACTTTTTCTCAATTGGTATTTCAATACGCATCAAAACATTCTTGAGAGATCAACGAACTTGCAAAGCCATTTGATAGAGATTGGTAGATCGTGCACCTGAGCGACAAAATGCCAAGATGGGACCTGGCAAAGTTTTCAGTAAACGAGCCATCTCCACAACTTGATCTTGAGTAAATGCACCAGGGATAACCGGTAAATAGGCATAGCTCAATCCAAGCGCTTCTGCTTGTGCCTGAATCTCAGCATTACTTGGTTGATTGGGGCCACCCTCAAAGTCAGGGCGATTATTGATCACACTCTTGTAACCTTGTTTTGCAATTTCAGCTAAATGGCTAGGGTCAATCTGACCTAGCGTGCCAAATTGATTGGTATGGCAAGAAATAGGAAGACTCATCTAAACCTCAAAAAAATTGAATAATTATTTAATAGTTAACAACTTGGATTCTAAATCAGACTTACTGCTTATGACCCCTAACGAACCGATTGCATAGGGCCATACCGACAAGCATTGCCAGAACAAAGACTAGCGCTTTCATGTGACCTGCACCAAGGGCAACGATGGCTGGCCCTGGACAGAGCCCAGCAATACCCCAACCAGCTCCAAAGATGAGGCTACCTATCACCAGTGGCTGGGAAATATCCCTTCTACTTGGTATGTGAAGCGCACCACCAAAAAAAGCTTCGGTACGTTTTGAGGCTAAGTAGAAACCAGCCAAGCCGACAACTACTGCACCGCCCATCACAAACATTAAGGAGGGATCCCAATTGCCTGTGATATCGAGGAAATTAAGAATTTTTTGAGGATTACTCATGCCAGAAATAATCAGGCCAAAACCAAAAAGCACGCCAATAAAATACTGGCTGTATAAATTGAAATGTCTTCTCATAATTTATAGACCCAATACATGGCGTATGACAAACACCATTAAGAAGCCAGCACCCATAAATGTTAAGGTGGCGACTAAAGATCTAGGCGAGAGGCGGGATAGACCGCAAATACCATGACCACTAGTACAGCCTGATCCATAGTTCGCCCCGAATCCCACTAGTAGACCGGCAATAATGATGGCAAACCAATCAGCATCAATTACTACCGCTGTGTGAATACCAAATAACAATGAAGCCCAGAATGGAGCGCTCAAAATCCCCAGCACCAGAATTAAACGCCAATTGGTATCGCCGGCTATGGGAGAAATTAAGCCAGAAACAATCCCACTGATACCAAGAATGCGCCCATGCAAGAGAACGTATAAGGCAGCGGCTATGCCCAAGATCATCCCGCCTAGCAAGGCTGGACCGGGGGTAAATGCCAACCAATCAATCTGCATATTGTCCAATTACTTTCTTAATTAACTGCAAGGATTTGGGGCAAGACGCATTTGCAGATAGCACAACGCTAAATAGGCGCCAAATATGAAGCCAGGCAAGGCAAGTAGAGATCCAATCGCCAAAGTAGAGATCCCACTAAGGCCCTGACCAACAGTACAGCCAAGTGCAGTTACGCCACCAAATCCCATGAGAGTCGCTCCAATAAGATGGTTAGCAGTGTCTTCTGTATTGCGAAAGCTTTCCCAGCGGAAGGACTTAGTGATCAAGGCAATGCAGGCAGAACCGGCAATCATTCCAAGCACAGCGACAATTCCCACGGTAAGCACTTTGGAGGTATCGCTGTACATCATCAACCAATCTAGTAAGTAGGCATAAGGAGCTACAAATGAAAGGCTTTCCATCCGCCCTGAATTGGTTACTAGAAAGACTTCTTCCAATGTATTCGGATCTTCGGCCACATAACCCAGAGCGCCCGAGACCCACCAAATCGCACAAATAGCGAGGCCAACAAAAATACCAGCGAACAAGTTTTCTGCGGTCCAAAATGCTTTAGTAGCGAGTGCATATGCAATAAAGGCAAAACCTACCAGCAAACCCAGTGCAAGATGCAGGTAGTCTCGGGCAATGCCGGTAATTGGACTCAGAATGCTGGGTAAATCTTGCGGAGTATTTAGGGCAATGAATACAGAATCTAGTGTGTTGATGCGAATGACCCCAAGGAAGCCTTTGATCGTCATATAGGCAGAAAGGCCTAGGACCATAAACACAATGACAGACTTAAGATTGCCGCCGCCAATCCGAACAAGCGTCTTGCTTCCGCAACCCGATGCCAGCACCATGCCAAAACCAAAGAGCGTGCTTCCCACTAGGGAGGAAAGCCATAAGAATTTACTACTGGTATAGATACTCTTGAGTGGATCAATCAACCCCAAATAGGACATCAAGGCAAATCCAATGATGGCGACACCAATTGCAAGAAACCACTGTTTCAATCGATCCCAGCTGGACATAATAAAAATATCTGAAACAGCACCCACACTGCAAAAACCCGTCTTTTGCATTACAGCACCCAGCAAAAATGTAATCGCAAATGTCGCTAGTAAAACAGTCTTGCTAAGGGAGGAAATATCTACCGCATCCATATTTGAAAATCTCTAAGGAATATTTATTTAAATTTGTAAAACTGCTTGTTGAGGAAGGCTGCTACGTCTGCCTCATCCTCTGGAAATAGATCAAGGCGCAACTCTGTATTACACATTGCCACCATGGACTTTAAATTCTGAAGATTTTTTACCTTGCTATCGCTACGGGTGTAAATCATATCCCCGTTACCAAAGCCGGATTTCTTGGCATGGCAGGCATAGCATTTTTGCTGATCAATTTTTTTTCCATTCGCCAGATCGGGCGTGGCGTACGCAGACGCATGAAAGCCCAAGAATGCTAACAAAATCAGAAAAAGCTTTAACAGTGGTAATTTCATTTGAAATCAGTCATTTAGCCAAGTAAATGTCTATTTTAAAGCCCAGATGATAAATCCGCCCTATTCTGACTGAATTGAGAGGTAGACGTTGTAGGCATTCATCCGATTGGCAGCCTTAAATAGGGGCATTCCGTCATATTCTGACCAGTCAGCATGCTGATAGGCTTCATCAAAGGGATCTAGATTGATGGCTGCCTCAGACATTGAAACCCTTAAATACTTTAAATAGTCTCGAGTAAAGTTGATATCTTCCGCAGGATGGGTGGAATAATTTCCATGGCCCGGGATGACAATTTGAGGATTGATGCGCTCAATCTGATCCAGGGCAGATAGCCAACCTTTGCTATCTGCATTTCCAACAAAGGGGATGCGACCTCGAAATACCAAATCCCCAGCAAACAGCACCCCTTCTGAAGGCACATAAATCATTAAATCCTCAGGGGCGTGAGCAGGTCCGACCCTACTGATTTTGAAATCCACTCCACCTATATTTAATGCATAGCTTTGATCTATCCAAATATCAGCCGCAATCAACTTAGTACTGGAATTTACCCAGGGGGCAAAGTCAACACGCGAGGCTATTAATCTTTGTTTGGCAGTTTCAGACGAAAGGTAGCTTTGCCCCTGATTCTGGGCATAAATCTTCGCGCCGATTTTTTTAAACTCTTGCAGACCATAAATGTGGTCAGCATGGTAATGCGTCACGATGACGGCCACCACCTTTTGGTCAGTAATCTTCTTGATCTGGGCTATTAGTTTCTTAGCAAGTACCGGGGAGCCCAAAGCATCAACAACCACAACACCTTTAGGCGTGATAACAAAACCAGCATTTGAAATGAAGTTTTGATTTTGACTGTTGCCCATCTCAGGAAGGCCCCGAACAAAATACGTGTGAGGCGCTACTTGAATAGCCTTTAGAAGCGGATCATCTGCCGCATTCACTGTAGCTATAGACGTAATGCAAAGGAGGCATAAACAAAGAATGCGTAGAGTGGTAGCGCGCATTCCAATCCATCTCTGAGCCATTATTTACGGCTTGATATAAGCAAAGTGATTTTGATACTGGAGATCAGCGACCCTCACAACTCCAGATGGCGTGAAATCAGAATCAAGAATAAATTGATCTTTCTTGAGGTTACGATTTTTTAAGGTAATTTCACAAACCTCAAAGCGTACGCCTCGCGACTTTAATGCACCAACTAGTGGTGCATATTCAATCCCATTCTTTTTATCTTTTGCACCTTCCATCATGATGTCTACGCCGTTAGCATGCGTAACAACAATAATCTTGGTTTGAGGTGCAACATCCAAATGGTTGCGAATATTGCGTAAACCTTTAATTCCCCGGAATTCAGCATCATCGATGTGATAGACCACCTCTGTAGACTCTGCAGCAATAGCTGGAGATACCAAGATGGATAAGGAAAGTAATGCGGTAGAGGCAATATAGAGGGCTATCTTTTTCATAATGAAACCATTCCAGGATTATTTTTCACACCCTTAATCATTGGTTCATTGAGCTTAACTGCTTTAACCACCTTCACATCGCGCAGATGTCGTTCAATCACATCCCAGATTGGTTCGCCACCAGCATTCTTAGCCTCTTCGCTTACAGGAGCCCAACCTGCTACTTTATATGTCTTACTTGGGTCTATGTCTTTACCATTTAAGCGCATATCGCTAATGCGCTTACCAGCAGATGCTACAGGATCGATCGTATATTGCATGCCGCCTACTCGAACCATATCACCACCCTGCTGGTAGTACGGATCAGGATTAAATAAGTTGTCAGCAACATCCTCAAGAATTGTTTTGATTGTTTCACCAGTCATATTGGTGACCGTTGTATAGGGATAGGTAATGGCAGTCTGATCTAGCAAGTTTTCACGGGTGATGGCTTGCCCTGGTAGAAGGCTAGTTCCCCAGCGGAAACCAGGTGAGAATGCGATTTCTGCATTCTTCTGCGCCATCAGGCCATCCAATATAAGCTGGTCGAAGCTTCCATTGAAATTACCACGGCGATATAGCAGCCCCTCAGTAGTGGCCAATTTTTCATTCAGCTTGGTTTCGTAAGGGGCCCGTACTTTGGCAATCAACTTATTCATCGCGGGATCAGCTGGAATCATGTTGGAGAAGATTGGGAAAAGCTTGTATCGGAAATCAACCGGCTTACCGCCCTTCACATCAAAGTCGAGCACACCCAAGAACTTACTATTTGAGCCAGCATTGGTAACCAGCGTGACGCCGCCAGAATTTTTAACCTTTACTGGAATTGGTACCCCATCATGCGTATGACCGCCCATGATTGCATCAAGTCCAGTTACACGTGAGGCCATCTTTAAATCGACATCCATACCGTTGTGTGAGAGCAGGACAACCACTTTAGCTCCCTTTGACTTCACTTCATTAATAGTCTTTTGTAAATTCTCTTCTTGAATTCCAAAAGTCCAGTCAGGCGTGAAGTAACGCGGATTTGCGATTGGCGTATACGGGAAGGCCTGACCAATAATGGCAACCTGAATCCCGTTTTGCACTTTCATAACATAAGGATTAAATACGGAGTCACCGAAGTCGGCCGTCTTAATATTTTGGGCAATAAAAGAAACCTTGCCCTTGAAATCGCCATTGACGATCTCCATGACACGCTTTTCTCCTAAAGTCATTTCCCAATGCGGCGTCATAACATCAACACCCAATAACAAGGCAGCATCAACCATATCCTGACCATTGGTCCAGAGTGCCGTACCAGAGCCCTGCCAAGTATCGCCACCATCCAATAGCAAGGCGCCTGGACGACTTGCCTTCATCTGTTTGATCAAGGTAGCCATGTGCGCAAAGCCGCCCATCTTGCCGTAGTTTTGTGCGGCCGCCACGTAATCCAAATAGGTAAATGCATGGGCATTACGTGTACCTGCAGCAACACCATTTGCCTTGAGGAAGTATTCACCCACTAAGTGGGGGGTTTTGCCTTCCTGCGCGCCGATACCTAAATTCACATTCGGTTCACGGAAATAGATTGGCAATAGCTGAGCATGGCAATCAGTAAAGTGCAAGAAGTGCACATTACCAAACTTGGGTAAATCGTAGAATTTTTGCGCAGTGCTTTGCGCACCAGCAAAATTGGATTGCAAACTCATGCCACCAGCCGAGGCGATAGCTAAAGCCTGCAAAAACTCACGGCGATTTAAAGACATATGTTCTCCTTAAGAAAACAGGCCTTTCGGCCCGTTTTAATGTGTTATTTATTCACAGGTGATTCAGGGTCTAGCAATAAAGCCATGACATCCTGTATTTGTTGCTCATTTAAGAGCTTGAAATGGGCAATACGCGGCATATTACTGCAGGCGTTATAAGCCTTTGCATTATTAATCCTGTTCCACGTATAGGTCACTACCTCATTCGAATAGCCACGCAATTTAGCGTAGCCAGTCAATGATGGGCCAATCGTCCCATATGAAATTTCTTTAGGGTCAATTTGATGACAGTTATAGCAACCTCCGCCAATAACAGTATCTGCCTTGTCAGTCCAAGTGGCACCACGACCGCTTTGAGCAATTTTTTCACCATTCTTCCAATCACCGATATATTTGCCATCAGACGGTTGTTGAATAGAGTCCATATTGATTTTTTGAATCTTCCCACGCATTGCTTCCGCTTGCTTGCTATTAGCAAACTTTGGGTCAGAACAGAATTTTTGCGTCTCATCCTGGTCAATACGATTCAATCCAGCAATGCCCTCAGCTCTGAAGCTGTCTTGCATCATCTTATTAAATCGTGGATCGTTCTTTTGTTGAGCAATCGCATTTGTATTAAATGTGCCTGCAAACAAAATGAACCCAGTGATAGTTAAGAGCTTTTTGATATTGGTTTTTTTCATGATCATGGTCTCTTATCTAATTAGCGCTTTAAGCCAGGGGTTTCAACTGTGCCGCCATTAGCAGTCTTGGCCATATACATTGATAAGGCAATCGTCGCGTCTGAGCCATAAATCGGGAATGGAAAGCGTTGTTGGCGGTAGCAATCATTCAAGCGTTGCTGCATCGTCCAAAATTGACCACTTGATACACGGTAGGCTGGCCAATAACCCCAACCCAATGCGGCACCCTTTTGCTCAGTGATGTTTGGCAAGTCCTGAAGGCGAATCCGCTTACCATTTTCAGCATGACAAGAGGCGCACGAGAAGTCCATTGGACCACCTTGAAAGAAAAAGGCACGCTTACCCAAGTCATACATCTCTTTTTCTTTTGGATGTGCTGTGCTTACTTTAATTTTGTCGCCCTTAGACAAGGTAACAACGTAAGCTACGATCGCCTCCATGTCCTTCTTAGGGCCCTTTTGAAATGGCGCGTCAATCATCTCTTGTGGATCACGGCCTTGAAGCACTTGCATACAAGTCATTAAACGAGATTCGAGATCCTGCACTTTATTGGTATCTTTAAAGTAGCGCGGCAACTGTGCCGCAGCTCCTTTAACAACACCAGCACCAAGACCTAAGTCGCACTTTTCAAGCGTGGCGTTTTTTGGTCCAGTTGGCTTTTTCCATAAATCTTCACCGGCGGCCTCATAGAGCTCTGAAGGGTTGCCATCTGCAATCATCTCTCGATATTTTGCAATATCGTCTGTTGCACTTTTTTGTGCAGACACCGAAGATGTCATTGTTAATAAAGTTGCCACTAAACCAGTAGCCAACCCTAAGGTCAATTTACGCTGCATTTCCTACCCTTTCAGAACCACGGAGGCGGTGAAGAATTATTAAAGCAAAAAACAATTAAGAGGCAGTTGCTTCATCAGTGCGTTTATCACCCTTGCTATCAATCCAAGTTACAGCAATCTTGTCGCCTTTAGCACCCTTATATTTAAAGTTCAAGAATGGGTCCTTAGAAACTGCTGGACCAAATTGACCATTAAATACATCTTTGCCATTTGCTTTTACATTGATTGTGCTGATAAACCAAGCGGGAATTGTTTTGCCGGAAGCGTCTTTACGCTGACCAGATTCCATATCATGTTTCATCAATATTTTTACGTCCACAGTACCGCCATTTTCAGCAGCTCTTACGCGCATTGGATCAGCCATTTTGTTCCTCTTTTATTCTGTATTTGAATGAATTATTTCTACTTATTCGCTCCGGTATTAACCGCCGCAACCACCAAGCGTTACTTTGACTTCTTTAACGGTCATGTTCCATTTGCCATCAGCTTTTACTAAAGCGTAAACATTGGATGTTTGACCCATCTTGATACGAGTCGTCACGAAGGAATCGGTGCCAGCAGGGATAAAGAATTGAGCCGCCAATGCGCTCGGGTTCTTTTCAACCAAAATGGCCATTTGCTCTGCTTTTAATGTCGTTGTAATGCCGACAGGAACAACTGCACCATTTTCAGCAATATCCGGAGCATTTAAAGTAACGGCGGACGATTTATCTGGGCTACCAGCGCCGAGGATTTTGAAAACATCATCCAGACTCTTGCCTTCAAATGCGGCTTTATTCCACTCTTGTGCTTGCGCTACGCTAATGAGCCCGGTTGAGGCCATCAGACCAAATACTGCTGAGTACTTCAATAGACTGCGACGCTGCTGATTCATAAAAACTCCTTTATTAATCTTACCTACATACATAAGCTATTTTGCTTCAAATTCCGCTTTGAATAGCCAAATTTATATCATTTACCGCCAGATAACACCCAAGATACCAAACTCTTACGATCTTCATCGGACAACTGAGCCTGAGGTGGCATTGGAATCGATCCCCATACCCCAGCGCCGCCCGCTTTAACCTTAGCCATTAATTTTTCTAAAGCACCGCTCTGCCCATCATATTTCTTGGAAATATCTGTAATCGAAGGGCCAACTAGCTTCGCATTTTGCGCGTGGCAAGCAGAGCAATTCTCGTTTTTAAACAATGCTGCCGGCCCTTTTGAGCTTACAGCATGACTATCTGCAGCATGAGCCAGGCCTTCGCCTGAAGCTCCAGGCAACTGCTTGATAGGTGGCTTGGTAGTATCTGCACCACGATAAGGACCATACAAACGGTTTTGCTCTGCTATGTTTTCATGTGCATTACGGGCAAAGTCAGGCAATGTAGATCCGATCTGCACAAATGGAACACAGTTGTGCATACAGTTATTTCCATTGACGTCCGGTTTATCTTTTACATTCCAGAATCCATGTTTGCGAGTCATGCCATTGCGGTTGGGCATTTTGACATCGGCAATATTTTTATCACTCAGAACATAATCATCTGGAACGATTTCACCCAAGCTGAGAATAAAGGCAACGACAGCGTAAGTGTCGTCAGGAGTTAATGACCTTGGCGCATTCCATGGCATGGCGCGATAGATGTAATCCCATAAAGTTGAAACCGTAGGAACCTTCATTAAGGTGGTTCTCTGTGGTTGCTTCATGTCCTTTAGCGATGCTACTCGCCCCGTTTTCACATCATCAGCGCTTGTACCACCAGCGATGGGAGTAAAGATTTCATTGGACTCACCAAAGGTGCCATGACAGCTTGCACACTTAGCTTCCCAAATGACTTGGCCCTTCTCAACGGAGCCAGATCCCTTTGGTAGACCCTTAAAATCTGGACGGACATCAATATCCCATGCGACAACTTCTGCAGGAGTGGCTGTCCTGCCAATACCAGGGTATTTAGCAGAATTTGACTGGGCATAACCCAATTGAACATTAAAGGCGATGAATGCCGCAAAGCCTAGGCGGACACAGAATTTATCCAACTTGAACATTGCTCACCTCGCCATTTGAATCCAATTTCCATGATTGAATTGCATTGTTGTGATAAATCGATCTGGTACCGCGAACATTGCGGAGTGTCTTGATCGAAGGCTGAATGTAGCCCGTATCATCCATCGCTCTTGATTGCATGATGGCTGGTGAACCATCCCAGACCCAATCAATATTGAAGCGAGTAATTGACTTAGTGAGGACAGGTGTTTCTAAACGGGCTGTACGCCAGTTATTTCCACCATCAAACGAAACATCTACACGAGTAATTTTTCCACGGCCAGACCAAGCCATCCCACTTACGTTGTAGAAACCTTTATCTAAAAGTTGCTGTCCACCTGATGGAGTTGTAATCACAGATTTGCACTCTTGGATTGAGGCGTACTGGCGGTGATCGCCATTTGGCATCAATTCAATATAGTGAACCGCTTCATCTTTTGAATTCCAGGGCATGTCACCAACCTCTAGACGACGGAGCCACTTAACCCAGCTAACGCCCTGCACACCAGGAACCACCAGACGCAATGGAAAGCCGTTTTCTGGGCGCAACATTTCACCGTTCATAGACCAAGCAACGATCGTGTCATTCAGACAGCTCTCAAGATTTATTGTGCGCGTCATACCTGATCCATCACCGCCCTCAGCTAGCATGTACTTACCTTTTTTCAGGTCAGCACCACATTCCTCAAGCAATACCTTTAGAGGTACGCCAGTGAACTCACAGCATGACAACATGCCGTGCGTGTATTGAACTGTTGGCACAGCTACGTTGCCCCACTCCAATCCTGTATTTGCACCGCACTCAATAAAGTGTGTACGTGAAACAGAGGGTAGACGCATCAAATCATTCATTGTGAAAACACGTGGGTTTTTCACCAGACCATTGACCATCAAACGATGGGTTTCAGGATTGATGTTGTACCAACCTTGATGATGGCGCTCGAAATGCAATCCGTTTGGGGTAATCGTGCCAAACAAGCCCTGTAGCGGGGTAAAGGCAACTGAAGCTGCTGATACGCGCGTTAAACCTGGGGACTCACGACGAATCAAGTTTGATTCGTAAATAGATGGCACTCCATAAGGCATCGTTGCCACGTTCTTACCAAGCGTGGTTTGCCACTCCTGCTTTTCAAGAATGGCGGGGTCGCCCTCACCTGCAGCGATAGCTAGCGGAGCTACTAGACCAGCTGTAGCGCCACCAAGCGCTGACATGAAGCCTTTGCGTAAAAAGCCACGACGATTTTCATCCAGGCCATTGGCGTTGATGTCGGCAATGAGTTCTTGAGAGATGAAATGTTCAGGAGCCTTAACTAGGCGAGCGCGATTGCTCGGCTTTTCGATAGCACTGACATCCTGCGCGCTAATCTCAATTTGTTTTTTTGTCATGTAATCTCTACTTTGATGAATAGATGCTTAAAAAGTTAATACAAATTCTCAGCAATCTTGGCGCACACTGTTTGGCACATCTCTACAGTTGCGTTATCGCCAATTGAATAAAAAACAGTGGTTCCTTCTTTGCGCCTCAATAAAATTCCCACTTTGTGCAATGCGGCAAGATGACGTGAAACATTCGCCTGACTAGAGCCGCACAATTCAACAACCTCAGAAACAGACTTTTCACCGCTACAAACCGCATACATGATGCGCAGGCGTGATGGCTCAGATAACACATTGAAATATTGAGCAACACGCTCAAATACCTTCTCCATTGCTTGAGGGGAAAGATTCCTAGTAGCTTTTTTTACTTTTGCTTTGCTGTTCACGGGTTTTAATAATATATGCGTATACGTGCATATATTGGACACCGAAGCGGGGGACACTTATATAGTGGGATACCCTAGCCCAAAGGCAATACAATCAAAAAAATGGATATTGATGCAATTCTGCTCTCCCTAAAGCTGGCTTTTTGGACTATGGCTCTCATACTGCCATTTGGTATTTGGGTCGCTCACAGACTCATGAGCTTGAATAAAAGTCGTCCATGGATTGAGGCCGCCTTAGCGCTCCCTCTCGTTTTGCCACCTACCGTATTGGGCTACTATTTTCTAGTGGGCTTTGGGGGCAAGAGTTTTTTGGGCTTTCCATTGGTTTTCTCGTTCTTTGGAATATTAGTCGCCTCTCTAATTGTGAACCTACCATTTGCAATTCAACCTATTCAAAGAGCTTTTGAAGCCATTAACCCAGAGATTCTTGAGGCCGCTCAGGTTAGCGGTCTCAGCAATTGGCAAATATTCCGCTTGATTGAGTTGCCACTAGCTTGGCGAGGCATCACCAGCGCAGCCGTTCTTACCTTCGCGCATACCCTTGGAGAGTTTGGCGTGGTGCTGATGGTTGGCGGTGCCATTCCCGGTGAAACAAAGACGGTCTCAATAGCAATCTACGACAAAGTACAAAGCTTCGATACCGCGGGCGCGGGGATGCTTGCCTTACTTTTGTTAGCCATCTCTTTAATTGCCATTGGCATCTCCTATGGGATTTTTGGCCGCAACCCCTCTCAGCAACATGGAGGTAGAGCTTAATGCTAAAAATAAAACTATCCCAAAGCGTACCAATGCCCATTCAAATTAACCTAGAGTGCAAACCAGGCGAACTGCACGCATTGGTGGGCCCGTCAGGGAGCGGCAAAACCACGGTACTGAGAACGATTGCCGGCCTTCGACAACCCAATTCTGGGAAAATTGAATGCAACTCAGAAACATGGTTTGAAGGTGATGACTCGGGTGGCGCTCATAAATCACTTTCCGCAGCCCAACGCTCTTGTGGCTTCTTGTTCCAACAGTACGCCCTTTTTCCGCACCTCAATGCTCTAGAGAACGTTTGCATCCCTCTGCAAAATTCTGGTCTCAACCCAAATGAACGGAAAAATATTGCCCGTGAGTGGTTGGGTCAAATGGGAATTGGCGAGCTAGCAGAACGTATGCCACATCAATTGTCCGGAGGTCAGCAACAGCGGGTTGCTCTTGCTAGGGCCTTAGCAAGAAAGCCAAAGATCTTATTGCTTGATGAACCCTTCTCCGCAATTGATACACCAACAAGACAAAGCCTTTATAAAACTCTGGCAGAACTACGCAAAGATTTAAATATCCCCATCCTGCTGGTAACGCATGACTTGAGAGAAGCTGATTTGCTGGCTGATCAGATCACCGTCATAGATCAAGGCATTGGTTTGCAGACAGCTGCCCCTCAGACCTTATTTCAGAAACCAAGGAATTCACGGGTTGCTGAATTGGTTGGAATCAGCAATATGTTTCATGGAGTATTTGACGCGGGCAGTCTTACCTGGGACGGTTGCAAACAAATCTTTAGCGTGGCTGACAAAGGCAAGATACCCCCGAAGGCTCGTGTAGCATGGGTTATTCCACAAAGTGGTTTGAGTATCCACAACATCCCATCAAATATTAGTGTTCCTGCGGTTGTTGAAAAAATGAGTAGCCTTGGTCAAATTGCAGCAATTCAATTGCGCCTTGAAGGTAGTCAAAACACCATAGAATGGGAGGCCTCCTCAGCAGAAGTCAGAAGGCTAGGAATGGGGGTCGGCAGCCAAATGCATATTGAATTGGATGGCAAACAAATTCACATCATGCCGCTTCGCCCGATTAATGATCCACGGCGCTTTATCGATCATTAGGAAAGTAGCCGATGCCAGCATTCCTATTACAGCATGAGTAGTATCAAAGACTATTTTCTAGCTACTAGGCCCACCTTTCTAATCATCACTCTTCTTGGGTGCTTGCTTGGTCTATCAATTCCCCATAGCTCTAGCTCTTCATCCTGGTTAATGAGCTTGATTGGAATGATCGTAGCAATTTTCGCTCACGCTGGAGCGAACTTACTGAATGATTATTTCGATCATTTGAACGGAAGTGACGAGTGCAATCACGACCGCATCAGCCCCTTTACCGGCGGAAGTCGATTTATTCAAAATCGCCTCTTAAGCGCAAAGCATATTTATGTTTTTGCCATTTGCCTACTCTCCCTGTCTACTACCTTAGGCTTATATATTTGCTACATGAATGGCTGGGTTTTACTGCCCATCGGTATTTTCGGGATATTGATGGCCTGGGCATACTCTGCAAAACCACTCCAGTTAATGTCAAAAGGAATCTTGGGGGAAATCGCAATTGCAATCGCTTGGTCAATGCTAGTTATCGGATTTGCGACACTTGAAAGATCCCATATGGCTTATGAGGCAATCCCATCAGGGATAGCGTTTGGACTCATGGTTTCTAACATATTACTAGTCAATCAGGTCCCCGATATTCATGCGGATAAATTAGCGGGAAAAATGACTCTTGCCATACGGTGCGGCCTTCAAAATGTCTGGATTTGGTATGTTGGTATTTTTGTCGCCGCTTACGCCTTGCAAATATTGAGTATCTCTAACAACAACATTCCAAGCAAGAGCCTGGCAACCATAGCCGTATTGCCCGCCTTTATTTACTGCGCCTATCTACTTCAAAGACACTATGGTGATAGAGAGAAACTAAAATCAACGTTATTGACTAACCTAATAGCTGTTCATGCTTATGCAATTCTATTTTGCATAAGCATGATTTGAAACAAAATTATGTCTGCGCCTGCTCAAATGCGCGTAGGGCATCTGCTGCATACATGAGCGAAGGTCCACCACCCATATATACGGCCATACCAATGCACTCAATAATTTCCTGCTTACTTGCATTGAGCTTAACCAAGGCCTGAGTATGAAAACCCAAGCATCCATCACATCTTGCCGCAACACCAAGAGCAAGAGCAATCAACTCCTTAGTTTTCTTATCCAACACACCATCTTTAGTGGCAGCAGCAGCTAAGTCCCCAAACCCTTTCATGAGTTCCGGGGCTTCAGCCCTTAACTGCGCCAATGAAGATGAAATATCTTGTGTGATCCGTTTATATTCCTTAGACATTCTGGCTCTCCATTAGAGGTTTATTTGCAGCAACCGCCGCCACCAGATGAATCACTACCGCTTGTGTTCATACCAAGAAGCGGGTAAGCAGGGCAAAATCTAAATAAGCCCGTAGCCAAAGGAACGATTCCAACCCATGCCCAGACTCCTGCTAAGCCAGTAACTGCTAGACCAATTAAAACTAGGCCAACAACAATACGTAACATACGGTCAATACCGCCAACATTGCATTTCATTTAAATACACCTTTTTAGTTAATTACTTCTGTAGTTTTAAAAGAGCACATCCATTGCAGCTAAACCAGTTCAATTGGAAAGGGTGCAATAAAGTTGTCCCCCTCCCCCCCGTATTCAAACGGCTTTACATCGTTAATTCAGCGGCACACCAACCAAAGGACGGCCTTCTAGAGTCCAAAGATATAAGGATCCGTCATAAAGCTTGGTTGCTTTATTGCCAACTAACTCCGACATGACGAACCATCCACCCGCGGCCAAGTGACCGCTATTGCAATAACTGATTGCCGGCATCTTTGGGTTCATGCCATTAGCTAGGAATAAGGCGTTATAAGTATTCTTATCCCAGAAATACAGGGCGCCTTTTGCAGGCTTAGCCAATAATTCAGGGGCCAATTCCTTTGCACCAGCAATATGACCATAAGCACCAACATAATCACGCTTATTTAAGCCAAAGTACTGAGCCGGCTGACGAGCATCAATCAATGTCGATTTACCGGATTTAGATGCCGCAGAAACTTGCTCTGAACTGGCAATCAACTCTTTTCGCTCCCCCTTGCCGACCCACGTTCCACTAGATTTTGTAGAAGCTGCAAGTGAGAAATCACGACCTTCAGATAACCACCCTGCCATACCGCCATCCAATACCGCAAGATTATCTTCACCGTAGACTTTAAATTGCCAGTAGGCACGTAGAGCCTCGTCGATATCCGATATATCCAAACCAACTGGAACTAAAACAATAGGCTTATCTGAATTGATGCCAACTGCTTGAATAATCTTTTCAAAATCAGCCTTCTCTGGGATCAAGTATTTGATCTTTTTGCCATCAATTATTCTGTCGGCACGAACTTTTTTAAAGTCAAGGAGTGTGGAGTCAGGAATATGACCGCCAACTTCAACTAAAAACTTTTTACCTGTTTTTTTATCGACATCAAATTCTGGTGCACGGGTATAGCTAATGACATCACCCCTAACTTCCAGGATTTGAACTTCTGATTGATTAGCGGCAAGCCAATCGGCGCTTACTACTGGCCCAGGTAATGTCACTGCATGTACAAGGCCCAGAAAACCACTGAGGACCAAAGCAAAACCCATTTGAATCTTTTTCATGCCTACTCCTTGATTAATTAACAAGTAACAAATGCTGAGAAAGATGTTCTATTAGATCAATCCCTCCTTCAGTCAATACGTGATGACTTCTTTGATTTAAAGCAAGCTCTAAACTTCCGAGATCCGATTCCAAATGGTGGATCATGTGATCCCTCTGAAGAACCAGCGCTTCCATGTCAATATAAAAAAGCTTTGTTAATGCACTAATCCATCTGGCCATTGGACTCATACGACCTTTTATAGCCATGTCAAATGCGTGCAATTCAACTAACACTGTTTCTGCCTTCACAAGCGTCTCACCAGTAACCCATTGATTAGTAGTAAAAAGTCGGACAGGCAAGCCCGTCTGGTTCAACGAAATCCCAATGAGGTGGTGAAACTCTGTTCCAGTGCGCTTAAAAAGATGAAAGTGCCCATGCTCACCCTCGGGCATTTCATCAACTGAATGGGAGTGGTAATAAAATTCATAGCCACTATCAACATCAACCAAATCATTATTGGGGTAATGTTGCCACTCAACAAACTCCCTCGAGCCACAAAGGGCTACTTCACTTAATGTGAGCCCTTTTTTAGCGTAGTGCGTTTGAATGCTCGCAATTTCCTGCGCAGCCAAACAGAGGGTAGATTGAATCAACATTCTCGGTATTTAATCGGCAGACTTGCGTTTTTTTGGCCCGCAGGGATTAGAAGGGCCACATGGATTGGCTGCCTTTTTCTTTGCGGGACCACAAGGATTGCCAGCATCCTTCTTGGGGCCACAAGGACTCTTTTGCTCAGCACCCGTCGGGTTAGCTGGAGCATCAGCAGAATGCGCAATCGGGGCTGCCGCTAAGCCAGCTAATGCCAAAGCTAATGCAGCTACAGTGGATTTTTTAGACATGTATTTTCCTTTTAAGGTATTAAGTTTCTTGAGAACTAATTGGACCGCGAGATTTTTTCTCCATCCAGGAGCCCAAAACAAAAACTCCTACAGCGGCAGCAACCATAGCAATATCGATTGATAGAGCGGATATGTTGAGAGCCTCTGGCAACGAATCCGAATTTGTGAGTTCACCTAGCGTAGTTAAGAACTCAATGCTTGGATATATTCCAGCGAATATAACTGTTCCAATTAAGAGGCCAACCAAAAAGATCCCAGCATCAAGACGGCCAGACATTAATCCAACAACAGAGGTTCCTGGGCAGTAGCCCCCAATGGCAAAACCTGCACCAACAAATGCACCGCCCAAAGCTGCTGCGCCCAAAAAGGCCGGGGGAACGAATAGACTGCCGGTATCTACCAAACCAAAACGCTCCAACAGCATCAAGCCAACCGCTGCGAAAACAATCGCTGTAAACATCATCTTAAATACGGACCAATCCGTTAAGCGAAATTGCCCAGTTAGCTTATTGGGATTACCAAAGCCAGCTCGCTCAAGTACAAAGCCGAAAGCGCCGCCAAGCATCAATCCCGAAAGAATGGTTCCCATATTATTTTTCCTCTTTCATAAAACGGCTAGTCAATAAGCCAACCGCAAAGAATGTACCTAAAAATGTAAAACCAGCCAAACTCAGCACTGCAACTCCAGATAAGCCCAAACCACTGGTACAGCCTGCAGCAATCCTTGCACCAAACCCCGCCAAGATTCCGCCAAACAGGGCTGTCAATGGCCGCTTAGAGCCACCTAGAAATTTTTTACCATCAAGCTTGAATGCAATTCTGTTGGCCAAGAATGCCGAGATATGCGCTCCAAGTGCTACACCAATCACCTGCCAGGTAATCCAAGCGTCCAATGGCTTGCCCTCCTCTATCATTCCACCTAAATAATCGTTTGCATTAGTTGCAACTGGTGCTAGATACATACCAAACCATGCTGTCAGCCTTGTCGTGAAGCCCGTAGCCCCTAAGCCATGCCCCGTAATAACAAATGTTGCAAGCAACACCACCCCCAAGAGAATCCCAGCTAGAAGCGGGTTCCAGTATGGCGCTGGCAAATCATGATTACTTGATTTTTCCACGTCGTCTCCATTCAATTTACTAATTAATAATATATATATTAATATACTATTTAGGATTCAGGTTTGCAAGCGGCATTACAAAAGAAATTAAGAATATGAGGATCTATTTGATCTACATCATCAAAAGGAAGATCGTTTTGACGGATGGAAATGAGGTTCAGAGGACCCCTATCCTATCGCGGGCTTAGGTCAATAACGGGCATCTTTCGGCTCACCACCATTTGTGAATGGCACCCTTATTGGCCAAGGTGTAAAGTGAAAATTCGTCATGCCAATAGTAAAAAGGAGCCTAGGCTCCTTTTTAAACATCCAATTATTTTTTACCCAACTCTAGAATTCACCTTTTACTGTTGTTAATCCCAAAGCATCCCAATCCAGCATGCCGCCACGGTAGTAGTAAATCTTTGTAGCGGGGAAACCATCGCGAGTCATAGCAGCCATTGCCATAGGACTTTGTGGGCAAACTGGTCCGTTACAGAATGCGTAGACTTTCTTCGCTTTGGAGCAATCCCATTTTGTAGAACCAGCGGCAGGCTTCTTACAGCCCAATTCATCCATGCGCATAGCAACTTCTGTGTATGGGATGCCAACGGATCCTGGGATAGTACCCTTAACGCGATCATCAACAACGCGCATATCTACAACTATTGAACCCTTGTCGTTGAGTGCATTTAAAACATCAATCTCATCAACCGGTACAACTCCTTTTATCGGAATCAAGGGTTGCAGCCAACCCTTATTCTTGGCACATGGAGTCATTACTCGAGTGATTTCTATGGGGCCTTTAGGTGTATTCACTACAAACTTAGTCGATTTATCGATGATTTGAAGCAATTCAGGATTTGCAGGGGCTGCCGACTGGGCAGAAATAAGACCTGAAAACAACACTAGGCCTAACGCTAATAAATTTTTCATAAAACCCCTCTTTTATAGTTTTAAATCATCAATAGCTATTTAATTGCTTATATGCGCATTCATGCATAGTTCGGTAGTGTGACCGCAAGAGCAAACAAACTTAATACCGATAAACCCCTATTGATGCTGGTGCTATCCCCTTTAACATCCTAATAGATAGCAATTGAGCTGTTTCCTTATATAACACTGGAGTTTCAATGAAAAATAGTCGTCGCCAATTTATGATTTTGTCCGCTGCTGGTGCTTGCACCTTGGCTTTGAACGGTAAAGTTCAAGCTCAAGCAATGGTTGCTGAAACAGATCCACAAGCTGCCGCATTAGGTTACAAGGCAGTTGCGATAACAGTTGATAAAGCAAAGTTTGCAAAATATGTAGCTGGTCAAGAGTGCGATAACTGCGCCCTATATCAAGCTAAAGGTTCAGCTACTGCAGGCGGCTGCTCTTTATTCGGTACAAAGCAAGTGGCAGCAAAAGGTTGGTGCTCTGCTTACGCTAAGAAAGCTTAGTGCCTCCTTTGATTTAAATACGTTTGAAATAGACTGCTGCGGCAGTCTTTTTTATTCCAATAACTATTAAATGCTAGCCTGCGAAAATGAGCGGATTTTTTAATATTTTGAATTCATATAGTGAGGCGGCTGAAATTTGAGATAAACCCTTGTTCTGCCATAGGGGGTGGCTAAGGCCCTAATAATGGTTTCGAGCTTCGCATCCATTATCAATCCCATGTCTTTTCGCCGGCCAATAATTAGTACGGCAAAGCCTTTGACTTAAATATACCTAGCAAGTAATTGTGTAAGGTAAAGCGCTCTTGCAGCATACATAAGTCACAGAAAGGAATTTCTAAGCATCCTTTCAACCCCATTACTACCCGCCTTAGATATCTAACTCAAGCCTACCCAACGCTAAATCAAAGCTAAAAGTGGATCCTTGTCCGTCAGAACTCGAAACGATGAGCTTACTGCCCATGAGCCCTAACAATTCATTACTAATATACAAGCCTAAGCCTGTACCACCAAAGTTGCGAGTAATCGAGTTATCTGCCTGAGTAAAGGGCTCTAGTATTTTTGCTTGAGCTTCGGGGGACATACCAATACCCGTATCTTTGACACTAAAGCGCAAGATCATATTGGGGCCTTCCATTCCTCTCAGTCCCACTGTAAGGGTAATGGCACCCTCCATAGTGAACTTAATGGCATTGCCAATTAAGTTACTGAGGACTTGGTTAATACGAAAAGCATCGCCTATAAGCCTGGTTTTTAGATCGATCTTACTTAAGCAGATTAATTCAAAACCTTTGGCTTTGGCGCTTTCTGAGAAAAGATAATGAGCGTTAGATAAGATGTCTATAAGCTGGAAAGGAATTTGATCTAATTCCACCTTACCAGCCTCCAACTTAGAAAAATCAAGGACATCATTGAGAATGGTGAGTAAAGATTTAGCAGAGGACTCAATACCAACGAGGTAGTCATGTACTTCTGGGCTTAAGACGTGATTTAAGGCCAGAGAAGACAGTCCAATAATCCCATTCATGGGAGTGCGGATCTCGTGGGACATATTGGCAATAAATTGGGTTTTTACTTTGAGGGCGGCTTCAGAACCTTCATTGGCAATGACTAATTCATCTACCCGCTTGGCTTTTTCTTGATTGGCGATTAGGAGCTCTGCAGCCCGCTTTTCTTTTTCATCACTCTGGAATAGCAGCTCTTCATTGGCAATGACTAATTCATCTACCCGCTTGGCTTTTTCCTCATTGGCGATTAAGAGCTCTGCAGCACGTTTGGTCTTTTTCTTCATTCGCGATTAAAAGCTCTGCAGCTCGTTTTTCTTTTTCATCACTCT
>NZ_NGUO01000009.1 GCF_002206635.1 Polynucleobacter aenigmaticus | reverse complement strand
CCAGTCAAGCCGACTGTCAGAGCTGGATTAGCATCCCCGTACACTTTAGTTGCATCAGCCGCAGTCGCAGTCAATGTTGCTTTAGTCACAGTCAAGTTGCCTGCCACAAAAGATACTGTGTAGTTTGCACTAGCAGTCAAAGCCGTTGTTACTGAATAAGTACCTACAGCGCTAGAAGCAGAACCAGTAGAGGTGTAAGTCGGAGCAGAAGTAGTGTCACCGTTTACCAAGCCAACTACAGTGCTTGAGAAAGTCGGTAAAGCTGCACCATAAACCTTAGTAGAAGCATCGGTAGTTACGCTCAAAGCGGCAGGAGTGATGTTCAAAGTACCGTTAGCGTAGGTAAACACATAGTTGCCAGAAGCCAAGTTACCTGGAGTAGCAACCAATACTGAGCCACCAACTCCGCTGGCTACTGTAGTCGTTGTAGTTGGTGTCGCTGAGCCTGTTACGACTGAAATGTTCTCACCGTTTTTATAGCCAGTGATGGTATTAGACAGGGTTGGAGTTGCTGCACCGTAAACCTTAGTTGCGTTATTGGCAGTTACAGTCAATGTAGCTGGAGTAACGCTCAAAGAGCCGTCCACAAAAGTGGTGTTGTAGTTTGAAGCTAAGAACGCACCACCGCCAGTAGGAGCACTTGCGGCTACACCATAAGAAGCAACTGAAGCGGTATTAACTGCCCCCGTGCTTGCTAGGGCTACATTACTAATCTGCTCACCGTTCACTAAGCCACCAGTAGAAAATCCGGTTGTGCCTAAAGTGGCTGTATCGCCATAAACCTTAGTCGCGTTGTTAGCGGTAATGGTTAAGGGGGCTTGAGTAATTGTTAAATTGCCATCAACAAAAGATACTAAATATTGCTGATTAGATAAGATCCCGCTGGGGGTTACTACATAAGTACCAGCATTACTCGCTGAAGTCGTTGTTACACCACCACTAAGATAGCTATAGCTAAGAGTTCCCAACAAAACTGTTGGCGTAATTGAGTAAGTAGAAGTTTCGGAATATGTCAGCCCACTATAAACCGCATTGCCACTATTAGCAGTAATGGTAATTGGCTTCATAAAATATTGTAAGAACGGCATTGTCCCCGGCAGGATGATCCAGGTGCTAGCAAAATCCCAGGCAGGGTTTGTGTTGCTATTAGCCGCAGTCGAGGATGTGAAATTGGCCTGCACCATCATGTCTGCGGTGGTCATGCCGGTGACGCCGGCCTTAACTGCTCCACTTACCCCCTGCATTCCTGGATTCGATTGGGAGCCGTAAAAATTATTGCTATCGGCTACTGTGCTAGTGCCAGCTAGTGCACCAGTAGTTGCTGATGCTGCAACCGAGGTGGTTACTACACCAGTTGCATAACTATTCTGTATAGGCGCCGTTGTGTCACCAATCAAGCCTCCGGCATTACAACAATCGGCAGTGACGGAGCCTGTAGCGTATGTATTTTGCGTAAGGCCAGTAGACCCTCCTATCAGACCACCAACCCCGGTTCCTCCATATACAGCACCGCTGGCATAACTAATATTAACTGGGCCGGTAGTACTTCCGACAAGCCCCCCAACCCCAAACGCCCCGACAGCTCCAACTACACCTTCAATGGTTCCCGTTACTTGTCCAGTCGCATAACTGGTGGTTATGGGTCCGGTTGATGTGCCCACCAAGCCACCCGTTCCAGCGCCGCCAAGAATATTGCCTGTAGCATAACTATTGGAAACCGTACCGTCCGTAATAGTGCCGACTAAGCCCCCTACTCCAGCGGCACCATGAACGCTGCCAGTAGCATAGCTATTACTAACATTACCGGTTGTAATCGTACCGACTAAGCCGCCTGTACCCGCGGCACCATGAACGCTGCCAGTAGCATAGCTATTACTAACGTTACCGGTTGTTGCGCCACCAACTAAACCGCCCGTATAGGCCGCACCAATAATAATGCCCGTTGAATAACTATTGTCTATATTTCCTGAAAAGTTTTGCCCTACTAGGCCACCTGTAAAGGCGGCCCCAGTTACATTTGCAGTGCTGTAACTTTTGCGTATTAATCCAGAATCGTTATACCCAACTAAGCTGCCAGTTTGACTGCCCCCATTGATATTGCCGCCAACAATACCCACGTTTTGTATTCGAGTGACACCAGACAACAAACCAAAAAGGCCTGCATTTGCAGTAGCACCTAAATTTAGATTTAAATTAGCGATCGTATGACCCAGGCCATCGAAGTACCCGGTAAATGGACTTCCAGTCTTCCCTATAGGCGCAAATCCTGCACCAACGTTATACCCATAAATTGCCGTTGCAGAGGCATCGATGTTATTACCCAGTACAAAATTGCCGCCCAAGTTTGAGGTAGCGGCCATACCTTGTAAAGTGGTCAGTGTGGGTGAAGTTGTAGCATCAACAATCACCCCCAATGTTGTAACCACCATATAGTTTTTAGTAATGCCATCAGAGCCCAAAGTGGTCGTGAAATTCTGTCCACCAGGTAAGTTAATCACCTTATTCACGACATAATCGTATGGATTGTTTGAGGCAGGTGCTGACAGGCCGTAGTTTAAGGTTAACTTTGCCGTACTTCCAGTGATAAGACCATTGCTATTGCCTGCTGAATTACTTAACAGCGCATTAAAGTTAATATTGTTTTGCGCATTGAGAATTAAATTTCCAGTTGTCCAATATATCGGCGCGGAGATATTTAAATCATTTGCAAGGCTCCCTGTCCCAGTAAGATAATTCGTGCCATAAGTAATGTTGTAGCCTTGCTGGGTACTTCCAAAACCATTTAATGAAATTGCTTCAGTCCCGGCAATAGGTGTACTGCTGAGCGTAAGTCCAGCAGAGGTAGTAATGAGCTTGGATGGATCGGTTACTACAATATTGGTTGTGTAACCAGTCGGATTATTTAATGAAGCTGGCTGAGCACCGCTGTAAATTGAGCTAACCTGAATTGGGGTTAACCAATAAGTTAGTAGTGGAGTAGTTATGCCATCATAGTTAAGCCATTTAGTGGCTGTACCACCACCGCTTACATTAGTTATATCAAAACCAACATAATTAGCACCAACCAGCATTTGCGCTGATGTCAGCGGCTTACCATAATCGCTAGTATTCAAATCGCCATTGAAGTAGCTGTTAGTTGTAGTTGATGTTGAATTTCCTGTTAGGCCATCCCCAGTAGAATTTACTAGACCAGAAGCATAGCTGTTTGCAACTGTGCCAGTAGTAATACCAATCAAGCCACCAGTAGAGCCAGCAGAACCAGTTACTTTACCAGTCGCATATGAATTTGTTACAGGGCCAGTAGAGTTTGCAATTAAGCCGCCTGTATCGGTAGAACCAATTACTGTGCCAGTCGCATAACTTGAATCAGCTCCACCAGCAGTAGTCATTCCAATTAAGCCGCCAGTATCAGTTGTGCCATTTACGTTACCAGTCGCATAACTTTTGCTCACAAGTCCAGAGGTAATATGGCCAACTAAGCCACCTGTTTGTGATGCGCCTGAAACGTCGCCATTTGCATGACTATTCGTCACTTTTCCAGAAGTACCGTCGCCCAAAAGACCACCGGTACTAGTTTGACCAATTACTTTACCTGTTGCATAACTATCAATAATGTCACCAGTCGTACTACTACCAACAAGACCACCAACATTTGCGCCAGCACTTGTAACTGCGCCAGTTGCATAGTCATTTTTAATTAAGCCAGAATTATTAATTCCGATCAAGCCACCAGTATTTACAGCGCCATTAACATTGCCAGTGGCATAACTATTTGTAACGCTACCAGTTTCATTGCGACCAATTAAACCGCCCTGCCCACCGCTAAGAGAGTAAACAGTTCCAGTGTTGTAAGAGTTAGAAACGGTGCCGTAGTTCCATCCGATCAAGCCTCCGCTATTAACAGCGCCTTTATTAAGACCGCCAACCAATCCTACGTTTTGTATGTAAGAGCCAGCTCCAACCGTATTAAATAAGCCAGCCGCAAGACCTGATGTAATGTTTACGCCAGTGATGGTATGGCCAAGGCCATTGAACATTCCTGTGTAAGTGGTAATCCCACCCGTGGAAATCCCAGTAGCATCTAGGTTAGTCCCTAATGCGTAGTTTCCAGTTGAACCAATTGCTTGGAAATCACCCAGAGTGCTACTTCCAGCCGAACCAAAATTGTTAATGACCGTGTAATCACTTCCGTTGATGGTTAAAAAACCAGCTCCTGAGCGTGTACCAAAATTTACTGAGCCAGCAAAAGTACCATCTGCATTAAAGCCAGTATTAACAGTACCGCCAGCAACAAAAGTGTCCAGACCATTGTCTGCTGAGGTTGTCATTACTAATTTAGCAGAGCCCAAAGCATTCATTGGGGCGTTTATGTTGATGCTATGAGCCGCTTTTAAATCTAAAGTATTTGCACTCCAGCTAACCGTATCATTTACGTTAATATCGCCTGAGCCTTGGGTAGGTGAACCTGTGGATGAAATAATATTTACGCTGCCGCCAGCTAATTGAGCGGCTAAGACTGTCCCAGTAATATTTCCGCCTGTAGCGGCAATTGTGAAATCAGTTGGATCAATAGTCCAAGTACCAGCATCCCCTTTGGGAGCTAAAGTATTTACTACTGCGCTATCTGCTACATTGACATGGGAAGCTGAAGTATCAATTAGTCCGCCATTACCACCTAAATCACCGCCTTTAGCAGTAATCGTGCCAGTAACATTGGTTTTGCTAACGGAGTTTGTTAAATCAGCGATGATGTCAACTTTACCGCCATTACCTACGCTGTTTGGTGCGGCATCAGCCTTAATGACACCGCCAGCATTGATCGTTGAAGAGGCAGAAAGACGAATAACGCCGCCATTGCTTGTAAGGCCTGTAGCATCAAGATTGCCAATATTGCCAACAATGCCGCTATTAATATCATGCGCCGCTTGAGCTGAGAGAATAATCAATCCACCTGGAGCATAAATAGCATTGCCATTTGATACAAAAGCATCGATCGTAGATGCGGTTACTCGTACATTAGAAAGCGTATTACCCGCGAATTGCAGCTCATAAGCACTACCAGCTGCTAAAGCAACTGTGCCCATTTGCGCTACGATCACACCATTATTAATTACGCTTGGAGCCATCAAAGCAATGTAGCCACCGAGCATTGCCGTTAAATTGCCATTATTGATAATTGAGCCTGTTGCCCCATTATTTGAGAAAGTTGTTAACCCAGACATAAAGTCAGAAGTGCTGATGCTAGCCGTAGTCGCTAAAAATCCACCAACATTGACTGAGGCTGACGGTGAAAAATACACCCCGTTTGGATTGACTAAATAGACCTGACCATTTGCGTTAACTTTGCCAAAGATTTGGCTGGCATTGGTATCTAAAACACGATTTAACAGGACACTAGAAGCATTAGGCTGAGCGATATTGACCGTTGCAGCAGAGCCTACGTTAAAAGTCTGCCAATTAATTGCCGCTCTAGAAGTAGCTTGGTTGATCTGCATGACAGCACCAACTTGGCCTACCGTTGCCGAACCGCCCACTACTGCTGAGCCTGTAGGTAATTGATTAGGCGCCGGAGGAGCTGCTTGAGTCAAAGTACCACCGAGCAACATTACTAAAACTGCAGAGGTCGAAACAATCAAAGTAGAACCTGAAACACCCTTCCCTTTTGACTTAACTGCCTCGGATACCGCTACATAGGTATTAGAGACATGTGACCATACTAGATTAAATGTTTTGTTCATGGGGTTGGTCGACTTTTCAAAGTATCAACATTAAAAAGCGTAAGACGCACTCAACCAAAAACGATCAATGGTTTGCGTACCGTCCTGATCATTCCCCGTTAAGGTTGGATTGGGATTAGTACCGATGCGGTGGGCATAGGTGATATTTAAATAGGCCGCCTTGACAGGTCTCCAGCCAAGAGATAAACCTGCACCTTGCAGCGCATATTGGTTAATTGAGGAGGCACCATTAATATTGTTATTAGCGTTTTGATTGAGCCGCCCATAGTCATAAAACAGTGCTGCAACAATGTTTTCAGGCAGCTTCTGACGTAGCTCTACTGTGAGGAGTTGCCCCGTGCTACCGGCGCCCTCACTTGTTGGATAAGCCCGCACCCCATAGGCTCCCCCTAGATAGAACTGCTCAGAAGAGTCTAAATTTTGATTGGTGAGCTGTCCAGTAATGCTGCCAAATAAAGAGGTGTCCTCTAAGAGATATTGATTGCGAGTAGCGTTGTAGCGAATTTTGGTAAAGCTACCTTGCGCACCTGTACTACTGGCTACTGAAGCTTGGTTTGGGGAGTTTGCTAAGTCAACGTTGCCAGTAACTAAAGTTAGGCTGGCGGTATTGGCACCGCCACCAGCAAAACTATCAAAGCGATTACCGTACATGCTCACGGAATAATCCATGACGTTGTACTGACTGATTAATGTGCCAGAACTACTGTTACTAAATTGGCGATAGTCTGCGTTTGCGCTTACATAAAGATTGGCGGAGCGTGAACGAATTAAAGGGTATGAGCTTTCTAGCCCTATTGTTTGGGCTGAACCATAGCCACCTAAGGGGGCGAAGGTGCCAGAAACGATTTTGTAGTCAAGTGTAGAGGCATTAATACCTACTCGTACACCATCGTTACCGACTGGGGCGGTATAGGCTAAACGTCCGTAGTTTGAGCCCTCTGAGTAAAGATAAGTTGCCGAGAGTAAGTCGCCGATACCCGCGGGACTATTGATCCCTGCATTACCAAGCACCCTAAAAGATCCTGTAGAGGTTGGTCCCGTGTTATCCATAAGAACACTGCCATAGAGCAGATTTTCATCCTCAACCTTGACACCTAAGTCAGTAGTAGCCTTCAAAGTTCCGCGTATCAGAACACCGCCTACGGTTACCCCTGGCAAATCATCTGCCAATAAAAGCCCGCGATCTAAATGGTCTATGTTGATTGGCTGTCCAGCTAGTTGCTGGGCGTCGATTATGGTGATAATTTGCTCCGGCGAAACACGTACTGACGTTCCTTCGATTCTGGCTTTACCAAAGATCGCCTCTTGAATTTCTACATGAAGCGTGCCATCTTGCAACTCTTGTTCAGGCAGTCGAACCCGAGCTAAATAGCCAGCATCTTTATAGGCGCTCTCAATGGCATAAGAAAGGGCTTGCAACTTCGAGTAATCGAGTTTTTGATTTAGATATGGAGCAACTACTGCGTCTAACTGCGAGCTAGAGAGCAGCGTGTTGCCTTTATAAACAACCCTCTTGAGGGTAAAGGTAACTCCAGTTGGCTTTAATTCCCGTCGTGCGGGAATAATTGGTTGAATCGATTTAGGTGGGAGTTGCTGTGAGTTGATCTCTTGATCAATATTTTGCTGTAGAGAGCCTGCACTAGGCGCTTGAGCCCGAGCAGATGAAACGCTAAACGAGATCCAGCACAGGCCTAGAGCAATTAGTGCGCTACGTTTTGCAGGCACGAGCAAGCCCAGCGCAATAATATTCAAAAAAACCTTATTTAAATTTTTACCCGTAAAAATGTAAGCGCACTCCTCCAGGAACATTACAGTCAAGTAGTGACCGAATATCCGGGACGGCTGTAGTTACAAGTGTGGAAGGGGTGAGACCTGCTCTAATTCGCTAGAGAGGACGACTGTTACGTAGGGTTAAAAAAAATCGAGTACTGTAACAATTATTAACCTCAATCTGTAATTATTATACTCCTTAATTCAAAAAATGAGTGCCGTTAATTTAATATGTTTCTATAAAGTGCCAATGAGTGCCCTATGGGGTGTTTTAGCATCAATGGTCGACCGCTTGTGGCTGCCCTCTGCCAATCAGAAGCCTCAAAAAGTCCCGTTTGAGTGTCTGATATGGGTTTCATAGCAGACAATAAGCGATAGATATATAGCAAATCTTGCTCGCCTAATTATGTGTTGGGTTGAATTCGTCAGCGTTAAATCGCATCTGACATACTCTGTCAATTCATAGGTCTCTGGTTCGAGCCCAGATTGAGAAGCCAGACACAAGAAAACCACCTTTTGTGGATCAGATCATTTTTTTTAGGTGGTTTTTTGCATCTCTGATGAAGCGATTGAGCTTAGATCAATCCCTTTTTACGAAGATTGGCCAAGCGGTTATTCAGCGTCTTGATGGTGAGAAGATTGTATTTATCCCCTTGCGACCAAGCACTTCCCTTCCATTCAATGCCTTCTGGGGTGACATCGGCAAACGGCTCTTTGCCATCTTTTGCGTAACCCTCTAAGATGGCAATTAGTGCAGCACGATCATCGGATCCGCCGGCATCTTTGACTGCGTCCAAAATCGGCTTGGTGATCGTATCGCCATAAGTGACCTTTGAATCAGGATGATTTGGCGCTACTGGCTCTTCAAAGATGTATTCATGAGGCCATTCAAAGACATTTCTTGCTGAATTTTTTACAGCCTCTGGACTGACTGCACCGGTACCAGGATTTTTCGGGTCGACAGGAAGGTTTAATTCCAAAATCCAAGCTTCGAATTCTGCAATGCGGCTATAGCGCTTTTCTTCACTATCGCGCTTCTGCTCTTCTTGTGACAGCAACAAAGTGACCCAAGCCCAGGCGATGTCTTTGGGTATAGCAAACTCTTGAGCCAGAATACCGCTCGCTTTTTTAAGGATAGGTTTGGATGTCAGTTTTGTCATTACGTTCTTTCTGCATTCTTTAATAAGTGCCTTCAATTTAATGTGGAAAGTCCAATGGAAGGCTCCCGTTCATTTTTTTACAATGCTCGCCACAGACCCCGTAGGATACTCTTGATTACCCGATCCTTAGCCTCTAATGAGTGGATTAACCTAGGTCCAGCAGGCTCCAGAGCCTAGGAATATCACAAATCAAGCAAGATTACCTGTATTCACTAAAATAGCCCCCTATGACCAAGATTCCAGAACTTCTAGCCCCAGCCGGCAGCCTCAGTATGCTGCGCACCGCATTCGACTTTGGTGCGGATGCGATTTATGCCGGCCAACCGCGTTACTCGCTGCGGGTACGCAATAACGACTTCGGCAAAATAGAGACCCTCAAAGAAGGTATCGATACCGCCCATACTTTAGGCAAGAAGTTTTACCTTGTCTCCAATTTATTACCCCATGGTGGCAAGACACGCACCTATATTAAGGATATGGATCCAGTCATTGCATTGAAGCCGGATGCAATCATCATGTCCGATCCAGGCCTGATCATGATGGCCAGAGAAGCTTGGCCAGATATGCCGATTCATTTATCAGTACAAGCGAATACTGTGAATGGCGCTGCTGCTAAATTTTGGCGCTCCGTTGGTATTAGCCGCGTCATTTTGTCACGCGAGCTCTCCTTTGATGAAATCGAAGAGGTCCGTCAAGACTGCCCAGAAATGGAATTGGAAGTCTTTGTTCACGGCGCTTTATGTATTGCCTACTCAGGTCGCTGCCTTTTATCTGGCTATATGTCTCATCGAGATTCAAACCAAGGCGCCTGCACTAATGCTTGTCGCTGGGATTACAAAGTAAAGCCTGGCCAACAAAATACAAGTGGTGATGTAGTTTTGCTGCAAGAGGCCAGAAGACCCGATGATTTGATGCCCATGGAAGAAGATGAACATGGCACCTACATCATGAACTCCAAAGATCTTCGTGCTATTGAGCATATTGATAGATTAACTAAGATGGGTGTGGACTCATTCAAGATTGAGGGTCGCACCAAGTCTCCTTATTACGTATCTCGTACTTGCCAGTCCTATCGTACGGCGATTGATGATGCAGTTGCTGGTCGCCCAATGAATATGTCCCTCATTGGCAACCTTGAAGGCCTAGCTAATCGCGGCTATACCGATGGCTTTTATGAACGTCACCACGATAAAGAGTATCAACTCTATATGCGCGGCCACTCTCTGTCTGGTAGAAGCCTCTATGTTGCTGAAACCTTAGAGATTGATGAGGCTTCAGGCCGCGTTAAGGTAGATGTCAAGAATCGCTTTTCTATTGGCGATAAGTTAGAAATCATTGAGCCAGAAGGCAATCAAGATATGGTCTTAGATGCGATGTGGAATCTTAAGGGCGAGCCAATCGATGTTGCCCCTGGATCAGGCCACTTTGTTTGGATCAATCTACCACTTAAGAGTCAGCATGCATTTATTGCTCGCTATACCAATGAGCCCGCCCCTGTTGAGGCAGCAAGTTCGTGCAGCAACTGCTAGGCCATCGAAACCAATTCCAAGTCTTTTTTAGAATCTACCAATGAATAATATTCAGGCGCCCAAAAAAAATTCTCCTAGCTTTAAAACAAAGGCTAAGGAGGAGCTCACCAAAGCCCTCCAACTCTCAATATATTTTGGGATATGGTTTTGCGCCCTAGCGTTTCTAGGGGCAACATCCTTAGATGAAAGGCCTATTCCTTTATCCATCTTTGGTTTTGCCTTAATTAAAGCAGTTTTCTGCGCTAAATTTATGTTGGTCGGACAAGCCATCATTCCAATTAAGGTAAATGCAAAGAATGGGATTGTGACTTCCCTCATCCTAGAGTCCCTTGTTTATCTGTTAGTTGTAGTAGGATTAAATTACCTTGAAGCTGGGACTCATGGACTGATCCATGGCAAGGGGTTCATATCCTCATTGGCTGACTTTGGCAGATCCAACCCACTTCATGTCGTGGCCATGTCGATTGTCTATTGGCTAATCGTCTGGCCTTATTTATTACTAGTGGGTCTTAAATTAGCTATCGGTAGCACGGCGACGCTAGAGATTCTATTTGGCAACAAATCTCAATCTAGCAAATAAAGTTTTGAATCGCCCCAATCTGTCATCGCGTTTTTTGGATGGGGCTTTGATAGCCTTTGGACTGCTATTTGGATCAACCACCCTCTTGATATCGCCATCGTATGCTCAGGAGATTGAGGCGCGTACTTATTCCAATGCACCAATTGGTATTAATTTCCTAAGTGCCGGCATTGTTCAGGCCAAGAGCGGTAATTACACCCTCACTAGTGAAGTAATGAGCCTGACTCACATTATTGACGTAGCTGGACAATCAGGAAAAATTACCTTGGTGCTGCCCTATGGTCGACTAAATAAATCAAGCACTATTGGGGGCAACTCCTTAAATGCTAGCGCCGAAGGCTTATCCGACCCAGTGATTAAAGCCTCAGTCAATTTATACGGCGCTCCTGCGCTCACGCTGGATCAATTTAAAGATTACCAACAAGATATCATCATTGGCGTAAGTGTCGCAGCATCGGCCCCTTGGGGCAAATATAACGACGAACAAATCATTAATGTCGGAGCCAACCGATGGTTTGTGCAACCAGGCATTGGAATCTCAAAGGCAATTGGCCCATGGCGATTTGAGCTTGCTGGCGCTGGAATTTTTTACACCAGCAATACCGACTTTATGGGTGGAAATACCCTCTCACAAAATCCCGTCTACACGCGTCAAGGCCATGCAATTTACTATTTTGAGAATACAGCTTGGATTTCAGTGGATGCGACTTACTTTACAGGTGGTCAGTCCTACCTCAATGGCAATCCCATTTCCGGAAGTCAAGAAAATTGGCGCTATGGCAGCACGATGTCTTACCCGGTGAATAAACATAACTCCATTAGGCTGTCAGCGAGTACTGGTGCTTACTCTCGAACAAACAATAGTTACGACCTCTATGGGATTTCTTGGCAATACCGCTTTGGCGGTGGCCTGTAGTTTTTTATCAACCGCGCAGATGGCGGCGCACAATTTTACCTACATTGGATTTTGGCATTTCATCAATAAAGGCAATTTTCCTGGGACGCTTATAACTCGGCAATTGCTCTTTGCAAAACTGAATGACTTGCGCCTCAGTTAAGTCTGTTTTGTCTTTGACGATATAGGCCTTCACGATCTCCCCCAGCTTACGGTGCGGCAATCCAATTACAGCGCACTCTCTAACTCCGGGCATTAATGAGATCACTTCCTCAATCTCATTGGGAAATACTTTAAAACCGGCAACCACAATCATGTCTTTCTTGCGATCCACAATCTGTACATAGCCTTCGGAATTCATGATGCCAATATCTCCAGACTTAAAATACCCTTCTGGGGTAATAAATTGCCCGGTCTCTTCGGGTCTATTCCAGTAGCCCGCCATCACTTGTGGGCCCTTAATGCAAATTTCTCCTGGCGTGCCGAAGGGAACTTCCACTCCATCATCATCCAATATCACTACGTCAGTGCTGGGAACTGGCATACCAATGGAGCCCGTGAATTCTTTTATAAATGGGGTGTTAACGCAAACTACTGGCGAAGTCTCTGAAAGACCGTAACCCTGGGCAATCGGCACACCTGTTAGCTTATGCCAGAGATCGGCAGTCTTCTTTTGAACCGCCATGCCTCCACCGATGGTGACCAAAAGATTTGGCAGTTTGACCGCCTTGAACTCTGGTCGGTGTATTAGCGCATGAAATAAAGTATTCACACCAGGAAAGATATTAATGTCAGGATGCTTCATCAATAGCTTGATGAAACCAGTGATATCACGGGGATTGGCAACCAGAATTAACTTAGCACCCTTCCGCATTCCCAGCAATCCACAGGCGGTGAGCGCAAAAATATGTGTCATTGGTAAAGCGCATAGAAAAACGAGTTGCTGTAGATGGCGATGTTGTAGAGCGGGCTCCAGCCAAGACTCAATTTGAATGATGTTGGCTAATATATTCCGGTGCAAGAGAACTGCACCTTTGGAAATCCCCGTGGTTCCGCCCGTATATTGCAAGAAGGCAATATCTTCTAAGCCTAGATTTGGCTTACTAAAGCCGTGCCCAGAACCAATTTTGAGAGCCTGATTCAATTTAATGCAAGGAAAGCTCCATTGCCGAACGAGTTTTTTAATATGGCGAGCTACTAGATTGATGATGACGCCCTTAGGCCCAAGGGTTTCACCCAAACTACTCACAATCACTTTTTTTACAAGCGCTTGATTGGCGATCTCTTGATATACATGAGCAAAGTTTTCTAATATCACTAATATGGTCGCACCACTATCGCGTAATTGATGCTCTAACTCTCGGGCTGTATACAGCGGATTAATGTTCACAACCGCAAAGCCAGCTCGGAGGGTGCCCAGCATCGCAATGATGTATTGCGGCACATTTGGAAACATGATGGCTATACGTGAGCCAGCTTCAAGACCTAAGGTTTGGAGATAGGCTGCAAAGTCTTGCGAGAGAATATCGAGCTGACGATAGCGAATTTTGTGCCCCATCGACTCGAGCGCAATGCGATCGGGATATTTTTTGAAAGATTCTTCTAGCAATTCCACAATGGATGAATGACCGGCTAAATCCATCTCATGAGGTACTCCCTCAAGATAGTTTTTTAGCCAAGGTTTCTGGGAGTTCATATCAATGACTTAATCAATGGACTGTGATCAGGCGCTCATCAACTCTTTGAGTTTTTCTAAATAGAGTTCTTGACCATGATTAACGCGATGCTTCCACTCATTTCCAGAGTCTGCATTCGCATCGTCGGAAACGTATTTAAATGATTGCCACGGAACATTGAATTGATGGGCAATATTGGCGATCGCAAATAACTCCATATCCACGACATCAATACCTTGAGATGCCAACCAGGGATCATGCGCGGTGACAAAGCTATCACCAGTACCGCAAATATGATCGCCGCCTAAGGATAGGTATTCATATGGTTTAGAGCAAAAAGGGGTTTGCCCACGAGGAGCTAGGGGCACCGTCATCATGTCACGCTGTATGACTTTGCCAATTTCCAATAAACCATGCAGGGCGGGATTAATTTTTCCTACAGTGCCAAAGTTCACAATCCGTCGGGGTTGAAGCTCATGAATAGCCTGAATGGTGGCCGCAGTTGCGTTAATCTTGCCAACTCCCGAATACACAATACCGATGCCAGCCGGTAATATGCTTTTATCAAGCTCGGACTCTAATGCGGTAATAATCAGTAATTGTGTTTTCATGTCAGCCAATAATGAATTTATTAGATTATCTACCCGGAGTCCCCGACTTTCCTAAGCCAGGAATCCTCTTTAGGGATATCTCCCCCCTTTTAGCCAATCCAACTGCATTCAAGGAGGCCATCTTGCAGCTAGAATCCTTGGCTAAGCAGTTCGACTATAGCCATATTTTAGGCATTGAATCACGTGGCTTTATCTTTGGTGCGGCTCTGGCGCATCAAGCCCATAAAGGCCTTGCATTAGCCCGAAAACCCAATAAGCTACCCTTGGCTAGCCATCGAGAATCCTACGGGCTGGAATACGGCTCAGACTCCCTCGAGATACAGCAATCTACCCTACCTCAGGGCGCACGAGTGTTAATAGTCGATGATGTATTGGCTACTGGCGGAACCATCATCGCAGCTTGTCAATTACTCAAAAAAGCAGGTTTTCAAGTTGCTGGTGCCTTAACGTTTTTAGAGATTGCAGGCTTGAATGGTGGCGAGATCCTTAATCAAAAAGGAATTGCCAATAAGTCGGTCTTAGTCGCCTAGGCCGACAAGTTACAGCAGGTTTTTAGCGCTTTTCAGCAGCTTCATGGTGCCCCAACCTACTGCTAGCACTTTACTGGCTAATTTTGGCTTGTAGTGCACTAGTACAGCAAATGCACTAGTCCATAAAATCGGGCTACTCTTCATAAAATTGAAAGCATCGATCCCTTTATCAGCCCAAGACAAGGGCTTTTCAATAGGCTCGAAATGCAATGCAAAATCAGCGCGCTCTTGCGCTGCACGATCTTGCAGCACTTTTTGTCTTGCTTGTAGATCAGCTAGGGTACGACTCATCGCTTGGTAAGTTCCTGGCGATCCTTAGCCAACTCAGCAATAGTTGCTTCGAATAATTTAGGCATGGTCTTTAGTGAATGCAAAACCACAAGTGCCAGAATGAAGCCAACCCCCAAGAAGCTGCTAGTAAGTAAGCCAAGTGCCAGCATACGATCGCCCTCCCAGCTGTAGATCACGATGAGCAAAGCTAGCATTACCAGACCAAAAAATAAGAAAAATAAGGTAAAGATCACCATCACGAAAAGACTCAGAAACTTAGTGCGTGCGATCTGCACGTCAGTGGAAATCAACTCTAAGCGAGTCTGTGCAATCGAAGCCCCAGTAGAAACCAGGTGTTTTAAAGAAGATAAAAGATTTTCTTGAGACATGAGTGCCTAGCGACGACGGATGAAAAGGCCGATTAATAAACCTAGTCCGGCAGCAACCCCTACAGCCTCCCAAGGGTTGCGATGCACGAAATCATCAGCACCCTCTGCAACCACTTTAGCCTTGTCAACCAAGGTGCCCTCAATCGAAGAGAGGCTTTCTTTGGCATTACTTAGAGTATCAAGCGCCTTGGTACGAATCGCGCCAAGCGCGCCATCTTCATGGCCAGCTGTTGCCGTAATCAAAGCCTGTGCATCTGCCATCAGGGCCTTGAAATCGCCAATTAACTGCTCAGAATTGGTCTGCACTTCATCATGCGTTGTGATTGGTTTTTTAGTAGTCATTGGCACTCCCTGCTATTGCAAAATTGATTGCTACAGGTCCATTCTAAGCAATTCTAGACTGGGAACCCAGTAATAAAACAGTCATTCCCGCATTACCTTCCTTAAAATGCTTGAGATGCGCCTTTAATCCAGGCCTTCTTCTTAAAAGAGCGTGATAGGCATCGCTACCAAATGCAGTCTGCTCACCAAAATGATACTCATCAACACGATCTGAGAAATAGTTATTTTCAAGGGCGTCATGTACAGCCCATTTGATCTTTCCACCCTCGCCACTTGCTCCATAGCCATGAATTAATATCATCGCCTTAATACCAACTTCCGATGCTCGTCGCAACGCAATAGTTAATCTTTCCAAAGCCTCTTCAGCACTTGGATTATCGAATTTCAGATTCAGCACCAAGGTGTCGCCATGAGGTAATGGGAGCGCTTCGCTGCCGCACTGACGACACTCCCCAAGCATTCCCCTGGGATTGCCACACTCTGGACACTCAAATGAATGGGTCATCACACGCCTTCACAGATGATTGGGTAACAACCCATTTATTGCAACATTAAGAGCAATACTTTGCTTCCAAAGCGGATGCTGAATTCACCTGATCATCAACCATACGGTTTAAGGTCATTTGAGCTGCCTCTTTATTCTCTTGCACTTTTAAATTCAGATTAATCAATCCGGCTACATCCTTACGTATAGATGTATTGCCATAGCGCAAACCCTTCAATGTGGAAACAGCTTCAGCTGAAATCTTGCATTGCTCGCTCACCAATGCCGAGGAATCCGATGACGTATTGGCATAAGCAAATGCTGCTACAGAGATTGAGGCAATTGCTAATAAAGTCTTCTTCATTTTATTTCCTTATTTTGTGACCACACGTTGGACAACAACCTAAATCTTTTGCTCTTGTTTTTCTAAGGGCAGCGTAGACGCTGGATTCTGATATTTCCATCTTCCTGGCGGCTTGAGCAGCGGTTAACCCCTTCCCTATCCAATCTAAAGCTTGATGTGTTTTTGGTATTGCTTTTCTCATTTCACCTCCTGTGTGTACACTATACCACTGAAGTTGTGAAGTTGTGAAGTTTATGAATAAATATATTAGATGATTCAATATGGATAAAAAATAATGGAGTAAATTGGTGACGCCTGAAAATTGCTGAAATCGAAATAGATGTTTCTAGGATGTAATCAGCATTTGCTAGCCGTGCAATAGGCAATAAAAAAGCCCCGGTGAAGGGGCTTAGTTATGTGTAGCAATGGCACAAGCAGTCGAATTCAGAAGAATTCTGGAGGAGGCGAGAGGATTCGAACCTCCGATCCGCGTTTTAGCGCAGATGCTCCCTTAGCAGGGGAGTGCCTTCGACCAGCTCGGCCACGCCTCCCTACTTGATGCCCTTACAACGCCCCACAGTTTAACGGATTCCGTTGGCCAAGGGGGTTTACTACGGTTTTAAAGCGTTTAATGCGTATTCTTACTTCTGGTCAAGCTCGAAAGCTTTATGTAAAGCACGTACCGCCAGCTCCATATATTTCTCATCAATCACAACAGAAATCTTGATTTCGCTGGTGGAGATCATGAGGATATTGATGCCCTCCTCTGATAGAGTGCGGAACATCTTGCTGGCAACCCCAACATGGGAGCGCATTCCAACGCCAACCACTGATACCTTGGAGACTTTTGGATCACCAGTAATTTCTTTAGCCTCAATATGGGCCTGGACATTGTTCTTGAGTAAGTCCAACGCTTTCTGATATTCAGCCCGGGGTACCGTGAAAGTAAAGTCCGTTTTGCCCTCAAAGGACTGATTCTGAATGATGATGTCGACATCAATATTCGCATCCGCAATCGGACCCAAAATTTGATAGGCAATACCTGGGCGGTCAGGAACCCCCAGAACGGTAATTTTTGCTTCATCACGCGCAAAGGCGATGCCGGAAATAACTGCGGCTTCCATAGTGCTGTCCTCTTCAAATGTAATCAAGGTGCCCGACTTCATCTCTAGATCAAGGGGCATCAACGGATCTGTCAATGAAGACAGAACACGGGTTTTAACTTTGTACTTACCAGCAAACTCCACAGAACGAATCTGCAATACCTTCGAACCAAGACTTGCCATCTCCAGCATCTCTTCAAAGGTAATCTTGTCTAGGCGACGTGCATCTTCGCAAACACGGGGATCTGTCGTATAAACGCCATCAACATCGGTGTAGATTAAGCACTCGTCTGCCTTTAGGGCTGCAGCCATCGCAACGGCAGATGTATCAGATCCACCACGACCTAAAGTGGTGATGTTGCCATTAGGGTCAACGCCCTGAAAGCCTGTAACCACTACAGCACGTCCCGCATTGAGATCAGCAAGAATTTTTTGGTCATCAATACTCTTGATGCGGGCCTTCGTAAAGGAGGAGTCCGTATGAACTGTTACCTGCCAGCCAGCGTAACTTACGGCATCAACACCTTCGCGAAGTAATGCCAAGGCCAATAAGCCAGAACTCACCTGCTCACCTGTCGAAGCAATTTGATCTAGCTCACGAGGATTTGCATCAGGATTAATATCCTTTGCTAAACCTAGCAAGCGATTGGTCTCGCCTGACATGGCTGAAGGCACAACCACCACTTGGTGGCCTGCACGCATCCACTTGGCAACGCGTTTAGCGACATTCTGAATGCGCTCAACTGAGCCCATTGAGGTGCCACCATACTTATGAACGATAAGAGCCATAAAAACCGTCGTATTGTCTATTTACAGGGAATTACATTCCCTAGGGTCTAAAAGGGGCTTATTTTACAGGGTTTTATACCTGCGCTATGGCTTCTCAGACCACTCGGGAAGCACCCGCCTACCAGTGGACACCAAATGCGGATAACTCACCCCTACCCCCGCCACAGCAATAAGTTCGTCATTGATATAGAGCAGAGGCGCCTGTCGCTCCCAGGGCGGCATATCAGACTCCTGAAATAGGTTCTTGAGGGTTTTACGCGGGGTCTTGGGCTTGATTTGAATCTTTTCCGCCCCTTGGCGCTGCCTATGCTCGACCAAACCACGCTGCTCAGCTTCGCTCACCAAGGCTAACGACAATCCAAGTAACTTACTACGTGGAGGGATGGCCTTGAAAATCCAATGGCCAAATGCAGAATTAGCCACTTGCAAGACACCCCGCCAGAGACGAATGCTGACCTCGTCATGTTGCCACTCCAAACTGGAATCCTGCTTTACCGCCATCAGATCTTTCCACCAGGACTCAAGTCGCTCCTGAGAAGGCATTGCTAACTTATTTACCTTTAACCAATATCGCATTAAGTTATTGGCAGCCGGTTTATCCAACTTGGCTAGCGCTAACAGTGGCTTGAGTTTTAGACCAGCGCCCTGAAAAATGTCTTTGCCATCAAGTTTTGCCAAACGATCGAGGAGCACTTGCGATTGGGCCAGTAAATCCGCACTTCGAGCTAGATTGGAGATGGCTCCTGGCTGGATCTTTTCTAATCTAGGGATAATCTCTTTGCGAATAGCATTGCGACGATAGCGTGTATTTTGATTGCTGGGATCTTCTACCCACTTGAGCTTATATTTTTTTGCATATACTTCGAGATCAGCCCTGCTTTGATTTAATAGCGGGCGCCACAGAGTAATTGATTGACCATCAGCAGTGTTGATGCGTTGCTGCGGCATACCAGCAAGTCCAGCCACACCAGAACCCCGCAAGAGTTGCAATAGGATGGTTTCAGCTTGGTCATTCTGATGGTGTGCTAGCAATAAGATTTCAATATCATGCTCAATGCAAAGTTCGGTTAAGGCATCGTAGCGCTCCGCTCTTGCTCTTGCCTCAATGTTTCCTTGAGCTTTGTCGGCAAAGTGTAGGAGGCGGAAATCAAATTGAGCGCGATATTTCTTGGCAAGTTTTTCACAAAACTCGAGCCATTGATCGGCAGACTTTTGCAAGCCGTGATGAATGTGAAATACCCAAACTTCTGTTGATTGTTTTGAAGTATCACTCGCTTGCACTGCTTTGCAAACAGTATCGAGCAGCACAACCGAATCAAGCCCTCCACTTAAGGCAAGCGCAATTCGTTTGGCCGCCATTGGAGCAGGCTTAGGGCTTGGCTTCGATTTCCTTGAACTTGCCATAGCTCATCAAGCGTTCATGGCGACGCTCGAGCAGCGCATCCACTTTCATGCCATCGAAGGTCTTAAGAGATTCGGCCAAAGCTTTACGCATACTTGTCATCATCGCATCGTAATCACGATGGGCACCACCAGTAGGTTCAGCCACGATCTTATCGATCAAGCCCAATGTTTTTAAGCGTTGTGCAGTGAGGCCTAGTTGCTCAGCAGCTTCAGGCGCCTTTTCGGCAGTCTTCCATAAGATAGAGGCGCAACCTTCTGGTGAAATCACTGAGTAGGTAGAGTTTTGCAACATCAACACTACGTCACCCATGGCGATCGCCAGTGCACCACCAGAACCGCCTTCACCAATAATGGTGGCAATAATAGGAACCTCTAACTCTGCTTGAACATATAAGTTGCGGCCAATCGCTTCAGATTGATTGCGCTCTTCTGCATCAATGCCTGGGAATGCACCCGGGGTATCAACAAAAGTAAATACCGGTAATGCAAATTTCTCCGCCAAACGCATCAGGCGCATGGCCTTGCGATAACCCTCTGGTCGACTCATGCCAAAGTTTCTTAAGGCGCGTTCTTTTGTATCGCGACCCTTTTGATGTCCAATGACCATACAAGGCTGATTCTCAAAGCGCGCTAGACCTGCAACGATCGATTGATCATCTGCAAAATTACGATCGCCATGTAACTCATGAAAATCAGTGAACAATGCACCCACATAATCCAATGTATAGGGACGCTGAGGATGACGTGCCACTTGTGAAACTTGCCAAGGACTTAAGTTGGCATAAACGTCCTTAGTCAGTTGTTGACTTTTTTCAGTCAGAGTTTTGATCTCATCGGAGATATCCACCGATGATTCATCTTGCACAAATTGCAGCTCTTCAATCTTTGACTCTAGTTCAGCGATTGACTGCTCAAAATCCAGGAAAGTCGTTTTCATAGCTTGATTTTAATATTCAACGGGAATGGGGTCGATACTTCTCCACATATACCAGGTTGCTACCGTCCTCCAAGGGGCCCAATTTGCAGCCACTTCTCGGGCCTCATGCCTACTGACAGGCTCTCCACTGAAGTAATTGAGGGAAATCGCCTTAATGAGGCCGACATCGTCCAAAGGGAGAATATCAGGTCTCACCATATTGAAAATCAGAAACATTTCCGCTGTCCAGCGGCCAATTCCCCGAATTCCGCACAATTCCTTGATGATGACCTCATCTTCCATGCCTTTCCATTGATTAGCATGCAAACGACCAGAAACAAAATGTTCAGCCAAATCTCGGATGTATTCCACCTTACGGCCCGATAAACCGGCCCCGCGCAATTCTTCTACGGTGAGCGCAAGAATATTTTTGGGCGTGACTTTCTTTTTAAGAGCTAGGAGGACTTTGTTCCAGACGGATTGGGCAGCGGCCACTGAGATCTGCTGGCCAACAATTGCTCTGGCTAAAGTTGTAAAAGCATCTCCACGGGTCATTAAAAAACCAGAGCCGTATTTAGGAATGATTTTCTTCAGAATGCGGTCCTGCTTCGTGAGCTCAGTACAAGCTTGCTCCCAATACTCCGGGGCTACTTCTTCAATAATCGATTGCTCTGCTACTTTACTCAAAATACATTCTCAATCACTTAATTACTAGACTCAACTACTAGATTTAACTTCTACGCCATTCGGTAATGCCACCAAGTTTATCTTCTAATACTACGCCCTGCTCCAACAATGTTTTGCGAATCAAATCGGCTTTAGAAAAATCTTTTGACTGCTTAGCCGCTACACGCGCTGCAATCTGCTCTTCAATATGTTCAGCAGATAAATCTGTTTCACCACCTCGAGAGCCTGCCTGTAAAAATACTGTCGGATCACGCTGCAAAAAGTTTAAGCTAGCAGCAAGTCCTTTTAAAGTATTTGCTAGTTGCGCCTTTTCTTCACCCTGCGCACGATTCACTTCGCTTGCTAAATCAAACAATGTAGCAATTGCCTCAGGTGTATTGAAGTCATCATTCATCGCATCCGCAAAGCGCTTAGCCCATGGTGAATGGGCGTCTACAGGCTGATTGCTAATTGGTACTTGTGCCAGAGCGGTATAGAGACGTAGTAATCCAGCACGAGCTTCCTCGAGCTGCGCATCACTATAGTTAATAGGGCTGCGATAGTGGGCACGCAAAATAAAGAAGCGCAATACCTCAGGATCGAAACTCTTTAGAACATCTCGTATTAAGAAAAAATTGCCAAGTGACTTGGACATCTTTTCTTCATTTACCCGAATATGGCCGTTGTGCATCCAATAATTTACAAAAGGCTCATCACTAGCCTGATGCTCTTGACCATATAAAACGCCCTCACTTTGGGCAATCTCATTCTCATGATGAGGGAACTGCAAATCAGCACCGCCACCATGAATATCGAAATGTTCACCCAACAAGTCGCAGGACATTGCTGAACATTCAATATGCCATCCAGGACGACCTTCGCCCCAAGGAGATTTCCAACGCGTATCCGCCGGCTCTTCTGCTTTAGCGCTTTTCCATAAAACAAAATCTAAAGGGTCACGCTTGCCACCACCAACAGCAACCCGCTCACCTGCATTTAATTCATCTAACGATTTCCCGGAAAGACGACCATATTCTGGAAATAAGCGAACAGCAAAATTCACATCGCCATCTTCGCCTTGATAAGCTAATTCTTTTTCTATCAAGCGGCCAATAATTCCCTGCATCTGCGCAATGTAATCGGTTGCACGGGGCTCATGATCAGGATGCATCAATCCCAGCTCATCGGAGTCGGTATGCATGGCATCGATAAAGCGCTGCGTCAGGGCGGAAATAGGCTCGCCATTTTTAATAGCGCGATTAATGATCTTGTCATCAATATCGGTGATATTGCGGACATAAACCACCTCATAGCCGCTAGCTCGCAACCAGCGAACCACCATATCAAACACAATCATGACCCGGGCATGTCCAATATGACAAAAGTCATAGACGGTCATACCGCAGACATACATCTTCACCTTACCCGGCTCAATGGGTTTAAAGGCCTGCTTTGAACGACTGAGGGTGTTATAGATTTGCAGCATAGGGGCTATAAAGGTGGCAAGTAGCGCCAATTTGTTAGACTGAGCGCTGAGTATATCGAATGAGCCAGTTTTTCACCCCGCACCCTATGCCAGCTAACCATTTTTCACTACGTCCAGCCCTCTCAGGTGGCTTAAGCTCCATTTTTGCCCTTCTTCTCCTAGCTGGGTGTAGCACCCCAGGCCAACAGTTAGCCGACGCCGAAATCAAGGCTCTTAATAATGTCCCTGCTGGAGCTACACAAGCCTCCCAAGCCCCTTATTTAGGATCCTATGGTCCCAATGACCCACCAAGGCTTGCGGGGAATGATGCAGGATACGACCAGTCCAATCCAGAGTTATCAGACTCTGTAGCAGTTCCTTTTTTATCGTTTTTGATTATTGAGCCAGATCCGGTTACGAAAAATGGAGTGCCGTCTGATATCGAAAAGCTAGTAAAAGCCAAGAAATATCCTGATGCAATCGACCTCATCAATCAGCGCCTGAAGAAAACACCAGGTAATGTGCAATTACGTTACGTTAAAGCGCGCATGCAAATTGAAATGCGTCAGTGGGAAGCGGCTAAAAAGACTTTAATTGAAATTACCCAGCAATTTCCAGAGCTACCTGAGCCTTACAACAATTTAGCGGCACTTGCTGCAAACCAAGGAAACTGGATCGAGGCAAGAGACTATTTAGAGCTCGCCCTAAAATTACGCCCTAGCTATACAGTGGCTTCAGCGAATTTAGGTGAAGTCTATATTCGCTTAGGCGCTCAAGCTTATGACAACGCAGCCAAAGATGCCGCGCTGAATCAACGTCAATACACGAATCGCGCAAAAGCATTAATGGAGATACTGAAATCACCCAAAAAGACTGTTGCACCAACTCCGACCAACTCAAAATAATTTCATTACCGTTTTTATCTACTAACTCACCAGAAAGTTAATTCATCATGACTCAAGTTCTACTCAAAACAAACAAGGGTGATATCACCCTTACCCTCGATGCTATTAAGGCTCCTAAGACTGTTGCAAACTTTTTACAGTACGTTAAAAGTGGTCACTACGATGGCACGATCTTTCATCGCGTGATTGATAACTTTATGGTTCAAGGTGGCGGAATGACCGCTGGCCTGAAAGAAAAAACTTCTGGCGCTCAAATTGAAAATGAAGCTAACAATGGCCTCAAGAATGAGCGTGGCACCGTTGCAATGGCCCGCACTAGCGATCCGCATTCAGCTACCGCCCAATTTTTCATTAATGTGAATGACAACGATTTCTTGAACCACACAGCCCCCAATGCTCAAGGCTGGGGCTATGCTGTTTTCGGAAAAGTCACTGGTGGTCAGGATGTAGTTGATGTAATCCGCAAAGTGAAAACAGGTAATACTGGCTTTCATCAAGACGTGCCAGCTGAAGATGTTGTCATTGAAAAGGCAAGTGTCATCGAGGAATGATTCCGCAATATGCGAGCGCGCTGCTCATCTCCGATTTACATCTAACGCCGTCAATGCCATTGACGGCGCAACGGTTCTTTGACTTTTGCGAAAAAGATGCCCCCAAGGTAGATGCTGTATTTATTTTGGGAGACCTTTTTGAGTACTGGGTTGGCGATGATGCGGCACTTCACTCACCCTTTCAACAAGAAGTACAGCGTGCGCTAGCAACCCTATCTACCAAAGTGAAGACGTATTACCTGCATGGCAACCGGGACTTTTTGATTGGGACTCATTTTTTAAGTAGGACCGGCATGACCCTCATGCCAGATCCTAGCAAAATCACGCTAGCTGGTAGCGACTATGTTCTGTGTCATGGAGACTCACTCTGTACTGCCGACATTGGCTATCAAGTTTTCAGAAGTTGGGTGCGTAAACCGTGGATTCAAAAATTATTTTTGAGGATGCCATTGCAATGGCGTCGTTCTATTGCAAATCATCTACGCAGTAATAGTGGCGTGAAGTATCAGCGATCAATTAAATCTACTCCACAAGGGGCGCACGCTAAAACAGATGTCACTGTCGCGGCATGTGCCGCGGTATTAAGAGAGCAAGCTGGAGATCAATTGATTCATGGGCATACGCATCTGCCCGCTCATCACCAAGAGCGCCTTCAAGATCAAGAATGGCAGCGCTGGGTATTATCAGATTGGGATCTAGATCACCCTGAGGCCGTCAGGCCAAGAGCCAGCGCCTTGATGATTGATCAAAACGGCGTACGTTACACCGATTTGATCAAAGCTTAATAGCTTAGGATTAGCAGTTGGAGTATTTAGACAAGCACTGCACCATCTGAGCAAAGATGCGTGGATTGGCACACATCACTTCACCACTTTGCAGGAAACCTTCCTCGCCACGGTAGTTGCCAACTAAGCCACCAGACTCGGTAATCAATAAGGCACCTGCAGCCATATCCCATGGCTTGAGATCACTTTCAAAGAATCCATCGTAACGACCAGCGGCAACATAGGCTAAATCCAAAGAGGCCGCTCCAGGGCGACGTAGGCCCGCACATTGACGTGTCATATCCGCAAATATTTTTAAATACTTTTCTAAATCTTGATCTTCGCGATAAGGAAAGCCAGTGCCTAGTAAAGAATTTGCCAAACGATCTTGAGTGGCAACACGCAAACGCCGACGATCTAAATACGCGCCCGCACCACGTGTGGCAGTAAAGAGTTCGTCGCGAGTTGGGTCATACACCACTGCCTGCTGGGTAACTCCATTAACAGACAATGCAATGGACACCGCATATTGCGGAAAGCCGTGAATGAAATTAGTAGTGCCATCAAGTGGATCAATGATCCAGACATTTTCTGCATCGACATTTTGGGCGCCGGTTTCTTCAGCCAGAAATCCATGGGATGGATAGGCATCACTGAGCGTTTCGATGATGGCCGCTTCAGCCTGTCTGTCCACCTCGGTTACAAAATCGTTGTGTTGTTTACGGTCAACCTGGAGACGCTCTAAATTGAGAGAGGCTCTATTAATTACGGTTCCGGCACGACGGGCAGCCTTAACGGCCACATTTAACATGGGATGCATAGTTTTGATGGACAAATTAAATAAGAACAAGCTCACCAGATTGCAAACTGCGTGACAATAAGGAGCTAACACGATGATTCTAAACGATTGCCCCTTTGAACTCCCAAGCTCCTAGAGATTCCCTGCCTTTATGAATACCGCTCAAGCACAATTATTACGCTGGGTTTTGGTCGAAACCAGCCACCCTGGAAATGTTGGTTCGGCTGCGCGTGCACTCAAAACCATGGGTTTTGGGGATCTGCGCCTGATACGGCCGAAGATTCCTGGGGTTGCCAATATGCCAGAGGCAATTGCTCTTGCTAGTGGTGCAGTCGATATTCTGGAAACCAGCCAAGAATCCCCCTCCCTGGAATCGGCCGTTCAAGACTGCGCCCTGGTTCTAGGGCTCACTAGCCGTGACCGTGAATTCGGGCCACCAGCATTAAATTGGCAAGACGCTCGCCCTCTCATTAAGGCAGCGATTAAGGGGAAACAACGCGTCGCACTCCTATTTGGGCCAGAACGAACTGGCCTAGATAACCATCACCTCTCACTGTGCACGCATCGGGTATGGCTAGATGCCAACCCCCTCTACCCCTCTCTAAACCTCGCACAAGCCATCATGGTCTGCGCCTTCACCTTACGAGAGACTCTGGGTGAAGATTCTGAATCTACGTCACCAAGTGAGACTCAAGAAGCTCCTGAACTAGTCGACTATGCCGATCCAGCAGCTGTAGCCGCCATGCTTGAGCATTGGCGCAAAGGTCTTGAAGCGATTGATTATCTTGACCCCGCCAACCCCAAGAAGCTCATGCCCCGCTTGCAAGCTCTATTTGCGAGAACCCGTCTTCAGAAAGAGGAAATCGATCTACTCCGCGGAATTGCCAAGCAGATGCTCCTAAGAAAATAAATCCAGCCTTTACCCGTTAAAATCGCATCATGTTTAATTCACTTTTCGACCAAGTCGACTCCATCATTATTCGTGACCCAGCAGCCAGAAATCGCCTAGAGGTCATTACCTGCTACCCAGGTTTACATGCCGTGTGGATTCATAGAGCATCTCACGGTCTTTGGAACCTAGGTCTTAAGTGGATTGCGCGACTACTGTCGATGGTGGCTCGCTGGATTACTGGCATTGAAATCCATCCCGGGGCAAAAATTGGTCGCCGGGTATTTTTAGATCATGGTCTTGGTATTGTGATTGGAGAGACCACTGAGATTGGAGATGATTGCACCATCTACCAAGGCGTTACCTTGGGTGGCACCTCTTTATACAAAGGCGTTAAGCGACATCCTACTTTAGGCAAGGGTGTTGTGATTAGCGCTGGCGCCAAAGTCCTTGGAGGCTTTACTGTTGGCGATGGCGCGCGCGTTGGCTCAAACGCTGTAGTGCTCAAAGAAATTCCCGCTGGGGCAACTGCAGTGGGCATTCCTGCACGTATCTTGCACCCCGATTTACCTCAGTCCACCGCTCCAGATAGCAAGGCAAAAGAATATTTCTCTGCCTATGGCGTCACTCCCAACGTGGATGATCCGGTCTCCATGGCTTTGAAGGGTTTGATTGATGCGACGCTAGAACAAGAAGCCAAAATCGTAGCCCTGGAGAAGGCGCTAGCGAAACTCAGCAACATGCCAACATCTGATACTGCTGAATCTAGCGATACAAAGCGCGATCTTGGCGCTTTAAAAGAATGGTTGAAAGAGTAAGTTAATGCAGAGTTGGTGCAGAATCACCCGCACTAGAAATACCACCTACAAACTCATCATCACTTTCATCAGACTCATCACCCGGCATTCCGAATGCAAAAGCTTCAGCGCCTTCAGGATGACGGTTTTCAATTTCTTCATCGGTAGCAGCGCGAATATCTTCAACCTGAACCCAGAATCGTAGAGCCATACCTGCCAGCGGATGATTTCCATCTAAGACCACTTGACTGTCAGCTACATCAGTAACGGTATAGATCAATGGCTCATCATCCACTTCATCAACACCTTCCTCTTCTTCAGCATCTGGAACACCCTCAAACTGCATGCCCACTTCCAAGGGCTCTGGAAAACGTGTGCGCGGCTCAATCTTTAATAGCTCTGGATCGTATTCTCCAAAAGCCTCGCTAGGCTCAAGTTGAATGCTGGCCTCATAGCCCAGGTCTTGACCGTCTAATAAGTTTTCAATCTTAGGAAAAGTCCCCTCATATCCACCGTGCAGGTATACCATCGGAGAATCTGGCTCCTCGATAATATTGTTTTGCGCATCGGTTAATTTATAGCGCAGGGATACAACGGTATTTTTTTCGATCTTCATACGTAATTCATTCAACATGATGTTTTAAATAGCTTCTTACTTATATGACCTCATTTTACTTGAGCAAGCCCTACGATCCACCGCAGGCACCTGAAAACCTTCCCTTAGATCATCCTTGGGCCCTTCTAGGGGGTATTAGCCCCCAGAAGTTCATGAAATCCTACTGGCATAAGAGGCCACTTTTGGTCCGTGGCGCCATCCCCGCTTTTGAGCTTGCAAAACAAATGGGGGAGCCACTAGGCAGTGCAATTTCACCGGAAGATCTATTTAAGATTGCAGGCAATGATGTGGTGGAGTCCAGGTTAATTAAAGCCAAGCCCTGGAGCTTTGCGGATGGCCCATTTAAGCAGAGGACCCTTCCCCGTCTCGAGTCTCCAGACTGGACCCTCTTACTGCAAGGCATGGAAGCTAGGCATCCAGCGGCCGCAAAAGTACTCTCCTGGTTTCGCTTCATACCAGACGCACGCTTAGATGACCTGATGATTAGCATTGCCGGTCCTGGGGGTGGCGTTGGGCCCCATTTCGATTCCTATGATGTCTTTTTGATTCAAATGTCCGGTCGCAGGCGTTGGCGCATCTCTGAACAAAAAGACTTAACTTTAAATCCCGATCTTCCTTTAAAGATTTTGCAGCACTTTAAGGTCGAGCAAGAATGGGACTTGGGGCCAGGTGACATGCTGTATCTACCGCCACATGTAGCCCATGACGGGATTGCTTTAGATGCTGGCTGTCAAACCTGGTCAGTAGGGTTTAGGGCGCAGAGTTATAAAGAAATGTTGCAAGAGGGTTTATGGCGCCTAGCCGAATCACTCGAAGATATTCCTGAGCTAGAACAACGCTTTGCCGATCCAAAGCAGGCGGCGACTAGTTCGCCAGAGCAACTCCCAAAAGAAATCATTCATCAAGTCGCTCAAAAATTAAAAAGCTTAAAGCTCGATCGCGTAGAAACATTCCTTCCAGGAATTGCAGCCTATTTGAGTGAGCCAAAACCTCAATCCTATTTTTCTGGGTCGGCAAAAGAATATTCGTCCGAGGAATTTAAGTGCCTGCTGGCAAAGCAGGCATTAGCCCCACATCCTCAAACACGGCTACTTGCACTAGGAAAAACGATTTACTGCAATGGCGAAGATATGACTAGCGGCCAAGCTAGTGCCACACAAAAAGCCTGGCGCTCGCTTGCAGCCAAGAAGCGCATTACCGGTGCAGTTGGGGAAATTTCTCCTGAGAACAGCCTTTTTTCTGCCTTCGAAGCTGGTTGGCTGGTTTTTTAACGATAGATAAAGACATGGCTATAATGTCTGCTGGAAAGTACTTAAGGGCTTACCCTGTTCATTCCTAGTATCAATAACCGGTTAATGATAATTTTTTAAGAGGAAATTACAAATGAAGAAGTCACTCGCACTCGTAGCAATGTTGGCAATCGCTTTGGCCGCTTGCGGTAAAAAAGAGGAAGCAAAACCTGTAGAAGCTGCTCCTGCTGCTCCTGCTGCTGCTCCAGCTGCTGACGCTCCTGCTGCTGCTCCAGCTGCACCTGTTGCTCCAGCTGCTGACGCTAAGAAGTAATCTTCTTCCTGAAGAAAAAAAGCCGCTGAAAAGCGGCTTTTTTATTAGCTAAAATTAATTAGCTTTGTATGCCTATCTCGACATCTGTTCGGTAAGCAGCGTCAGGAGTTGTAATCCAGCCGCAGTATTTTCAGGCCTACCATCCGCATCTTGAACGTAGACAGTAGAAGAGTTGTCGCCAGCCGCTTTAACAACCACGAGATATTTCTTGGCCTTCAGACTGGAATCATCCTTGCTGCTAAATAGGTTTGTAAAGAACCCTTTGGTATCACCCAAATCTTTTGGATTAACGTAACGAACATAGTAAACACCGTTAGCACGGTTGCGATCTTCAACAGTAAAGTTAGAGCGATCCAAGGCAAGTCCAGTGTCGCGCCATGCTCGGTCAAAGCCTGCTGCCATTTCAATATGAGCGGTATTCACACCCTCTTGCACTAGCTTTGCCTTTGGTGTCTTGGGACCTAGCGGAGCAGCAACCTGCGCTTTAGCCTGCTCTTGGGTCATCCCCAAGCGCTCCATCAAACGCGCTAAGAAAGCAGCTTCGAGCTCTGGATCATTTGGGCGTGCAGTCCAAATCGTAGAGATACAGGAGCCCGTACTATCTGTTGTGCATTTTTCAATTGCACCGCGTTGAGTAATGTAAACCTCAGTTTCACCTGGCTTACTAACCTCAAGGCGTGTTTTATATTTATCACGCTCACCGGTATCGTAAAGGGAATCCAAAGCGCCACCAATTGCAGAACGGATAAAGTCTTGAGCAATCTTGGCGCGGTTCTCAGCCCAGTCAGTTTCCATAATGCCGGTCGATGGTGAATCAATCACCAGTAAGAAGCCATTCTCTTGCCAAAAATCTTTAATTTGTGGGTACAGTTCTGGTGCTGGCTTTTCTACTACCAACCAACGACGCTCACCATCTCGAGCAATCCGCATACCTGGAATTCCGGTCATCACGTTCTTGCGAGTCTGCACAGATTTTTTTACTGCAGCGTTGTACTCGGACATGGTGGCAGAGCCATCTTGAACAATGTAGCGGCGATCTGCCTGGGCAGTAATCAAGTCAGGCGGGTAGGACAAATTGGGTCCGCGAACGGCGCCAGCGGACTTGTAGTCAACGGTGTCGTTTGATGTAACTGATTTGCAACCCACCAAACCAAGTGATGCAGCGAAAAGAATTAATAAAGCTGCGCAATGTTTGCGCAGAAGTTGCATCGAATTCATCATAGTAAGCCAGCCTGTTTCATTGCAGTCTTCAAAGGTTCGCGCAAGGCAACACTCAAAGGGGTTAAAGGCAACCGAATTCCAGCTGTGACTTTGCCCATCTCATGCAGGGCCCACTTCACAGGAATCGGGTTCGCCTCAGTAAACATGGCTTTATGAACAGCCAGTAATTGATATTGAATCGCACGTGTCTTAACAATGTCATCAGACATAGCTGCCTGACACAAATCATGCATCAAACGAGGGGCGATATTCGCAGTAACGGAGATATTTCCCTTGCCGCCCATGAGCATCAGCATCGCAGCGCTCAGGTCGTCACCAGAAAATACGGAGAAATTGGGATATCCAGCACGCTTCAAATCAGCCAGCAATAAAGTGCCGCGCTCAATGCTACCTGTCGCATCTTTGATACCAATGATGCCGGGCACTGCTGCGAGGCGCACTGTTGTCTCACCAGCAAGATCTGCAACAGTTCTTCCAGGAACGTTGTAAAGAATCACGGGGAGATCAACCGACTCCGCAATTTTCTTAAAGTGGGCAAACATACCCTCTTGGGTAGGCTTGTTGTAGTAAGGAACAACCTGCAAGCTGGCGTCAGCACCAACTGATTTGGCAAACTTGGTTAGCTCGATTGCCTCAGTTGTGGAATTGCCCCCGGTTCCAGCAATCACCGGAATACGGCCAGCAATATGATCAACAGTGACTTTAATGAGCTCGCAATGCTCTTCAACAGAAACTGTTGGAGATTCACCGCTGGTGCCCACAATCACAATGCCATCGGAACCTTCAGCGACATGCCAATCTAGCAATGAACGCAAAGCAGGGAAATCTAAGCTTCCATCCTCGAGCATCGGCGTCACAATAGCGGGCATGCTTCCAGCGATGGGCTTTTTACTGGCTTTTGATTGTGTTGTATAAGTCACTGAATGTGTCTGAATTATCTGAATGTTAACCATCAAATTGTAACGGAATGCACCCTTTTAAATGCCCTTTTACGGCACAAATTCGCTGAACCATGGCTGGTTTAGGCTGGTCAAGGTAAATATCCTCGTAGGCAATCACTTTCAGGTCCGAATGCGCCGCTAAAGCGAGCAATTCCCCAGGTTTTAGCAAGAAATTCGGATTAGACGGCTTTCCAAATTGCGCATTTCCGTCCGCAAAGGTTTCATAGATTAAGACGCCGCCTTCACTCAACATTTGGGGTAAATGCTCTAAAAATGGGCGGTAGAGGTAATTGGTAACCACAATTCCTGAAAACTGCTGGTCTGCCAGAGGCCAAATAGCCCCCTCAAGGTCTTCTTGTTGGGCTTGAATTCTAGGGTTGAGCAAACCCTCAATAGCGCTAACATCTTGATCAACAGCCAAAACAGCATAGCCCAGTGATGCCAAGAGTGCGGCATGCCTACCTGAACCACAAGCCAAATCCAACACCGACCCCTCTGCTGGTATGAGCGGCGCAAAACGCCTCACCCAAATAGAGGCATCTGCGATCACATCATGTAATGAGCCCAAGTGCTTGACCTTAGTCGTACGCTAGACCCATAGACTCACGGACCTCGCGCATGGTTTCTTGGGCAACCTTGCGAGCCTTGTCACAACCATCCGCAATGATGGAGCGCAGCAAACTTGGGTCATCCAAATACTTCTGTGCACGCTCAAACATTGGTTGCTGCTCAGCCAGAATAGCGTCGATTACGGGTTGCTTGCACTCTAAACAACCGATGCCCGCTGATTGACATTCTCTTTGAACCCAAGTTTTGGTGTCTTCATTGGAATACACGGTATGTAACTGCCAAACCGGGCAACGCGCGGGATCACCTGGATCAGTTCTACGAACACGAGCTGGATCAGTCGGCATAGTGCGAATCGAGCGAATCACCTCTTCCGGTTTTTCGCGGATGCTAATCGTATTGCCATAGGACTTGGACATCTTCTGACCATCAATACCAGGCATGCGCGAAGAAGAAGTGAGTAATGCTTGTGGCTCTGCAAGAATAATTTTGCGAGCGCCCTCCAAGAAGCCAAATAATCTTTCACGATCGGCCATGGAAAGACTTTGAGCCTCTTGAAGCAATGCTTTAGCCTGCTCCAAGGCCTCATCATCACCCCGCTCCTGAAAGGCTACGCGTAACTCAGCGTACATCTTGGCACGCTTACTTCCTAATTTTTTGACTGCCTCTAGCGCCTTCTCTTCAAAGCCAGGTTCGCGGCCGTAGAGATAATTAAAACGGCGTGCAACCTCACGTGTCAGCTCCACGTGCGGGACTTGATCCTCACCAACTGGCACAAATTGCGCACGATAAATCAGAATGTCAGCTGCTTGAAGCAAGGGATAACCCAAGAAACCATAGGTCTGCAGATCTTTTTCTTTGAGCTTTTCAATCTGATCCTTGTACGTAGGAACTCGCTCAAGCCAGCCTAATGGAGTGCCCATTGATAGGAGCAAAAAGAGTTCAGCATGCTCGGGCACTTTACTCTGGATAAATAAAGTAGCTTGGTTTGGATCAACACCACAAGCAAGCCAGTCAACCACCATATCCCAGACAGATTGCTCAATCACATCAGGGGTTTCGTAATGGGTTGTTAAAGCGTGCCAGTCTGCTACAAAAAAGTAGCAAGGATACTCAGACTGCAAGCGAACCCAATTCTTTAAAACGCCATGGTAATGGCCCAAGTGCAAACTACCGGTTGGTCGCATGCCAGAGAGAACGCGTTCTGCAAACATCTTGATCTTTATTCTTTAAAGGTAATTAAAACTGGTTAAGTGCAAATAGTCGCTTAATGAAAGAGCGTCCATACTGGGGTTAAATGATCGGGCAGATGCGGCAAGGTGCCAAGATCAATATAGCTCTCCTCCGGATCATGAAAATCAGATCCGCGAGAAGCTAAAAATCCATACTGCTGGGCAATCTTGCCATAGGTTTGATATTGATTGGGGCTGTGGCTCCCAGTAATAACCTCAATGGCCATGCCACCAATTTCTTTGAAGTGCTTATAGAGTTCATCCATTTGCATGGCGCTGAGCTTATAACGACCCGGGTGAGCAATCACAGCCGCACCACCTGCCCCCTTGATCCAGGCAACCGCATCATCTAATGTTGCCCAGAGGTGCGGAACATAACCTGGCTTATCCTCAACCAAGTAGTTTTTAAACACCTGATCGGTATCACGACAGATTCCCTGGTCAACCAGAAAGCGCGCAAAGTGTGTGCGAGAAATTAAATCATGATTGCCAGCAAAAAGTAGAGCGCCTTCATAGGCACCAGGAATACCCGCCTTCAGCAACTGCTCGGCCATCATTTTGGCGCGATTGCCGCGACCTTCACGAGTGCGGCGCAGGCCTTCTAGAATTCCAGCGTGAGCAGCATCAATGCCAAGACCAACGATATGAATAGTCTGACCCATCCAAGTCACTGAAATCTCAACCCCGGAAAGGTAATCCATACCCAGTGCGCTCGCTGCAATCCGAGCTCTTTCCTGGCCACCCAACTCGTCGTGATCGGTCAATGCCCATAAATGGACGCCATTGTCATGGGCACGCTCTGCCAACTGCTCAGGCGTTAAGGTTCCATCGGAAACCACGGAGTGGCAATGTAAATCTGCGTTTAGGCTGGAATTACTGGTCATGACCCTATTTTAGGTCAAGCTGGTGTCAACCACCCGGCGCGGTGCATCTAGGTAGTCGCGGGATTGCATCTCAATCAAGCGAGAAACCGTTCTAGAGAACTCACTAGTGATTTGGCCTTCGGTGTACAAATCCACGGCAGGAACCTCTGCAGAGATGATTAATTTGATTTTATGGTCATAAAGGACATCAATCAGCCAAATGAAGCGACGGGCTTCATTGGTCATCCTAGGGGGCATATAGGGGACCCCAGACAGAATCACCGTATGAAATTGGTTGGAGATCTCCAAATAATCATTTTGAGACCTTGGACCACAACACAAGGTCTGAAAATCAAACCACACTACCCCCTCCGCCATGTGGAGCGGTCTTAATTCTCGAGACTCAATGCGCAGTACGGGGCGGACCGTTTCCTTCTGGTTTCCAATCAGAGTCCGAAACATTTGCATCAGAATGGCATGGGTATGAGCATTGACCGGCGTGAGATAAGCCTCCACTTGGGCCATCTGTACGCGTCGATAGTCATTACCAGCGTCAACATTCATGACATCAAGCTGCTCTTCGAGGAGTTTGATGGCCGGAAGCAAGCGATCACGATGCAAGCCATTGGGATACAGCTGACTAGGTTTGTAGTTTGAGGTCATCACAAACTGAACGCGATCCTGGAATAGCGCACTTAGCAAGCGGTACAAAATCATGGCATCGGCAATGTCATTGATATGGAACTCATCAAAACAGATGAGGCGATAGCGTTTAGCAATCCTTTTGGAAAGTTCATCAAGCGGATCAGACAATCCCGAAAGTTCATGAAGCTCCCGATGCACTTCACGCATAAACTCATGAAAATGAATGCGGATCTTTTTTTCTAAAGGGGATGCAGCAAAGAAGCAATCCATCAAAAAGGATTTGCCGCGACCCACTCCACCCCAAAGGTATACGCCACGAGGTAACTTGGGTTTAAAGAGTTTCTTTTTTAGGCCGCTACTGCGGATTCCTTTATAGGCAATCCACTCATCTTCACAAAGTTGCAGGCGCTCAATGGCTGCAAGCTGCGCGGGATCGCTTTGATACCCGCGCGCTTTTAACTCTTGATGGTAATACTCTAAAGCTTTCAATTACATGTTTAATGCACGTTTATCCGTCGCTAATGCCGCTTCGCGAACCACCTCCGATAAGCTTGGATGTGGATGACAGATACGAGCAATATCCTCAGCTGCCGCTTTAAATTCCATGGCTACTGCTGCTTCAGCGATTAAGTCAGAAGCATTAGGGCCAATAATATGAACACCTAAGATTTCGTCAGTTTTCTCGTCCGCCAACACTTTGACAAAACCATCGGCACGGTCCATGCCTAAAGCACGGCCATTAGCAGCAAATGGGAACTGACCTGCCTTATAAGCAATGCCAGCCTGTTTAAGCTGCTCTTCAGTTTTTCCAACCCAAGCAATTTCCGGATCGGTATAGATAACCCAAGGAATACAGTTGTAGTCGATGTGGGGCTTTTGACCAGCAATAATTTCTGCTACCAAAACACCTTCGTCTTCAGCCTTATGTGCCAACATTGGTCCACGCACTACGTCACCGACTGCATAAACGCCAGGAGCTGCAGTTGCGCAGGTATGGTCATCAATTGGAATGAAACCACGCTCATCTACTTTGAGGCCAATCTTATCAAGACCTAATTTCTCAGTATTTGGCACGCGACCAACAGAAACAATTAAGCGATCGCACTCTAATTTCTGAGCTTTGCCTTCGCTATCAGTGTAGTTAACAACAACACCTTTTTTGTCTGCCTTAACTTCACCAATCTTGACGCCCATATTCATTTTTAGGCCCTGCTTGGTAAAGATTTTATGCGCTTCTTTGGCGATACCTTGATCGCAAGCACCTAAGAAAGATGGCAAGGCTTCAAGAATAGTCACATCGGAACCAACACGACGCCAAACGGAGCCCAGCTCCAAGCCAATCACACCAGCGCCAATAACGCCCAGCGTCTTCGGAATGGAATCAAACTTGAGACCACCTTCGTTATCGCTAATCAATACGTTATCTACTGGAATATTTGGCAAATGACGCGCCTTAGATCCAGTAGCAATAATGACATTCTTTGCCGTAACAACTTCTTTATCCTTGCCGTCGATCTTGACCTGGTAGCCATCAGCGCCCTTACCTTCAAACGAGGCATGACCTTTGAGCAGAGTAATTTTGTTCTTACGAAATAAGAACTGAATACCTGCAGTCATCTTGGTCACAATCGAATCTTTACGAGCGATCATTTTATTGGAGTCCAGCTTGACAGAGCCAACAGTAATACCGTGGTCTGCCACATGATGACTGATCTTCTCAAATTCCTCAGACGAAGCAAGCAAGGCTTTTGATGGAATACAGCCAACGTTCAAGCAAGTACCGCCTAAACGTGGCTCACCCTTTGGATCGTCATAGGCATTGGATTCAGCGCAGGCAACCTTAAATCCTAGTTGCGCAGCACGGATCGCGGCGATGTAGCCACCAGGGCCACCGCCAATAACTAATACGTCAAATGATTGACTCATGATTTCCCCTCTTACAAATCAAGGAGGAGACGTGAAGGATCTTCTAAAGCATCCTTCATTGCAACCAATCCGAGAACTGCTTCGCGACCGTCGATGATGCGATGGTCATAAGACAAGGCCAAGTAGTTAATTGGACGAATCACGATTTGACCATTCTCAACAACAGCACGCTCTTTGGTTGCATGAATACCCAAGATAGCAGATTGTGGAGGATTAATAATTGGGGTGGAAAGCATAGAGCCGAATACACCACCGTTAGAGATGGAGAATGTGCCGCCAGTTAAATCCTCTAACGACAACTTACCCTCACGAGCTTTAGCACCAAACTCAGCAATCTTCTTCTCGATATCAGCCAAATTCATTTGGTCAACATCACGCAAAATAGGAACTACCAAGCCACGTGGTGAGCTAACTGCAATACCGATATCAAAGTAACCGTGGTAAACAATGTCATTGCCATCAACAGAAGCGTTCAGCAATGGGTATTTTTTCAATGCATGAGTTGCCGCTTTAACGAAGAAAGACATGAAGCCCAATTTCACACCGTGGACTTTTTCAAACTGATCTTTGTACTTGTTACGCATTGCAATCACGGGAGCCATATTGACTTCATTGAAGGTGGTCAAGATGGCATTGCTTGCTTGAGACTCTAGCAAACGCTCAGCAATACGAGCACGCAAACGGCTCATAGGTACACGCTCTTCTGGGCGGTTGCCCATCGGAATCGGTGCGCTTGGCAATGCAGCAGAAGTTGCGCCACCAGCGACAGCATTTAATGCGTCACCTTTAGTAACGCGACCATCGCGACCAGAGCCAGCAACTTGCCCAGCGCTAATATTATTTTCAGCAAGAATTTTTGCTGCTGAAGGAGCGGCAGGGGCGCCTGATGACTTAGCAGCAGGAGCAGCTTTAGCAGGAGCGGCGGCTGGAGCCGCTGCAGCTACTGGGGCGGCGGCTGCAGGTGCAGCAGCAACAGCAGTGCTATCAATCCTTGCAATCAACTGCTCAGCAACAACAGTGCCACCATCGGCAACCACGATCTCCGTAATGACGCCAGCTGATGGCGCCGGAACTTCCAATACGACTTTGTCTGTTTCAATTTCGATCAAAATTTCATCTTGACCGACAGCATCGCCGACTTTCTTTTTCCATTGCAACAAAGTAGCTTCAGCTACTGACTCGGAGAGTTGGGGAACTTTAACTTCAAAAATAGCCATGATTAATCCTATTTAATGTTTGTATGTTGAGTGATGTCTACGATTACTTCGTAATGACATAACCCTTTAGTTTTGCGAATGCTGCTGTAAGGAGGGACTTTTGCTGTTCTTGATGGAGGTGAGCGTATCCACAGGCTGGTGAAGCTGATGCTGGACGACCTGAATAGGCCAACTTCATACCTTCGGCCATGTTCTCCAAAATATTATGCTGAACAAAGAACCAGGCGCCTTGGTTTTGTGGCTCATCTTGACACCAAACCACCTCTTCGAGATTCGGATACTTCTTCAACTCATTAGTCAACGCTTTATGCGGGAATGGATACAGCTGCTCCAAACGAATAATCGCAACATCATCTAATTTTTTCTCGGTACGCGTCTTGGCCAAGTCGTAATAGACCTTACCAGAGCACATTACTAAACGAGTAACCTTTTTACCTTCAATAGCCTCATCACGCTCAGGCAGAATCGTTTGAAAGCCACCTTTTGTGAAATCAGTTAATGGTGAGGCAGCTTCTTTATTGCGCAATAAAGATTTTGGTGTCATCAAGATCAGCGGCTTGCGGAACTGACGAATCATTTGGCGGCGCAATACGTGGAAGATCTGAGAGGCTGTTGTTGGCTGAATCACTTGCATATTGGTGTCAGCGCACAACTGCATAAAGCGCTCCAAACGTGCCGATGAATGCTCTGGGCCTTGACCTTCATAACCATGAGGCAACATCATGACCAAGCCGTTTGCACGACCCCACTTCACTTCTCCAGAAGCAATAAATTGATCAATCACCACTTGAGCACCATTCGCAAAGTCGCCGAACTGTGCTTCCCAAATAGTCAAGGTATTAGGCTCTGAAGCAGCATAGCCATACTCAAAACCAAGTACGGCCTCCTCCGACAAGATTGAGTCGATGACGAGGAATGGGGCTTGATCTTTGGCTACATGACGCAGTGGCATATAGGTGCCGGTATCCCATTTCTCGCGATTTTGGTTATGCAACACCGCATGACGATGGGTAAATGTACCGCGACCGCTATCCTCACCAGACAGGCGAACTGGATAGCCACTGGCTACCAAAGATGCGAAAGCCATGTGCTCTCCCATACCCCAGTCAATATTGGACTCGCCACGACCCATTGCTGCACGGTCTTTGTAAACCTTCTCAACGAGTGGGTGAGCCTTAAAATCCTCAGGAATAGTAGAGATCTTTTCAGCCAAACGCTTCCACTCAGTCAGCGGAATTGCCGTATCAGCCTCATCGGTCCATTTCTTATTTAAGAACGGGGACCAATCTACTGCAAACTTGCCTTTGAAATTACTGAGAACCGGATCCGAAGTGGACTTACCGGCATCCATTGCAGCGCGATATTCTTTCACCATCAAATCACCGGTGCCAGCTGGCAATACGCCTTGCGCCTCTAACTTGTCAGCATACAGTTTGCGTGTACCTGGATGAGCCGCAATTGTTTTGTACATTAAAGGCTGAGTCATTGCTGGCGTATCTTGCTCGTTATGACCCAGCTTTCTGAAGCAAACAATATCAATCGCAACGTCCTTGTGAAACTGGGTGCGGAACTCAACAGCCAATTTGGTAGCCAAGACCACTGCCTCAGGATCATCACCATTCACGTGCAATACAGGGGCATCCACTACTTTCATAATGTCCGTGCAATACAAACTCGAACGCAAATCGCGCGGATCTGAAGTAGTAAAGCCAATCTGATTGTTAATCACGATATGAACCGTACCGCCGGTGGAATAACCGCGAACCTCTGACATCGCCAAAGTTTCTTGCATTACGCCTTGTCCAGCAATCGCCGCATCACCGTGTACAAGAACTGGCAATACTTGCTCACCCAACATATCTCCACGACGCTCCATACGAGCACGTGCTGATCCTTCAACCACTGGGTTAACAATTTCTAGATGGGATGGGTTAAACGCTAAAGACAAATGCACGGGGCCAGCTGGAGTAGAAATATCACTTGAAAAACCTTGGTGATACTTCACGTCACCTGCAGGCAATGTTTCTGGACCTTTGTGCTCAAACTCAGCAAATAAATCCGTTGGCATCTTGCCCAAGACGTTCACCAGCACGTTCAACCGGCCACGGTGGGCCATGCCGATCACAATCTCTTGCACACCCTTAGAGCCAGCCTCACGCACTAGCTCGTCCATACAAGGAATAAAGCTATCGCCACCCTCGAGTGAGAAACGCTTTTGACCAACATACTTGGCCTGGAGGTAACGCTCCAAACCTTCAGCTGCCGTAACGCGATCTAGAATTTGGCGCTTCTCGTCAACATTAAATCTTGGAGTAGAACGAATCGACTCTAATTTCTCTTGCCACCACTTTTTAATCTTTTGGTCGGCAATATACATATACTCGGCACCAATTTTGCCGCAATATGTTTCACGCAAAGCCTGCAATAAATCTCGCAATGACATCTCTGTCTTGCCAAAAAACGTATTGCTAGTATTAAAGACGATATCCATATCGCCATCAGTAAAGCCGTAGAACGTAGGGTCTAACTCTGGAATATCCGGACGCTCTGTGCGCTTCAAGGGATCAATATCAGCCCAGCGATTACCAACGTTACGGTATGCAGCAATTAACTGCTGAACGGCAACGCGTTTACGCCCCATCTCAGAGTCAGCCGAATCAGAAACCGTTCTGATGGGGCCCTGCTTAGCCCGCTCGGCAAATGAAGCAATAATCGGCGCATGCGCAATATCAGTTCTCGAAGAACCATCTGCCGCAGGCACTTGCTTCACGCCATCGAAATAATCTCGCCAATGATCAGCTACAGAAGCTGGATCGTGCAAGTAGGATTCGTAGAGTTCCTCTACGTAGGGGGCGTTTCCGCCGAAGAGATAGGAGTTATCTCTTTGATCCTGCATCATGATGCTCACCTTTCATCGGGTTTCCCGAATAAAAACTGTGGTTAAAACCATTCGCTCTACGGCTTTACCGCTTTACGAATTGATCTATGCGAATATTGTTACAACGACGCTAATTTAACACGATTACCCATTAATACGTAAAGGGCTTTCCCTGAGTTTATGAGTTACATGGGTATATCCCTACTGAAGACTTGAATAAGAATTTTCCTGCTCAGGTTTAAACCTCTACCGATAGATTCCCCAAGAGTTAATTCATATTCTCTCAATCTTCAAATGAATTAATGAGATTAAGGATATATCAAAGCAATTACCCGAGAAATGCAATATTTAAGTACTCGGCGAAGCGCAAAGGTATTGCAGGTATCTCTTGGCACTGCTCAGAAAATGGTTGAATCGGTAAATTAATCGCCTGGAAGGCCCGAGGTGGCCATCGCCGCATCTTGGATAGCTCACTAGATCAGCAGCTTGCCAGATGTAAAAGAGCTCTGCGACAAAAAATAACTTGAAACTGCATTGCCATGGGGAAATTCAGAAGGGCCTAAAGTAATGGGCTTAGCCGATGAAAATACCCTAGGGGTTAGGTCTCAATAACCTGAAGTCCATCAGGAAGAGCTGGAAAATGGCTTAATTGATCAAAATCCCTTAATTATTGGCTACCCTGCTACCAATCGAGAGTTAAAAACTGTTTTGGGCAATAAGAATCGACATGAGCTCTTACAGCCTATTTGTGCAGGCCCTCAATAGAAAGTGTTCGAAGGGTACATTGAGCCCATTAAACATAAAAGCCGCTCAATTTGCACTGAGCGGCTTTTATGCATCTAAAAACTATTTAAATCAATAGCTTAGATCAAGAAGTTACTACGATCTCTACCTTCTATCCATTTTGGCGCTTTTCCGCGACCAGTCCATGTATCACCAGTAGATGGATTGCGGTACTTTGGAGCAACCTTGCCACTAGAGCTACGTGCGCCCGCTTTACGGCTAAATAAATCAGAAGCCGTTAAATCGTATTGCTCAATAATGATTTTAGCTTTGGCAATGCCATCAGCCTTCTCACGCAAAACCGCCTCTTTAATTTGCTTATCTAACTGTTCGCGTTGAGCTAAAAGTTCTTTATAAGATGACATATATTAATTTCTCCAAATATAAATTATGTGAAATAACTTAGATCAAGCTATTTCTGTGATCTTATTATAAACATGTATTAATAAATTAACTAAATCCCTATAGAAATATATGAATTAGGGTAGTTATATCAAACAACTAATATAATCGTTATAAATAATATATCAATTATCGGCAAATGAACCTTATCTTCTCAGCATAAATGTACCGCTGGATTTAGCAGTAACCTCACCAGCCTCATTTAAAACCACGGCCTCACAGTAATTGATCGTTTTTCCAGATTTAAGGACAGTGCCCTCCACCACGATTTTGCCGGTGCTGGGGCGTAAGAAGCTGACACTCATGTCTATTGTCATAGCGCCAAGTGGCTGCTCATTGGTACTGCGGGCTGCCGCACCCATCGCAAAATCTAACAAAGTCATCACCACGCCACCATGGGCAATGTGAAAGCTATTCTCAAACTCCGGCTTGATCACCAGGCTAATCCGGGATTTACCACCTTCGGCATACTCAGGCACCACACCTAGGTGGGTCAAAAAAGGAATGCTTAATCCAAAATACGTGGTGTCGTTTGAGCTTGAGGTCATAGAAAAAGAGATATTAAAAAAGTATGTTGGGATATGGAATAAATTCCAAATTAGATGGTCGGGGCGAGAGGATTTGAACCTCCGACCACATGCACCCCATGCATGTACGCTACCAGGCTGCGCTACGCCCCGACGAGAAAGAAAATTGTATCAGTAACTATTTAGAGAGGATTTGCAGGACAGCCTGCAGTTCATCGCGTAAGCGAAGCTCTCCGCGAGCCTCATCAAGGCGATTTCGGGCGCCGCTGATAGTGAAGCCTTCTTCATATAAAAGCGCCCTAATCTTACGTATTAAGACAACTTCATGATGTTGATAGTAGCGACGGTTACCTCGACGCTTCTGAGGACTTAACTGTGAGAATTCCTGTTCCCAATAGCGCAAAACGTGGGAACGAACACCACATAGATCCGCCACCTCACCAATTGTGAAATAACGCTTAGCGGGTATTGGGGGGAGCTGCGAACTGAGCAGCGCCGACCCAGCATCAAATGCTGTTTTCTCGAGCATGCGACTCAACTACGTCCTTGAGTTTTTGACTTGCGTGAAAAGTAACTACACGGCGGGCTGCAATCGGAATCATTTGACCCGTTTTTGGGTTTCGGCCCGGACGAGCAGACTTATTACGCAACTGAAAATTACCGAATCCAGAGATCTTAACTTCCACTCCAGTTTCAAGTGACTCACCAATACGATCAAAGAATGCATCAATCATATCTTTGGCCTCACGTTTATTGAGGCCCACTTGGTCGAAGAGCGCTTCAGAGAGCTCATTCTTGGTGACGGTATCGTTACTAATTAATTGATTCATGGCTGAAGTCTCTTCGTACTATATCTAGGGCTAATATTAAACCTAGCGCAGACGGGCTGCGCAATTTTTCTCAAGTGCTGCCAATAAAGCCGTCATAACCGCTTCAATTTGCACATCCTGCAATGTTTCTTGTGGATTCAACAAGGTCACGCGGAAGGCTAAGCTCTTCTCGTCATCAGCCATGCTACTAGAGCCAGGTTTTGGTTTGAATTCATCAAAGAGCTCAATACCTCGAACAAAATTCTGCTTACCTTTATTCATCGCATCCAGTAGGGATTGAGCAGAAACTGTCTGCTTAACCACAACTGCCAAATCACGTTGTACAGCAGGAAACTTACTCAACTCTTCTGGTTGCGGAATGCCGAGATTGCGGACGGCCTCTAAATCCAATTCAAAAAGGACTGGCGCTTGTGGCAACTCATAGGCCTGCTGCAATCCTGGATGTAATTCACCAACCCAGCCAATATCTAACTTTCCAGCGGAGGTCAATAATTGAATTTTTGCACTACGGCCAGGATGCAAAGCTGGATGTACTCCAGCCTCAGTTGTGAAATGTAATGGATCTAGAACGCGCTCGAGATCGCCCTTCACATCAAAGAAATCTACTAAACGGTTATCGCTGGCCCACTGCTCTGGCACAAAAGAACCGTAAGCTAAACCACCCACATGCTGTGGTTGATGAAAGCCGGCTACTTTGCCAGCCTCTTCTTGAACATTATCATCACGCTTAAATACGCGACCCGTTTCAAATAAACGTACACGACCAGCGCCACGATTGAGGTTTGACTTGAGGTTGCCCAATAAGCCACCCCAGAGATTGCTCCGCATTACGCCATACTGGCTGGCAATCGGATTTAGTACGGTAATCAGGTCTTTGTCGCTAGCTGCAGCCAAACGTTGCTCGCTCTCTAGATCGGTAAAGCCAAAGTTGACCGCCTCTTGATAGCCTTGCAAAGCCAAACGTTGGCGCAATAAATGCACCCCACGCTTTGCCTCTGCCTTGGCACTCATCTTTAATGACGCTACTGGTGGTACATCAGGGATGTTTTCAAAGCCGTACATACGGGCCACTTCTTCAATTAAATCCTCTTCGATTTCAATATCAAAGCGATAGCTTGGTGGCGTTACAACAAAAATATCGGCCTCTTGTTTAAATTCAAAACCAAGGCGCTTAAATACATCAGCAATAATCTCTGCAGTCAATGGGATTCCAATGACCTTCATGGCACGAGCTAAACGCATGCTCACTGGTTTACGCTCTGGAACCGCCAATACTTGATCATCGATTGGACCAACTTGGCCACCGCAAACTTCAACGATTAATGAAGTTAAGTACTCCAGACAATTCACTGTATTTTGTGGATCAACGCCACGCTCAAAACGATGTGCGGCATCAGTGCTGAAGTTAAAGCGACGAGCACGGCCCTGGATTGCTGAAGGCTGCCAATAGGCCGCCTCTACATAAATATTTTTGGTGTCGTCAGTCACAGCGCAGTGGTTACCGCCCATAATTCCTGCCAAGGCAACTGGACCAGTCTGATCAGCAACTACACCCGCGTCCTGGATCTTGCCTGCAGAATCTGGACCCTGCAAAGTAATTGTCTGGCCATTTAATAGCTCAAGACTCTCGCCTGGCTTTGCCCAACGTACAGATAAGTCGCCAGTCAATTTGTCAATGTCGAATACGTGGGTCGGCTGACCCATTTCCAACATCACGTAGTTAGATAGATCTACCAATGGGGAAATACTTCTTTGACCGGCACGTAATAAACGTTGCACGACCCATTCCGGCGATTTAGCCAGAGGATTAACACCCCGAATTACACGACCTGCGAAGCGTCCACACAGGTCAAAGTTTTCAACAGTAACTTTAAGCTTGTCTTGGATAGAGACGTTTGCAGCAGTCCACTTAGGAGCACACAATGTAGCACCAGTAATTGCTGATACTTCGCGTGCCATACCCATGAGGGACAAACAATCTGCTTTATTTGGCGTCAGCTTAATAACGAAAATTTGATCATCCAAATCTAAATACTTGCGAATGTCTTCACCAACAGGTGCATCGGCAGGTAATTCCAAAATGCCTTCATGGTCATCGCCCAGACCAAGTTCACGACCGGAGCAAAGCATACCCTGGCTTTCTACGCCACGTAACTTGCCCACCTTGATCATGAAAGGCTTACCGCCCGCCTCTGCTGGAGGTAGCTCTGCACCGACCATAGCACAAGGGATTTTGATACCAGCGCGTGCATTTGGCGCACCACAAACAATTTGCAATTCTTGGCCAGTACCCGCATCGACTTTGCAAACACGCAAACGATCTGCATCAGGATGCTGCTCAGCAGACAGAATTTGTGCAATCACAATCTTCGTAAATGCAGGTGCTACTGAATGTTGCTCTTCCACCTCAAGACCTGCCATGGTCATTGCATGACCTAAAGCATTGCTATCTAGCGAAGGGTTTACATATTGGCGTAACCAAGATTCAGAAAATTGCATATGCGCTATCTACTATTAGGAGGTTAGCTAATTAAGCTGGGAATTGCGCTAAGAAACGGAGATCGTTCTCAAAGAAAAGACGTAAATCGTCGATGCCATAACGCAACATCGTCAGGCGCTCTAAGCCAGAGCCAAAAGCAAAACCGGTATAGCGCTCTGGATCAATACCCATATTGCGCAATACATTTGGATGAACCTGCCCTGCACCAGAAATTTCTAACCAGCGTCCCGCTAACTTACCGCCACCAAAAGCCATATCGATTTCAGCGGAAGGCTCTGTGAATGGGAAATATGATGGGCGGAAACGAACTTGCAATTCATTCGTCTCGAAAAAAGTTCTCAAGAAGTCGGTGTACACACCTTTAAGATCCGCAAACGAAACACTCTCAGCAATCCACAAGCCTTCGACTTGATGGAACATGGGTGAATGTGTTGCATCGCTATCTACGCGATAAGTTCTACCGGGGGCGATCACCTTGATCGGTGGCATCACATCTGCGTGTGCGTATTTCTTAACGTGCTCGCTCGCATAACGAACCTGAATTGGGCTGGTATGCGTGCGCAATAACAAAGGCTTCCCATTGGAATCTTTACCATCAATATAGAAGGTATCCTGCATCGAACGGGCAGGATGATTCTCTGGGCTATTCAATGCCGTGAAATTAAACCAATCGGTCTCAATTTCAGGGCCATCCGCTACATCAAAACCAATCGAGCGGAAAATCTCTTCTACACGTTCCCAGGTGCGCATCACAGGATGCAAGCTACCCACTGCTTGGCCACGGCCAGGCAAGGATACGTCGATAGATTCCGCAGCAAGACGTTGCAGCAATACCGCATCAGCCAATGCTTGGCGACGCTCTTGCAATGCAGCTTCTACTTGAGTTTTGATTTGATTAATTTGGGCGCCAGCACTCTTGCGTTCATCAGGCGACATTCCACCAAGCGCTTTTAAACGCTCAGTGAGAACACCTGACTTACCGAGATACTTGGCTTTCGCGTCCTCTAGAGCTGCCGAATCGGCAGCCCCGAGGAAATCACGTTTAGCATCCTCGACAATGTGGTCGAGAGAAACCATTGCAGCTTAGTTTTTAAATGAACTAAGAATTAAGCTGCAGCGCTTACTACGGATTTGATCCGAGTAACCAAAGCAGCAAAAGCCGCCTTGTCAGCAATGGCCATATCAGAAAGTACTTTACGGTCGAGTTCGATCGCAGCTTTCTTCATACCATTCATGAATACGCTATAGGTCATGTCATGCTGACGTACTGCCGCATTGATACGGGCAATCCACAAAGCGCGGAATACACGTTTCTTGTTGCGACGGTCGCGGTATGCATATTGACCAGCACGCATAACTGCTTGCTTAGCAATACGGAATACGTTTTTACGACGTCCACGATAACCAGTTGCGGCATCGGTGATTTTCTTATGACGGGCTCTTGCTGTAACCCCACGTTTGACTCTTGGCATTTAGTTCTCCTAATCTAGTCTGAGGTTAAGCGTATGGAAGCATGGAGCGAATTGACTTAACGTCTGCCTTCGCAACTTCAGTGGTACCACGTAGGTGACGCTTACTCTTTGTGGTTTTCTTGGTGAGGATATGGCGTTTGAAAGCCTGACCTCGTTTAATCGTTCCGCCTGCGCGAACCGTGAAGCGCTTTTTGGCGCTACTCTTGCTCTTCATCTTGGGCATAAAGCACCCCTTCTTCTGCATGTGCGACATAGGTGGTAACCGACGGTTACGCTTCCTGTACCTAGAAGCACTTCTTACTACCGGAGTCTTACGACCCCTCCTTACTTAAACAACAAACCCACTCTTACGAATCGGTTTATTACTTAGCCTTACGAATGGGGGCCAATACCATCACCATCTGGCGGCCTTCCATTTTTGGAAACTGCTCTACTTGACCAAACTCAATCAGGTCTGACTTCAAGCGCTCCAACATTCTGACTCCGATTTCTTGATGGGCCATTTCACGACCCCGAAACCGTAGCGTAATCTTTGTCTTATCGCCGTCTTCCAAAAAGCGGATTAGATTGCGTAGCTTCACACCATAGTCACCATCATCTGTGCCGGGACGGAATTTGACTTCCTTCACCTGAATCACTTTTTGCTTTAGCTTAGCTTCATGCAAACGTTTGGCTTCTTGGTACTTGAATTTGCCGAAGTCCATGATGCGGACTACAGGTGGCACAGCCGTCGGAGCAATTTCAACCAAATCGGTTTCTTTCTCTTCTGCTAAAGCCAGGGCTTCACTCAACTTAACTACACCGATGGGTTCTCCATCCAGTCCAATCAGACGCACTTCAGGAGCGGTAATCTCCCGGTTTATGCGCTGCGATTTATCAGTAGCGATCTTCTTAATTCCTTTAAAAAAACAATAAAAACCATTCCACCCCTAGCTAGGCTCGGGTCCGACTTTCTGGGAAATATCCTGCTGGAGTCGGGCAACGAAAGCATCAAGAGGCATTACACCTAAATCCACTCCGCCACGGGCACGAACGGCCACCGTATTACTTTCTGCTTCTTTATCCCCTACAACTAATAAAAATGGGAGCTTCTGCAATGCGTGCTCGCGTATTTTATACGTAATTTTCTCATTCCGCAAATCCGATTCGACCCTAAACCCTTGTTTTTTCAGAGATTGCTGAACTTGTTGTGCATATGCAGCAGAATTATCAGAGATATTGAGGACTACAGCCTGAGTTGGAGCCAGCCAAACCGGCATGTTTCCAGCATGATTTTCGATCAAAATGCCGATAAAACGCTCTAAAGAGCCCACAATTGCCCTATGGAGTATCACTGGAGCCTTGCGAGTGTTTTCTTCCGTAACGTATTCGGCGCCTAGGCGGGCTGGCATTGAGAAGTCAACCTGGATGGTGCCACATTGCCAAGTACGCCCAATGGAGTCCTTGAGGTGATATTCGATCTTCGGACCATAAAAAGCACCCTCGCCTGGCAATTCTTCCCATTTTTGGCCTGAGGCAGTCAATGCGCCACGTAATGCAGCCTCCGCCTTATCCCAAATAGTGTCATCGCCAACGCGCTTTGCAGGGCGCAAGGCCAGCTTAACCGCGACTTCAGTAAAGCCAAAATCTTGGTAAACCTCGCGGACCGCCTTATCGAAAGCTGCAACCTCTGACTGAATTTGATCTTCTGTACAGAAAATATGACCATCGTCTTGGGTAAAACCACGCACCCGCATTAAGCCATGCAAAGCACCGGATGGTTCATTGCGATGGCATTGACCAAACTCACCGTAACGCAATGGCAACTCACGATAACTATGTAAACCAGAATTAAAGATTTGGATGTGACCAGGACAGTTCATCGGCTTTAATGCATAAGCGCGATTCTCCGACTCTGTCGTAAACATGTTCTCTTTGTAGTTATCCCAGTGGCCAGACTTTTCCCAAAGACCGCGATCCAGAATTTGTGGGGCTTTGACTTCTTGATAACCTTCGCGCTGATAAACGCGGCGCATGTATTGCTCAACTTCTTGCCAAATAGACCAGCCTTTGGGGTGCCAAAAAATGAGGCCAGGGGCTTCAGGCTGGAAGTGGAATAAGTCTAAGAACTTACCAAGGCGACGGTGATCGCGCTTCTCAGCCTCTTCTAGCATATGTAGATGGGCGTCTTGGTCTTCCTTTTTCAGCCAGGCAGTACCGTAGATACGCTGCAACATCTCGTTCTTGCTATCGCCGCGCCAGTAAGCACCGGCAACACTCAGGAGCTTAAAGACCTTGAGCTTGCCAGTAGATGGCACATGAGGTCCGCGACATAAGTCAGTGAACCCGCCTTCCGCATACAAAGAAACATCCTCACCCTGAGGAATGCTCGATATCAATTCTGCTTTGTAGTTTTCGCCCTGATCTTTAAAGAACTTCACCGCCTCATCGCGTGGCATGACAGAACGCACAAGTGGCTCATCCTTCTTGGCAAGCTCAGTCATTTTCTTTTCGAGTGCAACTAAATCTTCAGGCGTAAATGGGCGGTGGAATGAAAAGTCGTAGTAAAAACCGTTTTCAATTACAGGGCCGATCGTGACTTGCGCCTCAGGAAATAATTCTTTAACAGCGTAAGCAAGTAAGTGAGCCGTAGAGTGACGAACAATCTCTAGCGCCTCTGGGCTTTTGTCAGTAATAATCGCCAGCTGACTATCTTTATCGATGACAAAGCTGGCATCTACCATGCTACCGTCAACAATACCGCCGAGGGCAGCCTTAGCAAGACCACTACCAATACTTTGGGCAACATCAATGACGCGAACGGGAGCGTCAAACTCACGTTTAGATCCGTCTGGCAGAGTAACTACAAGCATGACAACTCCATCATATTTACGTACAAAAAAGAAAGCGCGGCAGCATTTCGGCAACCGCGCTCTTTTGGGTCTTAATTCGTTGGTAGGCTCGATTGGACTCGAACCAACGACCCCCACCATGTCAAGGTGGTGCTCTAACCAGCTGAGCTACGAGCCTAAGGGGAATATTTTACCCTATTGACCTCAGTTGTTTATGCATTGCTACTATCACCCTATAAGCCTTACAGAATGCAGGTTTGTGAAATCCCTGAGTACACTACTTTGACAAAAAGTGTAGTCGCCATTGCCTTGCTAGGCACTTTTAACCTCAATGGTCTTCATATGTTCTTTTGAGCAACCATTCCGAGTAATGCCGACATTCCTGTATGCCTCGAACCCTCTGACAATTCCTTTTCGTAAAAGCGCAAATCTAGGATCTCAAATTCTTTAGCAAGGTCGCGAATCATCTCTTCTGTATAGAGATGCTCTATAAGTGATGGGCCGCCAGTCTTATATTCCAATTGTTTTGGGGTGTAGCCCTGCAGGATAAATATACCGCCAGGCTTTAAAGTTTGATGAACCTGCTGAAATATCCTGGCACGCATTGCTGGGTCTGCAAATTGAATAAAGATGCCAATCACCGCATCATAAGAGTTGGCCTGCCAATCGAATCCATCGGTATCGCAGAGGGAGTATTGAATGCTGACTTGATTGTCTAGCGCAAACTGCTTTGCCTTAGATAGGGCAATATCCGAAACATCAAAAGCCGTAACCTGCATACCCTGCTTTGCAAGCCAGACACCGTTGCGCCCTTCTCCATCAGCAATACAAAGAATAGAATTACCCGGCTTTAAATATTGAGCTGATTGCTCAACAAGATACTCATTTGGCTCTTTGCCAAAGATGAACTCATCCTTATCAAAGCGCTCATTCCAGAACTGGGTAGCATCCGTAAAGCTCATCTACTTATTTACCTTAAATTGGTGATTCCGGGATTACTTTTTCAGACCACCAATGAGATCATTTTTCAAGTCAACTACATTCTCAAGCCCAACAGCAATCCGAACAAGGCCATCAGTAATGCCAGCTGCCTTACGAGCTTCCGGGCTTACTCGGCAATGTGTAGTTGTTGCGGGATGCGTAATGGTCGTACGAGTGTCGCCAAGGTTTGCCGTAATGGAGCAAAGCTTAGTTTGATTAATGAGCTTGAATGCAGCCCTCTTTCCACCCTTGAGCGTGAATGACAAAATGGCTCCACCAGCTTTTTGTTGGCGCTTAGCCAAAGCATGCTGAGGATGTGACTTGAGTCCGGGATGATAAACGCGCTCAACTCCAGGCTGCCTTTCTAACCACTGGGCAATTTCTAAAGCATTTTGGCTTTGTTGCTTCATGCGCAACTCTAGAGTTTCCAGACCCTTTAGAAATACCCAGGCATTAAATGCTGACAATGTTGGACCGGCAGTTCTCACATAGGGAAATACTTTACCCATGATGAAATCATTACTACCCACAATTGCTCCACCGACAACGCGACCCTGGCCATCAAGATATTTAGTGGCGGAATGAATCACGACATCAGCACCTAATAACAGTGGTCTTTGCAAAGCCGGAGTGCAGAAGCAGTTATCCACAGCAAAGAGTGCTTTTGCTTTCTTAGCGATCTTGGAGATGGCTTTGATATCAGCAATCTCAGTTAAAGGATTGGATGGTGTTTCCAAATAAAACAACTTGGTGTTTTCTTGGACGGCATCTTGCCAAGCCTTAGTATTTGATAAATCTACATAGGTAGTTGCAATACCAAAGCGCCCTAAAATGTTACTAAATAGCTGAATCGTTGCGCCAAAGACAGAGCGAGAACAAACCACATGGTCACCCGCTTGAAGATGAGCCATGGCCATCGTCAAAATAGCAGCCATACCTGAAGATGTCGCAATACAAGCCTCACCACCCTCTAGAGCAGCCAGTCTATCTTGAAACATACTGACTGTTGGATTGGTAAAGCGTGAATAAATAAAGCCTTGATCAGCATGAGCAAAGCCATCGGCCGCAAGTTCCGCGCTATCGAAACAAAAGCTGGAAGTCAGAAACATGGCCTCTGAGTGCTCTTGATACTCAGCAGTACGGCGAGTGCCCGCCCGAACGGCTAGGGTTTCAAGGGCAAGTTTTGAGAAATCAGGTTTTTTGCGGGTAGTTGTACTCTTCATACCGCTATTTTGACACCGAATCGCAGAATTGCCCCAGGCTGCAGCGCCCGAGGAACTCTATCGTTGTTTTTAGTCTTCGGTTGCCAAATGCAGATGAAGCTGTGAACGGGCAAAGTCACTCGAATCACGCTGACGATCTGCCTTTGCCTCTGAGGTATTGCGGGCAGCCTCTAAGGCATCCAAGTAGGACTCATTAATATCGCCTGTGACGTAGTGCCCATCGAAACAAGAGGCTTCAAAATGCTGGATATTGGGATTGATATCTTTTACAGCCTGCTTCATATCCTCAACACTTTGATAGATCAACTGGTCTGCACCAATCATCTTGTTAATCTCTTCATCAGTACGACCATAAGCAACCAATTCACTACGCGTTGGCATATCGATACCGTACACATTCGGAAAGCGAACAGGAGGAGCTGCGGAGGCAAAAATGACCTTTTTAGCACCAGACTCACGAGCCATCTGCACAATCTCAAATGAGGTAGTACCGCGCACAATCGAGTCATCCACAATCAAGACAGTCTTATCTTTAAACTCAATACGCATCGCATTGAGTTTTTGACGTACAGATTTCTTACGCACTGCCTGACCGGGCATGATGAAGGTTCTACCGATATAACGGTTTTTAAAGAAGCCTTCTCGGTAATCAACGCCCAAACGCTTAGCCACCTGCATTGCTGCTGGACGACTAGAGTCTGGAATCGGCATCACCACATCTATCTCGCCAGGAATCGTTTCCTTGCGAATCTTTTCAGCAAGATAGTCGCCCATACGCATACGCACGTTGTATACCGTAACGCCATCGATTGTGGAATCTGGGCGAGCCATATAGACGTATTCAAAAATACAAGGCGTCAAAACTGCATCTGGTACACATTGACGTGAATAGAAGTTGCCATCCAAATCAATGTAGATTGCTTCACCAGGATTAACGTCACGAACAAAAGTAAAACCGAGGCCATCTAAGGCCACAGACTCCGAGGCAATCATCCACTCCGGACCTTTTGGTGTATCGATCCGCCCAATACATAAAGGACGAATGCCAAATTGATCACGAAAAGCCAATAGGCCATAGCCAGCAATCAATGAAACAACAGCATACGACCCTTTAACGCGCTTAGTTACTTGAGTAACGGCATTAAACATTGCGCTCTCGTCCAAGGCAACGCTATTGGTTTCTTTTTGTAACTCATCCGCCAATACATTTAGCAGGACTTCGGTATCAGAGCTAGTGTTGATATGACGACGATCACGGTAAGCCATTTCCACACGCAAACTAGCTGCATTAGTTAGATTGCCGTTATGAGCCAGAATAATTCCGTAAGGAGCGCTAACGTAAAACGGCTGAGCCTCTTCTTCGCTACTTGCAGAGCCGGCAGTTGGATAGCGAACCTGGCCAATGCCAGCGCTGCCTATCAAGCTACGCATATTGCGCGTTCTAAATACATCCCGCACTAAACCATTGGCTTTGTGCATCGTGAATGAATTGCCATTCATTGTTGCCATACCGGCAGCATCTTGACCGCGGTGCTGCAAGAGCAACAACGCGTCATATATGAGTTGATTAACTGAGGAGTGGGAAACAGTTCCGACGACGCCGCACATAAGCCTAGATCCCTATTGTTAATGAAGGTGTTACGGTGGGTGTAATTTTAGGCATTGCATCACCCAATTGTTTTGCCCAGTCAGCTGGTAGCCAGCTTTTAATTAAACCTGTAGCCATATCGACTGCAGGTCGTGTGATTGCTTTTTGCCAAGCCACGCTCTGAGGAATTGGAGTCAGTGCAGCTAAGGTGGCCATTACCACCACAATTAAACCACCTCGAACCAAACCAAAAACGAGACCCAGAAAACGGTCTGTCATGCTCAAGCCTACAGACAGAATAATTTTTTGAATGACGTTACCAATCAGCCCGCAAACAATCAGGCTGAGTATGAACAAAATCAAGAAACTCACACCCAAACTTAAAAGCTCATCCATATGGAATGTTGATAGCCATTCTGTGGATAAGTAGTTGGTGTAGTGGTAGGCAACCCATGCAGCAACAAACCAGGAGGCTAGCGCTAGTACTTCTTTAAATAAACCCCGAGAAATACCCACCAATGCGGACACTAACAACACTACTAAGGTGAAGTAATCCACCGTAGTTAATTTCAGGGTGGATAAATATTCCATTAAGGCGCTCCAACCTCAACAAGTCTTGGAGATAAGCCCATAGCTTTTACTTTTTTCTCGGCAGCTTCAGCTGCATCCTTTTCGGCAAATGGCCCAGCTCTTAAAACATACAGCTTGGTGCCATCGGCAGCTGTTTTATTGAGTACGTAGTTCGGAATCTTTTGATCTTTCATTTTGGTAATCCAACCTTTAGCCCGCTCTTCCGATGCAAAGGCGCCAATCTGAATCACATACTTACCAGAGCCAACCTTTTTAGGAAGCTCTTCCGTTTTATTGTTTGAGTTTGGAATTGCAACCACTTCCTCTCCAGCGGCTAAGCCGATCGAGTTTGCTTTATTCGATACAGGAGTAGGTCTGGGATCAACCTTAATTTCAGACTTCATCTCGGGTGTAGGTGTGGCGACCACCGCCTTGGATGAGCCAATTTCTTTTTCTTTCAATGGAAAGTCTATTGAAGATTTAACCTTCTCTTCAATAGCTGGTATCGAAGCATTGGGCACTGGAAGACTAGTGACAATGTTCACAGCAATATCGTTATTCACGGATTTTGGCTTGTTATCCAAAATTCGTGGGAGCCCTACTACGGCGATCAGAACCAAAACACCTGCACCAATGAGGCGGTGGCGGGCACGCTGCTGCTCTGGGTCTTCAGTTAGAGCAAGCTCTTCATTTTCCTGAGCACGTTGAAAACTGCGGGGGGCTAATTTATTTACGGTACGGCGACCCCTTACCGAACCTCGGTCGAGGTCTTCAGTCTCGGGGTTTCGCTTAAAAAGCTTAGGTAAACGAATCATGGATCAATGCGCCTGGTTATTTCGATATGCCATTACGCCGGCAACGGTATAGAAGGATCCGAAGATGACGATTCTATCACCCTCACCCGCTTTAGAAAGGGCTTTTTGATACGCTGCAGCAGGATCTGGGAAGCACTCAATACCGCCATCCTCACCATTTTTGACAGCAACTCCCAGCTCCTCAAGCCTCTCAGATATAGCTTTGGCACTAGCCGCCCGTGGAGTGGGTAAATCCGTACAAAACCAGAAGTCCACGCTATTTAGAAGGGGTTTAATGACACCCGCAATATCTTTATCGGCCATGACTCCAAAAACAGCATAGGTATATGGGTGGTAGCCCATCTTATCTAGCCCCTGACCTAGGGTGGCAGCAGCATGTGGATTATGGGCAACATCTAAGACCACGGTGGGCTGTCCAGGAAGCACCTGGAATCGACCTGGGAGCTCAACTAAAGCAAATCCATTACGAATGTCTTGGGCACTCACAGGCAAGCGCTGATGAAGCGCCATCAACGAAGCAATGACTGCGGAAGCATTAAGAATCTGATTGGCACCACGCAAGGCGGGGTAGCCTAAGCCACTAAAGCGTTTTTGACGGCCTGCCCAGCCCCACTGTTGCTTATCGCCTTGGAAGTTATAGTCTCGCCCTTGTAACCATAAATCACAACCTAGTTTTTCAGCGTAATCAATTAAAGATTGCGGCGGTACAGGGTCCCCACAAACCGCAATGCCGCCAGCGCGGAAAATTCCCGCTTTTTCTAGACCAATAGCTTCTCTAGTACCACCCAAGAAATCAGCGTGATCAATGTCAATGCTAGTTACGATAGCGCAATCAGCATCAACAATATTGACAGCATCTAAACGACCGCCCATACCCACTTCTAGCACTACAGCATCTAAGTTCGCGTTAGAAAATAGATGCATGATTGCCAAGGTTGTGAATTCAAAATAAGTTAGGGTTGGCGCATTAACCAAGCTGACGCGAGCCCTTTCTACTGCAGCAAAATGCTCTAGCAATAGATCATCTTTAACTTCCTCGCCATTGACGCGTGCGCGCTCGTTGAAAGACAACAAATGCGGCGACATGTGGCATCCAACTTTGTAACCCGATGCCAGTAAGATACTTTCAAGGTAGGCACAGGTTGAGCCCTTGCCATTGGTGCCTGCAACCGTAATGACGGGGCAATCAAAATGAAGGCCCAAAGCTGCTTTGACGCGATTAATGCGGTCAAGCCCCATGTCAATGCCGACAGGGTGTGCTGTTTCGAGGTGACTAAGCCAGGCCGTGAGGCTAGAAAAAAGAATAGGGGCTTGGTGTGCGGTAATCAAGCGCTTTATACAGCCGCGCTACCCGCAATCGCAGGCTCAGGAAGCTGCTGAAGCAAAGCCAACAAACGGGCTATCTCACCTCGCATTTGGCGACGATCAACAATCATATCGATACCGCCCTTTTGCATTAAAAATTCAGAACGCTGAAAACCTTCTGGTAATTTTTCACGCACAGTTTGCTCAATTACTCGGGGGCCTGCAAAACCAATCAATGCTTTAGGTTCCGCCATCACGACATCCCCCATAAAAGCAAAGCTGGCTGAGATACCGCCCATTGTTGGATCAGTCAACACACTAATGTAAGGCAAGCCTTTTTTAGATAGCAAGGTCAACATGGAGTTTGTTTTGGCCATCTGGAAAAGTGATAGCAAGCTTTCTTGCATACGAGCGCCACCAGTTGCAGTTACGCAGATAAAAGCACACTTTTTAGCAATTGCCTCTTGCACGCCACGAGCAAAACGCTCTCCAACAACGGAGCCCATTGAGCCGCCCATATACTGGAACTCGAAACAGGCCGCTACCACTGGAATGCTCTCTATTTTTCCACTCATAACAATCAATGCCTCGGATTCACCGGAAGCGTCGGTCGCCTCTTTCAGGCGGTCAGAGTACTTTTTTGAATCTTTAAATTTGAGCGGGTCAACTGGGTAAATATCTGCGCCGATTTCGTAGCGGCCTTTAGGGTCTAAGAGACTATCGAGTCGCTGACGGGCGCCAATACGCATGTGATGACTACATTTTGGACAGACGGAGAGATTGGCTTCAATATCAGCGCTGTAAAGCACGATTTCACAGCTGGGGCACTTAACCCAAAGTCCCTCAGGAACAGATTTGCGATTCGCAGGATCCGTATGTTGGATTTGTGGGGGTAGTAATTTATCAATCCAGCTCATCAGTCTCTAACTATCCAGTGCATTAACTATCTAAAGCGACGCGAATTTCACGTATAAAGGTTTCAAGTGATTGTACCGCTTGGCTAGGGGGTGAATCCTCCAAAAGGCGAATAATTCGACTACCAATGACCACTGCATCCGCTGTTTTTGATACCGTGCGGGCACTTTCTGCATCATTAATACCAAAACCTACAGCAATCGGGATTTGAGTAACTTCACGGATTTTGGGAATAATGCTGGCTACATCTTGAGTATTGAGATGGGATGCGCCTGTAACCCCCCTCATAGAGACGTAGTAAATATAACCAGAAGCTATTTTGGCGGCCTCTTTTATGCGCTCCAGTGATGAAGTGGGGGCTAATAAAAAAATAGGGTCAACTCCAGCTACACGCATACGCGCCGCAAAATCAATGCACTCTTCTGGTGGGTAATCCACAATCAGGACACCGTCAACGCCCGCAGCCTTTGCTTCAGTGGCAAAACGCTCTGCCCCCATCTGCTCGACTGGGTTTGCATAACCCATCAGCACTACTGGCGTATTTACATCAGACTTGCGAAACTCTTTGACCATTTCCAAACAGCCATGCAAAGTAACGCCTTGTGACAGAGCTCGTTCAGAGGAACGCTGAATGACTGGGCCATCGGCCATCGGATCTGAGAATGGAACCCCCAACTCAATCACGTTGGCACCACCACGAACTAAGGCATGCATCAACTCAACAGTAAGTTTAGGATCGGGATCACCAGCAGTAATAAAAGGAATAAGCCCTTTTTTCCCAGAAGCTTTTAAGTCGTTAAAGAGTGCAGTAATTTTTGACATAACAATTCGTATAAATTTCTTTGTGTAGCGCAGTGAATAACTGCGAATTAGCCTTCAGAACCAGTAGCCTGAGCAACGGTATGCATGTCCTTATCACCACGACCAGATAGGTTCACCAAAATAGTTTGGTCTTTGGGGAGTGTAGGTGCTAATTTACAGGCATAAGCAATTGCGTGAGAGGATTCAAGCGCAGGAATAATGCCTTCGATACGGCAGCAATCGTGAAAAGCTTTAAGAGCCTCTTCATCTGTCACTGCAACATATTCAGCGCGACCCGAATCCTTCAACCAGGCATGCTCAGGACCAACGCCTGGGTAATCCATGCCTGCTGAAACTGAATGCGTTTCAGAAATCTGACCATTCTCATCTTGCAAAAGATAAGTGCGATTACCGTGCAATACACCCGGCTTACCAACACACAGTGCTGCTGAATGCAAACCACTGTTCAAGCCATGTCCTGCAGCCTCAACACCAATGAGTTTCACTTCAGGAAAATCTATATAGGGATAGAAGATACCCATTGCGTTGGAACCACCACCAACGCAAGCCATTACATAATCAGGTTGTCGGCCAGTGAGCTCAGGCATTTGAACTTTGCACTCTTCACCAATCACACTCTGGAAATCTCTGACCATCATGGGGTATGGGTGTGGGCCAGCAACAGTGCCGATGATGTAGAAGGTATCGTCCACATTAGTAACCCAATCACGCATCGCCTCATTAAGCGCATCTTTTAGTGTCTTGGTGCCCGATTCAACGGGGACTACTTTTGCACCGAGCAACTTCATGCGGAACACATTTTGCGCTTGACGGGCAACGTCAACGGAGCCCTGGTACACAGTGCAATCCAAGCCAAAGCGTGCGCAGATGGTTGCAGTAGCAACACCATGCTGCCCCGCTCCAGTCTCCGCAATAATGCGAGGCTTGCCCATGCGTTTAGCCAGCATTGCCTGGCCGATGACGTTATTAATTTTGTGAGCGCCAGTGTGATTTAAATCTTCGCGCTTCAGATAGATCTGCGCACCGCCTAGCATCTCGCTCCAACGCTTCGCGTGATAAACCGGTGATGGACGACCTACAAAATGTTTGAGCTCGTAATGAAACTCCTCAAGGAACTCTGGATCGTATTGATATTTAGCATAAGCAGCTTTGAGCTCATCCAAAGCAAACATTAAAGTTTCCGAAACAAATACGCCACCATAAGGACCAAAGTGTCCTCGTGCATCTGGCTTATCGTACATAAATACCTCTTTTAATTAATTACCGCAAATATTAGGGGGATGCGCTTGCGTCTGCCGCGCGCACCGCCTGGATAAATTCCTTCATCAAGGCGTGATCTTTGACGCCCTTGCTGATTTCTACGCCACTAGAGACGTCAACCGCACAAGGGTGTAGACGTGAAATGGCTTCGCCCACGTTGTGAACGTTCAATCCACCACTCAAAACGACCTGAGGCGCGTTTGCGATTATCCATACTTGCGGGATTCCTGACCAATCAAAAGGAATGCCTCCCCCTCCATATCCCTCAACTAGGGCATCGAGCAAAAAGGCACTTGCTTGACCATATTGTAGGGAAAAATCAGCAAAAGCGAAGTCGGCGCCTACACGGGCAGCCTTAATCCATGGCTGACCTGCCGCTAAGCGTTGGCATTCCGCAGGGGACTCATCCCCATGAAACTGCCATAAAGTGATTGGGGCAACAGCTCGAATAGCCTCAAATTCTGCATCTGTAGGGTTTACAACCAAACCTACAGCATCTACCCCTGCAGGGAGCCTAGAGATCAAGGTGGCAGCGATATTAGGACTCACAGCCCTCGGACTCGGGGGATAGAAAACGAAACCTACCGCATCTACCCCAGCAGCAACAGCAGCATCGACATCTGTAGGCGTCTTAAGACCGCAGATTTTGACTCTGGTTCGACCGGAGGAATAATTAAGTAAGCCCATAAAGGAAATGATAAGGCTTTAGCCCTGAAATAACAGGCTTTGATTAAAAGAGGTTTTTAGGGAGCCAAGAGTTCTCAAGCCAAGGTTTGGGGATATTAAATTCTTCTGGGTAAGCAATTTGAGCTAGATAAAGGCCGGCTGGTGAAAATGTGGGCGCTGCAATGCTACGATCTTTTGCAGCCAATACTTTAGCCATCCAATCGGCAGATTGTTTGCCAATGCCAATTTGAATAAAGCTACCCACCAAATTGCGTACCATGTGGTGCAAAAAGGCATTCCCTTTAATCTTGAAATACAGCCACGGCTCATCAGAGAAAATCTCAATGGAATAGATAGTTTTCACAGGGGTCTTGCTCTGGCACTCCGAAGATCTAAATGAGGTGAAATCGTGCTCACCAATTAAATATCCTGCAGAGCGCTTCATGGCGTCCACATCAAACCAGCGATCAGCAGGAAGCATCACATAACCCGCGCGTGAAGCGCTCATTGGGGAGCGGCAAGGCCCAGCGTGCAATGCGTAAATGTAAGTGCGCTCATGGGCGGAATAGCGGGCGCTAAACTCATCAGAAACTGGCTGCGCCCAGTTCACCACAATTGATTCGGGAAGGAAGGTATTAACCCCCCTCACCCACGACCAATTTTCACGCTCCACCTCAACATCAAAGTGAACAACCTGCCCCAATGCATGAACACCTGTATCCGTTCTACCAGCAGTAATCACGCGTATGGGATTGGACTTCAGAGCATCAATTCCAACAAATGCAGAAATGGCTTTTTCTAATTCATCTTGAATAGTATTTTGATTTACTTGAGACTGCCAGCCTGAAAAGTGGCTGCCATCATATTGGAGGCCTAAGGCTATACGCATAGGAAGACCTTAGTTATTGCTGTGTGACAACTCAAGCAAGAGGCCTTGAGCTTCTACCGTAATTGCTGGATCAATAGACCCACCAATATGAACGATTTCCTGCAATGATTTCTTGGCTGCCGAAAAGTCCTCAATCGTGATGTAGGCTCGAGCCAAATTTAACTTCACACGTAAGGCCTCGGCAAGAGGATTTGCCACAATGGGGGATGTTGGGGCAGGCTTTTTGGGAGAAGTTAACTCCAAATCAATCCCTGCAAATAGCGCCTTAGCACGCTCAGGCATCACCCCATGAGATACGGAATGATCCTTCAAGGGAGTTATCGCGTTTGTTGCTTCTTTAGAAAAATTACGTAGCTCAGATTTGCGCGCATTCTTTGCCAATAACCAAAGCAGTAAACCTGTAAAGCCCATCAATACTAGGGCCAGTAAAGCAGGTGCAAATCCACCCAGCCCAAGATTGTTAAGGGTATTCAGATCCTTATCCTTATCTCTTCCCTTTGTTTGAACAACGAGACGCTGTAAATCTGCAATATTTTTCTCAAGCTCAACAATGCGTGCACGAGTCTGCTCTAACGTTTTTTCCTGAGCAACTAGTTCTTCCGTATAGCGGCGCTCCTCAGAACTACCTTCAGCACTAGATCCAATCTTGAGTCTATCTTTAGGGGCTAATTCAGCAACATTCTTTTCGACGCTGGAGGTAGATGATGCCCCACTCTTGGCTTCTTGATCAGAGCGCCACTGAGCATTAGATTCAGCTACGAATTGATTTGCCTCTGCCGGGCTAATAGATCTCAGTAATGCTTGGTTAGGCGTATTGAGTTCAGCACCAGCCTCAAGACGATTAATGCTACCGCTAGCAAATGCATCGGGGTTGGCTTTAAACAAAGCCATCATCGTTTGATCTAAGCTCGCGCCTGGCAACTGAGGTGCTAATTGAGCTGCAATTTCAGATAATGTTTGACCTGGTCTGACTAAAATTTTCTGAGCATCACCCAATAACAAGGTATAGGCCTTAGTAAGGCTACCTGCAGACCAATTGAGTGTCACTAAGACATCTAAGAATGGATCATCTGTTATTGGAACAGCCTCAACCGTTTCAAGCAACACCATGAGCTGCTGTTGTTGGTTGCGATAAATCATTGCCTGCGGATTTAAATCTATTATTTTTTTAGAAATCCCGAGGCGCTCATAGGAGGCTCTATTAGAGATGGCAACATTCAGACTAGGTAGTGCTGATTGCTCATCAATACCCACCCGAATCGGAAACTCCACCTTTAGTGGCTCACCAGGCCTAGAGAGAAGCTTGGGCGAACCCAGTGAGATCGCGCCTGCCGAGCAAGACCAACTTAGCCAAACTAAGCAAAGTGCTTTTGCAAACTGTATCCGGCTAATTCGAAACATTAATGTTCAAGCAGGATGCGCAGCATGCGACGCAGTGGCTCAGCAGCACCCCATAAGAGCTGATCCCCGACAGTAAAGGCACCAAGATATTCAGGACCCATTGCCATCTTATGCAGGCGGCCAATAGGTACAGTCAAGGTACCGCTGATTGCGGCTGGTGATAATTCACGCTCAGTGGTCTCACGATCGTTAGGAATCACTTTTACCCATTGGTTATCGTTAGCCAAGATTTCCTCAATCTCTTTTAATGGAATATCTTTCTTGAGTTTGACTGTCAAACCTTGTGAGTGACAACGCATGGCACCAACACGCACGCAAAGACCATCAATTGGAATGCTGCCAGGCGTTCTAAATGCAGGTCGACCTAAGATCTTATTGAATTCAGCTCCACCCTTCCACTCTTCTTTCGTTTGGCCATTCTCAACCGGAACATCAATCCAAGGAATCAAACTACCCGCCAAAGGCGTGTTACGGAAGTTTTTCTTCGGAAAATCGGGAGAGCGGAGTGTCTCGGTAATTTTGCGATCGATATCTAAAATCCAAGATGAAGGATCAGCTAGTTCAGTTGCAACACTGTCACGCAAAGCACCCATTTGCAAAAGGAGTTCGCGCATATTCTGCGCACCAGCACCGGATGCAGCTTGGTAGGTCATAGCGCTAATCCACTCAACCATATCAGCCTTCACTAGACCGCCCATGGCCATCATCATCAAACTCACCGTGCAATTACTACCAATCCAGTTTTTTCCACCGGCAGCTAAGGCGTTATCAATCACAGAGCGATTTACGGGGTCTAAAACTAAAACAGCATCATCTTTCATGCGCAAGGCACTTGCTGCATCAATCCAATGGCCCTGCCATCCAGCGGCACGTAGCTTAGGAAAAATGTCATTGGTGTAATCACCGCCCTGACAAGTCAAAATGATGTCGCAACGTGATAGCGCTTTGATGTCATGCGCATCTTGTAGGGCGTTTTCGTTCTTGGTAACCTTTTGACCATTTAACAGCGGCACTTCACCGCCTGCTTGGCTGGTACTAAAAAAAATTGGCTCTATAAGCTCGAAATCCTTTTCAGCCAACATTCTCTCCATGAGAACGCTACCAACCATACCGCGCCAGCCGACTAAGCCTACTAATGGTGTATTTGTATTTGCCATGATGATCGACTATCTATTCAGTGTGATGATTTATTTTGAGTGTATGTATTTCTTATTTTGAAAGAGCCGCTACTACAGCATCGCCCATTTCAACGGTGGAAATCTTCTTCGTGCCTTCTGTGTAGATGTCGGCCGTTCGTAACCCTTGTGCAAGAACTTTTTGGACCGCCGCCTCAATACGATCAGCCTCCTGTGGTAAACCCAAGGAGTAACGCAACATCATGGCAGCTGACAAAATGGTCGCCAAAGGGTTTGCAATACCTTTGCCAGCGATATCGGGGGCTGATCCATGGCTAGGCTCATACAGGCCTTTATTATTTTTATCTAATGAAGCTGATGGCAACATGCCAATAGAGCCGGTTAACATCGCTGCCTCATCAGACAGAATGTCACCAAACAGATTGCCAGTTACCACTACATCAAATGCTTTTGGTGCCTTGACTAGTTGCATTGCTGCATTGTCGACATACATATGTGACAACTCCACATCTGGATAGTCTTTAGCAACTTGGGTCATTACCTCACGCCAGAGCTGCGATGTCTCTAAAACGTTTGCTTTATCAACGCTGCAAACTTTTTTACCTCGTTTACGCGCCGCTTCAAATGCAACGCGACCAATACGTTCAACTTCTGGCTCGCTGTAATGCATCATGTCATAACCTTCACGCGCACCTTTGAACAAAGGAAGCTCTGAAGTACGAATACCGCGCGGTTGACCAAAATAAATGTCGCCGTTCAGTTCACGAATAATCAAAATATCGAGACCACCAATAATCTCTGCCTTTAGGCTAGATGCAGCAGTTAACTCGTCATAACAAATTGCGGGTCTAAAATTAGCAAATAATTCCAAATGCTTACGTAATCCCAAAATGGCTTGTTCAGGGCGCAGTTCACGTGGCAAGGTATCGTATTTCCAGTCACCGACAGCCCCAAACAAAATAGCATCTGCTTTTTTGGCCAACTCTAGAGTCGCAGGTGGCAATGGATGACCGGCAACATCATAAGCAGCGCCGCCAACAGGGGCTGTCTCGAGGTCAAATTTAGGGCCAAGCGCGTTTAATACCTTAACGGCTTCAGCAACGATTTCCGGGCCGATACCATCGCCCGGTAGGACTGCAATTTTCATGAAAGGCCTTTAACTCTATAAAACTACGGCAGTTGTGTAGCAAGCCAAGGCATCTTGAGGATGCGCTCAGCTTCGTAAGCCTTGATTTTATCTGCATGTTGCAGGGTTAAGCCAATATCGTCTAATCCGTTTAGCAGGCAATGCTTTCTAAATGGCGCCACATCAAAGCTATAGGCCGTGCCATCAGGGGTAATCACCTGCTGGCTTTCCAGATCAATCGTGAGCTGGTAGCCGTTAAATGCCAGCGTTTCGTTAAACAAATGGTCTACCTGTAGTTCTGATAGAGCAATCGGTAAAATGCCATTCTTGAAGCAATTATTGTGGAAAATATCTGCAAAACTAGGGGCAATCACCGCTCTGAAGCCATACTGATCCAGTGCCCATGGCGCATGTTCACGCGAGCTACCGCAACCGAAATTCTTGCGGGCTAGCAAAATACCCGCATCTTTATAGCGTGGTTGGTTTAAAACAAAATCAGGGTTAATTGGGCGGATGCTGCAATCTTGACCAGGTTCGCCATGATCTAAATAGCGCCACTCATCAAATAGATTCTGACCAAAGCCTGTTTTCTTAATCGATTTTAAGAATTGCTTTGGGATGATGGCATCGGTATCTACGTTCTCGCGATTAAGCGGAGCAACTAAACCTTTGTATACCGTAAATTTTTCCATGATGATCTTTTGCTAAATATCGACTGATTACTTATTTAAAAGCACTTACTTCACTGGCGTTACAACAACATCTTTCCCTTTTGTTTGGGATTGGTTGGTTGTAGTGCTATTGCCACCCATGGAGTTGCCCATGGTTTGCATATCTTTACCAAGACCTTCCATCGTATTGCTACAGGCTGAAATAATAATTCCTGCAATAGCAACGATAGTAAGTTTTTTAATCATTGTGAAAGTAGACCATTTAAACACGCTAATTCCTTAAGAAATCTTACGAACATCAACAAAGTGACCTTCAATGGCAGCAGCAGCAGCCATTGCCGGGCTAACCAAATGCGTTCTTCCGCCATTACCTTGGCGACCTTCAAAATTACGATTGGAGGTAGAGGCGCAACGCTCACCTGGCTCAAGGCGATCAGCATTCATGGCCAAACACATGGAGCAACCAGGCTCGCGCCATTCAAAGCCAGCAGCTTTAAAGACCCGATCTAAACCTTCTCGCTCGGCCTGAGCCTTGACTAAACCAGAGCCAGGCACAACCATTGCCAATTTGACATTAGCAGCAACTTTTTTACCTAAGCGGTCTACGACCTTAGCAGCAGCACGAATGTCCTCAATGCGACTGTTTGTGCAGGAACCAATAAATACTTTATCTACAGAAATATGACTCATTGGGGTATTTGGAACGAGACCCATGTATTCCAGCGCACGCTCCATTGCGGAACGCTTATTCGTATCGTGCTCTTTCTCAGGATCTGGAATGCGATCACCAATAGAAAGAACCATTTCAGGCGAAGTACCCCAAGTCACTTGAGGGGCAATCTCTTCGGCACGCAACTCCACTACGGCATCGAACTTCGCATCGACATCTGAATGCAAAGTGCGCCAGTATTGCAGAGCATGACGCAATGCTTCTGCCTTGGGAGCGTAAGGTCGACCTTGAATGTAGTCAATCGTGGTCTCATCAACCGCCACTAGGCCAGCGCGAGCACCTGCCTCGATTGCCATATTGCAGACAGTCATCCGACCTTCCATGGACAGGTTGCGAATAGCCTCGCCAGAAAACTCGATGGTGTAGCCCGTACCACCAGCAGTACCAATCCTACCAATGACCGCAAGAACAATATCTTTAGCAGTAGAGCCAGGTTGCAAACGCCCATCAACCTTAACCAACATGTTTTTGCTCTTTTTCATTAGCAAGGTTTGGGTGGCTAGTACATGCTCAACTTCTGACGTACCAATACCAAATGCCAATGCTCCAAATGCGCCATGAGTGCTGGTGTGTGAATCGCCACAGACAACGGTCATGCCAGGCAAAGTAGCACCCTGCTCCGGTCCAATTACATGCACAATCCCTTGACGGGAGTCATTCATTTTGTACTGCGTAATGCCAAAGGCATCGCAATTTTGATCTAGCGTATCTACCTGCAACTTAGAAATAGGGTCTGCTATCCCTTCGGAGCGGTCGGTAGTTGGAACATTGTGATCGGATACCGCCAAGTTGGCAGAAATACGCCAAACAGGGCGGCCGGCAATATTCAAGCCCTCAAAAGCTTGAGGGCTTGTCACCTCATGCAATAACTGACGATCTATATATATCGTGGCCGTGCCATCTTGTTCTGAATAGACGACATGGTCATCCCACAATTTATCGTAAAGCGTGCGTGACATGAAAACCCTTTAAAACTTTTATTTACGAACAGTAATATTGGGAACTTTACGTGAAGTTTCTCCAACATATAACTGACGTGGACGACCAATCTTGTACTCAGGATCAGTGATCATCTCTTCCCATTGAGCAATCCAACCCACTGTTCTTGCCAAAGCAAAAACACAGGTAAACATTTCTGTTGGAATACCTAAGGCGCGCTGCACGATGCCTGAGTAGAAGTCTACGTTTGGATAGAGCTTACGACTTACAAAGTAGTCGTCTTCTAATGCAATTTTCTCAAGTGTCATTGCTAATTTGAATAATGGATCATCTTGCAGACCAAGCTCATTCAATACTTCGTAGCAAGTCTCACGCATTAATTTTGCGCGTGGATCAAAGTTTTTATAGACGCGATGACCAAAGCCCATCAAACGAACGCTAGAGTTCTTATCTTTCACTTGAGCGATGAATTCATGAATCTTCTCAACGCCACCATTTGCTTGAATTTCATTCAACATCTGTAAACAAGCTTCGTTTGCACCACCATGAGCTGGGCCCCACAGGCATGCAATACCGGCAGAGATGGCGGCAAATGGATTTGTTCCCGAAGAACCGCACAAACGTACTGTTGAAGTCGATGCATTTTGCTCATGATCAGCATGCAATGTGAAGATGCGGTCTAAAGCGCGCACCAATAATGGGTTCACTTTGTACTCTTCGCAAGGAGTTGCAAACATCATGCGCATAAAGTTTGCTGTGTATGACAAAGAGTTATCAGGATAGATAAATGGCTGGCCAACAGAATACTTATAAGCCATGGCAACCAATGTTGGCATCTTCGCGATCAAACGAATTTGCGCTACTTCACGAGCGTGTGGCTGGCTGTAATCGATCTCATCATGATAGAAAGCTGCCATTGCACCAACCAAGCCAGTCAACACGGACATTGGATGGGCGTCACGGCGGAAACCGCGCAAGAAGAATTGCATTTGCTCATGAACCATCGTGTGATGCATGACCAATTCTTCGAAATCTTTTTTCTGTGCAGCGTTTGGTAATTCACCATTAATCAATAGATAGCAAACTTCTAAGAAGTCACAGTTATGCGCTAAATCTTCGATTGGGTAGCCGCGATATAGCAACTCACCTTTATCACCATCGATGTAGGTAATTTTGCTGTTGCATGAGGCGGTGGAAAGAAAGCCTGAATCGTAAGTAAACTTACCAGTCTGGCCGTAGAGCTTACGAATATCGATTACATCAGGGCCAACAGTCCCCTTGTAAATTGGCAGATCAATATCTGGGGTGCCATCCGAAAACGAGAGTTTTGCCTTGATATCCGATTCAATCATTTCTAATCCTTAGTCATTCAAATTGATGATTAATACGCTTTTTGATTATGCATCCGCGCTACAACTACATCAAAGTGCCGAGTTACTTCTCTCTCAGCCTTTGTAAAACCGCTTTAAAAGAGGCCTCCTGAGCTTCTTTTTCCAGCACAGCCACAGAATCCTTACGACCGATTAATAAATCCATCAAGTCATTGTCTTCCAGGGCCAGTAATTGGGTTAAAACTTTTCCATCTTCCGCATTTAACTGGGCACCGTAGCGCCCAAAGAAACGCTGCAGAATTAAATCATTCTCAAGTAAGCCCCTGCGGGCATCACTCTTTAAACGATATAACTCTGCATTGCTAAGGGTCATACCGCCCTACGAACCATTAATTCCTTGATCTTTCCAATTGCCTTGGTTGGATTCAAATGCTTAGGACATACATCCACACAATTCATGATGGTATGGCAACGGAATAAACGATATGGGTCTTCCAAGTTATCTAAGCGCTGCGCAGTATCTTCATCACGACTATCGGCAATAAAGCGGTAGGCCTGGAGTAAGCCCGCTGGGCCAACAAACTTGTCCGGATTCCACCAGAAAGACGGGCATGATGTGGAGCATGAGGCGCACAAGATGCACTCATACAATCCATTTAACTCTTCACGCTCTTCAGGGCTCTGCAAGCGCTCTTTTTCAGGCGCAGGATTGTCATTCACTAAATAAGGCTTGATAGACAAATATTGCTTGAAGAACAAAGTCATATCAACAATCAAATCACGCACAACTGGCAAGCCAGGCAATGGACGCAATGTGATCACTTTTGGCAAAGTCAACATATTAGTTAAGCAAGCTAAACCATTCTTACCGTTAATGTTCATGGCATCTGAGCCACAAACACCTTCACGGCATGAGCGGCGGTAGGTGATGCTCTCATCTTGCTTCTTTAAAGAAATCAAGGCATCCAACAACATACGTTCACCAGTCAACTCAAGCTCATAACGTTCCATACGTGGAGCTGCATCGACATCAGGATCGTAGCGGTAAATTTCAAATATACGAATATCACTCATTTTCTATTTCTCTTCGCTTAGAAAGTACGTTCTTTAGGAGGGAAGGACTCAACGGTTAAGGGCTTTAACACCACTGGCTTGTAAGACAGCTTATTGCCATTGCTATACCAAAGGGTATGCTTCATCCAGTTGTCATCATCGCGCTCTTGATGATCATCGTGCGAGTGTGCACCACGACTCTCTTTGCGAGCAGCTGCAGAGGTGATTGTGGCGTTGGCAGCCTCAATCAGGTTAGCCACTTCCAAGGCCTCAATACGAGCTGTATTGAAAATCTGAGACTTGTCTTTTAACCATAAGTGCTTTGCGCGCTCAGTTAATTTCGCCATTTGACGAACACCTTCGTCCATCAATTCTTGATTGCGGAATACACCAGCGTACTTCTGCATTGTTTTACGAATGTCGTTTGCAACATCTTGCGCGTATTCACCTGAAGTCGAATTATCCAGCGCTGCAATACGTGCCAATGTTTGTTCGCCTGCATTTTCAGGCAAAGGTTTGAACTCACGATTCTTGAGATCCATCGCAACGATATGGTTACCAGCTGCACGACCGAAAACTAGCAAGTCGAGCAAAGAGTTCGTGCCCAAACGATTTGCACCGTGCACAGATACGCAAGAACACTCACCGATAGCATAAAGACCATTAACAATCTCGTTGTGTATGCCATTAGCAGGCACAACAACTTGACCGTTGATGTTTGTTGGAATACCGCCCATCTGATAGTGGATGGTTGGTACAACTGGAATAGGCTCTTTTGTTACGTCCACGTTTGCAAAGTTGATACCGATCTCATACACAGAAGGCAAACGCTTCATGATGGTCTCTGCGCCAATATGAGTCAAATCGAGCACTACATAATCACCATTAGGACCGCAACCGCGTCCCTCTTTAATTTCTTGATCCATACAGCGGGATACGAAATCGCGTGGCGCTAAATCTTTATAGGTTGGCGCATAGCGCTCCATAAAGCGCTCACCATCTTTATTACGCAAAATGCCGCCTTCGCCGCGACAACCTTCTGTCAACAATACGCCCGCACCAGCTACGCCAGTTGGGTGGAATTGCCAGAACTCCATATCTTCCAATGGAATATCTGCACGAGCAGCTAGACCCATACCGTCACCAGTATTGATAAATGCGTTTGTGGATGCATCCCAAATACGACCCGCACCACCGGTAGCCATCATGACTACTTTAGTTTCGAGAATATAAACCTCGCCAGTCTCCATTTCGAGGGCAGTAACACCAACGACATCGCCAGCATCATCACGAATTAAATCCAAAGCGAGCCACTCAACAAAGAAGTTTGTTTTTGCACGCACGTTACGTTGATACAAAGTGTGCAACATCGCGTGACCAGTGCGGTCAGCTGCAGCGCAAGCACGTTGAACAGGCTTCTCGCCATAGTTAGCGGTGTGACCTCCAAATGGGCGCTGATAAATCGTGCCATCTGGATTACGGTCAAATGGCATTCCAAAGTGCTCGAGCTCATAAACTACTTTAGGAGCTTCGCGGCACATAAACTCGATGACATCTTGATCGCCTAACCAGTCGGAACCTTTGATGGTGTCGTAAAAGTGATAGTGCCAGTTGTCTTCACTCATATTGCCGAGGGAAGCGCCAATGCCACCTTGTGCAGCAACAGTATGTGAGCGTGTTGGGAAAACCTTAGTTAATACCGCAACGTTCAAGCCAGCTTCTGCTAATTGCAAAGAAGCGCGCATACCTGAACCACCTGCACCAATAATTACTGCGTCGAAACGACGGCGTGGCAATACTTTTTTAATCGCGGTCATTGAATTACACTTTCCACAAAATTTGTACGGCATAGGCCGCACAGGCTACGAGATACAGAACAGTTAACACCTGAAGTGTTAAACGAATGCTGACGGGCTTGATGTAATCCATCCAGATATCACGGATACCAATCCATGCGTGATAGAACAGGCTGATGAAGAACAAGAGGGTCAAGAGCTTCATAAACTGATTGCTAAACAATGCAGCCCAGCCTTCATAAGTAGCGCTACCAGTAATGCAATAGTCAGCTAGCAAAACAATAGTGAAAACCACCATAACAATGGCAGTTACTCGCTGAATAATCCACTCTTTAAGGCCGTAGTGAGCGCCAACAACTAAACGCTTCGGTCCAATTTGATAAATAGGCATTAGATTTCCTTAATGAACAAACGCTTAGTACAAGCCAAATAATTTGAGGCCAACAACCGCCGTCAAAGCGAGACCCAAGAGAAATACAAAAATCGCTGAGCGATTTGCTTCGGCTTTTTCAACGCCAATCTCTAAATCTAGCAAGAGATAACGTATGCCTGCGCAAAAATGGTGCAAGAAGGACCAAATTAAACCGAGAAGAATGATTTTGACCAGCACATGACCTGTAATTTCCTGAAACTTTTGATAGCTCATCTCAGAAGCTAAGCTTTGATCTAGGAGGTACAACAGGAAAGGCAACATCAAAAATAATGCTGCCCCGCTAATGCGGTGAAGAATAGAAACTTTCCCAGCCCAAGGAAGGCGGTACTTAATCAACTGGGCTAGACCAATATTTCGATAAACCGGTCTATCTTTTTTTACGTTTTGCTGTGCATCAACCATGGGCAATCTCAATCTTTCGGTGGAGGTTCAGTGTGGCTTTGTTGTGTCGCAACATATTCTATTGGAAACCTTAGAGGTGGTGGGGACTTTTTAGCGTTTAAAGGGGTTTAATAGTGGTTTTTACTGATTTTTCAGTGTACTACCTAGTTCAATTTATTGTCGTAGTGCTGATCAGCAGTGTCGTATCTTGCGTGTCGAATTTCTACTGGTTTATTCCCGTAGGTGAAAGCCACCCTTTCAACCGACAGTAAAGCTGCGCCAACCGGAACTTGTAAATATTGAGCAAGGTCGTCATTTGCAAGAACAGCCTTAATTTTCTCCTCAGCACGCACCATATGAGTTGCATATTCACCCTCATAAAGCGCATACATGGGGCCAGACAAGGCATTCAAGGCATTTAAAGTCAGCCCCTTAAAACGGCCTTCTGGCAGCCAAATTTCTTCAAACACGATAGGTCTACCTGCGGAACTTTGCACTCGATCAATACGAATAATCGGGTCACCTGCCTTTAATTTAAGCAAATGGGCGATATATTCATCAGATTTGATGTATTCACAAGCTAAAAACTGGTTTTTGAGTTGGAGTTTTTCACCGGAATCAGGCTCAAGACGTAAAAAGCGGTACTGCCAGCCCTCCTCTTGATGGGTGGCAACAAAAGTGCCCTTCCCTTGACGTCTGACCAATAAATTTTGTGCGGCTAACTCATCAATCGCCTTACGCACAGTGCCCTGGCTGACAGCATAACGAGCTGCAAGCTCCATTTCACTGGGAATGGCATCCCCAGGCAACCACTCGGATGCCTGTAAGCTAGCCAGAATCATGGCTTTGATTTGCTCATAAAGCGGGCTAAATGAGGCAATTGGTTCGGATATAAGTGACAAATTAACTCCAGGACAGCTTCAGTTGGATAAAATCCAGGTTTATCTCATATCTTATATAAGACATTGACAGTGTAATTGGAAAGTCCATACACTTGAATGGATAATGGAAGAGTTTTCATTAATTAACCTGAACTGGAGTTATTAGTAATGGCAAAAGCCCCAATGCGTGTTGCAGTCACCGGTGCAGCCGGTCAAATCGGATATTCCCTTCTCTTTCGCATCGCCAATGGCGACTTGTTGGGCAAAGACCAGCCAGTAATCCTCCAGTTACTAGAAATTCCAGACGAAAAAGCTCAAAAAGCGTTGGCTGGCGTGATGATGGAATTGGAAGATTGCGCATTCCCATTGCTTGCTGGCATGACAGCCCACTCTGACCCAATGACAGCTTTCAAAGATATTGACGTTGCATTATTAGTTGGCGCACGTCCACGTGGTCCAGGCATGGAACGCAAAGATTTGCTCTCAGCAAATGCTCAAATTTTCACTGCACAAGGCAAAGCGCTTAATGCGGTTGCTAAGAAAACTGTCAAAGTCTTGGTTGTTGGTAACCCAGCAAATACCAATGCTTACATCGCCATGAAATCTGCTCCAGATATTCCTGCGAAAAACTTCACAGCAATGTTGCGCCTTGATCACAACCGCGCACTATCACAGTTGGCAAACAAGTTGAACAAGCCAGTTGCCGATATCGAGAAATTGGTTGTTTGGGGTAACCACAGCCCAACGATGTACCCCGACTATCGCTTCGCAACCGTTGATGGCCAGTCTGTAAAAGACAGCATCAACGATGCAGCCTGGAACAAAGATACTTTTATTCCTACCGTTGGAAAACGTGGCGCAGCGATTATTGAAGCGCGCGGCTTATCTTCTGCAGCTTCTGCCGCTAACGCAGCAATCGATCACATCCGTGATTGGGTTCTCGGTACGAATGGCAAATGGGTCACTATGGGTATTCCATCTAAAGGTGAATATGGTATTCCTGCTGAAGTGATCTACGGCTATCCAGTAGTTTGTGAAAACGGTGAATACAAGATGATTGAAGGCTTGGAGATTGATGAGTTTTCACGTGAGCGCATGAATCACACTCTGAATGAATTGCTTGAAGAACAAGCTGGTGTTAAGCATCTCCTCTCATAAGGATTTATACACATGAAAAAAACTCTTCTTATCGTTGGCTTGGCTGTAGCAGGACTTTTGGGTTCAGCGCCGGCCTTTGCTAGCGAAGAAGTATCTACTTGGACTTGTAGTGAAAGTAAGCAATTCAAAACTACGGGAACAACGGAAAAGGTTCGCCTTACTTGGGAATCTAAAACCTTTGACCTCAGTCGTGAGAATTCTTTACCGGGTAGTTTGCGTTACAAGAACACCACTACTGGCCATGATCTTGTGGTGCTGGGTAATAAAGCGATGCTTTTCAATATTAAGTCTGGAACTCGTCTGGCTGATTTCTGTCAAACCGCAGAAATGAAGACCGGCAAACTTCCACATTTATTTGCTGGTGCAGAGCCTTTTACACAGAACTAATAGCGGTATTCCTGTTTTAGCTTCAATATAAAAAGCCGAGAATTTCTCGGCTTTTTATTATTTCTACTGAGAAGTCTGGAGTTCGCCTAATGAAACAAAGGCTGCTGTGTTGGGGCATCATCGGGCAACTCTGCATGCACGGCATCGCCTGATCGATCTGGGAATAAGGGCGCACCACAATCATCACAAAGCTCAGGGTCAAAAAGCATCGCATGGCGGAAGACGTCATCGACACCAGCATCACGCAGTGCATCTGCAATTCTCTTCATCGGACTATCGTCATCCGATAAATCATTGAGCGCATCATTGGCAACGCTCTCACGATCGTACAGGGGCCAAATCACACCATAGACAACCTCTGAGGATCCCTTCACGCTAAATGAAATGCGATATTCATCAGCCTGATCTTCGCCAAAGGCGCCAACGACGCATGAAATTCCAGCGGGCAAGATTCCAAGGGTGCTTTCCAAGAAATTCACGGCAGCCCTAATGCTTAATGGACGAACATGTTTATCTGCTAAACGGCAGTTAGTAAAATAAGCCTCTGGCAATAAGAGCTCAAATTCGCAACCAGGCAAGAGTGAGGCAATCGGCTCTTGCATGGTGTTTTGCCATCCGATGATGCTCACGCCACGCTCTTGTCGAGTTGGGGGTTCAGCTTGCCAACGAAATAGTGGCGAACCAGATGGGGCAGAAATAGCCGCAATAATAAAACGTGGATCAGCCAATACCGCAATCGTCTCAGACATCTCGCGCAACTCTATTTTGATCTCACTTCCAGTAATGGCCGCTGTTGCTAGAGCTTCAGTAAGCAATCGAGTTTGGCAATGGGAGTGTGGCATTTGATCGATGCTGTATAGCCAAGGAATGATTGCTAAGCGCGTCTCTGTGGATGCGATTGAGCTGTGCAGCGCAGCAGCAGTCGCTTCAATGGCGCTGACGGATAGCGGGCCGGATGGAATTTGATAGCGGGTATGGGCAACAATAGGCATGGCCAGCAACAGCACATCCCAATTCCGCCCTTCATGCTCCATCACCAAAGACTCTGCCAGAGTCTCAGCGCAATCAGCAAGCACTTCAAAGGCCACCGTATTAATTCTGAAGGTTTGATCCAAAGCCGCATCAATTACATTTTGATTTTGACTCTTGAGTAAGCGCATTAAACGAATATTTAAGCGCTCCTCCCAGAACTGATCTTCAATATGACTGCCTGAGGCTGCCAAAGAAATAGCATCTGCAACCAAGCGCTCTACATCTGGCGAAGAGCGTTGCGAGGATTTAGTGCGATGTACAGCCATGATGCACCCTCCTACTTTCTTTCTGGACGTCTAAATAGCGGTTTTTCAGGCTTAGATTCAGAGGCAATATATTTGTAGCCATCCAAATTAAAGCCCTTCAAATCTGCGGGATCGGTAATCTGATTTTCAACAACGTGGCGCGCCATTAATCCTCTAGCGCGTTTAGCATAAAAGGAAATAATTTTGTACTTTCCATCCTTGGCATCCTGAAATACCGGAGAAATCACTGGGCAGTCCAAATTTTTTGCCTGCAGTACTTTGAAATATTCTTCAGATGCCAGATTAAGCAGTATGGGCTTCTTTTGCTTCTCCAAAACCTTCTTAAGAGAGTCCGTGACCCGCTCACCCCAAAATGCATACAAGTCTTTGCCTCGAGCATTCTTAAAAGAAGTGCCCATCTCTAGGCGATAAGGCTGCATTAAATCGAGAGGCCTCAGAGCGCCATATAAACCAGAAAGAATTCGAATATGGTCCTGAGCGAAATCCACTGCCTTGGTATTGAGCGTCTTAACGTCAAACCCGTCATAGACATCACCATCAAAGGCATAAATGGCTGGCTTGCTGTTTTCTTCGGTAAATTTCTTAGACCAATCTCGATAGCGGCCAACGTTGAGCGCGGCCAACTGGTCGGATAAACCCATCAAATTGGCAACTTCCTGAGGTGAGAGTTTCTTGAGATCGGCAATGAGCTTTGCCGATTCCGAGACAAACTCAGGCAAGGTGGGCGCCTTGACCTTGGCCGGGGTTTTGTAATCTAGGGATTTAGCGGGTGAAAGAACAATCAGCATGGCACAATTTGAATATGAATTTCTTCCATTCTAGCGACTACCTACTTTATTTGCCTTAAACCGCCCGCATGGACCAAAACTCCCATCTGACACCAGCATTTCCGAGTCGCCTACCTGAGGTGGGAACAACGGTATTTACGGTCATGTCAGCCCTAGCAGCAAAGCACCAAGCCATTAACTTAGGTCAAGGTTTTCCAGACTTCCCTTGCGATAGAGAGTTAATAGCCGAGGTCAATGCAGCAATGCTAGCTGATCACAACCAATATCCACCGATGGCAGGGGTTGCAGAGTTACGGCATAGCGTAGCCCAGAAAATTTCCGCCCTTTACGGTCATGACTACGATCCAGAAACAGAAATTACCATCACCGCAGGTGGCACTCAAGGAATCATGACTGCAATCTTGTCATGCGTGAGCCCAGGTGATGAGGTTGTCATTATTGAACCCGCTTACGATAGTTATCGCCCATCGATTGATTTAGCTGGCGGGAAAACCATCGCAGTATCTTTACTTGCAAAACGCGATGATCAATCTAGGGTCTATTCTTATGCAATCCCTTGGGAAGATCTTGCCAATGCAATTGGCCCAAAAACGAGACTACTCATTATTAACACGCCACACAATCCAACCGGAATAGTGTGGCAAGCATCTGATCTTCTTCGGTTGGCCCAATTGGTAAAGAACACCAACACGCTCATCCTGAGTGATGAGGTTTATGAACATATGGTCTATGACGGGCATGTACATCAAAGTATTGCTAGCCACCCTGCACTAGCTGCGAGAAGTTTTTTAATTTCCAGCTTTGGTAAAACGTATCACGTTACTGGCTGGAAAGTCGGTTACGTGGCAGCACCTGCGGCGATGATGAGGGAGTTCCGCAAAGTACATCAGTTCAATGTATTTACGGTCAATACCCCCATGCAATATGGCTTAGCGAAATACTTGAAGAATGAAAATCATTATTTAAGCCTACCCTCTTTTTATCAATCTAAGCGGGATTACTTCCAAACTGGTTTGCGAGCAACTGGCTTCAAACTACTGCCTGCGCCAGCAACGTATTTTCAGTGCGTTAACTACACGGATCTAGATATCCCGCAATCGAAGTTGAGTGAAGCAGAATTTTGCACTTGGCTCACCTCGGAGATTGGTGTAGCAGCTATTCCGGTCTCTGCTTTTTATGCAGCCCCAGTTGAGTCTGGCGTGATTCGTTTTTGTTTTGCTAAAAAAGAACAAACACTTTCCAATGCATTAACGCGTTTGCAATCCCTGTAAAAATTAAAGGAATCTAAAGTGGCGAAAAGCAAATCCAAACAAGACATTATTGATGTCTATAGCTGGCCAACTCCGAATGGGCATAAGGTACACATCATGCTTGAGGAGTGCGGCTATAAGCTCGGTAAAGATTGGATAGCTCATCCGGTTGATATTGGTGCAGGCGATCAGTTCAAACCAGACTTCTTGGCTATTAGCCCAAATAATAAAATCCCGGCTATTCAAGATCCTCAAGGGCCAGATGGCAAACCCATCCACCTCTTTGAATCTGGCGCAATCCTGCTCTACCTTGCCGCCAAAACAGGGAAGTTTTTACCTAAATCTACCCGCGGCAAATATGAGGTACTGCAATGGCTGATGTTTCAGATGGGTGGATTAGGCCCTCTTTTAGGGCAAAACCACCACTTTAGGATCTATGCACCAGAGAAAATTGATTATGCGATTACTCGCTACACTAATGAAGCCAAGCGCCTTTATGGAGTAATTGATCATCAACTGAAAGATAATCCCTATATCGCAGGAAAAAGTTACTCTATTGCAGATATCGCCATTTTTCCTTGGACACGCAATTGGAAGAATCAGGGAATCGATATTAATGAGTATCCTAATTTCAAGCGCTGGTTTGAAATGGTTAGTGAGCGCCCTGCTGTAAAGCGTGGCGTTGAAGTATTAACAGCATTACGCAAGCCTTTGCATGATGACAAGGCAAGGGAACAGTTATTTGGTTCATCACAGTATCAAAAAAGGAAATAGCATGAAGATTCAATCGGTCGGAGTAATCGGTGCGGGTACGATGGGCAATGGTATTGCGCAAGTATGCGCAGTTGCCGGTCTAGACGTGGTGATGGTTGATATTAGTGATGCTGCTGTTCAGCGTGGTTTAAGTCAAATTAGCAAAAGCTTAGATCGCCTAGTAAAGAAAGAAACTCTCACGGCCGAAGGCAAAGATGCTGCACTCAAGCGCATCAAGGGCAGCACATCGTATGCTGACTTCAAGGGCTTGCAATTGGTGATTGAAGCTGCCACCGAGAATCAATTAATTAAAGAAAAGATTTTGCATCAAGTCGACGAGATTGTTGGCAAAGAAGTCATCATCGCAACCAATACTTCTTCGCTATCGATCACGAAACTTGCCGCCCTCGATTCCAATCCAAGTCGTTTTATTGGCATGCACTTCTTTAACCCACCTCCCATGATGGCGCTGGTTGAAGTCATACGCGGATTACAAACTTCAGATGCCACTCATGCTGCCATTATTGAAATGGCTAAACGCATTGGCAAGGAGCCAATCACCGTTAAGAACTCTCCTGGCTTTGTTGTGAACCGCATCTTGTTGCCAATGATTAATGAAGCCTTCTTTGTTCTCTATGAAGGGCTCGCTAGCCCAGAAGATATTGATGCTGGCATGAAATTAGGCTGCAACCAACCTATTGGCCCACTTGCCTTAGCCGACTTAATTGGTCTAGATACTTGCTTAGCTGTTATGGAAGTATATTTTGAGAACTTCAGCGACTCTAAATACCGCCCTTGCCCACTCCTACGCGAAATGGTTGCTGCTGGCTATCTCGGACGTAAGACTGGTCGCGGCGTCTACACCTATGATCAATAATTTAGCAACCCAGTAACTGAGAAACTTAGCCCCCAACCCAAATGAAGAAGTCTTTGTGAATCCATTGCCCCCCCTAGTACTCAAATTAGCCTACGCCGGCCTAATTCCTTTTGTAGGACTAGCTCTAATGGTTCAGCTAGCACCAACCCCGCTCAATTATTTAAGTGCAGAGTCCTTGGCTAGTTATGGAGCAATCATCACCGCATTTATGGGTGCATTGCATTGGGGTGCTAATTTACACACTCTAGGAAAAGTACCTCCGGGAGATCGCTGGGAAGATCGTAATGCTTGGATTTGGGGCGTCATACCCGCATTGGTCGCCTGGGTAGCCTTGCATATTTATATTCCTGTTGGCTTGGTTATTCTGGCATCTGCATTAGTCATCCAACGCAATATTGATAAAGAAACATATCAATATTATTTTTCTAGTGAAGAAGCTTGCAAAGCATTTATTACTTTACGCAATCGGCTCACAATAGTTTCGGCTGGATGTTTGCTTTGGGCGGCCCTCGTGATCTTATTTATACAGAATTAAATCAGGGAATATGGGTAATCTATTTGAGCAAGCACCGCCGCCACCTTTAGCGGAAGCTTTACGCCCTAAAACGATTGAAGAAGTCATTGGTCAAACTCATCTACTAGCCGCAGGTAAGCCACTGAATCTGGCTTTTGCCTCCGGTAAACCGCACTCCATGATCTTGTGGGGGCCTCCAGGCGTTGGAAAAACTACCTTAGCCCGCCTATCTGCCAAAGCCTTTGATCGTGAATTTATTGCTATTTCAGCCGTCTTGGCTGGTGTAAAGGAAATTCGTGAAGCAATAGAGCAAGCACAGCAAAGCATGTCTCAATATGGCAGGCAGACAATTCTCTTTGTTGATGAAATTCATCGCTTTAATAAAAGTCAGCAAGACGCCTTATTGCCTCATGTTGAATCCGGCCTATTTACTTTTATTGGCGCCACGACTGAGAACCCCTCTTTTGAAGTGAATTCCGCCCTACTCTCACGTGCCCAGGTCTATGTACTGAAGTCCTTGAGCGCCCTAGAGCTTAAGCAACTGTTTGATCGAGCTCGCGAGTATGCAATGCCTGATATTGCATTTGAATCGACTGCGATTGATAGTCTGATTTCTCATGCAGATGGCGACGCTCGTCGACTACTGAACTTAGTAGAGCAAGTGCGCAATGCCGTTTCTACACCGAATTCCAATATGGAGACTGTAGATCAGCACTTTATTGAGAATGCATTAACTGTCCAAGCACGTCGCTTTGATAAAGGTGGAGACCAGTTTTATGATCAAATTTCTGCGCTACATAAATCGGTTCGTGGATCTAATCCTGATGCAGCCCTCTACTGGTTTTGTCGGATGCTGGACGGAGGCGCAGATCCGCGTTATCTGGCTAGAAGAATTATCCGCATGGCCTGGGAAGATATAGGCCTTGCTGATCCACGCGCAATACAGTTAGCTAATGATGCTGCTCAAACTTTTGAGCGTCTTGGCTCTCCTGAAGGCGAATTAGCCTTAGGTCAAGCCGTGGTGTATCTGGCGATTGCTGCCAAAAGCAATGCCAGCTATAAGGCGTTTAATGCTGCACGCGCTTACGTCGCAAACGATCAAAGTAAGCCGGTGCCCAATCATCTACGCAATGCACCAACCAAACTCATGAAGGAGTTGGGGCATGGGAAAGAATATCGCTATGCGCATGACGAGCCCCATGCCTATGCCGCCGGAGAATCCTACCTCCCGGACGGAATGACCGAGCCCCATTGGTACGAGCCGGTCGACCGAGGCCTAGAAACTCAGATTGCCGAGAAGATGGCTTTTTTACGTAAGCTAGATGCGGAATTCAACAAGAAATGAATCAAGAACTGGTGAGCGCAGCGCCTATTAAGGGTATTTTTTATTACGACATCATTTCACCATTTTCGTATTTTTATATTAAGCAGCGCCATCGCCTGGAGAAACGGGTGGATATCAAACCCGTACCGATCTTGCTGGGCGGTCTTTTTCGAGCAACCGACAATCGCGGTCCTGGCGAGGTAGAAGCAAAACGCCCTCATACTTACCAATACTGCTTATGGCTCGCTGAAAAATTGGGTCTACCGTTTCGATTTCCAGAGCACCACCCTTTTCTGACCGTTGCAGCACAACGCTTACTAGTTCAGCAAAATGCCCAATGGGATATGGTTGAACGAGCATTTGAATATGTTTGGGTAGAAGGCAAAGACCCCAATTTATCCTGGCCAGAATTTTGTCAATATCTTGGGCTTGCAGTGGATACCCCAAAGCCTGATGCCCCAGAGATCAAAGCGCAACTAGTGGCCAATACGGAATCGGCAAAAGCTGATGGCGCATTTGGTGTACCAACCCTCGTGCTTGATGGACATGCTTTTTGGGGGGTTGACACGATCGACTGGGCTCTAGATTACCTAGACAGACCAGGCATGTTTACCGAAATGGCTTACCGCTACGCCGGCCAAGTACCGTCCGGGCTTTGAGCAATACAATCATATTTATACAATCTTTTCTGGAACTTTAAGGATCTACATCATGCGCAAAATCATCGCCTCGCTATTTATTGTGACCAGTCTCCTCGCCAGCGCTGCAACGGTAGCTGGACCTAAAGTTGAGTTCAAAACGACGATGGGAAATTTTGTTGTTGAGCTTGATTCCCTCAAAGCGCCAAAGACTACTGCCAACTTTTTGAACTATGTCAATAGCGGTTTTTATAACGGCACCATTTTTCATCGCGTCATTGACGGATTCATGATTCAAGGCGGAGGCTTCACTCCGGACTTAACGCAAAAACCGACTAATGCACCCGTGGTGTCAGAAGCTCAAAATGGCCTAAAGAATCAAACCTACACCATTGCTATGGCTCGCACTTCTGACCCTGATTCAGCAACTGCTCAGTTCTTTATTAACGTTAAGGACAATGAGGGATTGAATTATCCAAATGCTATGGGTGATGGCTACACCGTATTTGGCAAAGTCATTTCCGGTACACAAACAATAGATGCGATACGTAGAATCCCCACCATGGTTGCATCAGCACCAAGAATGGGGCGCATGTCTGATGTGCCAAGCAAAACTGTCACCATTGAATCAGCTACTGTTCTAAAGTAATTGCCACTAAATTTTTAGACCCAAGGACTAACTGCATGATATTGCTGGATGATGCCCAAAGCACCAGGGCTAAACCCAGTAGCCGCTTATATAAGCAAGCACTTCGACGTTGGGCTATTTACCCCGGCTCTAGCCGCTCAGAAACTATTGCCGCAGTAGATCGGTGCCTTCAAGAGATCAATGAAGCCCTCGCCAGCGGTATATACGTTGTAGCAGCATTTGCTTATGAGTTGGGTCAATACATTCACAAACTCGAGCAGCGTAAGAATACCAACGCAGTTCAACATCCCTTAATTCAAGCGTGGTCTTACACATCCTATGAGAGCTTAGGCAAAGATCAAGTGGATGCATTCATCAAGAATGGCATACGCGCACTTGAACCCGATACTCAAATAGCCGGTGTGGCTAATCTTCAATTTTCTGTGGATAAGGCGCGGTTCACCTCTGATATCAAGACTATTCAAGAGTACATTCGCAATGGTGATACGTATCAAATTAACCATACCTTTCGCATTACAGGCGAAACTTATGGTGATCCACTGGCCCTATATTCACGACTGAGAGATCGCCAACCAGGCAGATTCGGGGCATTCATTGCGCAAGATTCCAATTTCATCCTATCGCAATCCCCCGAATTATTTATCCAGCGTCAAGGCAATACTTTAAAAGCGATGCCCATGAAAGGGACCGCGAGCGCACTGAGCGATACAGCAGATCACTTATCTAAAGACGCAAAGAATCAAGCTGAAAATGTCATGATCGTCGATTTATTGCGCAACGATCTTAGCCGCCTTGCTTTACCGGGCACTGTAACGGTCCCGCAATTATTTGAAGTCGCTAGGCATGGGGATGTTTTGCAGATGACCTCAACCGTTCAGGCAAAAGTAAAGCCTGGTATTCAACTGCAGGATGTACTCAGTGCAGTATTTCCTTGTGGGTCCGTTACTGGCGCCCCGAAAAAAAGAAGCATGGAGATTATCCAGGAGCTAGAAGCAGAAGATCGCGCCTACTACTGTGGCGCGCTCGGCTGGTTAGATCCTGGTGGTGATTTTGCATTCAGTGTTCCGATCCGCACTATTGAAATTGATCGCAACTCAGTTTCAAATGCTTCAGCCTTCACCTTAGGAGTGGGTGCCGGCATCACAATTGACTCAGAAGCCAAAAAAGAATGGGAAGAATGCCATATTAAAGCTGCATTCTTGAGCGAACTGCCCAGTGAGATTGGTTTATTCGAAACAATCTTAGTACGCAAGTCAACACCCCAACATCTAGAACTCCACTTGGATCGCTTAGCGCATTCAGCGAAAGCGCTCGGAATTCCTTTTCACTTGCCAGATATCCAAAAAGTCATTGGTCATGCCTGCGAAAATTGCACCATTGATACGGAATATCGATTGCGATTAGATCTTGATCATGCTGGGCAAGTAAGCTTTCAACTGGCCCCTTTGATTCCACAGACAAATCCGGTCAAGATTTTTTGGGCTAGTGATATTCTTCCCAATCCCGATCACGCTATCCTTTACTCCGGCAATATGTTGTTACGGCACAAAGTGAGTCATCGAAATATCTATGACCAGGCCTGGAAATTAGCCGAGAGTCTTGGTGGTTTTGATGCCCTCTTTATTAATGAGCAAGAATTTGTTACTGAAGGCGGTAGGAGTAGTATTTTTATCAAGTCTGGAGATCGCTGGCTTACACCGCCGGTGGCAGCGGGCCTGCTACCCGGAGTCATGAGGTCGATCATATTGAATGATCCAAAATGGAATGCCCAGGAGGTTAACCTCAGTATTGAAGAACTTCGTAATGCGAAAGAGATTATGCTGTGCAATGCATTACGCGGGATTATCCCCGCTCATTTTTAGAAAGTCCGCATGAAGTTTTGCTCGCATTGCGCTTCGCCCATCACCATGAAGATCCCCGCGGATGATTCACGGGAGCGCCATGTTTGTGAATCCTGTGGAGTGGTTCATTACTTTAATCCACGCAATGTTGTTGGTAGCATCCCGGTATTTGAGAATCAAATACTGTTGTGTCGGCGTGCGATAGCGCCTAGACACGGTTACTGGACCTTGCCCGCTGGATTTATGGAGCTTGGTGAAAGCACTAGCGCTGGAGCAGCTCGAGAAACACAAGAAGAAGCTGGTGCAATTGTTGATATTGGCCCCCTCTATTCATTGCTAAATGTTCCTCATGCAGAGCAAGTCCATCTCTTCTACTTAGCCAATATGACTTCTCCAGAATTTCATGCTGGTGAAGAAAGTTTGGAGGTCGCCCTCTTTCATGAGCAAGATATCCCCTGGAATGAAATTGCCTTTCCTACGGTAAAACAGACTCTAGAGTGGTACTTTGCGGATCGTGCTGCAGGGATTTTTGATGCTGAGAATGAATTTAGTGTTCGCAGTAGAGATATTCTTCCATCAGAAAAGATTTAGACACCAAAAGCATATGAGCAATATCCGTTGGCTGGGAGCGCAAGATGACTTTCCCAATCCTATTCACTGCAAGGATCCCGACCCCAGCGTTCCAGGCTTAATTGCAGTCAGTGATCGAATTTATCCAGGGCAATTAGCTCGTGCATACCAAATGGGGATATTTCCATGGTATTCAGATAACCAACCCGTCTTATGGTGGTCACCTAACCCCCGGATGGTATTAAAGCCTGTCGACTTTAAGTGCCATGATTCACTCAAGAAAACTATTCGGCATTTTTTGTTAGACTCTCGGAAGGAAATCTTGGTTGATCAAGATTTTGGTGCCGTCGTTCGCTCCTGCGCCACCGCCAGAAGAAAAGATCAAGATGGCACTTGGATTACCCATGAAATCATGGATGCATATACCAATCTACATGAACAAGGTCATGCCCATAGCATTGCAGTAATGGAAGATGGGTGCATCGTTGGTGGCCTATATTGCGTTGCGTTTGGCGGTATGGTTTTTGGCGAATCCATGTTCAGCCACCAAACAGATGCCTCCAAAATTGCATTGGCCACTCTTGCCGCTTGGTGTAATCAACACCATGTAGCAATGATCGACTGCCAGCAAGAGACTGCACACCTGGATTCTCTAGGGGCAGCGCCCATTTCTCGAGATGAATTTTTATCACATCTGCAGATTGCCTTAAAGCAAACTAATATAGAGATTCCTTGGAAACTGAATAAAGAGATTTTGCGTCACTGGCTATGACCCAATTAAAAGAACTTCCGCTCACTGCGCTGCAGTTTTATGCAACAGCGCCCTACCCATGCAGCTATCTTCCCGGCAAAACTGCTCGTTCACAAGTCGCAACACCATCACACTTAATTCATGCAGATTTATATGGCGAGTTAGTTAATGCTGGATTTCGTCGCAGTGGTTTATATACTTATCGACCCTACTGCGATGAATGCAATGCCTGTACAGCCACTCGCATTCCGGTCAAACACTTTGAGCCCAACCGCAGCCAGCGACGCGCCTGGAAAAAACATGCTGGACTAGATGTCCGCGTCCTCAACCTAGGCTATCAAGAGGAGCACTATCAACTATATCAACGCTACCAAAATGAGCGACATGCCGGCGGCGATATGGATCAAGATAATCAAGATCAGTACATGCAGTTTTTATTACAAAGTCGCGTTAACTCCAGAATTGTAGAGTTTCGCGATGGCCAGCATGATCCTCACCCAGGTCGCTTGCGCATGGTCAGCATGATTGATATCTTGGATCAAGGCATCTCTTCGGTCTATACCTTCTTTGATACGGATAGCAGCTCAGCTAACTATGGAAGCTTTAGCATTCTGTGGCAAATTCAGCAGGCCTTAGAGCTAGACCTTCCTTATCTCTATCTGGGTTACTACATTGAGAATAGTGAAAAAATGTCCTATAAGGCTAAGTTTCAGCCTATTGAAGGTTTGATTGATGACCACTGGCAACCCATCATTGGGCCATAATATCAACCCATGATCGATAGCTACCCACTCCTTCGTCCTTGGCTGTTCTCCTTAGATCCGGAGCGGGCCCATAATCTCACGCTGAGTAATTTAGACCGCGCTGAGCGCTGGGGACTATTACGTCGCTTGGTCCAGCAACCAACTCCAGACCCACGCACTCTTTGCGGTATCACCTTTCCCAATCCGGTTGGCCTAGCTGCTGGATTAGATAAAGATGGTAAGCATATTGATGCGCTAGGCGCCTTGGGTTTTGGTTTTTTAGAAATTGGTACCGTTACCCCAAAACCGCAACCCGGTAATCCTAAGCCGCGGATGTTCCGCCTTCCAGCAGCGCAGGCAATTATTAACCGTATGGGCTTTAACAATGATGGTGTCGACGCTTGCGTAAAGCGTGTGCGCAATTCTGCTTATTGGCAAAATGGTGGCATTGTTGGTTTAAATATTGGCAAGAACGCAAGTACACCCATTGAAAACGCTGCTAGCGACTATGTGACCGCAATGGAAGCGGTCTATGAGGTGGCCTCATACATTACGGTCAATATCTCATCACCAAACACTCAGAATTTGCGTGCTCTCCAGGGAGAGGAAATGCTTCGCTCCTTGCTTGGCTCACTGCATTTGGCTCGTGCAGCTCTTAGCGATCAATACGGCGTGTGCAAGCCACTCTTTTTAAAGATAGCACCAGACCTAGATGAAAATGACATCAAGCTTATTGCCGAACTCATAATGGAGTTTGGCATTGATGCCATCATTGCCACTAACACTACGATTGCGCGCGACACCGTTCAAGACCTTGAGTTTGGGCAAGAAGCCGGCGGCCTCTCTGGCGCTCCAGTGCGCCTTGCATCTACTCGAGTAGTCCACAGTCTCAAAGAAAATTTAGGTGATTCAATACCCATTATTGGCGTTGGCGGCATCCTCTCTGGCAAAGATGCTCAGGAGAAAGTGGCTGCTGGTGCCAGCTTGGTTCAACTGTATAGCGGACTTATTTACAAGGGGCCGGCCCTTATTAATGAATGTGTCACTGCTTTACGCAATTAGCCACCTCCCCCAGCTTTTCCTTTAGTGCTGAAATGACATTTCATATTGTGCAATTTAAATAAAAATCGCTACAATTGACAGCATGACAACGAGCAAGCCCATTAAAGCGCCTAAAACTCCAGGGGAAGCCGGTAAAACAGCTATTCAGGTAGTTGAACGCCTGATGAATCTACTTGACGCCCTCGCTGTTCATGAAGAATCCAGTAGCCTTAAAAACCTCGCTGAGCAAACGGATCTGCACCCGTCGACAGCGCATCGCATCCTCAATGACTTAGTAGCCTGTCGTTTAGTAGAGCGTGGTGATGGTGGCAAGTATCGGCTCGGCCTTAAGTTACTTGAACTCGGTAATCTAGTAAAAGCGCGTCTATCTGTTCGTGAGGCGGCGCAAGCACCCATGAGAGCCTTACATAAGCTCACTGGTGAAACAATTAATCTTTCGGTTCGCCAAGGCGATGAAATCGTCTATATCGACCGCGCTTATAGCGAGCGATCTGGCATGCAGGTGGTCCGAGCTATCGGTGGTCGTGCCCCGCTCCACTTAACCTCAGTTGGCAAATTATTTTTGGCCAGCGATGATGCAAGCCAGGTTCGAGCCTACGTCACTCGTACTGGCCTAGCCGGTCACACCAGAAATAGCATTACGGAATTAGGGAAACTGGATTCTGAACTCACTCAAGTACGGCAACTAGGTCATGCACGTGACAATGAGGAATTGGAGTTGGGTGTGAGCTGCGTGGCAGCCGAAATCTTTGATGACAGCGGAAAATTAGTTGCCGGCCTTTCGCTGAGCTCCCCTACTGATCGCATCAAGGCAGAGTGGTTGCGGTTATTGCAAGATACCGCACTGCAAATTTCAAAAGGCATGGGCTATAAACCCAAGTCAACTTAAGCTCATTCATATAGTCGCAGTACCGCTGTATCGCTTACATTAAGCGGCGAATAGCTTGAGGCTCTCCAGATGGCATACGCTCATACCAATCCTTCACCCTCACAGCATCCGCAAAGCGCGATTGCGTCCCAACAGAGTCCAAGAAGACTAATAGCAAGGGTGTGTTATTCACTCTGGCCTGCATTACCAAACACTTACCTGCCGCATTAATAAATCCTGTTTTTTGTAGGCCGATATTCATGTCGCCAGCACGAACTAGGCGATTGGTATTTAAGAATTTCTGTGGTCGCTTTGCAATCACCATGGTCAGATCTGGCCAAGTAGAAAACTCACGAATCATTTTGTATTGATAAGCAGCACCCAGCATGCGCGTTAGATCTTCGGCCGATGCCACGTTCTCGCTCATCAGGCCGGTAGGATCTGCAAAATGGGAATGGGTCATTCCAATTTCTCGCGCTTTACGATTCATGGCATCAACAAATGCTGGGATACCGCCCGGGTAATTTCTACCAAGAGTATAAGCAGCACGGTTCTCAGAAGACATTAGAGCTAGCAACAAAGCCTCTTCTCGCGTCAATACTGTTCCGCCAGCAAGGCGTGAGCTACGATAAATATGAACGTCATCTGCATTAATCACAATGGTGTCATTAAGCGGTAATTTAGAGTCGAGCACCACCATTGCAGTCATCAGTTTGGTAATAGAAGCAATCGGCAGGCTAACTGAGGAATTTTTCTCAAAATAAACTTCCTTGGTGTCCTGATTAACCACCATAGCCACGCTAGACTTCAAGCTGAGGTCATCATGCTGACCACGCAAACCCAATGCAGTTGCAAATGAAGGTCTTGCCTCTACCACTGGCTCGCTAGTGCGAGTAACGGTAATACGAACAACTTTGGGCTTCTTGGAAGACTTTGCCGTCTTCTTGACTTCTGATTTAGCTGGCGTCTTTGCTGACACCTTAGTCGACTTTGCGGTTTGAGAATCTTTACTGACTGCACTTGCCTGAAAAGAAGTGGCGACGCCAAACGACACAAGGCCAACGGCCACTATGAGCCAAAATCGATTCAAATGCATCCCCAATTACCTTCCAAAACTTTTAACATACAGAATGATAAATAACTTTTTTATCTACACCGCGCTTATTACATGCGTAGGGCTCAATAATGCCCGTGTCTAGGGCACACTTATTCCGCAATCGTCGCCACGGTGCTTGTTTGCCCTCGATTGACCAAAACCACCCCCGTCATGGTCAGCAACAAGCCGCCCGCCATCATTAGTGTGAAGGGCTCATCAAACAAGAACCATGCCATCGCAGCAGTAGTTGGAGGCGTCAGATAGAGCAGACTTGTTACTTTGGTTGCTGCCCCCTTACGAATCATCATAAATAGCAAGCTGATTGATCCAATCGATAGGGGAAAGATGGCCCATAGCAATGCGCCAATAACAGAGGCATTCCAAACCATGACACCAGACTCAAAGAAGTACATACAAGCAAAACAAAGAACAGCTGATACACCAAACTGAATCGAGGATCCTGCACGCAGATCAAATACTGGGCAGAATTTCTTTTGATACAACGTGCCAAAGGTAATTGAAAGCAAGGCAGCAAATGCCAGAACATAGCTAAAGAGCGGTATATGGGCAAAACCAATTTTCTCTACCACCACCAATGCGACACCAGCAAATCCAAAACCCAAACCAATCCACTGTCGTCCAGTCACCTTCTCCGAAACCCAAGCAGCGAACCAGGCAGTGATGATGGGCTGTAAACCCACAATGATTGCCACCAGTCCTGCGGTCATACCAAGGCGAACTGCGAACCATACGCCCAGTAGATAGCCAAACTGCAGCAATATCCCCGCTACAGCGATATGTTTGAACTGAGACCAACTCGGCCAACTGATTCTCCATACCAAACTAAGGCACGCCATAGCCATTAGTACGCCTGCAAATCGCCAAAACAGGAATGTTGCTGGCTCAACGTACGGCATAGCCAAACGCGCAATGACGAAGCCAGTACTCCAAATTAATACAAACAAGGGTGCAATCAGGCCGTCAAGCTTCAATTTCATAGATAACTTATTGAATATATGGGTTTTTTTGTAGGTAATCGATGATTTTAGGCTCATTTTGATTTCCGCTGTCCCAAGCTTGAGAAAGCATTGTTTTATATTGCAATGCAATATAAATACTATAAAATGGAAATTGCATGGGATTGATAATGTATAAATAAAGCTCATAGTGAGCAAACAGAGAGAGTCCACAAGAAAGGGATTGAAATGAACTTAACACCAGAACAGATTGCGGCAGCGCAAAAAGCGAATTTAGAAACTTTGAGTGGCCTCACAAATCAAGCACTTAAAAGCATCGAGAAATTAGTCGAGCTAAATATGCACATTGCCAAGCAAAGCTTAAGTGACAGCATGAGTAGCGCAAAAAAAGCATTAGAAGTAAAAGATATTCAACAACTTCTCGCGCATCAAGCAGAGGCTGTTCAACCCATGGCTGAAAAAATCATGGCTTATAGCCGTCATTTATATGAGCTGGCTCATGAAACTCAAGAAAACTTTACCAAGTCAGCTGAGAAAGAATTTCAAGCTGGTCAAAAGAAAATCAATGCCTTAGTTGAAGACTGGACCAATAACGCACCAGCAGGATCTGATGCTGCTGTGAATGCCATGAAACAAGCAATTGCTTCCGCCACCAATGTATTTGAAACTAGCCAAAAGGCTGTCAAGCACGCAGTTGAAGTTGCACAAACCAATCTCAACAATGCTACGAGCTCTATTGAAAAAACAGTAAAAACAGCTGCTAAGACAGCAAGTAAAACTAGTACTAAGAAGTAATTCCGAGTAGTTTAGGCACTCCAAAATACTGCAGCATTCGTATTGAAGTAGACACAAAAAAAGCCCCGATCTCTGAACTGTCCAACTTTTGTGAGTCAGTTCAGCGATCGGGGCTTTTTCTCATCCAGCTATGCCGGAATTATTGATGCATTAATGCGCTTTCTTTTTCACTGGCGGTAAATCAGTGCAGTGGCCATGAGCAGCTTCTGCAGCAAGACCAACAGACTCCCCTAGAGTGGGATGTGGGTGAATGGTTTTACCAATGTCAACCGCATCCGCACCCATCTCAATGGCAAGGCAAACTTCGCCAATCAAATCACCTGCGTGAGTTCCAACAATTCCGCCACCAATAATGCGCTTGCTTGTAGCATCAAAAATTAATTTCGTGAAACCTTCGTCACGACCATTCGCAATCGCTCTACCGCTGGCAGCCCACGGGAATAAGCCTTTTTCATAAGCAATTCCTTGCGCTTTACATTGCTCTTCCGTCAAACCAGCCCAAGCTACTTCTGGATCGGTATAAGCAACCGAAGGAATTTGTTTGGTATCGAAATAGGATTTCTCACCAGCAGCAACTTCTGCAGCAACGTGACCTTCATGAACAGCTTTATGAGCGAGCATAGGTTGACCAATAATGTCACCAATTGCAAAAATATTATTTACATTAGTGCGCATTTGATTGTCGACTGGGATAAAACCGCGCTCATCCACAATGACGCCGGCAACTGACGCATCAATCTTCTTGCCGTTAGGTGTGCGCCCTACTGCAACCAGTACGAGATCATAGGTTTGCGGTTCTGTCGGAGCATTTTCTCCCTCAAAGCTGACTTGAATGCCATCGGCTTTTACTTCTGCTTTAGCAGCCCGCGTCTTAAGCATAATTTTTTCGAATCGGCCGGCATTAAATTTCTCCCAAACCTTTTCTAAATCACGATCAGCGCCAGCCATCAAGCCATCCATCATTTCGGCAATATCAATACGTGAGCCTAAGGTGCTGTACACAGTAGCCATCTCTAAGCCGATAATGCCGCCGCCAATAACCAACATGCGTTTTGGAATACTCTTGAGCAATAAAGCGCCAGTGCTATCCACAATACGTGGATCTTCAGGCAAAAATGGAAGCTTTACTGGCTGGCTACCCGCTGCAATGATCGCCTTCTTAAAACGAATGACTTCTTTTTGACCCACCAGATCCTGGCCATCACCCTTAGTAAGTTCAACCTCAACGTGATTTGCATCCAAGAAGTGACCCAATCCACGCACTACCGTAACTTTGCGTGCTTTAGCCATACCCGCTAAACCACCAGTGAGTTTTGCAATGACGGAATCTTTATAGCCACGCAGTTGATCAATCTCAATCTTGGGGGCGCCATAGCTAATGCCATGTTTAGACATCGTTTTGACTTCATCCATAACTGAAGTCGTATGCAATAGAGCCTTGGAAGGAATGCAACCCACATTTAAGCAAACGCCACCTAATGTTGAATAACGTTCCACCAAGATTGTGCTCATACCTAAATCTGCGCTACGGAAAGCAGCGCTATAACCACCAGGGCCGGCGCCCAATACGAGCACCTCACACTCATGATCAACCTTACCGTTGTATTGACCAGCAATGGGGGCGCTGATCACCGCGGCAGCTACTGCCGCAGGTATTGGAGCGGAAGAAGGAGCAGCAGGTGCTGCTGCAGCGCCTGTTTCTATTTCAGCAACGATACTGCCCTTGCCAACTTTATCGCCCGCCTTTACAGAGATGCTAAGGATGGTTCCAGCTGCATCCGCAGGAACTTCCATGGTTGCCTTGTCAGATTCCAGAACGAGCAGTGGTTGCTCTTTTTCAATGACATCACCTACTTTGATGAGCACTTCAATCACTGGTACATCTGAATAATCGCCAATATCTGGAACAAGAATAATTTGCTTAGCCATATCTTCCCCTTATAGTGCTGCGCGACGGAAGTCGGACATCAGCTGAGCAATATAGACATTGAAACGCGTTGCCAAAGCACCATCAATTACGCGATGGTCGGCACTTAATGACAATGGACAAATTAAGCGTGGTACAAATTGCTTGCCGTCCCAAACTGGTTTCATAGCAGCCTTGCTCACGCCCAGGATCGCCACCTCAGGAGCATTCACGATTGGCGAGAAGTAAGTACCGCCAATACCACCCAATGAAGAAATAGTGAAACTAGCGCCCTGCATTTGATCTGGCTTTAATTTGCCATCACGCGCAAGCGCAGCCAATTCGGAAGTTTCTCGGGCAAGCTCAAAAATACCCTTTTTATCTGCATCACGAATCACTGGCACCACTAAACCATTTGGCGTATCGGCAGCAAACGCAATATTGAAATACTTCTTCAATACCAAGTCATCGCCATCAATTGAGCTGTTGAACTCAGGATATTTCTTCAGTGCTGCTACAGCAGCCTTCATTAAGAAAGCCAGCATAGTAATTTTCAGACCCTGCTTTTCATTCTCTTTATTGGTGAGAACTCTGAATGCCTCTAGATCTGTAATGTCTGCATCTTCGTGATAAGTCACCGCAGGAATCATCACCCAATTACGACCGAGGTTTGCAGCAGTGAGTTTCTTAATGCGATTCAATGGCTGACGCTCTGTATCACCAAACTTGGAGAAATCTACTTTTGGCCAAGGAATTAAATTCAGACCGCCTAAGCTGCCACCAGATGCATTAGAGCCACTTCCTGCTCCGCCACTCATCGCGGCTTTTACGAAAGCTTGCACATCTTCTTGAGTAATTCTTCCCTTAGGACCAGAGCCCTTTACTTGATGAACAGTCACACCGAGTTCACGGGCAAACTTACGCACTGAAGGACTGGCATGACTTGCAGTTGGGTCTACATCAACCGGAGTATTGCTCACAGGCGGAGGTGCTGGAGCACGAACAATCGGCGGCTCTACTTTTGGAGCGGGTGCAGGAGCAGGAGCGGCTTGTGCTACGGCCGGGGCCGTCGCTTCACCACTCTCCTCGAGAACGAGAACAATAGCGCCCTCAGAGATCGAATCACCTACTTTAACTTTGACCTCTTTCACCACACCAGAGTGAGATGAGGGAACATCCATGGTCGCCTTGTCAGACTCCAACACAACAATAGACTGCTCTTTTTCAACACGGTCACCGGCTTTTACTAAAACCTCGATGACAGGCACATCCTTGTAATCCCCAATATCCGGGACTTTAATATCAATTAGTTGGCTCATATTATCTGTCTCTTATCAAACCGTCATTGGATTTGGTTTAGCGGTGTCGATGTCGTATTTCTTAATTGCTTCGGCAAGCTTTTGGCGATCAAGCTGACCAGCATCAACCAAAGAACGTAATGCGGTGAGAGCAATCCAACGACGATCCACTTCAAAGAAGTCGCGCAATTTTTCACGAGTATCAGAGCGTCCAAAACCATCTGTACCCAATACCTCAAAACGACGACCCATATGTTGAATGGCCGGACGAATTTGCTCAGCAAATAAGCGCACATAGTCAGTTGCAGCAATGACTGGTCCGACGGTATCTTTGAGGCAATTCTCCACATGAGATAGAGCTGGTGTGGTTGCTGGATTAAGCAGATTGTTACGGTGAACAGCAGTCCAGTCGCGACCCAACTCAGTAAAGCTTGGGCAACCCCACAAATCAGAAGCAATACCCCAATCTTTATACAAGATTTCAGCAGCCTCAATAACTTCACGGAAGATCGTGCCTGAACCTAAAAGCTGTACGCGTAATTTCGCATTGGCATCGCCAACAGATTTCAGCTTGTACATGCCCTTAATGATGTCTTGCTCGGCACCCTTTGGCATCGCTGGATGGGCGTAGTTTTCATTCATCAAGGTGATGTAGTAGTAGACATCCTCCTGGTCTGCAAGCATACGACGCATACCATCCTGAATAACTACCGCAACCTCAAAAGAGAATGAAGGATCGTAGCTAATGCAGTTTGGAACAGCAGCACTCCACACCTGGCTATGACCATCCTCATGCTGCAAACCTTCACCATTTAAAGTGGTTCTCCCAGCAGTACCGCCCAATAAGAATCCACGGCTACGCATATCGCCTGCAGCCCAAGCTAAATCTCCAATACGCTGGAAACCAAACATGGAGTAGAAGATATAGAAAGGCAACATCGGCACGCCATGGGTCGAGTAGGCAGTTGCAGCAGCAATCCAATCGCACATACCGCCCGCTTCATTAATGCCCTCTTGCAAAATCTGGCCAGTCTTGTCTTCCTTGTAGAACATCAATTGATCATGATCTTCAGGGGTGTAAAGCTGACCCAACTGACTCCAAATACCCAACTGGCGGAACATACCTTCCATACCAAAAGTCCGTGACTCATCAGGAACAATCGGTACTACGCGCTTTCCAAGAACCTTGTCCCGCACAATCATATTGAGCATGCGGACAAATGCCATGGTTGTGGAGATCTCGCGACCTTCCGATGTAGCCTCAAGCAATGGGGCAAAAACATCTAAGGCGGGTACCGGCAAACTCTCAGCCTTCATGCGACGTTGCGGAAGATAGCCCCCCAACTCTTGACGGCGGGCCTTCATGTATTCAAGCTCTGGACTGCCATCAGCAAACTTCACTAAAGGCATTTCATCTAACTGCTCATCCTTAACGGGGATCTCAAAGCGATCACGGAAACGGCGTACGTCATCCGCATTCATCTTCTTTGCTTGATGGGCAATGTTCATCGCCTCACCAGAACCACCCATGCCGTAACCCTTAATGGTGTGAGCCAAGATAACAGTAGGTTGATCTTTGTGATTTACAGCCGAATGAAAGGCTGCAAATACTTTATGGGGATCATGGCCACCACGATTGAGCTGCCAAATCTCATCGTCACTCCAATCGCTTACCAAAGCTTTTAACTCGGGTGTATTAAATACGATCTCACGAACATAGGCACCGTTCTTAGACTTCATAGTTTGGTACTGGCCATCGACAATTTCGCCAAGACGCTGCATCAAGATGCCTTTTTTGTCGCGCGCGAACAAAGCATCCCAATTACCACCCCAAACTACTTTAATCACATTCCAACCTGCTCCACGGAATTCGCCTTCGAGCTCTTGAATAATCTTGCCGTTTCCACGCACGGGGCCATCAAGGCGTTGCAGGTTACAGTTCACAACAAAAATTAGGTTGTCTAATTTTTCGCGACCGGCCATGCCAATTGCGCCGAGTGACTCCGGCTCATCTGTTTCACCGTCACCCAAAAAGGCCCAGACTTTACGACCTTCAGATTTAATAAATCCACGGTCCTGCATGTAGCGCATAAAACGCGCTTGATAAATGGCCATGATTGGGCCTAGGCCCATGGACACTGTCGGGAACTGCCAGAAATCCGGCATCAACCAAGGATGCGGGTAACTAGAAATACCTTTGCCGCCTACTTCTTGACGGAAGTTATCTAACTGCTCATCTGCCAAACGTCCGAGCATATAGGCGCGGGCGTAAACGCCAGGCGCAGAGTGTCCTTGAACAAATATGAGATCGCCACCATGGTCGGGAGATGGTGCATGCCAGAAATGGTTGAAACCTACGTCATACAAAGTAGCTGCAGACTGGAATGATGAAATGTGCCCACCAACGTTGGTGTCCTTGTTGGCGCGCAAAACCATCGCCATCGCATTCCAACGCGTGTAAGAACGAATTCGATGCTCTACATTTTGATCACCAGGTAGGCGCGCTTGCTGCTCTACTGGAATCGTATTGATATAGGGCGTTTCAGCATGGAATGGTTGGTTCACACCATTAACTCGTGCGTGAGAAATTTGTTGGTCAATGAGATAAGCAGCTCTTGCTGGACCCTCATTCCGAATTACGCCATCTATCGCCTGCAACCACTCTTGGGTTTCACCTGGATCCGCATCCTGCTTGCCTGCGCTACCCAAAATTTGATCTGGAACTGCTGCCATAAACTGCCTCCATTGGTTACATCGATGTTATTTGTCTACTTTATAGGCAATATTCTAGGAAGGTCTATGGGTGTAAACAAGCAATTTTTCACATAATGATAGTATTTCTCACTATATGGTATTTTGTTGCAATGCAAATAGATTCTTGATTTCTTGTAAATACAGCGGATAAGGCTGCTAATCAGGCAAAATAAGCCGATTACATGAAAAAAATCGTACTTTCAATCTGGCAGCTTAAGCCTGTGAAGTGGCTCCGTCGTATGCGGAGTTTTAAGCTTATCTACACCCCATTAATAGCCATTATGCTTTTTACCGTAGTCATGGGGGTCATTATGGGTACCCTGCAACTTCAGGAAAAAGGCCAGCAAGAAGCAGCCCTATTTAGAGAGCTCTCTTTTGCAAAACAACGCATTCAATTACGCTTTGCAAATAACACTGATGTTTTGCAATCGATCGGTAGGGACTACATTATTTCAAGTGAATCCGCCAAAGCAAAAGAGAATGTCGTAATTCAGGCAGAAAATTTACTGCAAAGCAATCATGAAATAGCGCAAATTATTTGGATCAATGAAACCGCACAGCGCCAGTGGAAAATTCCAATGGACAACTTGAAGACGGATTGGTTCAACAAACCGGAAAATGCTAGCGTCCTGAACCAGGCGCTGAAAAAAACAATTGAATTAAGCGCCGCAACAAATAGACCAGCCTTTAGTCAATTTATATCGTTGGAGGTTCCAAGCGATGAGCTCATATCAAAAGAAATCCGCAATGTATTTTGGCAAGCAGTTCCTCAGATTTACGGGAGCGAGATAAAGGGAATGGTTGCAGTACTTTATACAACGCAGGGTGTGCTCGAAATGATCCCCGGGGAGCTTAAAGGACAGTATCGATTCACATTAATTACCGATAGTGAAAAAATTCTTGCGATTTCATCTGATAAAAATACGCCAAAGCGCGCTTTTAGCAACCAAACTAGTCTTGATCTTGGAGTACTCAGCCCAAATCTAAGCTTGCGCATTGACACTTACCCACCCGCTACTAACCTCTCTTTTAGAATGTTGATTGGTGTAGTACTGGGCTTAAGCGCATTTGTGATTTGGAGTCTGTGGTCGGTATTAAAGCAAATGCAGGTTCGCCAAGAAGCCGAAGCCAATCTTCGCGCAGAAACCAATTTTCGTAGCGCCATGGAAAACTCAACCCCCGTTGGTATCCGCGCTCACGATATGAATAAAACAATTACCTATGTTAACCCAGCATTTTGCGAAATGACAGGTTGGTCCGCCAAAGAGCTTATTGGACAAAACCCCCCTTTTGCCTTTTGGCCTGAAGGGCTAAGAGGTGAGCTCAATGAGAAAATGAATAGAGCTCTCGAGCTCGCCATGAGTCAAGAGAAGAAAATTGGTATTGAAGGTTCAATATTGCATCGCAATGGCACAGTCATTCAAACGCGCACCTTTATCGCACCATTGATCAATGAAAAAGGAACCCAAACTGGCTGGGTTACCTCTTTAATCGACATTTCTGAACCGAAGAAAATTCGTGAAGAGTTGGCGGCATCACAAGAACGCTTCGTGACAGTGTTAGAGGGTTTGGATGCGGCAGTTTCAGTAGTGTCAAACGAAACTGGCGAATTGTTATTTGCAAATCGTTTTTATCGTGAGCGTTTTGACAATACCTCTAAGGGCCATTTTGCATTGGCTGGCGGTGAAATCATTCAAAATACGATGCAAGCTCTATTGGAAGAATCTGATAACACTGCAACTACCAATATTCCCCCCTCCTTCTTATATAAGGAGTCTGAATCAGAAGAAATTCAACTACTCGATGAGGCCACGGGAACCTCAAAGTGGTATGAGGTTCGTAGACGTTTTGTCCCGTGGGTAGATGGGCATCTAGCACAACTTCTGATTGCAACTGACATCACGATTCGTATTGAGGCGGATGATTTAGCTCGTCAACAAGAAGAGCGCATGCAATTTACAAGCCGCTTAACAACTATGGGTGAAATGGCCTCTTCATTAGCCCATGAATTAAACCAGCCTCTTGCCGCGATCTCGAACTACTGCATGGGTGTGGCAAAACGCTTACAGGGGCATATAGATCCAGATCTACAAAAAGACATCCTTCCGGCATTAGAAAAGGCATCTGATCAAGCACATAGGGCCGGAACGATTATTCAGCGCATCAAGGGCTTTGTGAAGCGTAGTGAACCACAACGTAAATCTTGTGATATCAGCGAAATTATTAGCGATGCGGTTGGTTTAGTGGAGATTGAAGCGCACCGCCATCGCCTGAGCATCAGCACCGAGATTGCTAAAAATCTACCGCTGGTTGACTTGGATCCCGTCTTGATTCTGCAGGTATTGGTCAACCTCCTCAAGAATTCTCTAGATAGTGTGAGAGAGGTTTACCCACTTTCCTCACGCTGGTCAGCACCCCCAGTCCAAATTTCAGCAGATCTAGATACGAGCACCTTCCCCGCTATGCTGCGCATCCAAGTGACCGATAGCGGTGGCGGAATCGCCCAATCAGTCATTGAACGTATGTTTGAGCCCTTTTTTAGCACCAAAAGCGATGGCATGGGTATGGGCTTGAATATTTGCCGGTCAGTCATCGAGTCTCACCACGGTCGCCTTTGGGCAAAAAATCAGATGGATGCGGAACATACAAAGCTATCTGGCTGCACCTTTACAATACTATTACCTCTAGAATCCCCGGGCTCTAAAGCTACTAGTTAATTTATGCAATTTTTTAAGATTTATCTGCGAGAGCCATTATGAATATCAGCGCTACTAATAAACCCAATCAAGCCGAAGTAGTTTATGTTGTAGATGACGACGAAGCAGTTCGTGACTCCCTCACCTGGCTGCTAGAAAGTAATGGCTATGTGGTTCGCTGTCACGCCAGTGCTGAACGATTCTTGCAATCCTTGCAAAGCACGGATAAGTCCACAATCTCTTGCGCCATCCTGGATGTTCGAATGTCAGGCATGTCTGGCCTTGAATTGCAAGAACGCTTGATTAGTGAGAACTTACCAATGCCTGTTGCCTTTATTACTGGCCATGGTGATGTCTCGATGGCAGTCTCCACCATGAAACGTGGTGCAGTAGATTTTATTGAAAAGCCATTTAAAGAAAATGATCTTTGCGGCTTAGTCGATCGAATGCTTGCTAAAGCACGCATTGATTATTCACAAGCAAGTCAACGTAAGATTACCCAAAGCCTATTAAGTAAGCTAACTGGTCGTGAGCGCCAAGTACTCGAACGCATCGTGGCTGGACGCTTGAACAAACAAATTGCTGACGATCTTGGTATCTCCATTAAGACGGTAGAAGCGCATCGCGCCAACATCATGGAAAAACTCAATGTGAATACCGTTGCCGACCTCCTCCGTTTAGCACTCTCAGATCCACAACCAAATTAATTTCCCATGCCTGCACAGTTACTTGATGGCGTCGCCCTCTCTAAAAAACTACGCGCTGAAATTGCTGCGCGTGGGGCAATTGTTACCGCGAAAGGTATCAGACCAGGGTTAGCGGTTATTGTTATTGGCGAAAATCCTGCCAGTCAGGTTTATGTCAGAAATAAAGTAAAGGCCTGTGAGGATGTTGGCTTTCATTCTGTGCTCGAGCGCTACTCTGTAGAGTTGGGCGAAGAAGAATTGCTTGCCCGTATTGCTACGCTCAATGCTGATCCATCGATTCATGGCATCCTAGTTCAACTCCCCCTTCCCGAACACATTGCAGCAGAGCGTGTACTCGAAGCTATTTCTCCTGAGAAAGATGTAGATGGTTTTCATGTAGCTAATGCTGGCGCCTTAATGGTCGGTCAACCCGAATTCAAGCCTTGTACTCCTTATGGGTGCATGAAGATTTTAGAAAGCATTGATTACCCCATTCGTGGCGCACGTGCCGTGATCGTTGGCGCCTCTAATATCGTTGGCAAACCGATGGCCATGTTATTGCTCCAAGCTGGAGCAACAGTCACCATTTGCAACAGTAAGACCCGGGACCTGGCACACCATACCAAGGATGCAGATATTCTGGTAGTTGCCACTGGTAAGCCAAGAATGATTACTGGTGACATGGTAAAAACCGGGGCCGTAGTAATTGATGTAGGCATTAATCGCCTGCCAGATGGAAAACTATGTGGTGATGTCGACTTTGATGCTGCTAGATACATTGCTGGCTGGATTACGCCCGTCCCAGGTGGCGTTGGCCCTATGACCATCACCATGCTCTTAATGAACACCTTAGAGGCAGCAGAAAAGGCATCTAAACCATCTAACCCGTAGAGTCTGATTGCCACGCTATTTGGCAAATTTTTCTATCGTCCATTAAGCTATAGGGATGACTATCTCTACATCCCTAAAGCTTTCCACTGAACTTCAAAAGAATCCATTAATTTCGTTTGGTAGAGGCATTGCTACCTACCCTGACGTAAGGCCTAGCGACATTGCACCCGCAATTGAATTTCTACTAGAACAAGCACAACATGCAGTAGATCATGCAGTCAACCCCACTACTCCAGCAAAGTGGAATGATTTAGTCGAGCCCCTTGAGGATGCCACTGAATCTTTGAGCAGATCTTGGGGTGTGATCTCCCATCTCAATAGCGTTACAGATACACCGGAGCTTCGCACTGCCTACGGCGAGATGATGCCTAAAGTCACCGCCTTCTTCTCAAGCTTGGGACAGAATCTCGCGCTTTACCAAAAGTTCAAGGATCTGAATCAAAGCAATGCCTTTTCTACATTGAATCTTGCCCAGAAAAAAGTGATTGAAAACTCATTGCGGGATTTTCGTCTGGGAGGTGCAGAGCTTTCAGATTCACAAAAGCCACGTTTTTCAGAAATTCAGGATGAACAAGCTCTGCTAGGAAAAGCTTTTTCAGATCATGTTTTGGATGCAACAGATGGATTTGTGCATGTGCTTCAAGATATTTCTGATTTAGCTGGGCTTCCAGAAGATGCTATCGCAGCAGCCGCTGACTTGGCGACACAAAAGAATCTGCAAGGTTGGGCGTTCACCCTACACTTTCCTTCCTACTACCCGGTAATGCAGTACTCCGAGAATAGAGAACTCCGTCAACTGATGTACCAGGCTTATGTAACGCGCTCATCAGAATTAGCGTCGCAATACGCAAAAGCTAAGGTCGATTGGGACAATACGCAAAACATGCTGGATCAACTGCGCCTCCGGAATGAAGAAGCTCGCATGCTGGGATTTTCTAGTTACGCGGATTTAAGCTTGGCACCAAAGATGGCCAATACCGTAGAAGAGGTAGATCTCTTTCTGACCAACTTTGCCATTAAAGCAAAACCATTTGCCCAGAAAGATTGGCAAGAGCTTTGTGATTTTGCAACTGCAGAGCTAGGCCTGCCTAATGGACTTGAACCTTGGGATATTCCCTTTGCCGCTGAATGCTTAAAGCAAGCGCGCTACTCTTTTTCCGAGAATGAGCTCAAGCAATATTTCCCTCTACCTAAAGTATTGGATGGATTATTCGGAGTGATCCAGACGCTATTTGACGTCAAAATTGATTCTGCCAACTTACCCACCTGGCACGCCGATGTTCAATCCTTTTCAGTAAAGGATTGCCAGGATCAGATCGTCGCCTACTTCTATTTAGACCCCTATGCACGCCCAGGAAAGCGTGGTGGGGCATGGATGGATGATGCTCGCGGTCGTAGAGAGCTGCCAAATGGGGAAATACAAATTCCAGTTGCCTATTTAGTATGTAACTTTGCTCCTCCAGTAAAAGTGGATGGCGTATTACGCCAACCAACCATTACCCACGATGATGTGATCACCCTCTTTCATGAAAGTGGTCATGGCCTACATCATCTTCTCACCCAAGTTGCCGCCTTAGGTGTTTCTGGCATCAATGGTGTTGAGTGGGACGCAGTCGAATTGCCAAGTCAATTTATGGAGAACTTCTGCTGGGAGTGGGAAGTCTTAGAAAAAATGACTGCTCATGTTGAAACCGGCAAAACATTGCCTCGGGAGCTCTTTGACAAAATGTTAGCCGCTAAGAATTATCAAAATGGTTTAGCCACCCTACGTCAAATCGTGATGTCATTAACGGATTGGCGCTTACATTCGAGCTTTGATACTGAAGGGGCAAAAGGTCAAGCCGTACTCGATGCCTCAAGAGTCATAGCCGATCAATACAACATCATTCCGCAACCCGAGATCTCGCGTTGGATTAACTCATTTAGCCATATTTTTGCAGGTGGCTATGCGGCTGGTTACTATAGCTATAAGTGGGCTGAAGTACTATCCGCCGATGTTTATGCGGCCTTTGAGGAGGCAGCAAAACTCACTGGCAGTGTGCTTGATCCCAAGACAGGGGCGCGTTACAGAAAAGAAATTTTGGAAGTCGGTGGCAGTCGCCCTGCTGCTGAATCCTTTAAATCTTTTAGGGGACGAGAGCCCAGTATTGACGCGCTACTTCGTCACGGTGGATTGGCTACCTAGGCTTTAATTTCTGCGATGACGGGAGCGTGATCAGAAGGCTGTTCCCAAGTGCGAGGCTCTTTATCTATCAGACTCGCACTGCATTTCTCTTTTAAAGCGTCACTTAGCAGGATGTGATCAATCCGCATTCCAGCATTACGTCTAAAGCCCATCATGCGGTAATCCCACCAACTAAATGATTTGGGAGCTTGCTCAAACATCCGGAAAGAATCCGTTAAGCCCAACTCAATCAGCCTTTGGAATGCTTCTCGCTCAGGCGGAGATACCAGATTTTGACCAACCCACTTCGAGGGATCATATACATCGACATCGGTAGGTGCAATATTGAAGTCGCCTAATAATGCGAGGCGACTATTCTGGCTCAATTCATCCTTTAGCCAAGCTTCAAGCGCTTTAAGCCACCCTAACTTGTAAACAAACTTATCACTATCCGGCGATTGGCCATTGGGAAAGTAAGCTGATACCAATCGAACAGGCTGCATTCCTTTAAAACATACTGTGGCCGCCAAGATGCGTTGCTGCTCATCTGCATTACCTGGAATATTTCTAACAGGCTTTAAGAAAGCGGTTTCCAAGTCAGATGCCATAGGTGCCAATGCAGCTTTGCGAACAATAATAGCAACGCCGTTATAGGTCTTTTGTCCGGCAGCTAGACTAAGGTAGCCAGCCTCCTCTAACTCGCGATGCGGGTATTTATCATCCGTTAACTTTAGCTCTTGAAGACATAAAGCGTCGATTGGCTTCTTCGCTTTTTCTTGATCCTGCAACCATCTCAAGACTTGGGGTAAACGCACCTTGATTGAATTAACATTCCAGGCGGCTATTCGCACTAACTCAGTCATCTATCCCCAACTCCTGCAACTTACGTGTAATCGTATTGCGACCAATTCCAAGACGCTGCGCAGCCTCGACACGTCTGCCGCGAGTAACCTCGAGTGCAGCTTGTAGAACAGCCTTTTCAAATTTGGAGCATAGGGCGTCATAAACTCCCGTATCGCCATCCTGAAGCATTTTGACTGCTAAGCGCCCTAGTCCGCCTTCCCAATCAACAGCCCCACCTCGTGTGACCGTTGGATTAGCGGGGTCTGACTCTCCTTGCAACACAACAGGCTGACCACTTGCTTCGGCCAATATATCCGCAGGTAAATCGCCAGCACCAATGACATTAGATGGCGTCATTACAGTCAACCAATGGCAGAGGTTTTCTAATTGGCGAACATTGCCAGGAAACGGCATTGCACTAATATCTTTTAAAGCTTCATCAGAGAGTTTTTTGCACTCAACACCCAAAGATTTTGCACAGGACAGCATGAAGTGACGAGCCAATACAGGAATGTCTTCTGCGCGCTCGCGCAAGGAAGGCATGCGCAAACGAATCACATTTAAGCGATGCAACAAGTCTTCACGGAAAGCGCCAGCAGCAACCCGCGCCTCTAGATTTTGGTGGGTCGACGCAATAATGCGGACATTTGCCTTGATGGGGTCCTGTCCACCAACGCGATAAAAATGACCATCAGTTAACGCGCGCAATAAGCGAGTCTGTAAATCAAATGGGATTTCACCAATTTCATCTAAAAATAAGGTACCGCCGTCGGCCTGCTCAAAACGGCCACGACGTAAAGTTAATGCCCCTTGAAATGCTCCACGTTCATGGCCAAATAATTCTGATTCCAATAAATCCTTAGGTACTGCAGCAGTACTAAATGTAAGGAATTGGCCTTTGGCGCGAGGACTATGCTTATGCAAAGCTTGAGCCACCAGCTCTTTACCTGTTCCAGATTCACCAGTAATTAATACCGTTGAATGGGACTGGGCAAGGCGACCAATCGCCCTGAAGACCTCCTGCATTGCTGGGGCTTGACCAATAATTTCAGTGGAGTCTTGTCTCCAACCGTTAATCTCTTTGTTGCCGGACTGATTACGCTCGCTTTGCTCCATCGCACGACGGATCAACTCTACCGCCTTATCAATATCAAAAGGTTTAGTGAGGTATTCAAATGCGCCACCCTGAAAAGACGATACCGCTGAATCCAAGTCAGAGTATGCAGTCATGATGATGACGGGAAGCATCGGGTGAGTTTCTTTTACATTTTGCAAAAGATCCAAGCCATTGCCACGCGGCATGCGAATATCCGAAATCAATACCTGAGGCGCCTCTTTTTCCAAGGCATTGAGCACGTCATTGGGATTGGAAAAACTCTTGTGTGGGATGTTCTCGCGAGTGAGTGCTTTTTCTAGCACCCAGCGAATTGATTGATCATCGTCCACGATCCAAACGGGTTTCATAATGCTTTCTCCTGCCTACGGTAAGGAATTTGAATTTGAAAATCAGTCCGTCCAGGACGGCTGTCACAAGCAATAAAACCCTGGTGCTGCTGTACAAAAGTTTGAGCCAAGGTGAGACCCAGGCCACTACCCCCATCTCTACCAGAAACTAATGGAAAGAAAATCCGCTCGCGAATATCTTCAGGGATACCAGGCCCGTTATCAATGACATGCAAATCCATTGCCATCTTGTAGCGCTGCTTTGAAATAGTGACTGAGCGAGCCACCCTGGTCTTCAATTCAATTTGAGCAATGCCTTGGGCAATTTCATCTGTAAGAGCTTGGGCAGCATTGTGGGCAATATTCAAAACTGCTTGGATTAACTGCTCGCGATCACCCAGCAAATCCGGAAGGCTAGTGTCATAGTTACGAATAATCCGTAAGCCTTTAGGAAACTCTGCCAAGACTAGGCTACGCACGCGCTCCAATGCTTCATGCACGTTAAATGATTCCATAGCATGCGCTTTACGATGCGGTGCTAGTAGCCGATCTACCAGATTCTGAAGGCGGTCGGATTCTTTAATAATGACTTGGGTATATTCGCGCAAGCCTTTTTCTGGCAGCTCGAACTCCAATAATTGAGCAGCGCCACGAATACCACCCAATGGGTTTTTAATCTCATGCGCTAAGTTACGCATTAACTGTTTATTTGCCTCAACCTGCTGAGTCACTCGTTCATCACGCTCACTGCGCAATTGCTGATCAATAGGAAACCACTCCATCATGATGAGTGAGGGATCCTCAAGGCTTGCCACTACCACGTGCGCAGGAGTGGACTCTTGATGAATACTTCCAGGTAAAGAATGCAACACCACTTCTTGGCGTTGAGCGGAAACATGTCCAGCCTTAATCTCTTCAATCATGAGCTTAAGCGACTCGTTATCTCCAAACAAGTTGTGCACAGACTGACCCTCAAGCGACTTACGAGAAAGATCCAATGCTGACTCTGCAGCTGGATTCACGTAAACCAATTGTTGGCTCTCTGCCTCAAATACCACAATGGCATTAGGCATCTGGTCAAGCAATGTCGGAAAAAAAGGAGCAGCCGAAGCTGCCCCTTTGAACGAATTGCGCAATGGACCTGCGCTCAACATTTCCCCCTCGCTTACAGGGAGTAGTACATATCGAATTCGATCGGATGAGTTGTCATACGGAAACGTGTGACATCTTCCATCTTCAATGCGATATATGCGTCAAGCATAGAGTCCGTAAAGACACCACCACGAGTCAAGAACTCACGATCTTTGTTCAAGGCTTCTAATGCTTCTTCCAAGCTTGCACAAACGGTTGGGATCTTTGCATCTTCTTCTGGTGGCAAGTCATACAAGTTCTTATCAGCAGCTTCACCTGGGTGAATCTTGTTCTGAACACCATCTAAACCAGCCATCATCAATGCAGAGAAGCAGAGGTATGGGTTAGCCAATGGATCAGGGAAGCGAGTCTCAATACGACGGCCTTTAGGGCTAGAGACATGCGGAATACGAATCGAAGCAGAACGGTTACGGGCAGAGTACGCTAATTTCACTGGAGCCTCAAAGCCTGGAACCAAACGCTTGTATGAGTTTGTGCCTGGGTTAGTAATTGCATTCAATGCCTTAGCATGCTTGATGATGCCGCCAATGTAGAACAATGCGAACTCTGACAAACCAGCATAGCCGTTACCAGCAAACAAGTTCTCGCCGTTTTTCCAAATAGATTGGTGAACGTGCATACCGGAACCATTGTCGCCAACGATTGGCTTAGGCATAAATGTTGCTGTCTTGCCATAAGCGTGGGCTACGTTTTGAACAACATACTTCTGCCAGATGGTCCAGTCAGCACGCTGTACTAATGTACTGAACCTGGTACCCAATTCGTTTTGGCCTTGACCAGCAACTTCATGGTGATGAACTTCAACAGGAATGCCTAATGATTCGAGGATCAAACACATTTCAGAACGCATGTCTTGGAATGAATCTACTGGAGAAACTGGGAAGTAACCGCCTTTTTTGCCTGGACGATGACCAGTATTACCACCTTCGATTTCAGCTGCTGAAGACCATGGAGCCTCTTCAGATTCAACTTTTACGAAACAACCTTGCATGTCAGCACCCCAACGGACGCCGTCAAAAATAAAGAATTCTGGCTCTGGGCCAAAATAAGCTGTGTCACCTAAACCAGTGCTTTTCAAATAAGACTCAGCACGCTTAGCAATAGAACGTGGGTCACGATCGTAACCTTTGCCATCGGTTGGCTCGATCACATCACATGTGATCACCAATGTTGACTCTTCATAGAATGGGTCGATATAGCAAGCTGTTGGATCCGGCATCAACAACATGTCAGATGCTTCAATACCTTTCCAGCCAGCAATAGATGAACCGTCAAACGCATGACCGCTCTCAAATTTGTCTTCGTCAAAATGGGAAATAGGTACTGTTGTGTGCTGCTCTTTACCCTTTGTATCTACAAAGCGGAAATCAACGAAAGTACATTCTTTCTCTTTAACCAACTTCATCACATCAGCGACGGTCTTCGTCATGCAAATCTCCTCTATTAACTAAATTCGGAATACAAACTTAAGGTGTACACCCTTGTTCATTCCAGGCATCAAATATGCCCTTGGGATGTATCTAATTTACTGAAGCAAACAAGCGGGAACAGTCATTATTGCACTATTTAAGTGCTGAAATACCCCCCTAAAAACCTAAAAATACGTTAATTGCACCAAATTAGTGCTAATTAAGATTTCGGAATATCGTGAATCACATAACCCAAGGCCTCAGTACCTGCACGAAGCGCAATCCATGCGCTTTCTAGTAGATTCGCGTTCCCCTTAATGCCCAATTCAATATGGCGCTCAGCATAAACACCGCCTTTTGATGCATCCCCAACAGATGGAAGGCTAAACACCTTAACCCCAGGAAAAGTTGCCTCTATGCGCTCCATTAAAGGCGTTAAGGTCGATTCAATCCCCTTAGGCACAATGAAGCTCTGTTCCGCCCAGTTCTCACCATGAAATAGATTCTGATAGTGGGTATCTAAGCACCAAGCCATCATCGGAGCAGCCATGACTGGAAATCCTGGAACAAAATAGTGTTCCCGAATACAGAAGCCAGGGATCTGGTTATAGGGATTGGGGATGATGTCACTACCCAGAGGGAACTCACCCATTTTGAAGCGGTGTTGGTTCTCAGGACTACTCAGATCCGCCTTAATGGGATCGCCTTCAGCCATCGACTGGATACGTCCTGCTATCAACTCTTGTGCAGTCGGATGTAATTGAGTTTTTGTTCCAAGCGCTAAAGCAGCGCACTGCCTAGTGTGATCATCCGGAGTGGCGCCAATGCCGCCGGTACTAAAGACTACATCGCCACTAGCGAAACTATCCTTCAGGGTTGCGGTGATGTGCTCGGGATCATCTGCGACATATTTAGCCCAAGAAAGACTCAGTCCACGCTCATTCAGGAGTTCAATTAATTTACTGAGGTGTTTATCTTGACGGCGCCCAGACAGTATTTCATCACCAATCACAATTAAACCAAAACGACGCGCCTTCACATCAGGTACATCAACAGCAAGCTTCTTAAATGCATCAACCATGGTACGGGAGCTCCATATCAATTACACGCGCCTCAATATTTAAAGATTGATCCAATTCATTTCTGCGCAACTCTTTTAATGCTTCGAGCAAATAATGCGTAAACCAGAGTGCAGCAAATACAAAAATTAAGGAATAGATCCAGAGCGCTACAAAACTCACAATTGGAAATAACACCAAAGCCAAAGCAGATGTCGCCCAAAAGAAAGTGGGCACAGCACCGAGCATGCCAGACGCAATACCCATGGCCAGCAGTGGCCAACGGTGTTGGTGCAAGAGGGTGTCTCGCTCTTGGGTGCTGGCATGTTGAGCTAAGACGTCATAAGACATCAAGCGCATCGTTAACCAACCCCAGAGTAATGGCGGTAGGACCGCTACCAATGGAGGTATCCACCACACCGGTAATGTCAATATAACTAGAGTCAAGCAGATTAATGCTGACCAAATGGTATAGAGGAAGCTACCAAATAAACCGCCACCCTTTTTCCTCTCAATATCCTTATACGCATGTTGACGAGTAACGATTTTTACAATCGCCGGCACAGTTGTAAATGCAATGAAGACCAATAAGCTAATCGAGATTGAGGGAATGAGTAGCATGACAAAAAAGAGAGGCGCAATCCACGCTCTCGCATTTTCAAATCCTGCCCAGATCAAAACATCCTGAATCCAGCTTGTAAACATTGAGGTCGTTAAAAAAATACTGAGCATTTCTAAGGCGGGCGTCCAAGTAAGCCAAATTAAACAACCCCACAAAACAGAAATAATAAGAAATGGGCGGAAGCTCAACCAAAGCATTTTTGGATGCATAGTACCAACCAAAGCCAAGCCAAAAGACTTAAATACTTGTTGCATGCTATCCATATATTTTATTTGCCCTTAGGCAGGATCTCGCGAACTGCGTGCACGAAGCCTTGCCATTGTTGATGAACTAAATTAGGCGATACCGACAAACCTCTCACCCCAGTTGGATGCACCTCTCTTGGAAAAATAGCGGTATTGAATATCATGTCCCACCAGGGAAAAAGCACACCAAAGTTGCAGCCACCTAAAACCCCCGGCTTACCCATGGCTTCGTGCCCATAGCCAACTGCATGATGCATCCGGTGATACATTGGCGAAACTAAAAAAAATTGCAAGGGGCCAAGATGAACCTTGATATTGGCGTGTTGCCAGCTTTGGATAAACTGACTGAAGACCACCAATAAAATAAATTGGCCCGGGGAAACGCCAAAGAGCAACGCAAAGAATGCAAATACGAGAGCATGCAGGATGCTATCCAAAATATGATTTCGATCGTCAGACCATGCGGTCATGACCGTTTGGCTATGATGCAAAGCATGCAGTTGCCACCACCAGTTAAAAGTATGTGAAGCGCGATGATAGACATACTCAACGAAATCCAATAATACGAAGTAGATAAAAAAACTGACCAAAGGTATGGATGTAACTGGAGGCCACCAAGACTCAACATTGAGCCTGCCGAAGCGGAAATCATGCAACACCGAATCAATTTGAAAAAAGAATCCTGATAAGGCGATAAAAATCAGCCCGTGAAAAATACCTAATCGATGAAACAGGGTATAAAAGACATCTGCCCTAGATGACTTGGCAAAATTCTCCTGTGGCTCTGCTGGCGCCAACTTTTCCCAAGTGCGCAATATGATCATGATCAGTAGAATTTGAATGCAGCCAAATAAAAACCAGTCTATACCGTCGAAGACATCTTCTGCCATCGACATCAGATCAAACTGATACAAAATCGGACCAGCTGCATTGGCAAACAAAAATTCTTGGATGCTGGCGTAAGCGGCTGAAATACTGTCAAGTATTGAATTGGGCTCCATCTGCATATTTTGGCTTATTTATCCAGTTTTGGCAGAGTCGCAAAACAAAAGCCACGATTTTTAAGCTTAATAATGAGTTGCTCTAAAACCGCAGGTGCCCAGGGATCTTTTCTTGACCAAATACCAAGATGAGCCATCGTGATATCCCCATCCTGGATCTTGCTACCCGCACTATCCAAAAGCACCTGATTAGGGTGTGTCTGCGAGCTAAGCTCATCGCCTAAGAAGCCTGCTGGACTCCAGGCAATATGCTGATAGCCACACTGATCCCCCATGTTGATGGAACGAGGTGAGGCTTTACCGCCAGGAGCACGCCAAATTTTTTGAAGGTTTGCACCGGTTAACTCTTTAAACCGATCGTCAACCCGTCTAATTTCACGACAATAAGCCGCCTCCTTATAAAGACTTATTACCCCCGCCTTGGATCCAAACTGCGGCTTGACGAAGACCTCGCCCGGAGGACCGTCTTTTATAAAGTAGACATGATCAAATGTATGGCTCCCAAAATGATGGCCTTCGCGAACGCGATCCTGCCAATAGGATTTCCAGGAATCATCCAATGAGAAATCGCCACGATTGGTCTTTTCATTTGCAAGAAAAAAGGTTGCCTTGATGTTTTGACGATTCAAGACATCGGCAACAACTTGTGCCACAGACATATTGCCAGTATCGAAAGTAAGGTAAACCGTTTTTTTACACTGCGCCCCTTGTGAAAACCCAAGCGAGGAACATGTCGTTAAAAAAAATAGTACTGCAAGTCTTGTCAGGGTCACCTTGAAATGCATCGGCTTTAATTACTCCCAACCAGCACGCGGTGTGAAGAAAACACCATGCGGGGATTTTCCAACAGGGATAACGGTGACCAACTTCATTGAAGGAATATCAATCACGCCTACTTTTTTGGAGAAGCGAAAAGTCACCCATAAGGTCTTGCCGTCAGGTGTTATCTCCATATCATCTGGGCCTGCAGGCAAACCAGTGATATCGCCAACCTTTTCTAAGGTCTGCATATTAATGAGGCTAATGGTCGATGCAATTCGGTTACTCAAAAAGATATGCTTCTTGTCGCCAAGTGGGCGGAAGTTATGAGCGCCCTTGCCTGTATAAATGCGCTTTACTTCTTTTCGATTTTTCCAATCAATGACTTGAACATTATCTTCGCCAGTAATACCAATCAATAGATACTGATCCCCTGGAGTCATCCATACACCAGCAGGCACTTTACCTGTGGTCATCTTCCATGTAACAGTTTGGGTATCCAAATCAATGGCGGCAAGCTCATTAGAATCTTGTAATGTAATAAATGCGGTTTTGCTATCCGCCGTAAAGGCTACGTGACTTGGTGTCTTGCCCAGCTTAATCGATTTAGCCAGCTTCAAATCAGCGCCCTGCGCGTGGTAGACATCAACCCTATCCAAACGATTGCCGTTTGCAATAAACCATTTATGGTTTGGTGAATAGCCAATTTGGTATGGATCAATGATGTCCGGAATCTTGCCAGTCAACTCACCGCTAACGGGGTTCATTAAGACAACGTCATTACCCGCAGCATTTGCAATCAGCAAAGTCTTCTGGTCTGGGGTCATCATTAGATGATGGGGCTCCTTACCAACTGGCACTGTCTTGATGACTTTGCGAGTAGGCATATCGATCAAACTCACAGATGCATCGCCGGAGTTCAATACAATCGCTAACTTTGGCTCCGCCTTGGAATCTGCTGTTGCTGACGCTTGGGCAAGCGCGATATTCTGCGAGCCCACGAGGGCAAATGTGATCAAGGCTGAAATAGCGCCAAATTTGGCTTTAATGGTATATGTATACATAGCATCCATTGTAAGCAATTGATGTTCCAGGTAAGCCGGCTTAATAATGGCCGATTTGATCTAACGCAAGCTGGATAAGACCTTTTCCAGGCGCTTGAGGGACATTGGGGTTGGGGTCTTTAACTCCTGGGCATATAGAGCCACCCTTAGCTCCTCAAGTTGCCAGCGGAAATCCGTCAAAGCCTGGTCTTCGGTCATGGCATACGCCGCAGATCCACGGCTACCTTGCACAAGTTTTTGCCAAGGACGGGCAACCGATTCCCACTCCTTTTGGCACTGCGCATCGCGAGCGGGATTGGAGCGCAACTTGTCAATTCGCAGAGCAATGGCTTTGAGATAGCGCGGGAAATGCACGAGCTGGCCATAAGGTGTATCTGAGACAAATTTCGAGAAAATTAAGCCCTGCACTTGGGTCTGAATATCTGCATAAGCAGTTACTGAAGCAGCTTTTGCTTGGGCGAGCTTTTTTTGCAGATCAGCATGGGCCTGTAATGCTGCTAATGCATGCTTAGATACTTCTTGTGCAATTAAAGCCAAGCGTGGCTTTCCCGCCTGAAGACGCTCCGAAAATTGCTCAGCATTCACAGGTAATGGGTCACTCATGAACGCACGCTCTAGAGCGAGATTGAGGATTTGCTCAATCAAGCCGTCGACTGAACCCACATTGATAAACAACAATCCTAGCTCCCGAATGCCGGGGAGCTGTTTCTGTAGAGCTTTAAGCGTATCTTTATTTGATAAAGCAAAGAGGCGTCTCAATCCGAGCCAGTGATGCTTTCTAGCTTCGACCAAATCATCAAATACCTCGAGATCACATGCTTCAGTCCGATCCACTAAGGCTGGATAACCAAATAGAGTGCGATTGCCTTTTTGAATTTCCAGAGTTTCTGGCAATTCACCAAAATTCCAAGCTCGATAGCCGCCCTGCTCTACAGCCTTGACTGTAGAAGCAGAACTTTTTTGCTGAGTTTGCGCGGCGGTAGTCACTAGTACATCAACACCAAGCTCCTCATGGACAGCTTGCTGGGCGATGGCCTGAAAAGCCGTTCGGGCAGTTTCTCCATACTCCGCCCGCAGACGCGCTAAATTACGCTCCAACTCAAGCTGCCGCCCATGCTCATCTACTAGGCGAAAATTCATAGAAGAATGCAATGGTAAAGATTCTGGCCTGAAGTCTGTGCGCTTAATCTCCAAGCCGCGCTCTTTACGAATATCCGTAATGAGACTATCTAAGAAATCGCCGACACCAAACTGCTTCTCTGTAAACATTCGCTCCAGAAAGGACTTTGCATATTCAGGCAAAGGAACACAGTGGCGCCGTAATTTCTGGGGGAGTGATTTGAGTAACAAGTGAGTTTTTTCCTCACACATCCCCGGAACTAGCCATTCGCAACGACGTCCGTCCACTTGATTCAATAGCGTCAACGGGACTACGAGAGTGACGCCATCCTTAGGGCTGCCCGGCTCAAAGTGATAAGTTAAATCTAGCTCGCCACCGCCAACCGTCATCTTTTTGGGATAACGATCTACCGTAATACCAGCAGCTTCATGGCGCATTAAGTCCGCTTTAGCTAAACGCAACTGAGCGTCAGAGCTCTCTTGGGTTGGATCTTGGTTTTTACTTGAATTTCTTAACCAAGCCTTCATCCCCTCGCGACTGAATACATCTTGAGGTATGCGTGAATCATAAAAAGCAAACAAGAGATCGTCATCTACCAGCACATCGGGGCGACGTGAGCGGTGCTCCAGCGCTTCGATCTCTTTAATTAGCCTGCGGTTATGCCAGAAAAATTCAAAACTACCAGGGTATTTTTTTCTCGCATCCGCTTCAGTCTCCCGCATCAATGCCGGCGTATCCATACGCCCAAACATTTCTTCTTGGACTAAAGCCTGCTTAATAAATAATTCACGCGCCTCTTCCGGGTTATGCGACTCATAGCGCACACGACGTCCGTGATAGATGGGTAATCCGTATAGGGTGCCACGTTCAAATGCCATCACCTCACCTTGGCGGCTATCCCAAAATGGATCGCTCAGGGATTTGATAAGGCGATGAGCGGCGACTTTTTCTACCCATTGAGGCTCAATCTTTGCAATCGTACGGGCATACATGCGATTGGTTTCTTGGAGCTCACCAGCCAAAATCCAGGCCCCAGCTTTCTTGCCAATGGTTGAGCCAGGCCAAATGAATGGACGAATACCGCGCGCCCCAATATAACTACCAGTCTTACTGCCGCGCTCTTGCGATTTTTCATCTTCTTCTTTTTTGGCGACATAGCCTAATAAGCCTGTCAATAAAGATAAATGAACCTGTTCATAAGTGGCAGCCGAAGGATTGTCTTTCCAACCCTTTTCACCCAGCATGGTATGCAACTGTCCGTGGACATCGCGCCATTCGCGCAAACGTCTTGGAGACAAAAATTTACTACGGCAAAGATTTTCTAGTTGGCGATTGCTATGTTTATGTTGGAGGGCATCCTGATACCAATCCCAGAGCTTTACAAAACTCAGAAACTCAGAACGTTCATCCGCAAATTGAAAGTGCGCTTGATCGGCGGCTGCCGCCTGATCCATTGGCCTATCGCGCGGATCTTGCGTCGCTAAGGCGGAGGCGATGATGGTCACTTCACGCAATGCGTTTTGCTCTTTAGCTGCCAAGAGCATTCGACCAATCCGAGGATCTAGAGGAAGGTCTGCTAATTGCTTGCCTGTGGGGGTGAGCTTAAAGCTGTTGTTGATATCTTTGTTATCACCAATAGCCGCATCGTCATAGACGATGGCACCCAACTCATCCAAGAGCTGCACACCATCTGCAATAGCTCGTCCCAGGGGTTTATCAATAAATGGGAATTCTTGAATTCTGGGTAAGCGTAAAGAGCTCATACGCAGAAGAACTGCCGCCAAAGAACTACGCAGAATTTCTGGGTCGGTAAATTTTGGTCGCCCTAAATAATCTTGCTCGCTATATAAGCGAATGCATATACCATCCGATACTCGTCCGCAACGACCCGCTCTCTGATTGGCGGCCGCTTGTGAGATGGGCTCGATCTGCAGTTGCTCTACCTTGTTGCGATAGGAGTAGCGCTTGACTCGTGCCAAACCACTATCCACCACATACCGAATATTGGGAACAGTTAAAGAGGTCTCAGCTACGTTGGTAGTCAGAATAATGCGCCGACCATTGCCGGGATTAAAAATGCGCTCTTGCTCAGAAACCGATTGTCGAGCAAATAGGCTCAATATCTCCGGATGAAAACGCTGTTGGAGTACATGGTCTTTTCTGAGGGCTTCGGCGCAATCCCGAATTTCTCGCTCCCCAGGTAAAAAGACCAGGACATCACCAGCTCCCAATGCCCCCTCTCGCCATACATTGGTAATAGCCTCAACAACCGCATCTGGAATTTCTTTTGCTTGCTTGGATTCCTTTTTGCCATCCGGCTTTATATCGGGTTCAAGCGGCTCATAACGCTGCTCTACTGGGAAGAGTCGTCCGCTAACCTCAATAACAGGAGCAGCCTTGCCGTGTATCGCAAAATGCTCAGAGAAACGCTTAGCATCTATGGTGGCGGAGGTAATGATCAACTTGAGGTCCGGGCGCTTCGGAAGCAGTTGCCGCAGATATCCCAGAAGAAAATCAATATTCAGGCTGCGCTCATGAGCCTCATCGATGATGAGCGTGTCATAAGCGCGGAGTTGGGGGTCTCGCTGCGTCTCCGCCAGCAAAATACCGTCCGTCATTAACTTGATAGAAGCACCTTGACTGGTCTTGTCGGCAAAACGTACCTGATATCCCACATCCTGGCCAATTGCTGTGCCCAGCTCCTGGGCTATACGCTTAGCTGTGGCCGTTGCGGCAATTCGACGGGGCTGAGTATGGCCAATGAGCCTGCCGCCGTTCATGGTGCCCCTACCGAGGTCTAGGCAAATTTTGGGCAATTGGGTTGTTTTACCCGAACCAGTCTCTCCGCAGACAATGATCACTTGATGTGAGCTCAAGGCATCTTTAATGACTTGACGCTGGCCAGATACTGGCAACTCCTCCGGAAAGCGAATCTCCAGCCGTCGCGGTGTGTTGGAAGCAGGCACAGTCACAGGGCTTGCTTTGGGTTTTTGTTGGTTTATGGGCTCTTGCACCCTATAATTTTCTCACTATGCCAACAAATGCACCAAACCCCGGCTCAAACGCCGAAGAATCGAGCCCCAACTTTCCTTTTGTGGGATGGCTGCGTGACGTTGCACCCTATATTCACAGCTTCCGTGAGAAGACCTTTGTCATTGCCTTTGCTGGTGAGCTAGCTCAAGAAATTGGCCTAGAAAATCTGATCGAAGATATCGCCATGTTGCATGCCATGGGCATGCGGATTGTCCTGGTTCACGGTATCCGCCCTCAAATTGAAGAGCAGCTTATGCTGCGCAATATCAAGAGTCAGTTTGGTCAGAGCGCAATGCATACCTATCGGATTACTGATGCCGCTGCCTTAGAGTGTGTCAAAGAAGCTGCTGGAGAATTGCGCCTGGATATAGAAGCGGCATTTAGTCGTGGACTTCCAAATACGCCGATGGCAGGATCACGCATCTCTGTGATCTCAGGCAACTTTATTACAGCGATGCCAGTAGGTGTAGTTGAAGGAATTGATTACATCCACACTGGTTTGGTACGCAAGGTAGACTCCACCTCAATCAAGCTCTCACTCGATAGCAATAAGATTGTGCTGCTCTCACCATTAGGCTTCTCGCCTACTGGTCAGGCATTTAATCTTGCGTTTGAAGATGTAGCCGCATCTACTGCTGCGGCGCTTAAAGCGGATAAGCTCATTTTCTTAAGCCCCTATGCCGGCTTAAAAGACGAGGAAGGCGATTTCATCACCGAACTCTCCATGCCCCAGCTTCAAGAATATGTAGCCCAACATCATGAGCTTGATCTCGGCATGAAGAGCTTGCTAAATATTTCTGGCAGAGCAATTCGTGCTGGCGTTAGTCGTGTGCACTTCCTGCCATGCAATCAAGATGGCGCCCTCCTAGAAGAGCTCTTTACCCATGATGGTATTGGCATGATGCTGGCCTCATCTGATATTGAAAATCTGCGTGAAGCCAATCAGGATGACGTTGGCGGCATCTTGCAGTTGACCAGCCCCCTTGAAGAAGAAGGGATTCTGGCTGCACGTGGCCAAGATGTCATTGAACGTGATATTCAGCGCTTCTCTGTGATTGAGCATGATCGAGTGCTCTTCGGTTGCGCAGCCCTCTTTCCCTTCCCCAACGGCGTAGGTGAGCTTGCTTGCCTTGCAGTAGATCCAGACGTCCAAGGCTCAGGTGATGGAGAGCGCCTGCTTAAACGAGTTGAAATGCGGGCAAAACGGGAAGGGATAAAGAAGCTTTTTGTCTTGACCACTAGAACAGAGCACTGGTTCTTAAAGCGTGGCTTTAAGCGTGCATCCGTGGATGACCTTCCAGATGAAAGAAAGCAGATCTACAACTGGGATCGCAAGTCTATGGTTCTCACCAAAGATCTCTAAACGCTATTCGCTTTATATTACGCATTTAGTTAAAACAGTATTTGAAAGGTATTACAGATGGCACGCATGGTTCAATGCATCAAACTGAATAAAGAAGCTGAAGGCATGGACTTTGCTCCCTTGCCTGGCGATCTAGGCAAAAAGATTTGGAATCAAGTCTCCAAAGAGGCTTGGGCGGCTTGGTTAAAGCAGCAAACCATGTTGATTAATGAGAACCGTCTCAATATGGCCGATCCCCGCGCTCGTCAATACCTACTCAAGCAAGTTGAAAAATACTTCTTTGAAGGTGGTGCAGACATGGCTCAGGGCTACGTACCGCCTGCTGATTAAATATTTTCATCCAGCACTTGACGACTGAAATTGTTGGGAATAGGATGAAGTTGTAGTTAGTCAGCATCTGTGGCTAGCTGCATTGGCGAAAGCCACTACACGTAAGCATATCTATATGCTTATTGGGCACTAGGAACTCAATCTCTTCCTTTTGCCCTCGCCATGATCAACATGGCAAACAAACCCGATGGCTCAGCTTGCTGGCCCGTCGGGTTTTTTAATTAGAAGGTCATTCTGCTTACGCCTAACACGTTGCTAACCAGCAAGATATCGGCCTTCTCTTTAGCAAATAGGCCAACAGTAATCACACCAGCAATTTGATTAATTTGCGTCTCGAGTCCCAGCGGGTTTGTAATTTTCAAACCAGCTACATCCAAAATCCATCCGCCGTTATCGGTCACAAAAGGCTGGCTTGGAGTCTGGCCCAAATCAGCGCGCGTGTCTTTTGCCATTCTGAGACTGACGGTACCGCCAAGCTTTGCCAGTTCTTGAGTCACAATTCCCTTAGATAGGGGAATAATCTCCACGGGCAATGCGAAGTTACCCAATACGGCAACCTGTTTAGAGGCATCGCAAATACAGATAAATTGCTTGGCCATCGAGGCAATAATCTTTTCGCGGGTTAAAGCGCCACCGCCGCCTTTAATCATATGACCGGCAGGATCGATTTCATCAGCACCATCAACATAGGTCGGCAATACATCGACATCGTTGGGATCCAAGACCTTAAAACCATGTTTTAGGAGGCGCTCGGTAGTGGCATTAGAGCTCGATACTGTTCCAGAGAAATGATGCTTATGAGGCGCCAGGGCATCAATAAAGCAGTTGGCAGTAGATCCTGTTCCGACACCCAAAACCTGGCCGGCAGCCAATTTAAGAACCTCATCGCGCGCCGCTTCTCCCACTAATTGTTTGAGTTGATCTTGATTCATGATCTTAGCTAATACCCTTGTCTGTGCTGGAACGGTGTTATGGATGCATCTATCATATGATATTCAATGTAAATCCACATTAATCAATCAAGAGCTTTAAAAAACTTTATGAATGCTACCGCTTCCGCACTGAGCCAACTCAAGCAACTTACTACCGTCGTGGCTGATACGGGAGACTTTGAGCGCATGGAGGAATACCAGCCTCAGGATGCAACCACCAACCCCTCCTTAATCCTCAAAGCTGCCCAGCAAGCTAACTATCAAGCATTAGTAAATCAAGCCAAATTAGCGCACCCTGGCATGAAGCCAGCCGACTTGGTCGATTACATCCTAGTTGCATTTGGCTTGGAGATTTTAAAAATCGTTCCCGGCAGAGTTTCAACTGAAGTAGATGCCCGCCTCTCCTTTGATACACAGGCAACAATTCATAAGGCTAAGCATCTGATCTCGCTTTATGAGTCTCACGGCATTGATCGCAAGCGCGTATTAATTAAATTGGCCGGGACATGGGAAGGTATTCAGGCAGCGAAGGCTTTGGAGGCCGAAGGCATTCATTGCAATATGACCCTGCTCTTTTCTTTGGTGCAGGCTGCCGCGTGTGGCGCAGTCAATGCAACACTCATTTCACCATTCGTAGGGCGTATTACCGATTGGTACAAAGCCAAGCTTGGCAGTAATTGGAGCGACACTGCCAACGGTGGGGCAAATGATCCTGGCGTCACTTCCGTAAAACGCATCTTCCACTACTACAAGCACTTTGGTATCGCCACCGAGATCATGGGTGCAAGCTTCCGCAATACCAGTCAAATATTAGAGCTGGCGGGGTGTGACTTGCTGACCATCAGCCCAGAATTGTTAGGTGAGTTGCAATTAAGCACTGCAACGATTGAGAAAAAACTCAACGCCAGCAATGCTGCAAGCGCTCTCGCAAGTGAGAATATTTCACCCTTGAAACTAGATGAACCGAACTTTAGGTTGCAATTTAATAATGATGCCATGGCCACGGAAAAGTTAGCCGAGGGTATTCGTAATTTTTGCATTGATACGGAAAAGCTAGAGGCACTCTTAAGCAAGTAAACGCCCCCTTAAACTTGTTAAGGAATCAAAATGATTATTCATTGTCCACATTGCAGCAAAGGAAATCGGGTTCCGACTGAGAAGCTCAATCAAACTCCGATCTGTGGCGCCTGCCAGCAAGAGCTTCTCTCGCTACCAATCAGTGCTACTGGAGCAAACTTTAGTGAACTAGTTGCTCAAACAGTCATGCCGGTAATCGTCGATTTCTGGGCGCCTTGGTGTGGGCCATGCAAAATGTTTGGGCCCACCTTTCAGGCAAGCGCGATTGCGCATGCAAATCGCGTGCTGTTTGTAAAAGTAAATACCGAAGCAGAGCAAGGGCTCGGATCGCAATGGAATATACGATCCATCCCAACGCTGGCAGGATTTAAAAATGGTAAGGAAATCAATCGTGTAAGCGGTGCTTTACCACCTGCCCAACTAGAGCAATTTGTAAATCAGTTAGCTAGCTAGCTAACTGATTTATTTTTTAGAGGTATTGATACCCAAAATGCTATAGGCTGGGCAATTTCCAATCATCCCCGTTAATAGTGGGATTATGCCAATCCAAGCCCAAGGTCCAGTAATGCCGAACCCAGCGAGACCCATCAAGGTAACGCCAACGGTCATCCGCAGAACGCGGTCAGTGTGTCCGATATTGCATTTCATATCAACCCCTTAAGTGGATTGTGATAAGCGCTTACTTTGGCTCTTTAGCTAAACGCTGCCTTAGTGCTTCATACAAGCATACGCCACTTGCAACAGATACATTCAGACTTTCCACAACACCCTTCATCGGAATACGCACCAACTCATCGCAGTTCTCGCGAGTCAAGCGTCGCATACCTTCGCCCTCTGCACCCATCACAATACCAATAGGGCCGGTGAGGTCAATGTCGTAAATTGATTTTTCTGCTTCATCGTCAGTACCAATCAACCAAACACCTGCCTCTTGCATCTCTTTCATACTGCGAACAAGATTGGTGACGGTAATCACAGGCATTACTTCAGAAGCACCACTAGACACCTTGCTCACCGTGGCATTAATAGAGGCTGATCGATCTTTAGGAATAACAACTGCATCCACACCAGCACCGTCAGCTACGCGTAAACAGGCGCCAAAGTTGTGGGGATCAGTGACACCATCAAGCACCAGGAACATCACCTTGGTCTTATTGCTTTCGGCATCCTCAACTACCTCGGTAATGGTGCGGGCAATAGTCATTTTCTCAGCCAGGGCCACCACGCCTTGATGGCGATCATGGCCTGCTAACTTATGGAGACGCTCGGCATCCGCCGCATGCAATCTCTCTCCCAGCGCTTCTTCAGCCTGCTTTAAGAAATCACCCATACGACGATCACGGCGACTAGGATCAAAATAAACTGACTTCAGACTCTCTGCATCTACCCGTAAGCGCGCTTGCACTGCATGAAAACCAACTAATATTTGCTTCATTTTTACTTTATCTCGATTCTTTATTGCTGCTTATTTACGGCGCGCATTGGTACTGCGTACGGGGGGTTTTGTGCCAGCAGGCTTGCCAGATGGTCTAGTCGGTTTACTGGATTTGGCTAGCTTACTTGCGGTCCGACCAGAATGATTCTTTGCCTGATTCGCACCCAGAGTGCCGGCAGATTTAGCTGCATTCACATTGATGCCAGCATGTTTCTGAGGCTCCTTGCTACCAGGGCGACCCTTCTTTGGAGAGGCCTTCTTATTAGGTTTACCAGTATCGCTTGCCAAAACAATTTGACGACGATTGGTTGTGCCGCCTGGCTCAAGGCCTACCGACTTCACCAGACTAAATTCAATTTTTCGAGCATCTAGATCGACACGGCTGACCAGGACATGGACGCGATCGCCTAAGCGATAACGAATCCCCGTTCTCTCACCACGTAACTCTTGACGGGCCTCGTCGTACTGGAAGTAATCACCACCCAGCTCAGTCACATGAATCATGCCCTCGACGAAGAGATTTTCCAGCTGTATAAATAAACCAAACGTTGCTACCCCAGTAACGGTACCGGCATATTCTTGACCCAAATGGTCGCGCATGTAGTAGCACTTCAACCAAGCTTCAACATCGCGAGAGGCTTCGTCTGCGCGGCGCTCGTTAGATGAGCAATGGACCCCTAGCTGCCCCCAGATCGGTAATGCAGCATTAGCGCCCTTGGGTAACTTAGGCAAACGCGTGCCTTTAGTAGCAGCTTCTTTCGCATCACTATGGGATTTCTTCGCATTTACTGCGTTTTCACGACCCTTACCCTTACGTGGCAAAGTGAGGTTCAAAGGAACTAATGGTGGCAATACTGGTGTGTAAGGTTTTTTGACTAGGATCGCTTTAATCACACGATGCGTTAAGAGATCGGGATAGCGTCGAATTGGGCTTGTGAAATGAGAGTAGGCAGGATATGCCAAGCCAAAGTGGCCATCATTATCCGGCTGATACATCGCTTGCTGCATCGCACGCAATACTACTGTCTGTAGCATATTGACATCCGGACGATCCTTGATGTCGCGCATGAGTTTAGCGAAGTCCTTAGGCTTTGGCTTTTCACCACCATCCAATGACAAACCAGACGTGCGCAAGACCTGACGCAAGGTAACCAACTTCTCTTCAGAGGGTTCACTATGAACACGGTAAAGGCTGAGATGCTTATTCTTATCAATGAAGTCTGCAGCACAAACATTAGCTGTCAACATACATTCTTCAATTAAGCGATGAGCGTCATTGCGAAGACGAGGCTCAATTCTGAGAATCTTGCCGAGCTCGTTACTAATAATTTGAGTTTCAGTCGTTTCGAATTCGATAGCACCCCGCTTTTGACGTGCTTCCAAAAGAATCTTATAGAGTGAATAGAGATTTGTTAATAGTGGCCTGAACTCAGCAAAACGAGTGGCTTCAGGGCCTTTGCTATTAGAAAGAATCTCCCACACCGTATCGTATGTAAAGCGTTGTGCTGAGTGCATAACTGCTGGGTAGAACTGATAAGCCAGCACCACACCATTGTTGTCCACGACCGAGTCGCAGACCATACACAAGCGATCAACGCCGGGGTTTAATGAACATAGCCCATTGGAGATTTTCTCTGGCAGCATCGGTATAACGCGTCTCGGGAAATACACCGAGGTTGCACGCAGGAGACCCTCATCATCCAAAGGATGGCCTGGCTTAACGTAATGAGAAACGTCAGCAATCGCAACGATAAGGCGCCAAGCCTTGCTCTTTCCGTACATGACCGGCTCGCAATACACCGCATCATCGAAGTCACGAGCATCGGCGCCATCAATGGTTACCAGCGGCACATCACGCAAATCAACCCGACCCTCTAGATCGGATTGTTGAACTGTATCTGGCAAACCTTCCGCCTCTTTTTTGGCGGCTGCAGAAAATTCATGGGGAACGCCATACTTGCGAACAGCGATTTCAATTTCCATACCAGGATCATCAATCTCACCCAGCACTTCAACAACACGTCCAACAGCCTGACGATAGCTATCTGGATAGTCAATGATCTCCACACTCACCACTTGACCTAATTTCGCGTTACCCTGACCTTTTGGTGGAATCAAAATATCATGACCGATACGCTTATCTTCTGGCGCAACAATCAAAACACCGTTCTCATTTAAGAGACGTCCGATGACAACCTTGTTGGCGTGCAAAATCACATCAACAATCTGACCTTCCGGGCGACCACGGCGATCTGTTCCCAACACTCTGACACTGACTCTGTCACCGTGCATAACGCGGGACATTTCTCTTTCAGAAAGAAAAATATCTTCACCGCCATCATCCGGGATCACAAATCCAAATCCATCTCGGTGACCTTGGACTGTCCCTAAGCGGTCAGCCTCTCGTGGAACCAAGTCTTTTGCTTTACGCATTTAATTCCTTCGGCAATACATGCCTTATATTTCAATGATTATTCTTAATTAAGCTACTGTATCAAACACTAAAGTCTGATGGGGAAAAGCCAAAAGGGGTTATAAAGTGAGCCGAAAAGCACATACCTTTATAATAACGGCATGCCCAGGTGGCGAAATTGGTAGACGCACCAGCTTCAGGTGCTGGCGATCGTAAGGTTGTGGGGGTTCGAGTCCCTTCCTGGGCACCAAATACACCTACTAAGACCTATATGGGGACTAAACAGTCCTTTTTCAATAGAGACTTAAATGCCCATGGTTCGATGCAGGATCTTGGGCTTCATTTCACTCCAAAGGCTTTCAAACTCCTCCGCCCTGTCCTCTGATAGCTCAATAGGCTCAAAGAGGCCGCTGAAAAAGACCGTCTTTTTGGGGGCCAGAGTATTCTCAAACTCACTTAGTCCGACTGGCTTATCGTCTATATCTCGAGTTAACTGAGCAGAGCAAACAATAGCTTCATCATCGTCCTGATCAATTACAGCAAATTCGATCAGTTGCTGGGATTGATCCAGAACGACCAGAGTTCCCCTCGCATAACAAACTGCTTCATGCTCTTGAACAATGTAAGCCAAAAATGGGTTTTCTACATCTTTATCCATATGCAGATCATCAATAAAAAAGAGATATTGATCGCCTTCCCCATTCACCAAAGTAAAGATCTTGGGAACAACGCCATGACCTAAGGTGAGATTTCGATAATAAGAGGAAAGTTCAACAGCGAGGTTTTCGGCAAAAAGATGCATGAGAGGTAATAAGGTGAGGGATTATTCGGTGCGAGTTTTAATGGACTCAATGATCTTAAGGAATGGGTCTGCCTTAACTGAACTTTGACCCTTAAAGGGTTGATCCGTAATTACCAAGAGGGAGATGAGTGCGCCCATGGTAACGGGTAGAATTTTCAAGCCCACGAAAAAAGAGTTAGAAGGCAGGAATAAGGTATTGATACCTAGCAAAGCCACCATACAAATGATAATGACTACCCAAAATAAATTGGGCAGTCGCGCTGAGGAGCGCTCTATTCTCGACTCCCTACTTTCGGCAACTTCCTCAGTCTTTTTGAGGATATCGGTATACATGGCCATTTGTCTATTAGTTTGCGGCTCAAGGGACAAGACTTTGCGAGAAAGTCCACGCCACAGCATATGGGTCTGAGTGCTACCCTGGCCACTCTTTAATAATTCCCACTCGCTATTAACGATCGAGTTCATGTATTCAAACAACTCTTGCCGCATTGGAGCAATCGCGGGATCTCCATAGCGAACTAAGAGGCGATCAAGATTATTAATTTGGCCGGCCTCTCTTGATACTAGAGATTGAACCTCACGAAAATTAGTTTGCGCTTGGTTAAGCAAAAAACCAATTAAAAGGCCGCTTAAGGTAATGATCGAACCAAATAAGCCCAAGCCTAATCTTGTGCTGTCCTCAGTGGGAGAAAACAAGGGGATTGCCTGCAAAAGTCGCGGCATTAAATCTAACAACACCACAAAGAACGCCACCAGAATCATTAATATCTGGACATTGCTTCTCTTATAAATCCAATTAAAAAACATACCAACCTTTACAAGTTTTATTAATTCACTAAATTATTTTTTAAGAAAGTCATTGTTCGATCCCAAGCTAATTTTGCAGCCGCTGGGTTGTATTGCAGTGGCGGCAGATGTCTTGAATCTGACTTTGGGTTCGCGAATGCATGCTTGGCATCGTAGCGCTGGAAATCATAATTCACCCCCGCAGCCTTCAATTTCTCTTCCAGTTGATCGACACCAGTTATAGAGAAAAATTCATCATGAAGAGCCCAGTGTGCCAACATCGGCTTTTTAATAGCCTGTGCGTCAACGTACTCTAATGGAGGAAATCCGTACCAAACTACAGTGCCATCACATTCGGGAATAAGGCCGGCTGACAATACTGTGAGCGCCCCGCCCATACAAAATCCAGTCACAGCCACTTTCGAGCTTCCAGTTGCCTTGAGGTGCTGAACAGCCCCACGAATATCCTGACTAGCTGCATCTCCGAAGTTGAGATCATTCATTAAATGCTCGGCTTCATTTGCTTCAAGCGCTAATTTTCCACGATAGAGATCGGGTACTAAAGCACGGTAACCTGCTGTTGCTAAACGATCAGCAACAGACTGAATTTCATCATCAAGACCCCACCACTCCTGAATGACCACAACTCCGGGAGCGTTCTCTGGATTAACTGGCTCAGCTAAATAGGCCTCGGCTAATTTACCATCTGGTCTTTTAAATGTAATCACTGGAATCTATTTTCCTTAAAAATGAATTCGGTCTGCATTTTATGCGACTTTTTTGTCCGTATGAATATATCCCACAAGCCAGAAGGTAAGCAAGCCACATGCTGCCGCCCCATAACCAACTAGGTTGTAATGCTCCATCTTCCCGTCGGCGCCAATCGTAACGACTACCCCCGCTATGACAGAGGCTAGGCCAGAGGCCAACATTTGCACGGAACCAACCAGACTCATAAAAGTACCACGGATTTTGGCATCTACGACTTGACTCACAATCGCCATAGCTGGAATCATGCGGCCGGAGACCAAAACGAAAAATGCGGTTGAATTAATTAGCACCACCCAAAGTGGCACTGGCATCAGATTGGTAGTTACCAGTAAAGGAGCCAGACTAATGACGGCAAGCACTCTAAATACTTTCACCTTGCCATGGCGATCAGCTAGATGACCAATCAGTTTTGAACTCATCAAGGTAGCAATACCACCGCAAAGATAAATCAGTGAAATATAAGAGTTATCAATACCCACATTTGACGTTAAATATAGGGCGATATAAGGTATGACAGAAAAACCGGTCAGCATGATTAACGCCATAAAAATAAATGCGCGCAGATGTTGATGTGCAAAAAAGATATTCCAAATTTGACTGAGGCGGCTACCTTCATGTGTATGCCCTAGGTGCCCAGCTATCTTTGGAATATGGCGATAACCCAAATATAAGATCAGACTCGACACCAAGGCAATGAAGATGAATGGGGCGCGCCAACCCAAGGATGGAATGTTATTGGCTAACAATAGGCTCAGCGGCACACCAGCAACTGTTGATACCGAGAAAGCCGACATCACAGTCCCCAAAGCTTTACCCCTGCGCTCAAATGGAATCGAGTCTGCAATGATGGTTTGCACTAAAGAGCCCAGGATTCCACCAAAGGCACCAGCAAAAGCTCGGGCAATAAAAAGAGAATGATAATCGGGAGCCAGACCGCAAACTAAGGTAGCAATAATGAAGCAGGCATATAAGCTAAGTAGCAGCACTCGCCTCTCAAATCGATCCACAAAATACGTGGCAAATATACCTGCGATAGCAGCGGCAAAAGTATACGAAGACAGTAGGAGGCCAAACTCGTGAGTATTGATATTGAGCTCCCGAATAAATTCGGGCCCCAAAGGCATCATGATCATGAAGTCCAGGATATGAGTGAACTGAATTCCAGCCAAAGAGAATAAGAAAAAGCGCTCTTTCTGCTTTCCTTCTGGCGTGTGATGCTTGGTCAATGGCTTCTTTACATGAAATTGGGGATGTGACATTATCAACCTATGACCTTATCTCTGCGCTTCAAGCCCTAGATCCGCCCCGGTTTTTTTATTCCATTTTTTAAACCACCTTACCCATGAATATCATTTCAGCCTTTTCCAACTTCCCATTCCTACTGTTGCTGCGGGATGCCGCCTGGGGAATTATTGGTCTTATCTGCATATTGATGTTTCATGGGAGCGCTATTAACCATGTGTATATGCGCTTCGAACGCTTAACGCGTCAGAATATTCAGCAAAATCGATACAACCTCGTCTTCTTCCATTTTTATGCCACTTTTGTATTCCTTGCCATGTTTCACTTATTGGAAATTCTTTTTTGGGCATTCTTCATTATCGGCATCGGCATCATGAAAGAACCCATTGATGCCATTCTCTTTGCTGGTAGTTGCTATACAACCGTAGGATTTGAGTCCGACAACTTGCTCGATGGCTGGAAATCCTTTGCCTTTTTTATCTCATTTAGCGGGCTTTTTTCCTTGGCCTGGACCACTTCCATCATGATCGGCATGACTACTACTTATAAAAATGCCTGGAATCTCAAATATCACCTTACCAATCCCCATTAAGCTAGATTAGGTAATTTTCTACAATTTCAGGATATTGGGAGTATCATTAGGGTTAACCCTTAAGGAGCTCACCATGGCACATTCAAACTCAGTTCAATTTCACCAAGCACCCATTTTCAGCTTTAAGCCTTTATTGGCCATTAGAGACTTTCTTGGCTTATTGGCTGCCGCATTTAGCGAAGCTAAAGTAATGGAACAGAAATCACGTAAAACTAGCGGAAATTGGTAATATTTGACTGATTTACCCCTGTTTTAGGTCATTTATGGTCAAACATTAAGAGAAGCCTCCAGATTCCTTTGGATGCTTTTTCTTTTTCAGAAACAATCTCTAGCGCTTAATGTAATAGCCGTAAACGCAGCGTGAACCGCCCCGAGATGGGTTATGTGTATCTTGAATAACTCCATTAATTACCGTAGTTAAGTGCTTAGAAACTCTCACAATTAAGGTTCCAGAAGGTAACTCATCAGCACGCAGATGAACTTGGCAGCCACCCCCAACCCTCATGGTAGGGACCCAATTAAATCCGTGACCCAGGATGTAATCGTGAAACACATTACGATGGTTACCATTGCGGGGTGAAGCACCCTTGGTATTTAGTCTACGGGCCAACTTATCATTACGCTTGTCCGCATAAGCTGCATTGGCTGCTCGAAGATCCTCATAGACATGCATATATGGGATCTGGGTAGCAATAGCAATTGCCCTCACCACGCAGTCGCCAGCCCCACCTTTAAAACCAGCAACTTCCCTCCCTCCATCATTAAGACGAAAGTCCAGCGCATGATTTTGTAATGCGCTCGGTCTGGAAAAGAGATTTAAAAAACTAAACACGGGATCGGGTTATTTATTAAAAAAGGGCTGTGTAAAAGAAAAAATGGACTTGTCTTGCGACAAATCCATCCTAGCCTGTGTTTAAGGATCAATGCGCTTAAGCATTTGCCTTTTTCACTTCCAAACGCCATGCATGAAGCAAAGGCTCTGTGTAGCCATTGGGCTGCTCAAGACCCTTGAAAATCAGGTCGCTAGCTGCTTTATAGGCATAGGAGTCTTTGCAATTCGGCATCATTGGTTTGTACAGAACATCGCTAGCATTTTGGCCGTCAACTACTTTAGCCATCCGCTGTAAAGTCTCGTTTACTTGAGCCTCTGTCACGATGCCATGCAATAACCAGTTGGCAATGTGCTGACTTGAGATACGCAAAGTCGCACGATCTTCCATCAGGCCAACGTTATGAATATCTGGAACCTTAGAGCAACCAACACCTTGATCGATCCAGCGAACCACATAACCTAAGATGCCTTGGCAATTGTTATCCAACTCTTGCTGGATTTCTTCTGCAGACCAGTTGGCTTTTTCAACTACTGGAATCGTCAACAAATCATTGATCAAAGCTTCAGCTTCAGCAGCAGTATCTAACTGCTCCATTTCTTTTTGCAGTTGAGCTACGTTGACTTGATGGTAGTGCAAGGCATGTAATGTCGCAGCTGTTGGTGATGGTACCCAGGCAGTATTTGCGCCAGCCTTAGGATGAACAATCTTTTGCTCAAGCATCGCCTTCATCAAATCCGGCATTGCCCACATACCTTTACCGATTTGAGCGCGGCCACGCAAGCCACAATCCAAACCAGCGAGAACATTACGACGCTCGTAAGCAGACAGCCACTTACTAGTCTTCATATCGCCTTTGCGCATCATTGGACCTGCATGCATTGCAGTATGCATTTCATCGCCAGTACGATCTAGGAAGCCAGTATTAATAAAGGCAACGCGTGCACCTGCAGCTGCAATCGCAGCTTTGATGTTCGCACTCATGCGACGCTCTTCGTCCATGATTCCCAACTTGACCGTGTCAGCAGGTAAGCCTAGAAGTTTTTCAACACGTCCAAAGAGCTCACCAGCAAAGGCCACTTCTTCTGGGCTATGCATTTTTGGCTTCACAATATAAACAGAGCCTTTACGGGTATTGCCAATTGCTTGAGTTGCGGGACGGTTAATGTCGTGCAAAGCAATCAATACAGTCACAACGGCATCCAACATGCCTTCATAAATTTCTTTGCCTTCACCAGTGATGATGGCTGGGTTAGTCATCAAGTGGCCAACATTGCGAAGGAATAATAAAGAACGGCCATGCAGAGTAACAACACCATCTTTAGCATCTATTGCACCAATACCGGCAATGTATTTTCGGTCTGGATTTAATGTACGAGTAAAGGTCTTGCCGCCTTTACTAACCTCCTCAACCAAAGTTCCCTTGAGAATGCCCAACCAATTCTCATAAGCAAGCACTTTGTCATCGCCATCAACTGCGGCAATAGAATCTTCCAAATCCAAGATTGTAGAAAGCGCTGCCTCGAGAACAAGGTCGTTCACACCGGCGGCATCACTAGCACCAATGGTTTTGCTCTTATTAATCTCAATATCGATATGCACACCGTTGTTACGCAGGAGCACTGAAGAAGGTGCAGAAGCATCGCCTTGATAACCCACAAACTGCTTCTCATCAGCAAGACCAGTAGTGCTGCCGTCTTTAAGGCTAATCGCAAGCTTGTTGCCATCAACCGTGTAAGCAGTTGCATCTGCATGCGAACCATTAGCCAACGGTACAGATTGATCTAAAAACTTACGGGCAAAAGCGACAACTTTTGCGCCACGAATTGGGTTATATCCGCCCGCCTTAGTAGCGCCGTCTTCTTCTGAAATCACATCAGTGCCATAAAGCGCGTCATATAAAGAGCCCCAGCGCGCATTTGCTGCGTTCAATGCATAACGTGCATTGAGAACTGGTACCACTAATTGTGGGCCAGCTTGGAGAGCTAATTCATCATCAACATTTTTCGTTGTGCCTAGAACCTTACCTGGCACTTCATCCAAATAACCAATCTCTTTGAGGTGCTTACGATAAGCGGGCATATCTTGAATTGGGCCAGGGTTTGCCTGGTGCCACTGATCCAGATCCACTTGTAAACGATCACGCTTGGCTAGTAACGCTGCATTTTTTGGGCTTAAATCTTTAACGATTTCATCAAAACCCTTCCAAAAGTCTGCGCTTTTAATGCCTGTACCAGGCAAGACTTTATCTTCAATAAAACGATATAGTGGTGTAGCCACTTGAAGGCCATTACATTGTGTACGTGCAGTCATCTCAAAACCCTTGGAGCTAGTATTAGTTGTTTAATTAAATAAGTAAAAGAATGTTTTCCATTAATTCTGGAAAGGATGCTGCAGCAGAATAGTTTCATCGCGCTCTGGTCCTGTTGAGACCATGGCGATCGGCTTTCCTGCAACTTCTTCGATACGACGCAGGAACTTCTGCGCCTCTAGTGGGAGTTTGTCCCATTCACGAATACCAAAAGTCGTTCCCTTCCAACCCGGGAAGTCCTCATAAATTGGTTCACATCGCGCAACAGCTTCAGCGCCACGCGGCAATACATCTAATTGTTGACCATCTAAGTTATAGCCAACACAAAGACGAATTGTTTCAAAACCATCAAGCACATCTAACTTGGTAATGCACAAGCCAGATAGTCCGTTAATCTGAATTGAACGCTTCAGCGCAGCCGCATCCAACCAACCAGTACGGCGTGGGCGACCGGTAACAGAGCCGAACTCTTTACCTACTTCAGCTAAGCGTACGCCAACAGGATCTTGCTTAGCTGGATTATCAAAATCATACAACTCACTTGGGAATGGACCAGCACCAACGCGAGTGCAATAGGCCTTAGTGATACCCAAGATGTATTGCAGGGAATCAGGGCCAACACCAGATCCTGCGGCAGCATTACCTGCTACACAGTTACTGGAGGTAACGTAGGGATAAGTGCCATGGTCAATGTCCAATAAAGTGCCTTGGGCACCCTCGAACAACAAGTTTTGACCCGCTTGTTCAGCAGCGTAGAGCGCGCTAGAGACATCAACCACCATCGGTTTAATGCGCTCCGCATAGGACATCGCCTCATCCAAAGTCTTTTGGAAATCAACTGACTCCGCTCCGTAGTAATTCGTCAGCATGAAATTGTGATATTCCAAGTTCTCACGCAACTGAGTGGCAAACTTTTCTGGGTAGAACAAATCTTGCACGCGCAATGCACGACGCGCTACTTTATCTTCGTAGGCAGGTCCAATGCCGCGGCCAGTCGTACCGATCTTAGCGTCGCCACGTTTCTTTTCACGCGCATGATCAATTGCAACGTGATATGGGAGGATCAATGTAGTTGCTTCAGAAATCTTCAAGCGGGATTGAACATCTAATCCAGCAGCTTCCAGTTCGCCAATCTCTTTAAAGAGCGCCTCTGGAGAAAGCACGACACCGTTACCAATGTAACAAATTACATTCTTGTGCATGATTCCAGATGGGATCAAACGTAGAATAGTTTTCTTATTGCCAATGATGAGAGTATGGCCGGCGTTATGTCCACCCTGAAAACGCACTACCGCTTTGGCATGGTCAGTTAACCAATCAACTACTTTGCCTTTGCCCTCGTCACCCCACTGGGTGCCAATGACAACGACGTTACGACCACGAGCTTGTTGCTTTAAAGACATAATGAAATCCAAAAGGTAATTACAGAATTAGTTTGTTATTAGATGCGGTATCGGTTTTTTGTTTATTTCTTGTTTATTTCTTGTTTACTTCCCATGAGCCACCCTGCACTACCAACTCACGATCACAGAAATATTCAGCGGTTTCTACGGCATCTCCAGACATTGCCTGAATCACCACTTCACCAGCATTGCGTAATTCGGCAATCTTGATCGCTAAGTCGGCATCAAAAGCCCAAGGCGCTACGATCGCAGACTTTCTTTGCGCTACTGGCGCAAGATTAGCCAAGGTCAATAAATCCATTGAAAAGCCAGTGGCAGGACGAGGACGTCCAAATGCCTGACCAACATGATCGTATCTACCACCGCGAGCAATTGGCTGGGGCAACTTATCGACATAGGCAGCAAACATCACGCCGCTGTGATATTGATAACCACGTAAATCTGCCAGATCAACACTGAGCTCAACATCACTGGCAAGTGTCGCAGTAGCACAGACTAGCTTTTCTAGCTGAGCCAAGGCTTCATCAACGAGTTTGTGTTTCGGTAAAGCCTTCTTAGCGTTTGCTAATACTTGTGCGCAGGGACCATTTAGCTCAGTTAAGGCCATAAGTGCTTCTGCAGATTTTGCAGGTAGGCACTTAGCCCAAATGGCTAAGCGTGGACGATCCTTACTTTGCAATAAGCTATAGAGCGTCTCAATATCAGTCTTGGCAATCGTTTGGCCATCCAGAATGCCTTCAAGTACACCAGCATGAGAGAGATCCAAGTAGACTTTGTTTAAGCCAGCAACACTCAGGGTCTTTAATAGCAAAGAGATTGCTTCAAAATCCGCTTCCCATGTAGCGCAGCCGTAAATCTCCGCACCAAGTTGCAACTCTTCACGAGCTGAGCTACCCACTGGGGTGCGAGCGTGCGCGATAGAACCTGCATAGCAAAGACGAGTGACGCCTTCACGATTAAGCAAGTGCGCATCAATACGAGCAACTTGCGGCGTCATGTCAGCTCTCAGACCCAAAGTGCGGCCAGATAACTGATCAACTAGCTTAAATGTTTGTAAATTGAGATCAGAGCCAGTACCTGTTAGCAAGGAATCTAAGAACTCCAAGATGGGAGGTGCAACAAGCTCATAACCGTAGGACTGATACAAATCCAGAATGGCACGACGCAAAGACTCTACCTTACGAGCCTCAGCCGGTAAAACATCAGCAATATCTTCAGGCAGTAACCAACGATTCATGATCTGAAATATTCACTTTTAATTTTTTTTGTGCAAGAACTTAAAGAACTCACCATTAGGCTCAACTACCATGACATCCCTCTTATCCTTGAAGGAGCTTCGATAGGCTTCCAGACTTTGGTAGAACTGCGCGAACTGTGGATCACGCCCAAATGCCTCGGCATACAGCGCAGTAGCTTTAGCATCGCCAGAGCCTTTAATTTTTTGGGCTTCACGATAAGCTTCAGCCAAAATCGTGTCGCGCTGACGTTCTGCATTAGCTCGAATCTTGTCTGATTCGGCAGCGCCCGTTGAACGTAACTCATTGGCGACGCGTTTACGCTCTGCCTCCATCCGCCTATAAACAGAGTCGCTAATTTCTGCCAACAAATCTACGCGCTTCAGGCGCACATCAACGATTTCAACACCAATATCAGCGGCATCATCAGCTACTTTTTTACGAATACCCTGCATCACTTGTTCGCGTTGATCTGAGATGATCTCCCTGACCGTGCGCTTAGTAAATTCTTCATTCAAGGCTGAACGTACTAGCTGTGTCAGACGATCTTGCGCCAAACGCTCATCGCCCTTAAAGCTTACGAAGAACTTACGTGGATCAACAATGCGCCATTTAACGTAAGAGTCAACCAAGAGATTTTTTTTTCTCAGAGGTAATGAAGCGCTCTGCCTCAGGGGTGTCAATGGTCAAAATACGACGATCGAAAAAGCGCACATTTTCAAAAGGCGCTGGATATTTCAATTGCAAACCGGGTTGTTCAATGACCCTCACAATTTGTCCGAAAGCAAAAACCACAGCAAAGTTACGCTGATCTACGACAAAAATACTGGAGGCCAAAACATACACTAGAGCAATCAGGCCGGCGATAGCGGCTAAGAGACGATTTGCGTTCATTACCTTGCATCTCCTCTATCACGGCTTCTCAGGCCGTCGCGTTTTTCGGAAGCACCAATGCTCGAAGTATTGCTGGTGCTTGGGCTGGTTGCATTGTTGCTAAATGGAGCCGCTGGATTACCCGTCGCACCCCCTACTGTCACAGATCCAGTAGGAGTGGAGGTCGGCGATTGACCAGTAGCTACTTGCGCGCTTTCTGCGCTGACTTGCGCAATGATCTTGTCTAAAGGCAGGTAGAGCATGCTATTGCTCTTAGTGGTATCAACCAACACCTTAGATACATTGTTGTACATCTCACGCATGGTATCAATGTACATACGATCACGAGTCACACCAGGTGCTTTTGCATACTCAGTCAAAACTTGCTTAAAGCGGTTTGCATCACCCTCTGCTGTTGCAACAACTCTAGATTTGTAACCCTCGGCTTCTTGAATGAGTCGATCAGCCGTACCTTTTGCGCGTGGAATAATGTCATTAGCGTATGCCTGACCTTCACTCTTTAGGCGCTCCTGATCTTGCCCTGCTTTCACCGCATCGTCAAACGCAGCTTGCACTTGCTCTGGTGGTTGAACGTTTTGAACGGTCACACTCGTAATGTAAATACCTGTTTTATAGCTATCTAAAATTTTCTGAATTGAAGCAGCCAAATCAATTGCAATCTTTTCACGGCCTTCGTACAAAACGGTATCCATCTTGCTACGCGCCACAATTTCACGCACCGCAGTTTCCGCAGCCTGCACTACTGCTGTATCAGGATCACGATTATTAAATAAATAATCTGTTGGATCTTTTAAGCGGTACTGGACGGCAAAACGTACATCAATAATGTTTTCATCTTCGGTCAACATCGAAGTATCTTTTTGATTGGTTGCTTTAATCAAAATTGAGCGACCCACTTCTACAGAACGCACCCCTGAAACATTGACATTCTGCTCAGCCTGCACGGGCCAAGGCATGCGCCAGTTGATACCAGGACCTGCCGTGTAAGAGTACTTACCAAAGGTAGTCACTACGCCTGACTGACCCTCTTGAATGATGTAAAAACCACTCAGAATCCAAATCAATACCACGCCACCAGCAGCCAATATCACTGTGGCTTTAGAGCCAAAAGGATTGGTGAAGTTGAAGTTAGGCGCACTCATGCCACCACCACCATTGTTACCGCCACCATTTCCGCGCTGGGATGGTGGAGGAATATCGGTACTGCTTGGCTTATTCGCAGGCTTGCTGGATGATCCACCTGGCTTTTTCTTACCACCGAACAAACTCCCTAGACGATCATTAAAGTCACGCCATAATTCATCTAGATCAGGTGGGCCGTCTGGCTTAGCAGGCTGAGGATTCTTCGGCTGAACCTCTACTGGCTTCTCAGCTTCAGGATTATTCGGCTCAGATTGCGGAGTTTGGCCGCCTCCCTGCCCGTCTTTGGCGTCTTTAGATCCACTACCTGGGTGGCTATTGCCCCAGCCTGGATCATTGACCGAAAAAAGCTCGAGAAATTTACGCATCATTAGGTGAATATTTTCGGTTGGGAATCGGATTAAATTCAGAAGTCTCTGGTCGTTCAGGTAAAGGGGCTAAAAACTCGTCTGAGGCCATTTGGACCTTTGCACGGTTCTGCTCAACCCTCATTCTATCAGTCATTTGGGAGCATTCAGCTAAGGCTGAGCGCAATAAATCGAGGCCTAAGCCAGTCCTGGCGGAGAGGAAAACCTGGCTCGGAATCCCCTCAGAATCGCGCACCAAGACCGCACCCTCTGTAAAAGTCTGGGGCATCTGGTCAATTTTGTTCATTACCTCAATACGGGGGATGTCATCAGCCCCAATTTCCCGCAAAACAGCCTCAACTTCGGCTTTTTGCTCACGCGCTACTGGGCTACAGGCGTCAATCACGTGCAATATCAGGTCGGCATGAATAGTTTCATCCAGAGTAGCTCTAAAGGCCTCTACTAGCTGATGCGGTAGTTCTCGGATAAAACCCACGGTGTCAGAGACCACAATAGACCCCACCTCATCTAAATGCACCTTACGCGAGGTTGTGTCCAGGGTTGCAAATAGCTGATCGGCCGCATAAGCGCCAGCTTTAGTCAAAGCATTGAATAGGGTTGATTTACCCGCATTCGTATAGCCGACCAAAGAGACTGAGAAGACATCTTTGCGATTTCTGGCCCTTCTTTGCGTTCTTTGCTGGCGCTGGAGCTTTTCTAGTTCATTCTCTAAGCGTTTAGCCTTGGTAGCCAACATGCGTCGATCAAGCTCCATCTGGGTTTCACCAGGGCCGCCACGAACACCAATACCGCCACGTTGCCGCTCCAAGTGACTCCAGGCGCGCACTAGGCGAGACATGCGATAACGCACCTGAGCTAGTTCAACTTGAGTTTTACCAATATGGCTTTGCGCTCTTTTGCTAAAAATATCTAAGATCAGACCCGTGCGGTCCATGACATGAAAGCCAATATGGCGCTCTAAATTGCGCTGCTGTGTTGGGGATAGCGGATGGTTGAAGATGACCAATTCAGCCTCTTGTTCTTCCATCACTTTTTTAACTTCGTTAGCCTTACCAGATCCAATAAATAAAGCGGGATCTGTTTTGCCCTTACGTGCAATCACACTAGCTGCAGGTATAGAGCCGGCACTCTCAGCCAAAAGACTTAGTTCTGCCATGCTATCGGCAAAATCCTCGCGCCCTGTATCTACTCCAACCAGGACAGCGCGAGCCGCATCTACCCCTGTTTTAAACAGAGCCGACTTCTTCCGTACGGAACTCCACTGCACGAGCAGGAACGATCGTAGAGATGGCGTGTTTATAGACCATCTGAGTCACGGTATTACGCAAGAGGACCACATACTGATCAAAAGACTCAATATTGCCTTGCAGCTTAATGCCGTTAACGAGATAGATGGAGACCGGAACATGCTCTTTGCGCAAGGCATTGAGGAAAGGGTCCTGTAGTAATTGGATTTTGCTGGTATTCATACTGCTCCTTATTGGATTTTTATTGGATTTTTATATTTTGGGAGTCTTGCTTTTTTATTAAATGAACCGCTTGCTACTTACCTCGAAGATAAGGGGCCTGATTTAAGAAAATCAAGCTCTTCGTCCAAAACTGTACGCTGATTTACTACTTTTTGCCTTTTTTACCTTTATCCGCATCAACATACGGGTTTTTGGCGGTATTCATCTGAATGCGTAATGGAGTGCCCGTTAATTTAAAGACTTCTCTGAAGCGGCCTTCTAAATAGCGCTTATAGCTATCGGTTACACCACTCAAGGATGTTCCATGAATCACCACAATTGGGGGATTCATGCCACCCTGGTGGGCATAGCGCAGCTTCGGACGACCCATGCCCACACGCTTAGGCTGTTGATGCTCAATCGCTTCCTGCAAGATACGGGTGAGTTTTGGTGTTGGCAATTTGGCCATCGCGGCTGCGTAAGCCAAATCAACGTCTTTAAAGAGCTCTTTAAGACCAGTGCCTTTTTTGGCAGAGATCGGATGTACATTTGCAAAATCCAAGAAGCGTAGTTTTTGAGCGATCTCCAAACGGGCGCGTTCTTTAACGTAGGAATCAAGACCATCCCACTTATTCACAGCAACGACTAATGCACGCCCTGCTTCCACAATAAATCCTGCGATGTGCGCATCTTGCTCGGAAATATCTTGCTGAGCATCGAGCATCAAGATCACCACGTTGCAATCGGCAATCGCTTGCAAGGTTTTAACAACTGAGAATTTCTCAATTGCTTCGAATACTTTTCCACGACGACGCAGACCTGCGGTATCCACCAAAATATACGGTTTGCCATTGCGCTCAAAAGGAACTTCAATCGCATCACGTGTTGTCCCAGGCATGTCAAATGCAATCACACGCTCTTCACCAATCAATTTATTGATCAAGGTGGATTTACCTACATTGGGACGCCCTACCACCGCAATTTTCATTGGGCGATTTGGATCATTCTCGAGTTCTTCTGGTTCGGGCTCAGGAATACCCAATGAATCCAAGGCATCGTCGAGCAAACCACGCACACCATCGCCGTGCGCCGAGGAAATCGGGAAAGGCTCTCCTAAACCCAACTCATGGAAGTCCGCAGTCACAATACCTGCCTGCATGCCTTCTGTTTTGTTTACCGCCAAGATCACCGGTCTACCAGTCTTGCGCAAGAAATCCGCAATCACGTGATCTTGTGGCGCCATCCCCAAACGACCATCCACCAAGAAAATAATGATGTCAGATTCAGCTACGGCTTGTTTGGTTTGCTTTGCCATCTCAGCAACGATGCCAGTCTTGGCTACTGGCTCAAAACCACCGGTATCGACGCAAATAAATGCGCGCTCGCCAATACGACCTTTGCCATAGTGACGATCCCGAGTCAAACCTGAGAAGTCAGCAACTAAGGCATCGCGTGAACGCGTTAAGCGATTAAAAAGGGTCGATTTACCAACGTTAGGACGACCGACAATAGTGATTACTGGATTCATTTTGGACTGTACGCCGCTAGTTTGCCACCTTGAGATTGAACCAAGATGAGGCCATTCACCGCAATCGGTGCGGCTGTGATTGGACTACTGTCATGACGAATGCGTGCCAGCATTTCACCATTCGCTTGTGAAAGTGCATGCACATAACCCTGCGCATCACCAACTAGTAATACCTTGCCAACTGCCATGGGCTCACCAACATCTCTAAATGCCAGCTGAGTATTTTCCCAAACTTGTGTGCCATCCTTCAACGCAAAAGCAGTGACATAGGATCTTTCATTGGATGAGAAAACTAAATCAGGGCTTTGGGCTGTACCGGTATAGCTTGAGTAATCCTTGAACCACAATAAATTGCCTGTACGCGCTTGACCACAACCAACGCGACCTTGATAAGAAACAGCGCAAATAATCTCGCCTTCCATACTTGGCTTTGCGGTGACATCATTCAAACGCTCAATTTCAGAAAAACCTTTAGGAAAGGACACCGGCGTTTCCCATACGAGACCACCATTGGCAATCGCAATCATGCCGAATCGTCCACCAGAAAAACCAGTAACAATTACCTCATTACCAATCGCCAGCATACCGTAACCTACACGCAAAGAGAGTGCAGATTGTTGGCGTTGATAGGTCCATTTACGTGCGCCAGTTTGTGCATCAAAACCAATAAAGCGGTTGTCCAATGCACGAATGATTACTACACCACCAGCAACTACTGGCTCAGATAACACTTCGCTACCAACACTGACATTCCAGATGGGCTTACCGGTATCGTCATAGGCATAGACCGTACCTTTAGTAGTCACAACCGCCGTGGTGCGTCCATCAGATCCAGGGCCAATTGAGAGGCGATCTGGAACAGATGCTTCCCATACTTTATTGCCCGTCATCATGTCAATTTTGACTAGATTGCCACGATGGGATGCTGCATAAACTGCATCGCCTGCCACTGCCGGATGGAAGTTAAATGACTCAGACGAGCCAACGCTAGTTGACCAAACGGGAGCCAAGTCAAATTGATTGCTGACTGGGACGAGCTCGGCGGGCTTGCGAACACGTGAGCCACCAGAACAGGCCGCTAAGGCCACCACCACAGAACCCAATATGAGGGCTGTGCTTGCGAGCTTTGCTACACGTTTGTAATCCATCATTACTGAGCTACTCCTCCGACGGCATCCAATTTAACCTTTAGGAGACGACGCGCCTCCTCAGGGAATTCTTTTGCTTGATTTAACTGTACCCAAGCAGCCTCATAACTCTTACGAGCTTCAGCGATATTCTTTTGAGCTAAATACCAATCGCCGCGACGTTCCAGCCAGAGGGCCTCAAAGCCAGCGACCGACTTTTCCTTAAGGATGGTATCGGCTTCTGCGAAATCTTTTTCAGAGCCTTGCTCAATCAATTGCGCTGTCAAGCGTAATTTGGCCAATGCCAAATACCCTTGATCAGATGAATTCTTAGCAGCCCAACGCAAGTAGTCCATTGCCTTGGCTGAATCGCCTGCATCTGAGGCAATCTTCGCCGCAACCAGGCTGGACATTGCTGCATAGGGCGTACCCGAAAACTGCTTTTGCAAGTCGTCGGCAGCGCGCAAGGTCTGATCCTTGTCGCCCTTGTTAATCGCGACCACCATTGTCTCGTACAACTGGGAAGCTATTGCAGCTTGGCTGGTGCGCCACCATTGATAGCCACTATAAGCTGCATAAGCAAATAAAGCTGCAGTCACCACGCCAGTGATGAGGTTGCGATATTTTTGCCAGAATGCTTTAAGTTGATCTAATTGTTCTTGTTCTTCTAGGTCTAAAGGCATGTCAATCCAAGCTAATAAATACGGTATTTAAATACGACTTTAATAATCAATCAGGTAATTCTATTCGGTGGCGCCCACTATGGCATCAATTACTGCTTCTACAACGCTATCGAGCGCTACTGCCCTCTGCTCGCCACTGCTTCGCAAATCCTTGAATTGAGCCTCATTCTTGACTAATTCGTCCGGCCCAATAATGATGGCATAGGCCGCCCCGCTGGCATCAGCCTTCTTCATCTGGGACTTAAAGCTAGCCGTTTGGCCATCAGGAGGGCAAAACAGGATGACATCGATTCCCGCACTGCGGAGGCGCTCAGCAATAATCATGGCTGCAGTCAAGGTTTCACCGCCCTGATGAATCACAAAGGCATCGCATTGAGCATGTGGCTCTGGCAAAGAGCCAGAAACCTTCATTAACTCCAAGACGCGCTCCATCCCCATTGCCCAACCGCAGGCTGGGGCAGCTTTACCGCCCATACGCTCGATGAGTGGGTCATAACGTCCGCCACCAGCAATCGTGCCCTGGGCACCCAATTCGTCGGTAATCCATTCAAATACAGTTAAGTTGTAATAATCCAAGCCACGAACTAAGCGGGGGTTGATCTTGCAAGGAATGTTATTAGCCTTAAGTAGGGCCTGTACCCCCTCAAAATGCTTTAAAGACTCCTCACCTAAGAAATCCAATAACTTTGGCGCACCTTCAATCAGGTCTTGCATCGCTGGATTTTTAGAATCCAGAATCCGCAATGGATTAGTCAACAAGCGACGCTGTGAATCCTCATCCAACTGCTCTTTATTTTTCTCAAAATAAGTTACTAAGGCTGCGCGATGCTCCGAGCGCTCATTAGACTGCCCTAAAGAATTAATCTCTAAGCGCACACCTTGAAGGCCGAGCTCGTCCCAGAGACGCTGACCCATCAAAATGATTTCAGCATCGATATCGGGACCAGCAAAACCGAGTGCCTCAATACCAAATTGATGGAACTGGCGATAGCGACCACGCTGTGGACGTTCATGGCGGAACATGGGGCCGGTATACCAAAGACGCTTTGGCCCTTCGTACAGCAAATTGTTTTCAATCACAGAGCGCACTAGTGCAGCGGTGCCTTCTGGGCGTAATGTGAGCTGCTCGCCATTGAGGCGATCTTCAAAGGAATACATTTCTTTTTCAACAATATCAGTTACTTCACCAATACCGCGCTGGAATACTGCAGTTGCTTCCACAATCGGAGTACGCAAGAACTCATAACCATAAGCACAAGTGAGATCGCGCAAGACGTGCTCCAGATGGGTCCACTGTGCAGCATCTGCTGGCAAGAGATCATTCATGCCGCGAACGCCATTAATCTTTTGGATCTTTTGGGCTTTAGCTGGGTTTACCTGGTCAGTCATGATGTGTGCTTGTAGTGTAGTTTTATTGTTCTTGTTTTTAAGTGTTGCTTTTACTTCTTGCTTTTATATATCCACTACTTCGATGCGTAATTCTGCTTCACATACTCATCCACTATCACCTGAAACTCTTGGGCAATATTCTCACCACGCAAAGTTTTTACTTTTACTCCATCAACAAACACTGGTGCAGCAGGAGTTTCTCCAGTACCAGGCAATGAGATACCAATATTAGCGTGCTTACTCTCGCCCGGCCCATTGACAATGCAACCCATCACCGCAACGTTCATAGCCTCAACGCCCGGATGGGTTTTCTTCCACACTGGCATTTGTTGGCGCAGGTAAGACTGAATATTGGCAGCCAATTCCTGGAAGGTGGTGCTAGTCGTTCTACCGCAACCTGGACAAGCAATCACCATGGGTGTGAAATTGCGTAACCCCATAGTTTGCAAAATTTCTTGCGCAACAATAATTTCGTTCTCGCGTGGCGCACCAGGATCAGGAGTCAAAGAAACTCGAATGGTGTCACCAATGCCCTCTTGCAACAAAATACCCATTGCTGCTGTTGAGGACACAATGCCTTTGCTACCCATTCCCGCCTCAGTCAAACCTAAATGCAATGGGTAATCTGAACGACGCGAGAGATCGCGATAGACAGCCACCAAATCTTGCACATTACTAACTTTGCAAGATAGCAAAATTTGATTGGGGTTCATGCCCAACTCCACTGCTTTCTCAGCAGACTGCAATGCCGACTGAATCAACGCTTCAATCATGACTTCTTGCGCAGTCTTGGGGGTTGGTAAGGCAGCATTGCTATCCATGACGCTCGCGAGTAAGTCTTGATCTAAGCTGCCCCAGTTCACACCAATCCGAATGGGCTTGTCATACTTACAAGCGGCTTCAATCATTTGTGCAAATTGCGAATCGCGCTTAGCGCCCTTACCTACATTACCTGGATTAATGCGGTACTTCGATAAAGCCTTTGCACATTCTGGGTAGTCATTGAGTAAGGTGTGACCGTTGTAATGAAAGTCGCCAATCAAGGGCACCAAGACATCCATCTTATCTAGCTGCTCACGAATATAGGGCACTGCCGCAGCAGCAGCTGGTGTATCTACCGTAATACGAACCATTTCTGATCCGGCACGGGCCAGCTCTTTAACCTGAATAGCAGTCCCAAGCGCATCAGCAGTATCCGTATTCGTCATAGATTGAACGCGAACAGGCGCATCACCACCAATCGTAATGATGTTGGTCTTCCAGGCGACAGTTGCCTGACGCGTTGCGCGCTTAGGCGCGGGGCCTAAGGGTAACTGCGGAAGATTGTTAGATGAATTACTCATTAGATTTGTTTTACTAAATCAGTCGTCTAATCTTTTGAGCCATTGCACTGGACGCTCAGGCTGATACTCTTGCTCTTCTTCGTCATCATCAAGTTCAAGGTCTTTTGCTTGGTCATCTTGATCCATCTTGATTTGATTGTCATGGACTGCGCGCTCACGCACTCGGGTGCGATCCACCACATCACCTGCCAATTGTCCGCAGGCTGCAGCGATATCATCGCCACGAGTTTTACGTACAGTGGCGACCATGCCAGCATCCAACAGAATGCTCGCAAACGCGTGAATCCGTTGCGCTGATGAGCGCTTCAACCCAGACTCAGGGAATGGATTAAATGGGATGAGGTTGATCTTGCACTTAATGTTGGCCAATAAGCGCACCAATTCTTTTGCCTGAACATCAGAGTCATTCACACCATCGAGCATGCAGTATTCAAATGTTAAAAAATCCCTTGGGGCGAATGGTAAATAGCGTTCGCAAGCAGCCAGTAATTCTCTTAGGGGGTATTTCAGATTCAAGGGGACTAGCTGATCACGTAACTTATCGTTTGGTGCATGCAAGGAGACGGCTAGGGCCACTGGGCAATCTTGTGCCAAGCGATCAATCATGGGCACTACACCAGAAGTAGATACAGTGACGCGACGACGCGATAAACCATAAGCCCTATCGTCTAGCATTAAGCGCAGAGCAGTTACTACATTGTCATAGTTGAGTAATGGCTCACCCATGCCCATTAAGACGACATTCGAAATCACGCGACCGGTATGCTCCCAGCCTGGCGTTGGATATGCTTCAATGCGACGAATCGCATTCGGATCGTTGCGCAGCAAATGTTCCGCAAACCACAATTGGCCAATGATTTCACCGGCGGTGAGGTTGCGTGAAAAGCCTTGATGCCCTGTGGAGCAAAAACGGCAGTTAACTGCGCAACCAGCCTGAGAGGAAATGCACAGAGTGCCACGATCATCTTCAGGAATAAATACCGACTCCACAGCATTACCAGCGCCAACATCAAGCAACCACTTACGTGTGCCGTCTGCTGCGTGCTCGTCCTTAATCACTGGGAGAGATAGGACTTCCGCTTTATCGAGCAGCGTTGCTCGAAAGCTTTTTGCTAAGTCACTCATGTCGTTGATGTCAGATACACCACGTTGGTGTATCCACTGCATGAGTTGCTTTGCCCGAAAGGGCTTTTCACTCAACCCCGCGACATATGCTGCCATTTGGTCAGCATCAAAATCTAGGAGATTTACGCGCGGGGAGGTCAATGCGCCTACTTATGTATTAAATAGGTTGTTCGTTATCAATCGTTGATTAACGATTGAACACGTTCATGCCGGCGAAGAAGAATGCAACTTCTGCAGCAGCCGTTTCAGGAGCGTCGGAACCATGAACTGCATTTGCATCAATGCTGTCAGCGAAGTCAGCACGGATAGTGCCAGCATCAGCCTTCTTAGGATCGGTAGCACCCATCAAGTCGCGGTTCTTAGCAATAGCGCCTTCGCCTTCTAATACCTGAATCATGACAGGACCGGAAATCATGAAGCTCACCAAGTCTTTGAAGAAAGGACGCGCAGCGTGAACAGCATAAAACTGCTCAGCTTCAGCTTGTGACAAATGCGCCATTCTGGACGCAACAATCTTCAAACCAGCAGATTCAAAACGGTCATAGATCTTGCCGATAACGTTTTTTGCTACAGCATCAGGTTTGATAATAGAAAGGGTGCGTTCAATAGCCATGTAAAACTCCAATAGTGATTTTAAAGATTTAGGCTGAAATGGCGCAAAAGCGGTCTTTTAGAGAATCACTTCCCTTCCACCTACAGCGCGCCAGGATTTCAGCGACCCCCAAATTATACATCGGCTGACCGTATTTACCCTGATCTGAGTAAGGCTAAGCTATTGAATTTACAGGGCATAACCCTTCAGTCTGTAGTCTTTTTAGCCATATTTTGATGGAGGGCTTGAAATTACCCTATTTTGTCTATACTTACTTGTAACAGCCCCTTGTGGGCTCGTGTAATTACTATGAAAAAGGAGTCAATATGAGCGATCTTAACTCTTACGGCTTTGGGCAAACTGGCTCGATTAGCACCCCTCAGGTACGCAACCGTGTACTGCGCAACACCTATGCCCTGTTGGCACTCTCGATGGTGCCTACCGTTATTGGCGCATGGCTTGGCGTTGCTTTCGGTCTTAATTTTATGGCGAGCAGCCCTTTCTTGGGTTTCATCGTCTTCATGGCAATCGCATTTGGCTTTTTCTGGGCTATTGAGAAAAACAAAGAAACTGGTCTTGGCGTTCTATTACTTTTAGGCTTCACCTTCTTCATGGGCATCATGATGTCTGGTTTAGTGGGTTACACCCTAAACAGTTATAGCAACGGCGCTACATTAATCATGCTGGCCTTTGGTGGAACTGGTGCAATTTTTGCTGTGATGGCAACGATTGCGACTGTGAGCAAAAGTGATTTTGCTGGCATGGGCAAATGGCTGATGGTGGGCGTACTGCTCTTGATCGTTGCTTCATTGGCTAACATCTGGTTGCAGTTGCCGGCCCTGATGTTGACTGTGATGGTGCTGGCAATTGCGATTTTCTCTGCCTTCATCTTGGTTGACGTTCAGCGCATCATCAACGGCGGCGAAACCAACTACATCATGGCTACCTTAGCCATCTACTTAGATGTCTATAACGTCTTCACTAACTTGCTAGCTTTGCTAGGTATTGTTGGTGGCGATAGAGACTAAATAGTCGTTTATCCCAACACTAAGCTTCACATCAAAGGCGCCTGCGGGCGCCTTTTTTAATCGGCCACCAGCACACTTACCGCATAAGACAGGCTACATAGAATTAAAAGGATTGCAAAGCTATCTGAGGTCTTCATAAGGCACTCCTATTGGTAGATCCATCGCTGGCAGCAATAAGCCTCTGCACAATTTCAATCTACTCTTAGACCAGAGCTCTATTTCGATGTATTGCACCGCATCAACGCCCTATGCACCGAAGTAGTACATAAAAGAGTAGTCAATGGATTGTTAGAAGGATTTGATCAACTCAAAGACTGCTATGGACTCTACATGTGAGGTGTGAGGGAACATATTGACGATCCCGGCACTCTTGAGGGCATAGCCCGCCTGATGGCACAAAATCTCCGTATCCCGTGCTAGCGTTTTTGGATTGCAGGAAACGTACACGATTCGTTGAGGCGGCAGATCACTTTGTTGATCATGTAATTGCGCTAAGGCCTGGCAGATCGCCATGGCACCTTCGCGCGGAGGATCCATTAACCAACGATCGGCTTTGCCCCAAGAGGCAACCGTCTCGGCACTCACTTCAAATAGATTGCTTTGCATAAAGCTAGCTTTATCTGTCAACTGATTATGTGCGGCATTTTCATTGGCGCGGGTTGTTAAGCTTTCTAAACCCTCAATACCCAAGGCAGCTTCTGCTCTTCTTGCCAAGGGTAATGTGAAATTACCAATGCCACAGAACAAATCAAGTACGCGATCTGTGGGCTTTACTTCCAGCAAACGAATGGCCCTACTCACTAAAGCGCGGTTCATTAGGTGATTCACTTGGGTGAAGTCTGCTGGCTTAAACGGCATCTCCACCTCAAATTCTGGTAGACGATAGCAAAGCTTGCCGGTCAATGGGTAGAACGGCGCAACGGTTTCAATACCTTTAGGCTGCAACCATACCCAAACCTGATGATCATCCGCAAAATCTCTGAGGAGTTGCTCGTCAGCCGGCGTTAAGGGCAGAAGATTTCGGAAAACTAATGCAGTCACTGGCTTGGATTTTGTTGGATCATCTGAATTCGGATCCTCAGGTTCACCCACCGCAATTTCAATTTGGGGCATGCGATCCACAATGGATAAACCCATTACCAATTTACGCATCGCTGGAAGTAAATCCGAAACATGCTTCGGCAAAATCTCACAGGCAGTCATGTCGGCAACATAGCCACTCTTACCTTCGTGAAAGCCAATCAGAACAGTACCTTTTTTAATGGAGCGATTGACAGCACTTAGACGCGCGCGATGACGATACTCCCACGCGGGCCCACCCATCGGCCGGAGGATTTCCTCTGGTGCCACTTTAGCAATATGCTTTAAGTCGTCCTCGAGCACTCGTTGCTTCATTGCCACCTGCGCCCGAATATCCAAATGCTGCATAGTGCAACCACCACAAATACCAAAAGCTTTGCACTTAGGCTCCGCCCTAAATACAGCAGGCTGGAGAATATCGAGAACTTTAGCTTTGCTGAAGCGGGCTTTATCTCGAGTGACGATGTACGTTACTAGCTCGGTAGGTAGCGCCCCTTGAATAAAAACCACTTTGCCACTTTGACCTTGCGCAGCCTCTTCATCATTAGGGGCTAAGCGAGTAATCCCTTGTGCATCTAGATCAAGGGATTCAACTCGTACAGGCTCAGTCACAACAATGTGAACTGGCTTTTCACCTCTACGCATCAGGAGCAAAACCCAATAGATATTCTTGCCACTGAGCACCATGCGGCTCTTGAGATTCTTTTGCTAAATAGGCTTTTACAAATATGATTTCCTCTTTGTACTCTTCTAAGGAGAAACCACCCCGCATCAATTGAAAACGGCAATACATGAGATAGGTGTTGACCACATCGGTCTCGCAATAACGACGAATGTCATCAATCTTGCCTTCTTGGTAAGCCGGCCATACCTGACTGCCATCCATTCCCATCTTGCCAGGAAAGCCACAGAGTTTTGCCAAACCATCTAATGGTGCATTTGCTCTGCCATTAAATTTTGCCAACAGATCCATCATGTCTAAATGGCGCATGTGATAACGACTGATGTAGTTGTTCCACTTGAACTCACGGCTATCATTTTCTTGGCTCTCGCCCATCTCCCAATAGCGTGGCGCCTGAACATGGTTTGCAAGGGCGCGGTAATGCAATACAGGTAAATCAAAGCCGCTGCCGTTCCAAGAAACTAACTGGGGTGTGTACTTTTCAACTAGTTCAAAGAAGGTCTGAATCAACACCTTCTCCTCGTCTTGTCGTGTGCCCAAGGTACCCACTTTGATTTGTGGCGCACCTTCCTTAGTCGTCCTGCGAATGACACAAGAGATAGCGCAAATGCGCTGCAAATAGAGAGGAAGAAATTCACTGCCGGTTTTCTCGGCACGCTCTGCCATGGCTTGAGCGGCAACTTCACTATCTGACAAAGCATCTGGATAGTTATTGAGGCGCCGCAGTCCAGCGACATCCGGAATGGTTTCAATATCAAAGACGAGAACAGTTGCCATGGCGAAGCCTACTTAAGCAATAGTTACTGTAAGTATGGCGTTGGATTTACTGGCTTGCCATTCACACGCAATTCGAAGTGGAGTTTTACCGCGTTAGCATCGGTGTCACCCATCTCAGCAATCTTCTGCCCCCTCTTCACCGTATCACCCTCTTTTACCAAGAGCGTGCGGTTGTGGGCATAGGCTGTGAGGTAGGTATTGTCATGCTTGATGATGACGAGGTTGCCGTAACCACGCAAGCTATTACCGGCATAGACCACTTTACCGTCTGAAGCCGCAGTAACCGGCTCGCCCAACTTACCAGCAATATCTATACCCTTGGTTTTTTCACTGAAATCATCGCTCACCTTACCTTTAGCAGGCCATGACAAACGAATGCCGGGTTCAGCAACCATTTCTTTTGAAGTATCAGGCTTGGATGCATCCACCTTAGGCGCATCTATTTTTGCAGTATCAGTATTGACAGCAGATTTCACGGGCGGTTTCACGGCAGACTTTGAGCCTGCTGGCGGTTTGACCAAAATGAGATCCCCCACTTCAATCTGATTCGGGTTGGACATGTTGTTCCACTGCGCTAAATCACGCGGGGATTGCCCGTTATCCAAGGCAATGCGTGCCAAGGTGTCGCCACGCTTGACGCGATAGTAACCAGGAGGCGTAGCTTCACTATTGCCTCCACTACGATCCACTACCGTCGCGGGTTTTGCTCTTGGCGTTGTTGAACAGCCCACATTCAGCAGTAATGTGCTAGCGGCAAAGATCAATAGGAAGTATTTAGTTATTAAATTCATGGGCTTTCTCATACTACCCCTGATTGTAAAGGGACAAAAAAGACCTCGTCCAGAACGGTTCTTTGATAGCGCTGGGAGCTCATGCGCTCGACCATGATCAATTGCTGCTCTTTTTCATTTTTAGCTACTGGGGCGACCAATCTACCCCCAATGGCCAGTTGATCCAATAAGGCATCCGGAATACCCAAGCCTGCTGCCGCCAGAATGATTCCATCAAAAGGGGCGGCCTGAGGCAATCCCAAAATACCATCGCCATAAATCAAGCGAAGATTATTGATGCGGAACGGCCTTAATTTTGCTCTAGCCATATCGTGCAAGGCACGAATACGCTCTATCGAATACACCTCTTCAGCAAGCAAACTCAGCACTGCTGCTTGATACCCACAGCCAGTACCAATCTCCAGAACCTTACCCAGTTTATGTCTTGGCTTATGCAAAAGCTCGATCATGCGCGCCACTACTGACGGCTTGGAAATCGTTTGGGAGTGTCCAATTGGCAATGCCGTATCTTCATAGGCCTGCGGATGCATGCCGGCATCCATAAAAGCGTGGCGTGGCACCGTAGCAATCGCTTCCAATGTTTTGCCGTGCTTTACTCCTGCCGCCAAAACTTTAGCGGCTAATGCTTGCCGATGACCGGCGTTGCGCTCTGCGGCAGACTTCAACCGCGATCCCAGCCATTAGCGCGCATAGCAGCCAAACGGGCATGATGAGTTAGATCCAACTGCATTGGGGTAATAGAAATGCAGCCGTCATCAATTGCATGAAAATCAGTTCCTTCAGAACTATCTTTCGCATCCCCTGCAGCACCAATCCAATAAATTAATTCGCCACGCGGGCTTTTTTGAACTACTACTGGTTGTGAATGGTGGCGATTGCCTAAGCGGGTTACGCGCCAGCGATAGAGGTCAGCGTAAGGACGATTTGGAATATTGACATTCAATAAAGTTGCTGCGCCTTCGCTATGCGCCAACTTGGATACCAACATCTGCGCAACAATATCGTGGGCAGCCTTTGCAGCATCCTCAATCCGATTCCATCCCTTATCTATTTGTGAAAAGGCAATACCAGGAACACCAAACATCACGCCCTCAACTGCAGCAGCAACAGTACCAGAGTACAGAGTGTCCTCACCCATATTCTCGCCTTGATTAATGCCGGAGATGACAAGGTCTGGCTTCTCATCCAGAAAGCCAGTCATGGCAATATGCACACAATCGGTTGGAGTGCCATTAATAAATAAGAATCCATCGCGCTCACCGCCAGCAACTCGATGAATCGATAGCGGTCTAGAGAGGGTTAAAGAATTCGATGCGCCACTGTGATTTTGCTCAGGAGCAATGACGGTTACTCGTCCCAATGGACGAATCGCATTAACCAGGGCTAAGAGACCTGGGGCAAGATATCCATCATCATTTGAGATCAGGATATGGGGCTGCTTTGTATTTTCACTCATGACTTAATTATCTTTGTGTACCTAGGCTTTAGCTAGTTGGGTTAATGCGCGACCTCTAAACCATCCATATATTACTGGTAACACCAAAAGTGTCAGAATAGTAGTGGTCACCATGCCGCCTACGATCACCAAAGCTAGTGGGCGTTGCGCCTCCGAACCAATGGAATGGGACAAAGCTGCTGGCAACAGGCCTAAACCAGAAAGCATCGCCGTCATTAGAACAGGGCGGACGCGCAAAGAAGCGCCCTCTACCATCACGTCCTTCATCTCGCCATGCTCGGTTGCGGCCGTCTTATTGATAAAGGAGATCAGAATGACGCCATCCTGAATCGCAATACCAAAGAGCGATAAGAAGCCAAAGAAAGCGGAGATGCTTAAAGTCTCACCAGCCAAATGCAAGGCGATGACACCGCCAATCGCAGCAAATGGCACATTGATCATCACAATCACGGCATCACGGAAATTACCAAACGCACTCACTAGTAAGAGGAAGATGCCTAGCAATGCGAGTGGCACGATCAGCATCAGCTTCTTCTGTGCCTGCTTCATTTGATTGAACTGACCATCCCAGCTAATCGAGTAATTGGGTGGCAAGGTAATATTTTTCTCAACCAAGAATTGAGCGTCTTCTACGGCGCTACCTAAGTCACGTCCACGCACACTGAACTTAATAGCAATATAGCGCTTACCCGCTTCACGATAAATAAAGAACGGACCGTCAGACAACTGAACAGTGGCAACCATTGACAGTGGAATCGATGGACCATTAGGTGAATCCACCAAGAGATGACCGATATCTGCAATGTCATTACGACTGCCTTCATTCAAACGAATGGCAATGCCGAAGGTTTTTTCATCTTCCAAGAGATTGGTTACTGCGGCGCCACCAATCGCATTAGCGACCACGGTTTGAATGTCGTTCACGTTAATGCCGTAGCGCGCTGCGCGTTCACGATCAATCTGAATATTCAGCGTTGGCTGACCAAGCTCCTTGAGGATGCCCTCATCAGCTACGCCACGTACTTTTTTGAGTTGATTGATTACTTCATGTGCTTTTTGGTCCAAGACATCCAAATCTGTACCGTAAATCTTGACGGAGTTCTCACCCTTTACACCTGAAAGCGCCTCATTGACGTTATCTTGAATGTATTGCGAGAAACTGTAGGTAACGCCAGGGATCTTATCGAGCTCTTGCTCTAGATGGGCAATCAAATCCTTCTTGCTAGAACCGCTTGGCATCTTGTCGGGACTCTTGAGATACAAGCCGTACTCTTGATTAAATACACCGGTAGAGTCGGTCCCGTCATCAGGACGGCCAATTTGGCCGGCGACCTTATCAATCTCCGGTTGCTTTAAGAAGGTTTCGCGCAACTGATTGGCGACCTTAACGGAGTAATCCAAGTCCACCGTATTAGGCAAGGTTACTCGCAACCAAATATTATTCTCTTCTAAGGTCGGTAAGAATGCTGTTCCCAAACGGGTCACACTTAATAGAGTCAAACCGAGAACAAATACCGCTACTGACACTACTGTCAATGGGCGATCCATCCACTTTCTCAGTAAAGGCTTGTAGCCATTGAGAAGCTTAGTAATAAATCCAGGTGGTTTGTGGTGTAGGTTCTCGCCAAACACCAAGGAGATCATGGCAGGCAAGAAGGTTAAGCTCAGGATCATCGCAGCGATCAAGGCAAATCCCATTGTGAAAGCCATTGGCTTAAAGATGATGCCCTCTACTCCACCCATAAAGAACAAGGGTGAGTAAGCAACAATAATGATGCCTGTGGAGTAAATCATAGCGCGCTGGACTTCGCTAGTAGCCAAAATAATGCTTTGGTTTAGGCGTTTACCGCCCTCCTCCAAGTGACGCATGACGTTCTCCGTCAGAATCACAGCAGAGTCAACAATCACACCAAAGTCAATGGCACCCAAAGAAATCAAGTTCGCCGGTACGCTCCAGATGTGCATCTGAATAAACGATACGCACAGAGCCAAAGGAATGACTGCAGCTACCACGGCTGCAGCACGCAAATTACCCAAGAAGAAAAAGAGCACCGCAAGCACTAAAGAAATACCAAAGAAGAGCGTGTGTTTAACAGTGCCAATCGTGATGTCTAAGAGCACTTGGCGATCATAAAACGGCGCAACTTCAATTCCTGGTGGGAGCACTTGCTTGTTGATGTTTTCAACCGTGTTACGTACACGGGCCAATACCTCAGTAGCATTCTCGCCACGACGTAAATACACGATACCTTCAACCGAATCAGGGTTGTCATTGAACTGGAATAAACCCAAGCGAGGTGCATTACCAATCTCTACTCGCGCGACATCGCCAATCCGAATCGGCACGCCATTGTGAATTGAAATCACTACACGCTTAATGTCGTCAATATTTTTAAGTAGGCCCACGCCACGAATCACAAATTGCTGCTCGCCGCTAGGCAATAAGCCGCCGCCAGTATTGCTATTGGCATTCGTTAAAGCAGTAATGAGGTCCGTCACCGTGACACCCTTAGCCTGAAGACTTTCTGGGCTCACGATTACTTGATACTGACGTACCTTACCGCCAAAAGAAGAAACATCAGCCACGCCAGGCGTTTGTTTCAGTTCTTTATAAATATCGTAGTTCTGTAGGGTCTTGAGTTGCGTAGATGACGCGTAATCCGACTTCACCTCATAACGCATGATCTCGCCAGTTGCATCGGAGTCTGGGCTAATACTCGATGTCACGCCCGGCGGGAAACTGACGTTGGCGAGACTAGTAATGAATGTTTGGCGAGCTTTAAAGGGATCGGTCGTATCGTTGAACTTGAGCGTCACTACCGACAAGCCAAATAAAGAAACTGAGCGGAAGGCTTGTAGGCCAGGGATGCCAGCCAAGGCATTTTCCACGGGGATGGTGACCTGCTGCTCCACCTCTGTCGTACTTCTACCAGGCCATTGCGAGATCGCCTGAATCGTTAAGGGGGCAACGCCAGGATATGGCTGAATTGGTAGCTTGGAGAGGCTGAACATCCCCAGCCCAAGTAACACGAGCGAGCCAACAATGACCAGCACTCGCTTCTCAAGTACGCCCCGAATAAAGGAGGTAAATGCGCTCACTTAGTCTTCCTGCTTAGCAAATCGATCGTTTAACAACACAGCGCCTTCGGCCAAAATACGTGAGCCTGGCTCAACACCATCCGTAATGGCAAAAGTCTTATTGTTCAGGTCATAACCCTTGACTGGCAAGCGACGATATACCTCATCCCCCACTTTAATAATGATGTAACGCATCTCCCGAATACGGACCACTGCAGTCTGTGGCACCACAATGGCATCAGCCATGCCAGTGGTTAATTTTGCAGAGGCGTACATGTCGGGGCGCAATAAGTCGTCGTCATTCGGAATATCGGCACGAATAAGTAATGCGCGTGTTTGTGGGTCAATCGCCGGAGAAATGTAGTTTGCATAGGCGACAAACTCCTTATCTGGATAGGCCTCCACTTGCAGAACCAATTTTTGCCCTGGTTTAATCAAGCGAAAATCTTGTTCAAACACATTACCCAAGAACCATAGTTGCTTTGGGTCAGCCAAGGTAGCAATCACATCACCCGAACTCACTGCAGAGCCTGGCTCTACATTACGCTTAACAACTACTCCTTTTAACGGAGAACGCATCACTAGATTAGCCTGGGTCTTGCCAGTGGTTTCAATCGACTTAATATCGCCATCACCAGCGCCGAGATTACGCATGCGGTTTGCTGCAGCTTGCTGAGTAATACGCGCATCGCCGAGCAAATCGCTCATAGTCTTACTAGATTCCAAAACCTTCGCAGTTTTGGATGACAGCAAATACTCTTGCTGTGCGGAAATAAATTCGGGGCTATAGAGCTCCACAACTGGTGAGCCAATATTGACTTCAGCGCCATCAAAAGCGTAAATACGCTCCACCCTACCCGGCGCACGCGCAGATAAGACTTTAGATTTTTCCGCATTAAATGCCAAGCGGCCTGGCACCTTGATGTCGACTGGAACTTGTACTTTTTCAGCATCCTGAAAAACATAAATCTCTGGATTGAGTTTGACGCCAGGCAGTTTTAATTCCAGAATGCCGCTCTTCTCTACCTTAAGCGCTTTATCAGATGCCTCAATTTTGACGTTGCGGTTGACGTTTGTGATGCGACCCAAAACGATACCCATCGAAAGAATTGCAAAGGCAAACGCCGCTAAACGTAAGCGATGACGATTTTGTGGACTGAGATTCCAATACAACCCTGCAATACTTGCCAGTACCACCTGGAGACGATGGCCACCGAAATGCACACCTTTATCTATGCTGGGCTTTACCTTATCGGCAAGTTGTTTTAGAAAAGAAAGAATTTGGTCTTTCAATACCGCTCCTTAAAAAGGTTCTTTGCCAGACGTCACTAGCAACACTGCTTGCGCTTGCAGAAGATTACTTTCTGCGAGCGCTAATTGAACTTCAAGATTACGTAATTGCGTTTGCGCTGTCAGCAAATCATTAAATCCCTGACCGTTATTGGAGTATTGCGTTAAGCCCACCTTATAGGCTGCATCAGCCTGAGGCACTTGACGCTCTTTTAGAAACTGGGTTTGATTCTTGGATTGCTCGTACGTAGCGTATGCGCTATTTACTGCCAAGACAATTTGTTGACGATTAGAAATATTGCCCGCCTCTGCGGCTGCTTGATTGCGTTGAGCCTGCTCTACCCCATACTTCTCCTTGGTGAAAAAATATAGTGGAATGATGAGGTCTAGTTCTAACTGATAAAACATCGCACCATTATTTGCCGAGAATGGGCCGCGCGGCGTGTAGGAAGATCCAATGACCTGGAAATCTGGTAAGTACGCCTTCTTCGCCAAATCAACGCCTTTACGGGCTGCCTCTAATTGCAAGGCAGAGCTCTTTAAGGATGGATGACTAGTTTCCGCATAGTCTTCCAGCTCAATTAAGGTTGGTACGCTATTCATGGCGCGACGTACATCACCACGTAACACCAACTTTTCTCTTGAGTGGCGACCCACTAAGGTGTTGATATTGTTTAGCGCTACCTGTAATTGACGCTCAACGTTAAATTGATCTGCCTGAGCTGAACTTTGTGAAACCTGAGCATTGAGATATTCAACATAGGCGGCAGCATTATTGGAATAACGCGCTTTAGCCACATTCTTAATCATCTCCAAACGCATGACAGATTCTTTGAGAACCTGAAGCTGCTTTTGCGATGCTAAGGCGGTGTAATACAAGGTAGACAACTGCGCACCGAGTTGCAAGTAAGTGGATTCGCTTTGAGCAAGCAGTGCCTCAGCATTGGTATTCGCAATATCCGACGCCAAACTCTTCTTGCCAGGAAACTGAAATGGCTGAGCAATCGATATGGCGTTATTGCTGCTGATACCATTTTGATATTGTGGCGTTGGCGTATTGGCCCCGCCTAAAGCAAATGGTGAATTCACTGGCATACCTGACCACACCAAGCCCACTTGTGGATTGGCAGGGGCCGCAATCTGGGGCACGGTTGCCTTGGCAGATAAATAAGACTCACGCAATGAAGATAACTGAGGGTTGTTGAGTTTGAGCTCAGTCCATAGCTGACGTAAATCCATCTCCGCGGGACCGGATGGTGCACCCTTGGCATAGATCTTTGGCGTGTTACCCGGCTTTACCGGCGCAAATAAAGAGGCTGCATTAGCAGGATTAGGCTCACTACCAAGTACTGGAGGTGCCGATAAGGAATCTTTAGCCTCATTCGTCTGCACGGTGACGCTAGCAGGGGTTGAAGAACCCGTAGAAGGCGATTGCGCAAAAACAGCAGATGCAAAAAATATAGAGGCAAAGGCGCAAGCAAGCCACTTTAGGAGGCTTATGTTCGCAACAATACGTTCGCTAGTTTTACTCTGGCCGTGAATCAAATCGGCTGCCTCAAAATCGGTGCTAATGCTGTTTTTATAGCCCCAGATACAGATTTCCCTGCATTTATAGGGGGTTTGAACGATTATAGGTGAGAAAACCTAAAAGTCTATTAATTGAGGATTTCTATCTTATTGATTCTAAAGAGAATAATTAAATTCAACTGCCCTGAAATGCTTAAAACTCTGCATGAATCCTAAAAGACAGGATGTTGACTGGGCCACGGGCAGAGTTATAGGCTGGATTGATGATGTGTTGAAAGTTCAAACCAGCGAGAACGTTCTTAATCACGGTCGCGTTGTAATAGATCTCACCAATGCGCTCTGGTGAATACGAGATGGTCTGGCTTGGGCTGGCATAGTCACCAATGAAATAAGAAACACCTCCTGCTTGAAGGTAGCTGCGACGATAACTGGATAAGCCGTTTTGCATCATCGAAATGCCAATGGTGTCATCTGGTCGCTTCCATTGAGTACCGTTCATGCCCATACCAACAGAGATTGAATTGTCAGCCTCAGTAAAGGACATGGTTTCTGTATGGCCGTCAGATGTGAAGGCGCGGCCATAGATACCCAAGTCTTTAGTTAAAGCCTGCTCAGCATTAAGGCCAATACCCGTCTTAATTTGATTGCTGGTACGTACATTATTAATTGCTTGAGAGCCTTGGCGCGTGGCAGGGTCTTGATTAATGTAGTTCGTTGCATCTTGAAAACGTGCCAAGATCATCTGATTACGATAGGCCAAAACGCTCACCTTGCCAGGAAGTTCGGCAATATTGTGTTGGCGCTCAACTTCTACCTGATCTCCGTAAGCGTTAAAGATTTGCCAATTGAGATCACGTCCATTGGGAGACTTTGGAGCAAGCATCCGTGAGGCGCGCATGACCCAGTTATCGAGATACCACTCCCCCGCCAAGCCCCAGCTGTAGCCGCGTGCATCGGCTGCATAGTCATAAGCAAGATAGGTCATATTGCCCCAGTTCATAAACTGAATGCGGGGATCTTTGGCATAACGGCTGTCATCAAAGATATCCAGTGTAGAGAACTGGCCGCCAGTGAGCACAACGCGATTGCTGCTCACCGTTTGGGTAAGTTGATTGGCCTCGTTTTCAAGAACGACTTTATCGCCCTCTTGATTAATCGTATGACGCGCAAAGGCTCGAGCAGAATAAAACTTAGCTTGTGCACCATTGGCCTTTGTTGCTTCACCGTTAGTAAAGCCGCCAAGACCCGCTAAGTCAGAGAAAGGAACACCAGACACCACTTCTGGATTGAAGTAGACATCGGTATTGGGTGCAATGCGAGCACCAAAGAACAAAGTGCCTGACCAGGTGTAACTCATGGACTTCAGTGAATCCAAGCTGTTCTGACCAGAATAGGAGGATTTGAAATTGTTATATCTCTGGTTGATGTAAGTAGTTTGACCATGCAGATTTACCGGCATACCCCAAATATTGCCTTCAGTTGGCAACCCAGGAATGGGTGCAGCAAAAGTCTCGATCTGGTCTGCGCCAGATCCTGCCTTTTGGGCAAGTGCAGTCGTACTGCATACAGCGATAAGTAAGCTCAACAGGAGAAGATGGGGCTTGCGAGTCATTCAGAATTTCACAATAAGCAGCATCAATGACTAAGGTCAGATCTACCAGGGTAATAAATAAGACAAATTAGATGGGCACAGCGTGAGAATGAAGCTCAACAGGGGTGCAGGCCAAATTATCCCCAAAATGGAGCAATTTACCTAGAATTTATGTCGATTTAGTGACTATTGAGAGATCTGGTGGCGCCTAGCCAACGGTACGGCGGTCCATTAGCGCTCTGGCCAAGGTGCCTGCATCTACATACTCTAGCTCGCCACCCACCGGAATACCTCTGGCAATTCTGGTGACTTTGATGCCTTTGGATTTGAGCATTTCACCAATGTAATGGGCTGTGGCCTCACCTTCACTTGTGAAATTAGTTGCGAGCACTACCTCCCTCACTGGAACTTCAGTATCGGGTGCTTCAATACGGTTGAGTAATCGATCAAAATGGATTTCATTGGGGCCCATGCCATCGAGTGGTGAGATGCGACCCATCAAGACAAAGTAGTTGCCTTTGAAACTCATTGTCTGCTCCACCATCACTTGGTCAGCGGGCGTTTCCACAATGCATAGCAAGGAGGGGTCACGACGATCATCACTGCAAGTAATGCAGATTTGGGTTTCTGAGAAAGTATTGCAACGGGCGCAGTGACCTACAGTCTCTACTGCTTCACCTAATGATTTGGCAAGAACTGCCGCCCCATTGCGATCATGCTGAAGAAGATAAAAAGCCATGCGTTGCGCAGACTTGGGACCTACTCCTGGCAGTACGCGCAATGCCTCGATCAAACGACCAAGAGCATCTTGCGGAGCTTCATGACGTGCCATTAGAAATTAGCAATCAAAACGGCAGCTTAAAGCCAGGAGGCATTGGCATACCAGCCGTTGCACCAGACATCACCTGAGAATTAGCGGCCTCTACCTGTTTAAATGCTTCTGCATAGGCAGTCACCAGCAAATCTTCTAACATCTCACGATCATCCATTGCAGCTGGTTCAATCTGAATGCGCTTCATTTCATGTTTACCAGAGATGGTCACTTTAACTAATCCACCTGCAGCTTGACCAGTGACTTCTAGCGCAGCCAATTGCTCTTGCGCCACCTTCATCTTCTCTTGCATCTGCTGGGCTTGTTTCATCAAACCAGCAAGGCCACCTTTCATCATCGCTTTATTTCCCTTTTTCTTGTCTTATGTGTATCTCTGAATACGTTTTATTGAAGATCAACTTTTACTTAGAGCGGCTTTACTGAGCCACCAACGACCTTGGCTCCAAACTCTTTTTCTAATTGCCGAATAAATGGATCTTGAGCAATCATTTGTTCAGCGTTTTGTCTTTTTTCTTGATGAATCTGGGCATCGACTTTAGCTACCGTCTTACCTTCAATTTCACCCTTCTCAATCAATACTTTTACAGGTTTGCCAAAGTGCGCCGTTAATGCGTCAGCAAGTCGGCCAACAGATGCTTCTGAAGCTAGCTGTGGCATTGGTGTCATGACCGTTACGCGTACGCCTGCGGGGGTATCTTTCCACTCTTGTAGCTCCGTCTGAAATGCTAATTGTTGAACCATGCCTTTGACAGGGATCTGACGCATCAAGGCATGCCAATCTGGACGGTCTACGCTTGAGGCTGCTGGTATAGAAGCTGCCGAAGCTGAAACTGGAGGAGCCGAAGGTGCGGACGCAGCGGGCTTAGCTGTTGCAGGTGCTGGCGCCGGAGCGGATGATGCAGGCGCGGGTCTGACTGGAGTAGCAGTTTGATTTACTGGTACAGAAGATCTTGGTGCCGATGCTACTGGTGGTGCAGAGTTACCTGCTCTGCCTAGGGATTCATTTCTGGGGCGAAAGGCCAGCATCCGCAAGAGCGTCATGGCAAAGCCGGTTTGCTCATCAGGGGCAAGCGATAAATCAGGACGGCTGGTGATGCTGATTTGGTAGAAAAGCTGTGCCTCTTCTTTTGTTATCGCACTAGCTAAGCGACGAATTTCTGCAGCTTCAGGCCAATCTTCTAGCACTGACTCAGGAACAATTTGTGCGGCAGCAATTTTCTGAATGAGGCTAGATAGATCAGCAAGTGCTAATGAGAAAGACATACTGCGCTCACCCATCTCATTAGCAATAGCCAATAATGTTGCACCATCTTTCGCTATAAGTGAATCTAAAATTCTGATGAGGTAGGCATCATCTAATGTGCCAAGCATGCCACGTACCGCTTCTTCAGATACCTTACCAGCTGCGTACGCGATCGCTTGATCTGTGAGTGACAAAGCATCACGCATAGAGCCTTGAGCGGCTTTTGCCAAGACACGCAACGCATTAGTTTCGTAATCGACTTTTTCTGCGGCGAGTACTTTTTCTAGGTGCTCAACAATGAGCGGTACTGGCATTTGCTTAAGGTTGAACTGCAAGCAACGGGACAAAATAGTGACGGGGATCTTTTGAGGATCGGTAGTTGCTAGTATGAACTTCACATGTTCAGGTGGCTCTTCGAGCGTTTTGAGCATGGCATTAAAGGCATGATTGGTGAGCATGTGCACCTCGTCAATCATGTATACCTTGTAACGCGCATTACTGGGTGCGTAGGCTGCCTTCTCTAATAGAGCAGCAATATCGTCTACCCCGCGATTACTGGCAGCATCCATCTCAATATAGTCAACAAAGCGACCCGCATCGATTTCTAGGCAAGCTGGGCATTTTCCGCAAGGTTCTGAGGTCATGCGACCTTGACCGTCTTCCCCAGTGCAATTGAGGGCTTTGGCCATAATTCGGGCAATTGTGGTCTTTCCGACCCCGCGAGTACCCGTAAAGAGCCAAGCGTGGTGTAGTCGACCTTGGTCTAAGGCATGGGTTAGAGCCTTAACCACATGGTCTTGTCCTACCAATTGGGAGAAAGTTTTAGGGCGCCACGAACGGGCTAAAGCCAATGCTGTCATGTATTACATTCTAACAAGCTAAAATGGAATTGGATGGGCCTCCCCGCATGGCGGTTTGGATAACCTGGTCAGGTCGGGAACGAAGCAGCCAAACCCAACACTGTCAGTGCCGGGGGTCAGGCTCATCCACCTCCCCTAAGCTAGATTCAGCCCAATTACAGGATCTTTTGGACCCTGAAAATTCCCTAAATCATCCAAATAATCGGTAAAACCAGGGCTACCTGGGAATCCATCGCCAATCTCAATAAGCGTTGTTGCATATGTCTGCATTTAATGGCTGCGTATATTACAAATCTCCCAGCAGTCAGAAAGACTCAGCGCAGAGGTTTGGAACGGTAAATAATATGCATTGGGGATCATTTAAGAGTGGGAAAAATTGGTCATATTTTGATATGTAAATTTGAGAAACACTTCAAGGCACAATATCTATCTAACCAAGCCCACTACCCAGAGAAATCCCCATGCCACAAGCCATTATTTTCGATGTTGAAGCAACCGATAAAAACGATGCCGTCATTATTGAAGCTGCTTCTTTAGATGTCACCTCTATCAACCCGCTTGCCGTTGGCAATCCTTGGGTACAGCGTTACAACCCTGGTAAACCGATTAGCTTGGGTGCTTTAGCCACCCATCACATCCTGGATGAAGAGCTGGTTAATTGCCCCGCCAGCAGCTCATTTAGATTGCCTGCTGGCACTAAGTACATCATCGGTCATAGTGTTGATTTTGACTGGGAGGCCATTGGTAGCCCTGAGGTCAAGCGGATTTGCACTCTTGCGCTATCTCGTAGCCTTTGGCCTGATTTAGATAGTCATACTCAAAGCGCCTTACTTTATAACTTTGAGCGGTCTACCGCTAGAGAGCAACTGCGTGATGCGCATAGCGCGTTAGCAGATGTCTGGATTTGCTCTAAGATTTTGGGTCAGATTTTGGATAAGCTTAAGCCCTCTTCTCTAGATGCTTTATGGGAAATGTCTGAGAAGGCTCGCATTCCGACGACCATGCCTTTTGGTAAACATAAAGGCGAACTGATTAGCCAAGTTCCATCAGACTATAAGCAGTGGATGTTGCGCCAGGACAATGTATCCCCTTACTTGCGCAAAGCTCTTGAACTTACCACTCGTTAATACGCATCAATGGTGTTTTTGTGATGAAGCGACTAATTTCTCGGTATAGGCAATTGCAACAGCTGACAGCACAAAAGTAATGTGTATCAAGGTTTGCCACATCAAGGTTTTTTCATCATAAGAGGCGGCATTGATAAAGGTCTTGAGCAAATGAATCGATGAGATACCGATAATGGCCGTTGCTAATTTCACCTTCAGCACGCCTGCGTTGACATGCGATAACCACTCGGGTTGATCTGGGTGGTTCTCTAGCTCCAAGCGAGAAACAAAAGTCTCCCAACCGCCAACAATCACCATCACCAGCAAGTTGGAAATCATGACCACATCAATCAAGCCTAAGACAATCAGCATCAATGCTGTTTCAGTCATGGACTTATCGGCCATCATGCTAATGAGATGCACCAACTCCAACCAAAACTGCCAAACATAAACTCCCTGAGCAACAATCAAGCCAATATATAAGGGCGCTTGTAACCAGCGGGACATAAATATCCAGCGCGGCAATGGGCGTAACTTTTTATCTACATTGGCCAACTTGTCATCATTCATGAAAATGATTTTAGCCCTATTCATGGCATTTTTATAACATTAATGCACGTACCCAATGTAAGGGTATTTATATCTATGCCCTACCTTCACTAGGGAATAAGGAGTCCGTGATTTCCTTATTCCCCTTCTAGGCCTGCTGCATATTTCTTGTATTGCTCTTACTGATACTTACGAGTAAATACTTGTTTTGTGTCGCCCTCATGACGCTTAGTATTTTTCAATACTGCGCAGTACGACAAAACCATGATCACTGCGAGTGAAATGCCGTTAAAGTTATTTAATAGTTCCATTTGATTTCTCCTGGTGTTATCTACGTTTAATTAATTTTGTATTGCTATTGCTTGTCACTGTTATTTGTTACTGTTATTTACCTCTGTCTTTACCTCTGTCTTTACTTCTGTTTTTCCTCTATGTGTTCAGAATAGAGTCTTACTGGCTCATGAAATGAGCTAGTAAGAATTGCTTCATTTTTTATTGTTGTTTGTTGTTTTTTCTTCACCTATTTCTCGTCTATTTCTTAGCGCGCTACGGGTAATTCATCCCACTGCGTGGTGTAGTTCGGTGACTTATTGCCTGACCTCATTTGCCAGTCTTGTTTAGTACCCGCTGCTGCAGTTTTAATGGCAGCGTTACCAAAACGACTATTGATCGAGTCCAATGCTTTCATGAGGCCAGCGGATTTGCCTTTGACTTCCATATCATCAAATAGTGATTGCTGCATAGTGGGCTTATCAGCCAAGAGATTAAGAATGACTCCGGCCTTCTTGTACTTAAAGCCAGCTTTGTAGATTTGTCTCAAACCTTTTAATGCAGCGCTAGTGAGCGTTAAGGTGTTATCGCTAGGATCACTCAGAACCACTGTGATGCTTTGATGGTGTTGCGGCTCAAACGGTTTGTGTGGATTAGTTTGCACAAAGATGGTGAGCGCGCCCGTGACTGACTTTTGACTTCTGAGCTTCTCGGCACCTCTTGCAGCATGGGTAGCCACAGATTCAGCCAACTCATCCATGGAGCTAACTGGTTTACCAAAACTTCTTGAGGAAATAATCTGTTGTTTAGCTGGGGCCACTTCTTCTAGTTGCAAACAGGATACGCCACGCAACTCATAACAAATACGCTCAATCACGACACCAAATTGTTGGCGCATTGATTGTGGTGAAGTTTGCACCAGATCAAAGACGCTATTGATCTTGAGCTCTTTAAGTTTTTTGGCAGTCTTCCCGCCAATACCCCATACCTCACCTACTGCTGTCTCCGCCATCCATTGATAGAGGGCCTCTTTAGCCATAGAACTGATGTCACAGACACCAGTAAACTGGGGGTGCTTTTTAGCCAAGTGATTGGCAAGCTTAGCGAGAGTCTTGCTAGCACCGATACCAACGCATACAGGCAAGCCTGTTGAGTCTTTCACATCTTGCTTGATGATTTGGCCTAGGCTAGTGGGATTGGCGTATTGCTTGAGTACCGTCTCGATTGCCAAAAAGCTCTCATCAATACTGTAGACCTCTAAATTGGGTGTGAACTTTCTTAAGACTTCCACTACCCTGCCGCTCATATCACCATACAAGGTGTAGTTTGAGGAATAAGCTTGGATACCATGTTGCTGAGCCAGATCCTTCATCTGAAACCAAGGTGTACCCATCTTCACGCCCAGCGCTTTAACTTCAGCACTACGTGCTACTGCGCAGCCATCGTTATTGGATAGAACTACCATCGGCACATCTTCCAACTTGGGCGCAAATACCCGCTCACAAGATACGTAGAAGTTGTTCACATCAACGAGTGCGAAAAGCTGGTTGGTTTGGCACGCTTGATTTATAGCGTTTTCTGGCATCTTGATGCTCATATAGATTTACCATTTCTGCTACTAGCATGGCTGTATCTACGCACTACCCCAACCACTACACCCCAAATTTGGAGTTGGCTACTCTCATTAAAGGTAATGGGTTCGTAATTGGGGTTCTCTGGCTGAAGTTCTGTTTTGCCGCGCAATTGATAGAGGCGCTTGATGGTGTACTCGTCATCCACTACAGCAACTACGATGTCTTTATTTTTTGGCTTGAGGGCTTTATCAACTACCACCTTGTCACCGTCACAAATACCCGCACCCATCATTGAATCCCCTTTTACGGTGAACATAAAAGTGGCTGGCTTGTTTTGGATTAAATAGTGGTTTAAATCAAGGCCTTCCTCGGCATAATCGGCCGCCGGACTCGGAAATCCCGCTGAAATACGATGACTCAGAAGCTTAAACTCATAGGCGCCATTTGCTGCTAAGGCTTGTGGGGCCTGGCTTAGGGTTGCTATCTGGGAGGTCATCTGAGTTGTCATAGTGATTAATATACTGTATATCCATACAGTATGTGTAAAAACCTTAAAAATGACTCAATTTTTGTTGCTTTTGAGATATTTGCTTAAATATTAGGCAAGAAAAAACCACCCGAAGGTGGTTGATATAAGGGGGTTGACTGGGTTCTTGTTAGCAAAAAGCGAATGCCAAGATGGCTGGATCATCTAAGAATGCATTCGAGGTGTAGATGCTCGCTCGGTAAAACCAAGCATGTCCCACCTCGATGATCTCAGCCAAACGATGCATGGTCTTTAAACATCGCTCATGAAATCGCCGCCACCGCCGCTGTCATCCCAAGAACTTGATCCACCATCATCCCAAGAGCTGGCATCCCGCACGCCAAAGTTTGGATCTAAAGATGCCGGGCCGCCCACTTGATTAAGGTTAGGGTTGGCATTGGAAGGGCCGTTATCGTGACCACCCATCAGGCTGCTTGCCAATGCTTGACCAGCATACATGCCGGCACCTAAAGCTGCGCCAGTAGCTAAGCTGCCCATTAAGCCACCACCCATACCGCCAGCTGGGGCTCCAGGATAACCAGGACCGCCGGGGTAGCCAGCGGGGCCGCCTGGAGTACCAGGGTAACCAGCGCCTGGAGCGTTATAGACCTGCACCGCCTCAGCCTTGCGACGTCTCATCACAATGATGACGCCCACTACCAAGATGGCAATCAAACCCCAGAAGAGTGGATTGCTAAAGATAGATGATGAGGATGAACCAGCAACAGAACTGCCTGCGCCACTCGCGAGTTGCACTTGCAGTTTTTGTACAGACTCAGGCTGCGCAAAAGGCAAACCAGGAGCTAAGTTTTGCGCTTTGATGAAATGATTACGTGCTACCTCTAACTTACCTTCTTTGAGGTAAAGCTCAGCCGCTACATAGTGCGCCTTTGCACTGTTAGGATGATTTTGGAGCACTTCTTTCATCATGACATCGGCTTTAGCCATCTGCCCAGATTGCACCGCTTGATATACCTCTGGCAAAGTTGCCTCGGCAAATGCTGCATTGCTAGTGAGCAATACCGCTGTTGCGAATACGCCAACTAATAAATTAATTACTTTACGAATATTCATCAAGACTCCTTGTAGGATGTTTCGTGCAAATTTCATTATCCCTAGTTTGGGGATTTTTGCTATTCCCTACCTATATAGGGTCTTTAGGGTGGATTTCAAGGGGTCTGGAGCTTAGATGACTTCAGCGATCTCACCCTTGGCAGATATTAAATATGCCTTAGCCGGTTTATCTGGGCGAATCCTGCCGAGCTCTTGCTTGTAGTTATTCAGTTGCGCGCGATATTTATCGTGAGCTTCACTACCCACTTCTGGGAGCGTAAGCTTGTAATCCAAGATAGCGAGATGATCCTCAAACTCCACTAAGCGATCCATACAGTAGCTTCTACCTTGCTCGTCGGCGATGTCAATTTCATTCCAAGCTTGTACCCACTGATTATCTGTGAGGTAAGGCTTTAGTTTGGGTGTATCCATGACTAACTGCACTCGTTCCATTAGTTTTTTGGTCATGCGCTTGATCAATGCCTAGCCAATTCATGAGCTCTTGCTCGCTTGGCATTGGCGTATTTACTGTATTGCCTGAGTGCGCTGTTAGGAACTCCAATAATTTATGAAAATGCGTGCCCTCTTCCAGAATCTCTGGATCGGGTTGCTCTGCTGCCTGGGCTTTTTCTTTTGCTTTTGTGGCGACTGCTAGTGCGCCACTCTCAATATTAGCAATGGTTTCTTGATGGGATTGTTTGGCTGCATCCCATGACAGCTGGAAATGATCCATTTGAAATGGCTCGCTGTTGTGATTGCTATTACTAGAGACCATCTTCTGCGTTTCTTGAACCGGTACCTCGCTCAACTGGGTGGGATCCAAGGTTTCCATGCCGGCTGCGAGTGCTCTGCCATACCAAGACTTCTGATGAATACCATCCCTGATATGGGATTGAACGCCGCTAATCCATAAGCCTTGTTGCGCACGAGTCATAGCAACGTAGAGGACATTCCAATTCTCGTTTTGGCTAACTTCATTTTCTTTTTGATAGATTGCTTCGCGCTTTTCCGTCAAGGACTTGGCGGTATAAAGAGAAAGGTGGCCTGGGCTAGTCTCCTCTGGCGACCAATCGAGCAATACGCCACGATGAGGTGCTTTCCACTCTGTATGGTTGGCATCGAGCATGATCACAAATGGTGCCTCTAATCCCTTGGCACCATGAATGGTCATCAAGCGTACACGCTTATGCTGATCCTCTTCAGACATTTCACCATCTATATCTACTTCACCAATATCTTCTTCGGCTTCTGCTTCAACATCCCCTTCATCAGGGGTCTCATCATCATCGCCCTGACGCATCGCATTAATCTCTTCAATAAAGCGACTCAAACTAGGATAACGACCACCATCTTGATTTAAAGCAAGTTCCAAAAAAGCATCTAAATTGGCCAGCACCTGGGCACGCGCTAGATTTTGCGAGGCCACTGCGTAACTCACTCGCAAATTACTTTCTTGATAAATCAGATCCAGTAAGTCATGCACTGGCAATACTTCGCCTAGACCTCTCCAACGCTCTAAATAGCGCGCTGCCTTCTGAATTTTTATATCAGAGCTACTTTGCAATGCATCCCACCAGGAAGCTTGGGCTTGTGCGTGGCTTTCGTGTTGACTATAGCTCTCACCAACATGACTGCTGAGCACCTGCATTTGCTGCTCAGTAAAACTAAAGATCGGGCTACGCAACACTTGTGCCAATGGCAAATCATGCCTTGGGGATACCAAGACGGTCAGCAAGGCAATTAAGTCGTCAATCTCCAAAGTATTGAGCAGGCCACCGAGGCGAGAACTGTCATAAGCTAGCCCTGCTTCGCGCAGCGCTCTTTCAAATTGGGATAAGTAAGCACGGCGTTTGACGAGTAATATAAAGTCGCTGCCTCTTGCTGGGCGCCAATACTCTTTACCATCTTTCCTATCAATCACTTGACGTGTAGCCAGAACATGATGAATCAAGCGACTTACTTGCTGGCCTTCCCAATAGCGTTGCTGTACTCCTACAGTAAGCCCTGCATCCTCTATGGGGTTATCTAAAGCGCTACCAGTGCGATCAAGCTGTACTTGCTCAATACGCTCAATCAGCGGCAATAACTTGGCTTCGCCCTGAATAGCAAACTCGTGCTCAGCAATACCCTCTAATGGCGCTTTCCAATCGGTATCTTGTTTAGCAAACACGTAAGTTGGTGGAACGACATCCATCAAAAAGATGCTGTTTACAGCCTCATTAATAGCGGTGGCATTTCTGCGGGTGGTGTTCTTCTGGAGGTCTTTAGCTTGCAATGTAGAAGTTAAAAACGCTCTGGCGCTGTCAAATAATCTGGGGTCAGCTCGGCGGAAGCGATAAATCGACTGCTTCGGATCTCCCACAATGAAGACGCTTGGTCGAGATCCATCTTGTCCATAACCATCTAACCAAGAACGCAAAATCTGCCATTGCAGTGGATTGGTATCTTGAAACTCATCAATCAGAATGTGGCTGTACTTGGCATCTAATCTTGCTTGCAGGTAAGCAGCATTTGCAGGATCGGCCATGAGCTGGCTCACACCAATTTCTAAATCATCAAAGTCACGCACACGCATCGACTCTTTGCTTTTTTGCATATGCCCTAGCATTGCTTCGCTCATAGCAAACCAGGCAGCGTTAATAGCGTAGGCATCTTGGTCGTTTTGCCAAATAAACCACGCTTGATAGGCATCTACCCAAGCGTTGCGAATAGAGGTGATCTGTATCGGATCGCCGCCAATCGCAGCGAGGTGCTTTTGCATAGGTGCAGAGATTTTGGCTATATCGTCTAATGGAGTGGATGTTGTTTTAGTGAGGAAGCAGCTCTGCCACGCATCCGCGATCTCCTCAATAGATTGCCCTGCAGCGTGAAGGGCGATCACCATCTGAATCAGTGGCACCCTTTTCTTTTGGGTGGCAGTACCATTACTAAAGCAGTCCAGCATCACCTGTAAATCTGCTTTTGTACCGGGGCGTCGCCAAAATTCTTCTAGCGGGTTCGGTAAAGATAGATTGGGTAAGCATTGCGCTAAGGCATCGACCGGACTAATGCCCTTGGCTTTGCAGGAGGCCAAAAAGAATGTCCACGCACCTCTTTGTTTGAAGAGGCTGTAATTACCCATCAAGAACTTGTCTGTCTCAAAGGCGCCAAACTCTTTGAGTAAGACGTCATAGTGTTTTTTGAGATCAGCAGGTAAATCTCCCCACCAATCTTGCATGCACTCTTCTTGCAAACGCTTGGCATCTTCGCGAAGATTAAATCCAGGTTGGACTTCTGCTGAAATCGGTGCCGCCCCAAGAAGCCTTCCAAACCAACCGTGAAAGGTATCAATCACAATCGCTTGAGGACTCATTAACACCTTGAGATACAGCGCTCTGGCTTGCGGTAGCAGTTGCTTAGCCTGCGCATCATCTAAGCCCCTTAAGGTGAGCTCATGAATGAGTTGATCGTCATCCATTTGGGGAAACTGTTCAAGTAAGCCATATAGGCGATCGCGCATCTCTTGCGCAGCTTTGCGGGTAAAGGTGAGCGCCAAAATCTCTTGGGGCTTGGCACCAGCAAGCAACAAGCGCACCATGCGAGCAACCAAGAGCCAAGTCTTGCCACTGCCAGCACAGGCAGAAACAATCACCGAGTTATTCGGGTTACAGGCTACGGGGTAATCAAACTTATCGCTCACCACATCCCCTTTCTGCAAATGCCTCTGGCTTCGCAATATTGGCAAACGCTATCGGGTGCAAAGGCTTTCATAGGCTTGCGCGCCCACAACACTTCAAGATCATGGCTCAGCTGATCTGCAAATTGCTCCATCATCTCCGGCATATTCTCAACCGGGTGCACTCTGACAATCTTGTCATCCGCTTTCTTAATATTCGCCTTTAATGACACCCACTCGGCCTGCTCGATAGTACGGCCAGGAAGATGTGCTGCTATGGCATTCTCATTTACAGCGCGGGCATAGATCAGCAATTGCGGATCATCCAAAAGATGCTCTCCCCGCTTCTTAATTTTGGTGATTCCCTGGTTCTTGTAGTCAACTACCGCTGCCGCAGTGGAATCTTGTGAGCTCACATCAAAGCGGTCGGCGCGACCTGCAATCTGAATCACTCTTTGCACGCCATCTGGATCGGTCAGCGTGACCATAAAGCCAACCGGCAATTCTGCATCGTGGTATTCCCAACCTTCTGCTTCACGCTTTAATTGCCAATCGATAAAGCTAGGAATTTGCTTTTGCCAATCACGTAAGGTGCCCATAATCCTGGCATCACCCTTGATCAAGCGCTCAAACTCTTTTTCTGAATGTGCTGTTAAGCGCTCCAGCATCCACAGGCGACGCACATCCGCATCTTGCTGAATATTGGAATGAGACTTTTGCTCTTCCGTTTTTAAAGCTTGGAAGAAGTTTTTAAGCAGGGAATGTAAAACTTGACCTGCCAATGAAGCATCAAAACCCTCTTCAAATTCTTTTGCCTTACGTAAACCCAAAACACTGCGGACATAGTAGCGATAAGGGCAGTCTCTTAGAGCCTTATAGGCGCTCGGCGACATGCTGATTGGCAAAGCAATATCTGGATTAACGGTGCTGACTGCCTCTTGCAATGGATCTGACTGATCCGCATGAATATCAGGCTTAGCTTCCAAGATGGGCCAATCGGGCAATTGCGTGCGAAGTCGACTAATCCACGCAGATGGCCTAAGTGGCTCGCCACTTTTGCTTTTACTTTGCCAAAGTAAATCCACCTGAGGACAAGAAACTAGCAGTTGAGATAAATCTCTCGCTTGCTGAATATATTGCGCCGTGATGGTGGACGCTTTTAATAATTGATTGAGCGCGTCCGAGAAAAATAATGGCGGTTCAGAAAACGCAGGCAACTGCTGCTCATCACAGCCTACCAATACTACGGCGTCAAACTCCCGCAGACGTGTCGAACTTAATGGCAAGATACTTAAAGTTGCTTGCGCCTCTTCACCAGCCTCTTGATAAGAAGCCTCTTCAATCACTGTTTTGAGTAAGCTGAGCCATTCTGGCAAACGCATCGTGACCTGCTGGTAGACGCTAGCACCGAGATCAAAGGCCCTGAGAACTTCCAACAATTGCTTGCCAGCAGAATCTTTTTCAAGCTGCCGGGCCATTCCCATCTCTTGCAAATTGGCTTGCAAGAGTGCATAGGCATTTGCGCAATCGAGTTTTAGCTCTAGCCACCGCAAATGGCGTTTTTGTAACAAGCCCATGAGTTGCAAGAGTGCTTCATGAGGCACGCTGCCGCCCGATGATGCGTAAGCATTAGCACGCTCAATTGCGATCCTAAACGTTTCCCAACCAGACTTTGCCTGACTTGCAATCAAGATGTCTTCTAATTGCGCAATCAGACTCATGCAGACTTCAGGCGTCTTTTGTAGGGCATGGGCAATATCAAAATACGGGTTTTGCAAAAACTCTAATAGGGCACTAGCGCTCGGCCCCTCCTTGGGTGAGCGTATCAGCTCCAACCAGCTATTGAGCGCTGCGGCAGCACGCGTAGTTGAAAGCTTCCAGCCAGTTTCATCACGGATCCGCAGCTTAGGACCAAAGCGTGACAACAGGGCGCGCGCCCTTCTAGCGGCCAAACGATCTTGTGCGACCAAGGCAATGTTGGTCTTGCCAGCAATTAAATGGGTTTCGATAGATTTTGCGGCTGCCCACGCTAACTCCTCGAAACGTCTTGCGGCAAGCAAGTGCCACCCTTCGTGTGAGCTCGCCTGAATATTGCGATTAATCTGTACGTTCTGCCCTTCATTTGCCTGTGTGAGTTGCCCCACTCCATCTGCGCCAATTAGAGCCTCAGACCAAAGTGCGACTGATTGCCAATCAATACCCACATTCACTACCGGAGCAAATTGCGCATAGTCCTCAAGGTATTTGGAGATGGTCTCTTGATCAATTGGCTTAGGGTCTGCTGTTTGAACCCAGATCAAAGGCCTGGCCAGATCTTTATTCATACTGGCTGCTTCGAGATGCGCCGCTAATGCGAAATGCTTTCTCATAACAGGATCACCAGGGCTGCTGAGGTAGCGCCAAAAAGCAAGCAAGACAATAGACTCTTGATCAACTACTTTGCGAGATAGACCTACATAGGCTTTCGCTATTGCTTGATCAAGCAGCACTTCTACTTTTTTTACCCATGCATCTGCATCTAGCGAACGACTTTGAACTAAATCATTAATCTCGCCTTGCATATGGGGAACAACTGCCTCCGATAATGCATCGCAAGCATCAATAACTGCTTGCGCCAGCCCCCAGGCCCCCGCCTCACTCTCCGCCTTAAACCAGCTTTGTAAAGTTTTATGTTTTCGTAAGTTGACGTAAACAGATAACCAACGCTCTAAGTCAGTTTGTTTTTTGGGAAACTTCCATCCACCTGGCGCTGCTTCGAGCCAGTCGTTAAAGCTCATCACTTGAGGCAGGAAAGCAATCTGGGTGGGTAGGTTTTTGGGTCGATGCTTTTCTAGAGCGGCTCTGACCCCCATTAAGGGGCCTGCAGTACTAAGCACCACTAAGGGGCGTTGATGGGTTTGCACTGCACAATTCCAAATACCCTCGGCAAGTTCCTCCAAGGCACCAGCATTGGGCACGATAGCCCATGCGTATGGCTGCTCTTGATTAGAAATGGTCGGAAATGGACGGGTCATGAAGGTTGCGTTTTGGGACTTCTTCGGAATTTTGGGCAGAAAGTGTGGCTTATTGCTAATATAAGCGTTGTAACGCATTAACTATATAAAACTAAATAAGACCAAATAAGGAATTTTCATGAGTGCCGGCATCAAATATGTAACTGACGCTTCTTTCGAGCAAGACGTTCTCAAGTCCGATAAACCCGTTCTCCTCGACTTCTGGGCTGAGTGGTGTGGCCCTTGCAAGATGATTGGCCCTATCCTCGAAGAACTCGCTGGCGAGTACGGCGATAAGATCCAAATCGCAAAGATGAACGTCGATGAGAACCAAGGCGTTCCTGCCCAGTTCAATATTCGCGGCATTCCGACTTTGATCCTCTTTAAGAACGGCACTGTTGCTGCTCAAAAAGTAGGCGCTTTGGCTAAATCCCAGTTGACTGCATTTATTGATAGTCATCTGTAAATAATCTTTGACCACAGGTTCACTGGGTGAGCCTGTGGTTTTTAGCTATTTTTAGTGTAGTATCTAGTTCATCAGCATTCCAACGCACTTTCAGTGCCCCGTTCTTTAGCAATTTTCCTCCCTCTTTTTTAGCAAACTCCCCCAAAATTCCGTTTCCCCAAAACTGTCTGATGACCATCTAGACAGCGATACCCAAAAACACATTCATACCCTTATCTACACCCGAGAACCACATGCAATTATCTGAACTCAAAGTACTCCACGTATCCGCTCTGCTTGAAATGGCATCTAGCTTGGAGATTGAAAATACCCAACGGATGCGTAAACAAGAATTAATGTTTGCCATCCTCAAGAAACGCGCTAAAGAAGGCGAGTCTGTTTTCGGTGATGGTACTTTGGAAGTATTGCCTGACGGCTTTGGTTTCTTACGCTCCCCAGATGCCTCTTACATGGCTTCTCCGGACGATATCTATATCTCTCCCGCACAGATCCGCCGCTTTAACCTGCACACTGGTGACAGCGTTGAAGGCGAGGTTCGCACCCCTAAAGATGGCGAACGTTACTTTGCATTGGTAAAAGTAGACAAGATCAACGGTTTGCCTCCAGAGGCTTTGAAGAACCGCATCATGTTCGAAAACTTAACGCCTTTGCACCCAAATCGCGTGGTTCAATTAGAGCGTGACATCAAAGCGGAAGAGAATTTAACAGGTCGCATCATCGACATGATCTCCCCGATTGGCTATGGTCAGCGTGGCTTGATCGTGTCTTCACCTAAATCTGGTAAGACCGTGATGATGCAACATATTGCTCACGCCATTGCTGCAAACAATCCGGATGCGATCCTTATTGTGCTGTTGGTTGATGAGCGTCCTGAAGAAGTGACTGAGATGCAGCGCTCTGTTCGCGGTGAAGTTGTTGCCTCGACCTTTGACGAGCCAGCTGTACGCCACGTTCAGGTTGCCGAGATGGTGATTGAAAAAGCCAAACGCTTAGTCGAGATGAAAAAAGACGTCATCATCTTGCTTGACTCGATTACCCGCCTTGCTCGCGCTTACAACACCGTGATCCCTTCATCTGGAAAAGTACTCTCTGGTGGTGTGGATGCCAATGCCTTGCAACGTCCAAAACGTTTCTTTGGTGCTGCGCGTAACGTTGAAGAAGGTGGTTCACTCACCATCATCGCCACCGCATTGATTGAAACCGGTAGCCGTATGGATGACCTCATCTACGAAGAGTTCAAAGGTACCGGCAATATGGAAGTGCACCTTGAGCGTCGCTTAGCTGAACGCCGTGTTTACCCATCGATTAACCTCAACAAGTCTGGCACCCGCCGAGAAGAGTTACTGGTTAAAGCAGAAAACCTCCAGAAAATCTGGGTTTTACGTAAATTATTGGCCGATATGGACGATATTGAGGCGATGAACTTTATTGTTGATAAGCTCAAATCCACCAAAAATAACGGCGAATTCTTCGATTTGATGCGTAAAGGCAGCTAATTTAGCCTTTCGTAGACGGTAAAAGTGCGCTTTGTTGTTGATTTCATGGCATAATTTCGCCTTTACCGCTTTAATAATTTGCATTTAACTTGGGTAAGTATTTAGGTCTTCGGACCCAAACGGCTGCCTGCTAATAGGACTTAATAATGAAACCTGGCATTCACCCCGAATATCGTGAAATCGTCTTTGTAGACGTTTCTAATAACTTCAGCTTCAAGACTCGCTCCACTATGTCTACTAGAGAGACAATCAAGTGGGAAGATGGCAATGAATATCCGCTGTCCAAGATCGAGACTTCATCTGAGTCACACCCTTTCTACACTGGTACCCAGAAGATTATGGATACTGCTGGTCGTGTTGAGAAATTCCGTCAGAAGTTTGGTACTAAAGCAGTTGCTAAGGCGACTGGTGATGGCGCCGCTAAGACTGCTGAGAAAAAAGCTGCTGCTGCAGAAGCTAAAGCTGCTGAAAAGCCAGCTAAAAAGAAGGCTTAATAATAGGCTTACTCAATACAGGGATTGGGCATTAACCCTCCCCCTGCGAGATAATCAAGGCAGCGTTTGCTGCCTTTTTTATTACCCGTTTTAGTTGCACTAATTTGTATTGCCCAAATGAGCTACCTAACGCATGGTTAAACTCACCGCCGCCGCCACTACCTCGATTCCCCGCATCATTATTTTTGCGTTGACCATCGTCTATGGTCTCGCCGGTCTTTTTGCACGTGATCCATGGAAGAACGAGGATGCAATCGGCTTTGGTGGCATGTGGACTCTGCGGCACGGCCAGGCACTCGATTGGATTGTTCCGCATCTTGCTGGCCGCGATATCTCCTTAGGCTCACCCTTCCCGTATTGGCTAGGCGCCACCCTCATGGATCTGTTTGGGCCATTTATTGGCATGAGTAATGCTGCACGCCTTTACTCTGCAGTCTGTTTCTTTGCATCTGCTGTGGCAATTTGGTATGCCACCTACCTATTGGGCCGTCGCCAAGAGGTGCAACCGATGGCACTTGCTGTCGGTGGTCAACCAGGTCGCAAAAACTATGGCATGACTTTAGCTGATGGCGCTTTGCTCATTTTCTTGGCCTGCGTTGGTCTTGCCCAGCGTGCGCACGAGACCACGCCAATGATGGCGCAACTCATGGGTATCAGTATTGTCTTGTACGGCACAGTACGCGGTCTAGATAAACCATGGCAAGGCGGTCTATGGACTGGCCTCGGAATTACTATTGTTGCCCTCTCTAGCAATCTCACGCTCAGCTTGCTGATTGTGAGCTCTACCATCATTGCAGTCATTGCTAGTAATGCAAAGTTGCGCTTTCGTTGGACGTTAACCAGTACCGTATTAGGTTTAATTGGCTTTGCAATTTGGCCGGCACTTTGGTATCTCGGCAACCTCACCCCTGAATGGCGTCATATCGCTGAAGAAGGCTGGCGCAATATGCCAGAAATGCGAGCCACCCCATCTATTGAGTCACTCGGATTTTTGAGCGTCAACTTCTGGGCCTATGCTTGGCCAGTTTGGCCATTGGCTATCATCTCTCTCGCACACTGGGGTCGAGCAAAAGAAGCGGGGCAATGGCGCGCACCCCACCTTTGCATTCCGCTCAGCTTGTTTACTGCTTGTTTGATTTATGTTTTGTTCAGACTAGAAGCCAATGAACATGACCTCATCATTTTGATTCCCAGTCTCTCGATCATCGCTGCATTTAGTTTGCCCATTCTCAAGCGCGACTTGATTAGTTTTATTGACTGGTTTGCGATGTTTAGTTTCACCATAATCGCCTTGGCTATTTGGATTATTTGGCTAGCAAAGGTCACTGGCTACCCAGAAACAACCGCCGCAAATTTAGCCCGTCTCTTGCCAGGTTTTCAGGCGCAATTTGATTACATTGGCTTTATCGTCGCCATCATCATTACTGGAATATGGCTGGCCATCGTTCGCTGGAGAACGTCTCGCGCTCCAAAAGAAATCTGGCGCTGCCTCATCATCTCTGCATCCGGCACCACACTGATGTGGGTATTATTAATGACACTCTGGTTGCCAACGATTAATTACGCTAAAACATATCGCTATGTGTCCGATCGCTTGGAAACCATTATTGCCAACACTCCAGGGTGCATCGATACCAGCAACCTAGGCTCCGCCCAATTAGCCTCATTTAGTTACTTTACTAAGCTGCCACTACGTGATGATCCCAGTTGCAATCTCATGCTGACTCATAGCTCCCTTGAGGCAAAGGCATACGCCAGCCTCAATAAAAAGAAAATTGAATTACTTTGGGAAGATCGCCGCGCATCTGACCGCGATGAGCGTTTACGCCTCTACCAAATTACTCCTGCCAGTAAAGAATAAATCGTGTTGCACTTTAAGTTATCGCGCTTGCGCGGGGATGTCGCCTCCCTTTTAAAGCTAGCCGGACCAATACTGATTGGTCAACTGGCAGTGATTACCTTCGGCGTTTTGGATACCGCCATGACAGCCCGCTATTCTGCTGATGACTTAGCAGCGCTGGCAATGGCTTCAGCTATTTTTATCAGCGTCTATGTTGGCCTGACTGGCGTGATCTCTGCGCTTGCGCCTATTGCCGGGCAACTCTTTGGCGCTAAACGCTTTAATGACATTGGCGAAGAAGTGCGGCAGGCGACATGGCTTGCAGTCGGCCTCACTCTGTTGGGCGGCGCAATCTTGCTCAATGCCGACTACTTACTAGAAATCTCTCAAGTCACGCCCGATATCGAGGGTAAAGCTAAGCTCTATCTCAACATCCTCGCAATAGGATTGCCCGCCAGCATGGCGATGCGCGTGTTAATGGCTTTGCATAATGCCGTCTCTAGACCAGTAGTGATTACCGTGGTGCAACTCGTTGGCCTGGGCTTAAAGCTGCCACTTAATCTCTTATTTATATATGGCGGCTTCGGTATCGAAGGTATGGGCGGACCAGGTTGCGCTGTGGCGACTGTCATCATCAATTGGTTCTGGCTCATCATCACTCTAGGCTTCGTGCTGTTTGATAGTTTTTACAAGCCCTTCAAGATCTTTGCGCACTTTAGCTGGCCCAATTGGCATCGCATTTGGACTCTCCTGAAATTAGGTGCGCCGATAGGCTTTAGTTACTTGATTGAAGTAACATCTTTTACCTTTATGTCGCTGTTTATTGCGCGCTTAGGAACGACTGCTTTGGCTGGACATCAAATTGTGGCCAATATGGGTACTGTCATTTATATGGTTCCTTTATCTCTTTCGATTGCGACGATGACTTTAGTCTCTCAATCGATTGGCGCTAACCAACAAGAGCGCGCTGAAGAAATTGGCTGGTCATCGGTTTTCTTCACAACTACTTTGTGCGTATCAATTGGTGTAGCGGTGTGGATCTTCAGGGCAACCCTACTCGATCTCTATGATCCACCTGAAGAAGTGAAAGTATTTTCGATTCCACTCTTTTTGTTTATTGCCTTCTACCAAGTATTTGATGCCCTGCAAATTACTGCGGCATTTATTCTGCGAGCCTATCGCATTGCCTTCTGGCCAATGCTGATTTATGCGGGCTCACTCTGGGGCGTTGGCTTAGGTGGTGGCTACTTGATGGGCTTTAATGTGCTGGGCAATACTCCTGAATTTTTACAAGGGGCCAATGGCTTTTGGGCCGGCAATAGTATGAGCCTCGGCTTGGCAGCACTCTTACTACTCTACCTCTTTAGAAAAACGGCGGCACGCTTTGAGAAAACGCATCCGCCGGTCGAAGTCTAACCATCAAGCCATCTGACTTACTGGATAGGTTTAAAGCCACTGTTAGGAGGGGCGTAATTCGGATTACCGCCCTGCGTTGGATAACTGGGCACCTGATTGCCTTTGGAATACATGCACTGTTGATAGGCAATGTTGTATTGAACCTGTCCTTGATTTTGTTTCCCAGAAGAGTTCATGGCGCCCATCGCAGCACCACCCAATAAACCGATGCCAGCACCAGTTCCAATGTTCTGACTACTGCCGCCCTGGATGACTGCACCCGCTGCCGCACCTAAAGCAGCACCAATCACTGCACTAGTAGCACCCTCTTTTAACGCGGCATTACTCGTATCTTTAATTGCATTTGCAGCAAACTCACGACATTGCTGGTCGTCCTGCTGGAACACCTCAAAAGGTTTGCCTTCACGCGGCATGATGGCGATGGTTGGGCCAGTTGGTGCAGAGACACAAGCTGCCAAAGAGCTGATTGCGATTAGGGTAAGTACAACACGTTTCATATTGAATCCTTCAATCTCGTTATCTTTTGATCTCATTAATGCTGAGTACGCCGAGGTACAGCGTTGCTAGATGTACTGGAGGGTGGCATCGCTGGCTGAGTCTGCCAGCCTGATGCGCAACTTTGTACATAAGGAAAATATTGCGCACTCGCCTCACAGTAATACCAAACTGGGGGTTGGGGTTGAGAAGCCAAAACCAAGGGCTGCGGCGGTGCTGCATAAGTAACTACGGGCGGAGCTGCATACACCACTGGTGGTGAATAGTAACCAGCTCCATAAGGGTAGCCATAGCCAGAGCCATAATAGCCACCCCTCCAGCCAGGACCCCAGCCGCCGCCCCAGCCTGGGCCGTAAGCTGCTGGACGCCAACCGCCGCCATAGCCTCCGCCGTAACCTCCGCCGTAACCGCCGCCGACTGAAACAGCCCAACCAACATTACCTGCTTGCGCTGTCACAGGGGCAAGCGCGCATAAACCAGCCGTCGCTAGGAGCGTCAGAATTGTTTTGCATATAACTGATTTAAAGTGTTTTTGACTTGATTTCATAGTGGACCCCATTAATTGGTCGCCTCCTACTACCCTTAACGCTTCATCCAAATCCAAGCTGACAGGAATTGGGCTTTGATTAGAATATTTATCGCTTTAGAGGCTAACTACTCTAATTTTGCGCCTGATCTATAAATTACTCTACCCCATTTATTGGCTTCAGATTGGATCAACTTGGAGAGCTCTTGGGGGCTTCCGGGTGCGGGTTCAAGACCGCTTGAGAGGAGCTTATTTCTGACTTCGGGTTGATTCAGGGTTTGGCGAGTGAGGGTATTTAAGCGTTTTTGCAGGGCTGGTGGCAGATTTGCCGGTGCCATGAGCGAGAACCACGAGGTTGCCTCAAATCCAGGCAAGCCTTGCTCTGCCATTGTCGGAATCTCCGGAGCCGCTGGAGAGCGTTTTAAGGTGGTTACCGCCAAAGCCTGCACCTCTCCCGCCTTGATCAGCGGCAAAGATGAAGAAAGATTGTCAAAGAGCATGGAAATGCGGCCACTGATGAGATCGGGCAAAGACTGCGCCCTACCTTTGTAGGGAATGTGTCGAATCTGTACACCGGTCATCTCCTTGAATAACTCACCTGACATATGCAAGGAAGTGCCAATGCCAGATGAACCGAAAGTCAGCTCATTGGGCTTTGCTTTAGCTAAGTCGATGAGCTCATGCAAGCTTGTCACACCCAACTTCTTGTTCACAACCAACACATTCGGTGTGCTCGCTAGAAAACTAATGGGCGTGAAATCATTAATTGGATGAAATGACATCTTGTCATAAAGCGCACCGTTGATCGCATGAATTCCGACCGTACCGATTAATAAGGTGTAGCCATCAGGATCACTCTTGGCCACCACGTCGGCGCCGATGTTGCCACCATAGCCTGGACGATTTTCAACGAGGACTGGCACGCCCAAACTTCGCTGCCAACCCTCAGCAAGTACGCGCGCCAAGATATCGGGTGCACCGCCCGGGGTGAATGTCACAATAATTCTAATGGCTTGCTTAGGCCAAGCGATATTGGGCTTAATGGGATTACTAGCTTGGGCTTGGGCAGCACTATTGAAGACAAGGCAAGTTAGCAGTATTGCTAAGCTCTTCGCCACCTTTAAAACGGTAGTCATGAGATCACCGGCGCAAGATTAAAAACCAAAACGCGTGCGCAACCAAATCCATCCTTCGTATTTAACGGGATCATCAGCACAAGGGCCAATGCCACACTCAAGCAGAGTAGATGCTATGTTTGCAAAAACAATGGTGATGAATAAGATCACCAAGATGTTAGCAAACAGTGAACGTGAACGCACATCACGGTTCGGTAGCATCAGCAAAATAGCAAGACCCGCTATCAGACCAATATACCCAACAAACGCCCAAGTATAAAAATGAAGCTCTAGAAAGGTGGCACCAAATCCTTTATCACCCGGCAAAACATGTAAAAGCACTTGGCGCAAGGAAACCATCATGCCTACTAAGCCGCCGATGATGCCCCACCCGTAATGCGCTGAATGCGCACCGCAACGCATGTTTAACACCAGCGCAAAACCAATGATCACAAAACCCATGCGCTGCATCAAGCATAGAGGGCAAGGCAGCTCACCAAAGTAGAGTTGATCAATAAAGGCATAGGACAGCATGCCAATAATTGCCGCCAAAGCCAGTTGATTACCAAGAGCCGCTAGAGAGGGAAAGTCATGCTTACTCACATTTCCTCACAGACTAATATTGAGATGGTCGGTAGCGTGAACACGAAACCAGAACATCAAGATGCCAACAGTAATAGCAAGAACCACTAAACCCGCCAGGCGCTTCTCAAACCACACGAGGACAAGACCGATAAAGGCCGTCAGGAAAGGTAGAAACATATACATGGGAGAATTCTATCGCAGGTCGATCTAGACTCTAAAAACAAGAGTTTAGGAGGGTCTTTTGTATAGAATGAGCCATGAACTCCACCCCACCCCGCATTGATCTAAAGCTAGAGGGATCTATTGCCCGCATTACCTTTAATAATCCAGCGGCGCGCAATGCCTTAACTTGGCCCATGTATGAAGAGCTCAAACAGATTTGCGATGACTTAGCCAATAAGCCAGAAATTCGGGTGGCAATTTTTAGAGGTGCCGGTGACAAGGCCTTTGTCTCTGGTAGTGATATTCAGCAGTTTGTTGACCTGAAAACGAATGAGGCTTATGAAGTTTCTGTAGATGCCATTTTTCATTCCTTGCAACATTTACCTATTCCAACGATTGCACTGATTGAGGGATTGGCTGTTGGTAGTGGCTTGCTCATTGCCACAGCATGTGATTTCAGAATCTCCACAAGTGATGCTCGATTTGGTATTCCAGTGGCAAAGACTTTGGGGAACTGCCTATCGCCAAGCAATCTGTCATGGATCGCTAGTCACTTAGGTGTACCGATGGTCAAACGCATGCTCTTGAGTGCAGAACTGATCAAGGCACCGGAGTTACTCAATTCAGGCTATCTCTATCAAACTACTTCGCCTGAAGAGATTGGCGGCGTGACTGATGCCTTGGCAGTCAAGTTAGCTGCGCTTGCGCCCATCACACAAAAAGCGAGCAAGCTCACCTTAGCTCGCCTGATGGAGAGCAATCTTCCCGATTGCACTGCGCTCATGAGGGAAACTTACAACAGCGCTGACTTCAAAGAAGGTGTTCATGCCTTCCTTGAGGGGCGTTCGCCAAAGTGGCTTGGTAAGTAGTTGCTACTTGACGCCAATCATTCCATTTAAACGATCTTGATTTTGAGTGGTGTTAAGCCTTCAACACTTCCTTCTAGTACATCGCCTCTTTTCACAGGACCCACACCTGCAGGCGTGCCTGACATAATCAAATCGCCTGGCTCCAGAGTAAATAGAGTTGAGAGATAAGCAATAGTGTCTGGAACATTCCAAATCAACTGATTTAAGTCACCTTCCTGGCGCACTTCACCATTGACTAATAGCCTGACCGAACCTGCGCTGGGATGACCACACTGAGCAGCAGGCGTAATAGCGGCACAAGGTGCGGATTGATCAAATGCCTTCCCTGTGTCCCAAGGGCGACCCATCTTCTTAGCTTCGCCTTGCAAATCGCGGCGTGTCATATCTAGGCCGACACCGTAACCATAAACATGTTCAAGCGCCTTATCAGCCGGAATGTTCGCGCCGCCCTTGCCAATAGCAACCACCATCTCAATCTCATGATGCACATCATTGGAGAGATTGGGATATGCCATATCTTTGCCATCAGCCACAATCGAGTTCGCTGGCTTCATGAAGAAAAAAGGTGGCTCACGATCGGGATCATGACCCATCTCGCGTGCGTGGTCAGCATAATTACGACCAACGCAATAAATGCGATTCACTGCAAAGCGACGGGCCTCGCCCACCACAGGAAGTGAGGGAACGGTAGGTGGATCAATAACGTATGCGGTGCTCATGAATAGCCCTTCAAATTGGAGTCTCGTTTTTTAATAAAAATAATATGTGAATTAATTATGACATCACTTGGATGGATGTCATTTTGGACTGGCGGTACGGAGTTTGAGCACCAGGATGCTCAGTGCTAAAGCAAAGGTCAAGGCATTGGCCAAAATCAGGGGCCACTTTTCAATAATGAGGCCATAGATGAGCCACAAACCCACGCCCGCAGTAAACAGGCTATACATCCCTACTGAAATCCCCGAGAGATCTCGGGTGCGCCACGATTGAATCGCTTGCGGCAGAAATGCAATTGTCGTCAGAAAGGCGGCGCAGTAACCGATGATCTCAATTTGATGTGGCTGCAGAATCATTGGGGCGATATACGCACTTGCTATGGAGATTATTGCTTTTGAATTAAGCCGGCTTTTCGCGATTCAATTTCTTTATTGATAGCTACAAGCGTTTTTGCATCCGGTGACTTCCAGTTGCCACCGGCCTTATTAGCCATATAAGCAACCGCATCAGAGAATCCCTCAATACTCAGATTTGGATTGCCGCCCTTAGGAGGCATTGCGCGTACACCAACGTAAGCGTGTGCAGTTAATGTGACTTGCCCTTCAGCAATTAAAGGTGCCCACTTTGTTTTATCGCCAAACTTAGGCGCATTCAGAACACCGGCACCGTGACAGGCTGCGCAAACTTGTTTATAGGTATTTTCGCCAGGATCGGCAAACGCGGCAAAGCTAACAGCAGAAACAGCAACAAGAATCCAGGGGCGGAGGGATGTAGTCATATGGCCAACATTAAGAATAGTGAATTGTTATTAGCAATAATTTATCTCAATTTTCAAAGGTATGCCCAACTTAGCACTAAGTTAGACCTAAGCTAAACCAAAATGGCTTGCAACCCTATAAGTAATGAAGGCTGCCAGATAGGCTAAAACAAAAAGGTAGCTCAGCATGATGACTGGAATCTTCCAGCCACCGGTTTCTCTTTTCACCGCTGCAATCGTCGATAAGCACTGCGGGGCAAAAACAAACCAAGCCAGTAGAGACAAGGCTGTCGCCAAACTCCAGCCCTTGGTGATCAAAGGAAGTAAAGCATCGGCTGCATCAACGCCTGAGTTAGAAAGAGCGTAAACCGTGGCTAAAGAGCTCACGACAACTTCTCGAGCTGCCATGCCGGGGACCAAGGCAATACTGATTTGCCAATTAAAGCCAATCGGCTCAAAGACCACAGCCAAAGCTTGACCCATCATTCCAGCAATACTGTATTGAATCGGTGAGCCAGTAGCGTTTTCTGGAGGAAGCGGAAAGCTAGAGAGCGCCCATAAACACACCGTCATGATGAGAATAATCCCGCCCACACGACGCAAGAATATTTCTGCACGTTGCCATAAGCCAATCGCTAGATTACTTAGACGTGGCAAGTGATAACTTGGCAACTCCATCATCAAAGCATTGAGCTGAAATTTTTCACTCGTAAAGTGCTTTAATATCCACGCAACGGCCATCGCACCTGCGATGCCGGCAACGTAGAGCAAGAACAATACTAGGCCCTGTAAATCTAAACCCGCCCATAACTTACGCTCAGGAATAAATGCGGAAATCAATAAGGCATAAACCGGAAGGCGCGCGGAGCAAGTCATCATCGGCGCAATCAAAATTGTGACCAAACGATCGCGTGCATTAGAGATGCTACGGGTTGCCATAATCCCGGGTATAGCGCAGGCAAAGCTAGACAGCAGTGGAATAAAAGACCTACCGGATAGACCAACTCGCCCCATCAAACGATCTAATAAGTAGGCGGCGCGTGGAAGATATCCAGACTCCTCCAAAATCAGAATGAAGAAATACAGAATCAGAATCTGGGGCAAGAAAATCAGTACACCACCAGCGCCCGCCAAAATACCGTCAACTAATAAACTGCGTAACCAATTATTTGGCAGCATTTGGGTGAATAAGGCCCCGAGCCAATCCACTCCGACTTCAATCGCCTCCATGGGTAAGGTTGCCCAAGTAAATACCGCTTGAAAGATAAAGAATAGAACGGCTGCCAAAATGACTGGGCCAAATACCGGATGAAGCAATACAGAATCTAAGCGGTCACTCAGTCGATCTGGAATAATCTGATCTAAGTCTAGATTCTGCAAAATGTGATGCACTTGTACGTTATCAGACTCAGTATGAGCCGTATGATCTGTCGATGTTTCAACACCCTCATCCACATTACTAGCACATAAGGCTGATAAGTTTTTCCAGTCTAGTTGACTGAGATATTGCTTGAGCTGATCAGCACCGTCTGACTGAATACCGACAGTAGCAATTACAGGCAATCCCAATTCTTGAGATAAAGCCTTCGCATCCACAGCTAGACCCTGGCGCTTCGCCACATCAACCATATTTAAGACAACGAGACAGGGCAATCCTAGGCGTTTTGCCGACAACACCAAGCGTAAATTACGCCTGAGGTTCATGGCATTGAGAACACACAATACGAGGTCTGGTCGCTTTTCACCTTGCGCATTGCCATGGAGAACATTGCAAGTCACTCGCTCATCCAAAGAGCGTGGATACAAACTGTATGCTCCAGGCAAATCTAAAATACGAATCACCTTTTGAGATTCGAGCGTTAAGCGCCCTTCTTTTCTCTCTACGGTAACGCCAGAGTAATTAGCCACCTTCTGGCGACTTCCCGTAAGCAAATTAAATAATGCCGTTTTGCCGCAATTAGGGTTACCCAGTAAGGCAACTAAGGGCTCACTTGGAAAGAAATGAATCTTCGCTTCAGACATGCTTAAAGTGTTTCCACCTCAACCATTCGAGCCTCAGATTCTCGCAAAGCAAATGTGGATGATCCAACTCTGATCAAAATGGGGCCTTGACCCAAAAATCCTTTGCGCAATACCTCCACCTGCTCGCCAGGCAGAAAACCAATATCTTCGAGTTGACCGCGAATATCCTCCTGATGATTGCCTGTATTGGCAATCTTACTAACGCGAGCTCTGATACCCGGGAGGATTTCTTCAAGATTCATGATTAACTCATTATATCCCCACATGAGAATGACTATCATTCTCCGAGGGTAAAGATTGGAGCTCAATAATCGCCTATTTAAGCGACGACTATCTTGATATGAAACAAAAAAGGGGTGACTTAGTCCTGCTGGGGAATGGAGTAACCGTTATGTACGAGGATTCGCTTAGCAACAGGGCCTTGAAGATACTCATAAAGCGTGACCGCAGTAGGTGCTGGATCGCGCTTTAAAACCATGCGTTGCCGAATGGGGGCATATAAATCATCGGGTAGAGCGATATATTGAATTGTTGAGCTCAATTCAGACGACTTTGCCAAAGATAGCGCTGTAATGCCGACTTTGACAGCTCCCGTACTGACATAAACAGCCGCAATAGAAATATTTTCCGCAAATATCAATCTCTCCTGAAGCTCGCCCCACAACTTCATTGCCTGAAGATATTGAACGGAGGATCTGCCATAAGGCGCTAAATCGGGATTAGCTATCGCGATCTTCTTGGAACCTCTTAATAAAGCCTTAATACTCTCTGGGTCTGAATTTAAAACAAAGCCGGCAGCAGAATTTGTAATGAGTGCTAAATGCCCGGCCGCATAAACTACCCCACGGTCACGGGTCAGTCCAGCTTCTGCCAATTTCAAGGGATAGGACTCGTCTGCAGAAATGAACAAATCATACGGTGCACCTTGTTTCATTTGACTGGCAAGGTTGCCCGATGATCCATAAACAATCCGAACGATTTTGCTTTGCGGATGAGTCTGTCTGAAGCCCTTATAGATCTCCTCAAATGCGGGCTTGAGGTTACTGGCGACAGCGACTGTTACTGGTTGCGCATAAGAAAGGGAGGCCCCAAAACTCCAGGCCAGAAATCCCAGTGCGCAAATGATTTTTAACATGAGGAATAGTTTATAGCCAACCCAGGATCTGCTTCTTAAGTCCAATCGATTTATAGCCCGGGGTCTGACCAGACAGCGCGCGAATTTTCCGAATAAGCTTAGCGAGATCTTTATTAGCACTTAACTCTTCGCCCATAGCCAGGAAAAAGATTTCATCCTTAAGTTGAATAAAGTCCAGACCATTCTCGATGGCAACACTTTTAACACCCATACCTACGTCTGCCTTCTTCGCCAAAATAGACATGGCGATTGCGGAGTGCGTAAACTCCTCATTCTCATAGCCTTTGATAGCGCGGGGGTCCATACCCTCCTTAATCAAAAGCGTATCTAATAGCAGCCGCGTTCCAGACCCCTTCTGCCGATTGATAAAACGGATCTTGGGGCGCAATAAATCTTTTGTCGAAGTGATGCTGTGGGGATTACCTTTTGCCACCATCAATCCTTGAACCCGCTTCATGACTGGGAATATTTGCATTCCTTCTTTTTGCAGGCGCTTTGAAATAATTTTTGAGCTCTGCGGGTCCGATACATGGAAACCCGCAATATCGACCTCGTAATTCAATAGACGCTCTAATGCTTCGCCTGAACCAGCGGTAATTAACTCAAAGCCGCCAATATCAATCACCGCCTTCTGAATAATCGGATCACTGCTGCTGGCAAGACGCCACTGTTTTTTCGCCTTGACTCTAAATTGAGCAAAGCCTTCTTCCAGGTGAGATAGGCTGGTTTGACCTAAACGGATTGTCTTTTGATCAAAATCATCGGTAAATTGAATCAGATATCTAGCATATTCGGATAAGTGGGATCCATGACCCCGCACCCGATCCATTAACTTAAAACCCAAGGCCTGCTCAACGTTATTGAGTTTTTGCCATACATTTCTATAAGAAAGCCCCATCTTTTTGCAAGCAGACATTAAAGTCTTGCCCTGCTCGATATCCTTTAAAAGACTGGTCAGCCATACCAAATCCACAACGGCCGGGTCTTTAGCGTTCTTATTACCAAAAACGAGGGTAGGCCGGATCTGAATTCTCATATGTAATTTTTTGCATATTCATGTTTTGTAAGATAACAAATGTTAACCGAACATTCTTAAGGAATCGAACTCAGATGAAATCCACGATCACCCGCATTTTGCTATCCGCTGTCACAGCATTAACGCTATTGAGCGGTCCAGTTTTTGCACAAGAGAAAAGTATTGTGGTGTCCTCCACCACCTCCACAGAGCAATCTGGTCTTTTTGGCTTCATATTGCCAATCTTCAAAATGAAGACTGGCATTGAAGTAAAGGTAGTTGCCGTTGGTACAGGACAAGCCCTCGATATCGGTCGCCGTGGCGATGCTGACGTTGTATTCGTACATGACAAACCCGCTGAAGAGAAATTTGTTGCCGAAGGTTACGCCACCAAACGGGTTGAGGTGATGTACAACGACTTCGTGCTGATTGGGCCAAAATCTGATCCAGCAAAAATTGCCGGTGGAAGAGATATCAAGGCGGCATTTCAGAAAATCGCTACTGCTCAAGCGCCATTCGTATCTCGCGGTGATAAAAGCGGTACTCACGCAGCAGAGTTGCGTTACTGGAAAGACTCTGGCGTAGCAGTTGCCCCTACCCTCACTTGGTACAAAGAAACTGGCTCAGGTATGGGTCCAGCCTTGAATACTGCATCCGCAATGAATGGCTACATCTTGGCTGATCGCGCTACATGGCTTTCCTTCAAGAACCGTGGTGATTTAGTGATCTTGGTTCAGGGCGATCCAAAACTGTTTAACCAATACGGCGTCATGCTGGTTAACCCAGCTAAGTTTCCTCATGTGAAAAAAGCAGAAGGGCAAGCATTTATCGATTGGATTACTTCCAAGAATGGTCAAGACGTCATTGCTAGCTATCAAATTGGTGGCGAGCAACTCTTCTTCCCGAATGCAAGGAAATAATTAGCATGAGAAATCCTCACTTTTTCAGCGCGCTACTTTCCACTCTGTTGATTGGCATATTCATGCAAGCATCTGTCGCACAAACCAATCCTAAAGTTGAAGCCACGTATGGGCAAGGTGCCAAGATTTTTAAGCTGGCAACTGGCAGTCCTGGTGAATTAGGTCTTCTGCAACAACTTGGCGAAGCCTTCGATAAAAAGGAAGGCGCGCGCTTAGTGTGGATCAAGGCTGGAAGTGGTGCCTCCCTCAACCTGCTGAAAACACAACAGGTTGACATGATCATGGTGCATGCGCCTGAGGGAGTGAACAAGGCCATTGCTGAAGGATGGGCGACCGGTAGGACGTTGATTGGTTCTAACGAGTTTTATATTGTCGGCCCAAAGGCGGATTTAGCCAAGATCAAATCCGCTAGCAGCGGCGCAGATGCTTACGCAAAGATTGCCAAGGCACAGACTAATTTCATCTCCCGAGGTGACAAATCCGGCACTCACCAGAAAGAAATGGATATCTGGAAAAAAGCGGGGATTACACCTGAGGGAAGCTGGTACATCGTGACCAATGACTTTATGACAGCCTCTCTTAAGAGGGCGAATGCGGATAAGGCCTACTTCATGACCGATAGCAGTACTTGGGTGGCGGAGAAGAATGTCGCTCCTGAATTGCAGATTCTATATCGCGGTGATCCTTACCTAGTCAATACCTATGATGCTTTGGTGGCACCAGTAGGCGCCACTGAAAATCGCGATACCGCTGCGAAGTTCATTCAATTTGTGGCCTCTGATGAAGGTCAAGCCATCATTCGCAACTACGGGAAAGCTCAATACAAAGAAGCCCTCTACAATGATGCTGTTTACGCAAAACAATATGTCCACTAGGAAAAATCATGGAACTTAAAGTCAAACTCAGCGCCCGCAATACATTAAGCGGAAAAGTGGTCGAACTCAAAATGGGTCAAACTACTTCTCATGTGAAATTAGATATTGGTGGCGGTCACATTGTTACTGCATCCATTACCAACGAAGCTGTTGATGAACTTCAACTCAAAGTAGGCGATCACGCTTGGGCCGTAGTGAAAGCCTCTGATGTGATGATTGCTAAAGACGCTTAATCTGTAATAGTCATGCAAAAGGCCCGCAATGCGGGCCCTTTTTATTTACCACTTCAGCACTTTGCAGTACTGAATTGAAAGTATTGAATGCTTACTTCTTTGGTGTTACAAAACCAATCGCTGTATCGTCAACAAACTCAACTATGACATCATCACCAGCTTTGAATTTCTCAAGACCTAAAACGCTTTGATCCACTTTCACTTTTTGCTTCTCGCCTGAAGGCAATGTGAAAGTCACAACACGAGTTTTTGCATCGATTGTGCTGATCTTGACTGTTGCATAAACAGTATCTGTAGTTTCTTCAAATGGCTTAGCAGAACCTTTACCAGAGATCACCACTGAACGTACGCCAGAAACGCCTGGTTTAGCATCCTTAGGTGCAGCGATCAAACCAACAGCAATCGCTTGAGCATGCTCAACTACAAATACATCGCCCTTCTTCACTTTATCCAAATCATTCACTTGCTTGGATACATTCATTTGAGCCAAATTACCGTTAGCATCTTTCAAAACAACGATGCGCTTTTTCAAATCCACTGAATCAACAGTAGCAGTCAATACGATCGCTTCGGCTGCCAATGGCAACATTTTTGCTGGAGCTTGAGCAAACACGGTGTTTGCAGCAACCAAGCCAAGTGAAGCAATTAATGCAGCAAGTAAAGATTTCTTCAAAATAACTCCTAAATAAAGGTTTATGTAAGGGGGTACCAAACTGCCGGAACCGCGAATCCATTTTAACCATGAAGCGCCTTACTGATAAGCCTTAAGACTAATATTGATGCTTCAGACAAGTTCAATTTGTTACATTAGCGCTAGACACCCCATCCCCGCCTTTGATAGATAGATACCGTGATATTGATTAAACCCTGGCAGGAAGCAGAAAAGGATGCCTACCCCATCCGCCAAGCGGTCTTTATTGAGGAGCAAGGGGTTCCGGAGGCAATGGAGCTCGATGAATTCGACCCCCTTGCCCAGCACGCCTTAGCGTACCGGGGATTGGACTGCATTGGAACCGCCCGACTTGTTGCCTTACCAGGGCATCAGGGTCGAATCGGTCGGATGGCGGTCTTGCCAGCATATCGAAGACAAGGGATTGGCAGGCAATTGCTCTGTGCCTTACTTGAGAACGGTAAATCCCAAGGTATTACTGAATTCGAGCTGCATTCTCAGCTCTCAGCCATCCCGTTTTATGAGCAATTTGGATTTGTCGCCAAGGGCGCCATCTATGATGAAGCGGGTATTGCGCATCGCGATATGATCCTAACTATCTAAAAGCTATTCATTACTCATGACCCAATTAGCCAATCCACCCTTTCTATTTCGCGTTTGCTACTCAGATACAGATGCTGCAGGATTCGTTTATCACGCTCGCTATTTGGAGATTTTTGAACGAAGTCGTTCCGAATGGCTTCAGCAAAGAGGATTGAGTCCCACTAAACTCATCAATGAGTTTGGCATTCTGTTGCCAGTTCGTGAAATCACCATGAACTTTCATAGGCCGGGGCGCTTAGACGATCTTCTGAGCATCGATCAAATCATCGAACATCGAGGTCGCACCCAAATTGCCGTCAAGCAAACGGCTAAACGCATTACTGAGGGCGCTGAGCCAGAGCTGATTGCTAGTGCCCTCCTCCACATTGTTTGCGTTGATACCACAACCCTTAAACCCAAGGGCCTGCCTGACTGGCTTTTTGTTGCTGATCAATAATCATATATCTAAGGGGCTTTCATGAAAGAAGGTAAGTTACTAATATTTGTAAAGAGTCTCGCTACACTTCTGGAGATGCATCCAAGTGAAGAGCTCATCTTTTCTAATGGAAGAAAGCTTTTAGAAAGCTTAATAGCTACAGATGACTGGTTGCCAGAAGCGTTCTGCAAACCACACCCTGATTATTACCAGCAATACCTGCTATATGCAGACCCACTGGATCGTTTTTCAGTGGTCAGCTTTGTGTGGGGCCCTGGACAAAAAACACCACTGCATAACCATACCGTCTGGGGAATGGTCGGTCAGCTTCGAGGGCAAGAACGAAGCGCCAATTATTACCAACAGGCGGATGGCAGTTACACAGCAGAGGAGTCCTTCGTTTTCAAACCAGGGCAAGTGGCAACGGTGTCTCCCAAAACACACGATATTCACGTGGTGGAGAATGATTTGAGCGATCAAACCTCCATCAGTATTCATGTGTATGGCGGCAATATTGGACGTATTGAGCGGGCAGTTTTTGACCCCATTACCGGCATTGAAAAATTATTTATCTCTGGCTATGCCAACACGGCAACCCCGAACCTCTGGAATACAGCCGGCAATCCTGCTTCATAGCTTAAAATAAGGCCTCTTTCTGCAAACACTTCAAGTGTGGCAGCTCACCCCATTGGCCGGGACAGTCGTTTAATTGAATACGGGCCAATATTTATTTGGCCCTTATGTTATTTACAGATCTCGGTTTATCAGAATCCATTCTTCGCGCTATTAGCGAGGAAGGCTATACAAGCCCTACCCCCATCCAAGAAAAATCTATCCCCGCAGTTTTAAAGGGTGGTGACTTACTTGCCGCAGCCCAAACAGGCACCGGCAAAACTGCTGGCTTTACCCTGCCGATTCTTCAGCGTTTAAGCAGTACCGCAAAGACCGGTGGTAAACGTCAATTACGTGTGTTGATTTTGACTCCCACCCGCGAATTAGCCGCTCAAGTACAAGAATCCGTAGTTACCTACGGAAAATATACCGACCTCAAATCCACTGTAATTTTTGGCGGTGTCGGCGCCAACCCACAAATCAAAGCAATTGCTGCAGGACTCGATATCTTGGTAGCGACACCTGGTCGCTTACTAGACTTAATGTCTCAGAACTGTGTATCTCTTGCCAATATTGAAATCCTCGTGCTTGATGAAGCCGATCGCATGTTAGATATGGGCTTCTTGCGCGACATTAAAAAGATTTTGGCTGCACTGCCTAAGCAACGTCAGAACTTGCTGTTCTCAGCAACCTTCTCTACCGAGATTAAGGCTTTAGCTGATAGTTTGCTCAACTCCCCCGCATTGATTGAAGTGGCTCGCAGCAATAGCACTAATGATGCAATTGCTCAATTGATTCACCCAGTCGACAGAACTCAGAAGCATCCCTTACTGGCGCATCTCATTAAAACAAATGATTGGCATCAAGTGCTGGTATTTACTCGCACTAAACATGGTGCCAATAAATTAGTGACGCAATTAGAAAAAGATGGAATTACCGCCATGGCGATTCATGGCAACAAGAGTCAAAGTGCCCGCACCAAAGCATTGGCAGAGTTTAAAGATGGAAAAATTACCGTCTTAGTTGCTACGGATATCGCTGCACGCGGTATCGATATTGATCAACTCCCCCATGTTGTGAACTACGACTTACCAAACGTATCAGAAGACTATGTGCATCGCATTGGTCGAACTGGAAGAGCGGGCTCTAACGGAGTTGCAGTATCTTTAGTCTGCATTGATGAACATCAAATGCTCAGAGATATTGAAAAACTCATCAAGCAAAAACTGCCACAGGAAGTGATTGCGGGATTTGAGCCAGACCCCAACGCAGTGGCACAACCGATTCAATTGCGTAGCCAACAACATCAGCAATCTAAAAAACCCCGTCCAGCCGGTGGTAGTGGTGGTGGAAAGCCTGCAGCTAAGCGCAGCAGCCCGCCAAAGCGCAGTTTTAACCGATAAAGTAGCTCCTTACAATATAACCATCATCCATGAACAAAGAGATTTGCTGTGAAAATCAATCGTCGTAATTTTTTAGGAACAACTGCCGCATTAGGTGCTAGCGCATACCTTGCAGGGTGCTCAACAGCACAGACTAATCAGACATCAAAAATTGCAACACCCTTCTTTATTGGCAATCCAGAAAAAGTATTAATGCCTAAAGGTAAAGCGCCACGCATTGTGGTAGCTGGTGGTGGTTGGGGCGGAACGGTTACTGCCAAATACCTTCGCAAGATGTCTCCGCAGGCTGAGGTGGTATTACTTGAACGTAACCCTGTATTCTTCTCTTGCCCAATCAGTAACAAGTGGTTGGTTGATATGGTGGATACCAACTTCTTAATTCAGGATTACTTACAGGTCTCCCAAAAGTACGGCTATCAATTTATTCAATGTGAGATTCTGAACATCAATCGTGATTCCCGCAATGTGATCACAAACCAGGGATCCATTGAATATGATTACCTCGTTATTGCACCTGGTATTCGCTACAACTACGAGGCTTGGTTTGGTGATGATCGTGAGACTGCAAACGCTACTAAAGCGCGCTTTCCGGCGGCTTATATTCCTAATAGCGAACACTTCAACCTAAAACGTGCATTGCATAGCTTTAAGGGCGGCGACTGGGTAATGACACTACCCCCTCCACCTCAACGTTGCCCGCCCTCTCCATATGAGCGAGCCTGCATGATCGCCTGGTATTTCAAGACCAATAAGATCAAGGCAAAAGTTACCATCCTGGATCACAAAGATGATGTTCGCCCTATCGGACCGGGCTTTAAGCAGGCATTTAGAGAGCTCTATAAGGACTACATCGAGTATGTTCCTAATGCCCATATTCAAAAGGTTGATCCATTTAATAAGCGCATCCAAACTGCCGCTGGAGATATGAAGTTTGACCATGCTATTTTGATGGCGCCCCATCAAGCTGGCGACTTAGTTTGGAAGGCTGACGGCATTGGTATAAATCCCCAAGGCAAAGCTACTGGTTGGGCAGATGTTGATAACAAGATGTTGACCTTGAAAAAAGATGATCGTGTTTACGTGATCGGTGATGCGGTAGGTATTGTTTCCCCACAATTTCTCTTCTACCCAAAAAGCGGACATATTGCTAATCGCCATGGAAAAATTGTCGCCGCTTATATCAGTGAACGTTTAGCAGGTAGGGATCCAAAGGTTAGCCTACCCGACAACCTTTGCTACATGATGGTAAATGGCAGCCCAAGAGAAGCAATCAATGTGCAATTTGACTATAAGATCAATGCTCAGGGCATTATCGAGCAGACGCAAATTGACTACAACCAACGCTCAGCAGCATTTGTAGCAGAGAACTTCAAGTGGGCTGGGTTGATGTTTGATGATATGTTTGGATAAACTGACTGAAGCACTCTATGACTAATACAACTACCCAGGAACCCCGCCTTACCTCCCTCTCGCATGGCGGTGGTTGCGGCTGCAAAATTGCCCCTGGCGTTCTATCTGAGATTCTCAAGAGCGTTCCACAACTGCCTTTCCCCAAAGAACTCTTAATTGGCATTGAAACATCTGATGATGCTGCCGTCTATCAGATCAATGAATCTCAGGCGATTGTTGCCACCACCGATTTTTTTATGCCTATCGTTGATGACCCATTCGATTTTGGGATGATTGCAGCTACTAATGCGATCAGTGATATTTATGCTATGGGTGGCACCCCACTATTTGCGCTGGCTCTCGTAGGCATGCCAATTAAAGTATTGTCTAATGCGACGATTGCACGCATTCTTGAAGGTGGTGCTGAAGCATGTAGATCGGCTGGCATTCCGATTGCTGGAGGTCACACGATTGACTCAGTTGAACCTATTTATGGCTTAGTTGCTATTGGGATAGTTGACCCCAAACGAGTCAAGAGCAATGCTGCCGCTCAAGCTGGTGATGTCCTGATCTTAGGAAAATCACTGGGAGTGGGCATCTTGTCTGCCGCACTCAAGAAAGATCTTTTAGATGATGAAGGCTATCGAGAGATGATTGCGAACACCACTAAGCTGAACTCTGCCGGCCCAGAACTAGCAAAACTTCCCGGGGTACATGCTCTGACGGACGTTACAGGCTTTGGTCTGGCGGGCCACACTCTAGAATTGGCTCGGGGATCAAATCTTACTGCGCAGATCAACTGGGAACTAGTTCCCCTACTCTCCAATGTTCAGAGTCTGGCTGATCAAGGCGTGATTACCGGTGCATCAGATCGCAATTGGCAAAGCTATGGAAAAGATGTTTTTCTGCCTGAGCAATTTACTCCTGGACAGCAAGCGCTACTGACCGACCCGCAAACTAGTGGTGGCCTACTAGTCTCCTGCAGCCCAGATGCTGTAAATGATGTTTTAGAAATCTTTAAACAACATGAATTTTTTAGTGCTTGTGTCATTGGGAAAATGAACAGCAAGCAAGATCAGCATTTAACGGTATCGCTCTAATCCGCTTTAAGATTAAACACGCTCGAAAAATCGAGCTGACCGTTGCCAGCTTTGCTATGCTCCTCATATAGTTTTCGGGACAACTCCCCTAAAGGAGCGCTCACATCTAGATCGCTAGCATTCTCCGTTGCTAGACCTAAATCCTTTAACATCAGGTCTACTCCAAAACCGCCGACATACCCTTTTGAAGATGGCACGTTCTCCATTACTCCAGGACAAGGGTTGTAGAGTTCTAAAACCCAATTGCGTCCCGAACTCTTGGACATAATGTCTGAGAGCACCTTAGGGTCCATGCCGTTGGCCACACCCAAACGCAAGGCTTCACTAGTCCCCAGCATCTGTATACCGAGCAACATGTTGTTGCAGACCTTGACGGTTTGACCGCTACCACTTGCGCCCGCATGAAAAATATTCTTACCCATTTTCTCAAGCAATGGACGGGCTCGATCGACATCGGCCGCATCTCCACCAACCATAAAGGTCAAGGTTCCGGCTTGCGCTCCTGCGGTGCCACCAGAAACTGGGGCATCAATCATGGCAAAGCCTTTGGACTTTGCAACTGCTGCTACAACCTGAGAAATCTTAGGAGAAATCGTAGAGCAATCAATTAGTAGGGACTTGGGATTGGCTGTAGCAAGCAAACCTGAGTCGCCTAAATACAAAGCCTCCACATGTCGTGACGCAGGGAGCATGCTGATGATCGCATCTGCATCGAGGGCAGCCTCCGATGCGCTATTCGCGGGAATACCACCCGCCGACTGAAAAGCATCAAGTTGCGCCTGAACCAAATCAAAGCCGTTGACCTGGTGGCCCGCTTTAATTAAATTGAGGGCCATGGGCAATCCCATGTTACCCAAACCTAAAAATGCGACTTTCATGTGTGCCTCGTATGCGATGGTGAAGTTCCAATATCTCACTATAGACTGCTTATACACTAGCAGGATAAATTGCGCGGAGACAAAATGACCATTAAAGTGATCGGCCTCATTCAGCTAAACGATCTTGAGGCTTTTGAGGAATACCGCAGTCAAGTTGGAGATACGGTAGCCCTGTATCAAGGGAAGATTACCTCTCGAGGAGAATTCAGCTCCTTCCTCTGGAATGAATTAAAGTGCGACCCCTTTAATGCATTTGTGGAGTTAGAATTTCCGGACCTAGAACATTCACAGTCTTGGGCCAACAGTCTAGAGTATCTAAATTTGTTAGCAATTCGTAGCAAAGCGATGAGGCTGACTTTATTTTCTATTGCATCTTAAAAGAATAAAGCCCGACTCTTTGTGGGAGCCGGGCTGCATTCATTCGGGGGTAATTTGAATTACTTCTTAGCTTCCATTGCCTCTTTAGTGGCGGTAATTTCTTTACGACGCTCTTTGCATGCGCCAGCGATTTCTTGCAATGCTTTACGTGCACGTGCAGCAGATGCCTTAATGCCTTTTTCAATAAACTTTTCGTTTTCCGCTTTGTAAGCTTCAAAAGCAGCCAACAATGTATCGTGTTGTGACATCTTGTCTCCTATTAATCAGATAATTATTTGCATACAGCCGAATTAGTATATCCCTAGAAAAACTAGTGTAAATGCAGGGTTACATAAGGGATAACGCTTATATCCCGTAAATCCTCCAAAATAAGAAAAACACTAAAAAAATCGGAGACAAACATGAAAATCAGAAATATCCTCGTTTTATTGGCCAGCGCCCTCATTAGCCTGCAGGCCTTCGCCCAAGCGAGCAACTGGCCCACTCCAAATAAACCCATTACCTTTATTAACCCCTTCCCACCTGGAGGTGCAGTTGATGCTTTTGGCCGCCCTTTAGCCAAGCAGCTTTCCAGCCAAATGGGCACCTCCATCATCGTCGATAACAAAGGTGGTGCTGGCGGCACAGTTGGTGCGGCAGTGGCAGCGAAAATGGCTCCAGATGGCTATACCTGGCTTCTTGGAGCAGTTCACCACTCTATTGCACCGAGTATGTACGCCAATTTGTCTTATGACATCACCAAAGACTTTGAGCCGGTGGCTCTGATTGGAAGCGTCCCGCATGTGATCGTAGTGAACCCAACGAAGTTTCCCAAAAATGATCTGAAATCGATCATGGAAGAAATTCGTAAGTACCCTGGCAAATACAACTACGCATCAACCGGCAATGGAACATCCCAACATTTGACTGGTGAATTGTTTAAGATGCAAAACAAATTATTCATTACCCACATTCCCTATCGCGGCACTGGACCAGCATTACAAGACTTGGTAGCCGGACAGGTAGACATGATGTTTGACACTCTAGCTGGAGCAGCACCCTTCATTAAAAATGGTCAACTCGTTGCGGTAGCTGTTGCCACCCAAAAACGTGTAGATGCCTTCCCCAATGTTCCAACAGCGCAAGAGCTTGGCATCAAGGACTTTGTGGTTTATAGCTGGTATGCCATGTGGGCTATCAAAGGCACGCCGAAAGATATAGTCGACAAAATGAGTGCAGAAGTTCAGATTGCCCTTGCCGCTCCTGACATCAAAGAGCGTTGGGCATCGATGGGGGCCACGGCACCTAAAATGAGTCGCCCAGAGTTAGCAAGCTATATCAACCAAGAAATTATTCGCTGGAGCGAAGTAGTGAAGAAATCTAATGCTAAATTAGATTAATACATAAATTAATAACTACAACAAAAAGAAAAGAATTTATGTCGATTAAAAATCAAGATTATGCATTTGTCAGAAACAAACTGATTAAAAAAGAAGAGATTGCTTTGCTGGATGTTCGCGAAGAAGATCCTCATGCTCAAGAGCATCCTTTATTTGCAGCCAATTTTCCGCTGTCCCGCATTGAAGTGGATGCATTGAGCAAACTTCCAAGAAAAGATGTTCCAATTGTGACGCTTGATGATGGCGAAGGCTATTCGGAGTTAGCGGCGCAGCGACTTACCGAGCTTGGCTACCTAGATGTATCCGTCCTCAAGGGTGGCGTTACAGCATGGAAAGCTGCTGGCGGCGAAGTATTTAAGGACGTGAATGTTCCCAGCAAATCATTTGGTGAGTTCGTAGAATCTAAAAAGCATACGCCCTCTTTATCCGCACAAGAAGTAAAGAAACTTATCGATAATCATGAGGACGTTGTTGTTGTGGACGTTCGTCGCTTTGATGAATATCAAACCATGAGCATTCCCACTGGTATTAGCGTACCAGGCGCCGAGCTAGTCTTACGTGTTCCAGAGATTGCACCCAATCCAAAGACTAGAGTAATTGTTAACTGCGCAGGAAGGACCCGCAGCATCATTGGAACCCAATCATTGATTAATGCGGGCATCCCAAATGAAGTGAATGCCTTACGAAACGGCACAATTGGCTGGACCTTAGCTGGACAAGAGCTGGACAAAGGGCAGAGTCGAAAATTCAAAGAGGTTAGCGAGAGTACCGCAAGCGAAGCTGCTCAACGAGCACGTAGTGTTGCCGACAAGGCTGGGGTTAAACGGGTTAGCCTTGCCGATATGCAAGAGTGGAAATCCCAAACTGATCGAACAACCTACTTCTTTGACCCCAGAACCCCAGAAGAATATGAAGCTGGTCATCTGCCAGGATTTCGCTCGACTCCTGGCGGTCAATTAGTGCAAGAGACAGAAATGGTTGCACCCGTTCGTGGAGCACGCATCGTCCTGTCTGATCCGGGCGGCGTTAGAGCGAATATGCCGGCTTCATGGCTTGCACAGATGGCATGGGATGTTTATGTCATTGATGGCATCAAAACTTCAGACCTGACAGAAAAAGGTGTGTGGGTTCAAGCTCTGCCTTTAGCAAATGAGATACAAATGGTAGACGCAAAGACGGCTTCAGCATGGCTTCGAAATGACAGTAGCACGACTTTTGTAGACTTAAGTACACACGCCAACTATGTGAAAGCGCATATTCCAGGAAGCTGGTTTGCACTACGCTCACAGTTCGCCACCGCTATGGCCAAATTACCAAAATCAGATCGCTATGTACTTACTAGTACCACGGGCGAACTGGCCGTATTCGCTGCCAAAGAAATTCAGGCGCTGACAAAAGCCGAGATTGTGGTTTTATCCGGTGGCAATAAAGCTTGGATAGATGCAGATTTTGAAGTCGAAAAAGGGGGCGCTCATTTAGCATCACTCCCGCTAGATCGTTATAAACGTCCCTATGAAGGCACTAGCGTTGATCCTGCAGCAATGCAGGCTTATCTAGATTGGGAGTTTGGCTTAGTCGAGCAACTCGGTAAGGATGGAACCCATCACTTCTGGGTTCTGTGAGAATCTTAGGAAAATGATTCAACCAAGCCTACTTCATGCCCTATTGATACTGACAGTCCTGCTTACTGCTTGTAGTCGTGATACCTACACCACATGGTCATGCAGAGATTCCATGGGGGAGAAATCCTCCATGATTCTTAAAAAAGCGCAGATGCAGTTTCAGGATCGCCAATATGATTACTGCGGAAGCCTTGGCCCTCAGAGCTATTTTGATTTAAAGTGTCCTATTGAGATCAAAGATTCAAGCAAAGTATTTTCACCTAGTAGCGGACTTCTCATCAGCGATACAACTGAATTTCAGTGCAATGCCCTCTAAACAGAAAAATCCACTAAGCCCCAAGAAATTACTGCTCAGTAAATGGACTGCAGTTCACCCCACCCATCAGCGGAAGCACTTTTTGGTCAGCAAAGTCATACTTCCAGATCTACCTGAAAAAGCAATTGAATATGTGGAATTAGAGGCCGTAATCGATAAGCAAAGCCGGCTGATTGCATGGCGTGAATTGAGTAATAGTGCAGTATGGCTTCAGGGCTGGGTATAAAAAACCGCCTGCACTTGAACTGACCCCCAAAAGTTGGACATCAAGTCCAGCCAATGGGGTTTTTCTATTTACTAAGGCAATTACTTTATTTCTTCTTGGTTTCAGAGCCCTTTCTGAGGTGCTCCTCGATATTCTTTTCTGCAGTATCAGCCACTTGATTCACAATTTTTCTACCTTCTTGAAACATCTTTTGGCCTGCAGTAGACATGTCATGAACCACTTTAGATAACTTATCCGCATGGTTTGGTAATTTGCTTTCAGCATCCTCCAGCCAGCCAACTAAAGAACTGCGAACTTTTTCTAAGTGCTTTTCAGTTTCAACGGCAGCATCATCACCAATATCCTTGAGAACAGACTTCACCCTCTTTTGATAAGCGGCGGCACGTTTTGCAGCTTCTTTACTTGCGGCCTCTTGCAAATCTCGTAATTTGGCCAGATCATTTTTTGCTGCAGATTTTGCACTCTCCATGGCATTTTTCATGCCCCACTGAATTTCTGCAAGATGGTGCTCGCTCAGATCTTTAGCGGCATCTAATAATTTATGAGAATAGGCAAATAACTCCTTTGCCTTTTCTTGTTGCCATGCTTGAATGTCCTTCTTATCCATTACACCCCTCCATTGGTTAAATTAAAGTATTAACACATCAACAAACCTACGCTTCAACTCTATACCAGAATCAGCTCCTTGCCAATTCCCTGCTTTATTAGCATTAAAATCAGGGCATGAGCGAAAGAAAAAACCCCTACGAGATTATTGGTGGCGCAGGTAAGGTCGAAGAATTAGTCGATCGTTTTTATGACTTAATGTCCCTAGAGGAAGTCTTTGCAGACTTACGTGCCATGCATTCCCAAGATCTTTCGGGCTCCAGAGATAAGCTCAAGCTCTTTTTAACGGGATGGCTGGGAGGTCCAGACGTCTACTCCCCCAAATATGGTCACCCGATGCTGCGTGCCAGACACTTGCCATTCAAGATTGGCCTTAAAGAGCGCAATCAATGGCTAGCCTGTATGTATCGCGCCATGGAAGATTGCGGTATTGATGGTCAGATTGGGGCTCAGCTAGAGGAGTCTTTTTTCAATACCGCTGACTGGATGAGAAACCAGCCAAACTAATTAAGCCAATGCGTATTGGGCAATTTCTCTAGATAGAGTGGGCGCAAGCAAAACCACTTGCCCAGGCCCACTGAAAGTTATGACCGCCAAGATGCCCTGTGACATCGACACACTCACCAATAAAAAATAAACCAGGATGATTGCGGGACATCATTGTTTGGCCATCTAGCTCTTTGGTATCGACGCCACCCAACATGACCTCTGCTTTTTTCCAGCCTAGCGTTCCAGCTGGCTTGACAGACCAATTGGTGATGAGTTCTTTAAGAGCTTGACGATCCTTTTTAGATACCTCAGCCCATTTTTTTCCTAATAGGTTTTTTTTGTTCAGCAAATGCTTTTGATAAGCGCAAAGGCATCACTGATGCCAAGATGTTCTCAGTCAACTTCAGGCGGTTATCTTCGTTATTGAAAAGCTCATCGCAACTAAAACGTCCATTGGCTTCGACCGCACCAAGCCAATCAATGTGGATGACCTCACCTTCAGTCCAGTAACTACTTGCCTGCAAGACTGCCGGCCCTGACAAGCCTTTGTGCGTTAATAGCAAATCCTCATTAAAACGGCAGGCGCCATAGCGATTACCTTTAGATCCTGCCGCAATGCGAACCGGCAAACTTAGGCCAGATAATTCAATCAGATTATCAAACTCACCGGAGGTAAACGAGAGCGGTACCAGCGCAGGACGTGGCTCTATCACTTTCAAGCCAAACTGCTTAGCAATGTCTAATGAGTAAGCCGTTGCGCCAATTGCAGGAACTGGCAGGCCCCCTGTTGCCATCACCAGTGATTTTGATCGCTCAATTCCAGCATTCGTCTTAACAACCCACTCACCCGCCTCACTGGAGACGGACTCCACCCTCACTGGATGACGAATATGAACATTCCCTTTGGCGCATTCCTCAAGGAGCATCTCGATAATTTGCCTAGCAGAGTCGTCACAAAATAGCTGGCCCTGATGCTTCTCATGATAGGCAATGCGATAAAACTGAACTAGCTTAATAAAGTCTTTTGCGGAATAGCGTGCTAAAGCACTTTTTACAAAGTGAGGATTGAGTGATAAAAAATTAGCGGGGCTACTATGTAGATTAGTAAAGTTACACCTACCTCCGCCACTAATCCGAATTTTTTCACACAAGACATCGGCGTGATCGAGTACTAGTACTGTTTTACCCAGTTGGCCAGCAACACCAGCGCAAAAGAGTCCAGCTGCGCCACCACCAATAACGATGGCATCCCAAGTTTTACTCATGATTTACTTAAAGCGCTCAATGACTTCAGCCGGCAGCTTCAGTTTTTGCATATGCAAACGGGTATACGCTTGACGAAAATTTTTAGTCATGGAGATCATGACCGATGCTGTCCAAGCAAAAGCAAACATCCCAGAAAAAGCAATAATGATCGCTAGCATTTTCCATCCACTTGGCAGCAGGTCGTCCATGAAGCCCATCGCAGTATAGGTACTACCACTAAATAAAATACTCTGACCTAAATTCGGCAAGAGATTAAGTGCCCGTAATGAGATTCCCCAAAGAATGATTTCAAAGATGTGGGTAAGGAATAAGCACAGAACGCTGATATAGAAAACAACAGCAACAGATGAGTATTTATGTTCTGACAGGTAAAGGAATGACTTGACCTCATAGCGCTTCGCAATCTGGAGCAAAAGAAGCCCGTGCACGAGCATCACAATGAGAAGCATGGTGATGCCAAACAAGTATGCTGGCAAATCCAGTTCGGCGGTGAGGGTAACAGTATTAGAGATAGTCATAGTGTCTTGTACTTATTTTACAGATCTCTGAGTCAAACACCTTAAGCCAACTGATACCAGTCCCGTATGACTGCCCAAGCTTCTTCAGCTGTTTCCACAAAATGAATTAAATCCATATCAGCCTGCTCAATAACCCCGTGAGTAAGCATCTGATCGAAGTTGATGACCCCTTGCCAAAAATCCTTCCCCACCAGGATGACCGGAAAGTGTTCTACCTTTTTGGTTTGCATCAGGGTGAGCACCTCAAAGAGCTCATCAAAGGATCCAAAGCCGCCCGGATAAACCACAATCGCCCGCGCCCTGAGCATGAAATGCATTTTGCGAATGGCAAAATAATGAAATCGAAAACTTAAGCCTGGCGTAAGGTGGGCATTTGGATGTTGCTCTTTTGGCAAGCTGATATTAAAACCAATGGTGTTATCCCCGGCCTCAAAAGCACCTCGATTAGCGGCCTCCATAATTCCAGGGCCACCTCCGGTGGCGACATATAACTTATTTCGGCCCTCCGTTTGGGTCGCGTTATAGACCGCTACGATTGCTCCGAATTCTCTTGCTGAATCGTAATACTTGCAGTGAAGTAATGCTCTTTGAGCCTTTGCGATCTCTGGAGGCGTGTTTGCGCCGTCCTTCATCTCCTGAGCTGTTTGGCAACTCACAAATCGGGTGGAGCCAAATACCGTAATCGTATGCTCAATTCCATGCTCATGTAACAAAATCTCTGGCTTTAGCAACTCCAATTGAAAGCGTAGGCCCAGGGTTTCTCGTCGAGCTAAAAAGGCCTGATCATCAAATGCAAACTTGTAGGAGTCTTCAGAACTGTCTTCCGCTAGCTGACCTTTTTGAAGGCTCAGAAAATCAGTGATTGTTTGAGAATTATTTACCGGTAACTTGGAGCTCATGTCACAACCCTTAAAAATAGCGGCTCATCTTCAGCCAAGTCAGTATTACTACCTAGAATATTGCACTAATTTGGCATCTAGGGCTTATGCGGATTTACCGAGCGTCCTACAGGAGTTAATATTGGCGGATATTAACCAAACTGAAGGAAAAGCAATGAGCAACCGTTCAATCATCATCATGGTACTAGTATTAGTTGGCGCTACAGCCTATTTACTCTTCAAAGGCGACGGCGACATTGATATGGGCGGCGAGAAGCATGGTGCTGAAGCAGCTCACATGGAAGATGCTAAGAAAGATGCTCCTGCAGCTCCAGTTGCACCAGCAGCTGAAGCCAAGAAATAATCTCGACTAGAGAAATCAAGCCGCGGTCCGCCGCGGTTTTTTTACGCCTGGTAATTTCATATGAAAATTCCATGAATAAAATCATTGGCGCTGGACTTCTGCTGATTTCTCAATTGGTATTTAGTCAAGTCGTGAGCTCAATGCCCCCTAATACAGTAGATAAGACCATGATTAAATCATTTGCCCCCACTGGAATCCTTCGCGTTGGAATCAACCTAGGAAATCCTGTATTAGCAGGCTCATCTGACAAGACTGCACCTCAGCCTAAAGGGGTGACAATTGATATTGCGAAAGAAATTGCCAGACAAATTCAATTGCCAATTGAGTTTGTCTCGTTTCAGACTGCCGGCGAGACTGTTGAAGCACTCAAAGTTGGCACGCTTGACCTTATCTTCGTCGCCATCGACCCTGTTCGCGGGGCTGATATTAGCTATACCCCAGCCTACATTCAAATCGAAGGGGCTTATATGGTCAAAGCATCATCCCCATTGAGGAAGAATGAAGAGGTTGATGTAGCTGGAAATGAAATTGTGGTTGGCAAAGGAAGTGCTTATGACCTTTACCTAACTAGAGAAATTAAACATGCGACGCTACTGCGATCTGCGAGCTCCCAAACGGTTGTAGATGATTTTATGAAAGGCAAAGGCAATGTTGCCGCTGGCGTTAAACAACAACTAGAAAGCGATGCCCAGCGGTACGAAGGCTTGCGCATCCTTCCGGGCCGCTTCATGGTTATTAATCAAGCAATTGGGGTGCCTAAATCGCGCCCTGAGTTTGAAAAAACGACTGCCTTCTTGACTAAAGTGATTGCAGGGCTCAAGACTTCTGGCTTTATCAGCGAGTCTATGAAACAACATGGCATCCATGGCGCTAAAGTGGCCGAATAAATCTCAGCAAGCATAGGTATGTAAGCGCTCCGGAATAATGACATTCTTCCACCCGAGCTCTTCACGAATCACCTCTCCCAATACAGCGGAGGCCTCGGGCTCTCCATGCACCACAAAAACAGATTGTGGCGCCACCTCAAATCCTTGTAACCACTCTAGTAAACCAGCCTGATCAGCATGGGCGGATAACCCGCCAATAGTATGGATCGATGCCCTGACTGGAACCTCTTCGCCAAAGAGGCGCACTTTCGTCGCCTTATCCACAAGCCGACGTCCTAAGCTACCATAAGCCTGAAAGCCAGTAATCACAATCGCATTTTGTGCACGCGGTAAATTATTTTTCAAATGATGAACGATGCGTCCAGCATCACACATGCCGCTCGCTGAAATGATGATGGCTCCACCCTTAATTTTATTGAGTGCTTTAGACTCATCTACATCCGCAATAAAACGCAGATCAACTGCGCTGGGATTATTTTTAAACCACTCAAAAGTAGATTGCGACTCTTGGTCTAGTTGCGCAAAGAAGTGTTGCGTTAAATGCGTAGCTGCAGTAGCCATCGGGGAATCCACCCAAATGCTGAGATGAGGCAATAAATTCCGCCTTACTAAATCAATAAGTAGAAAAAGAATTTCTTGTGTACGGCCTACGGCGAAGGCAGGGATCACGATATTTCCATGGGTATTCATGGTGCTAGTAACAACCTGGATTAATTCAGCCTCTGTATCGGCTAGAGTTTTATGCAGGCGATCACCGTAAGTTGACTCCACTATTACGACATCTGCTTGAGAAATTATGGCGGGATTGGGCATTAACAGCCTTCCTTTCATACCAATATCTCCAGAAAATACGCAGCGCTTTTTCTTAGATTGATCTTCGGTAATATCGAGAATAGCAATCGCGGAGCCCAGAATATGTCCCGCATTCTGGAACTCCAAATTAATACCCTTGCAGAGCTCTATCTGCTTACCATAGGCAAGCACTTCGCATTGCGCAAGAGCGAGTTCAGCCTCTTCCATGGAGTACAGCGCAACCGGGAGTTCTCCACGCCACTTACCCGCCTTTTGCCTACGCTCCGCTCGATCCACATCAGAGTGCTGCAAATGCGCACTATCTGGCAATAGGATTTTTAATAACTCAAAGCTAGCATCGGTGCAATAGATTGGCCCTGAAAATCCCTGTGCACAGAGTCGTGGCAGTAGACCGCTATGGTCAATATGCGCATGGGTTAATACGACAAAATCAATTTCTTTTGGGGAAAAGGGCAAGGGCTCTAGATTTTTTGCTGTAGCCTCGCGCCCACCTTGGAACATGCCGAAATCGACCATAAACCTTGTTTTACGCCCACCCAAGGTAAGTTCTACCGAATGCCTGGATCCGGTAACCTCTCCAGCCGCCCCAAGAAATTGTATTTTCATGGTTACAGAATACTCCCGATAAAATTGATGGTGAAGCCAATTACTGGAGCGATACTATTCGCATGAGCACCCCTACCAAACTGCAAGCGTTGGAACTGATTCATCGTCTCAAGCGTGGACCCTCGGAACATAAAGGCAATGCTGGCAAGGTATTGCTCGTTGGCGGCGCGCCCGGAATGTCTGGCGCTCTCATGTTAGCGGGTAGCGCTGCCCTGCACCTAGGTGCTGGGTGGACCATCTTGGAGATGCTCGACCCCACTGCTGCTCATGCCTTACCCGAGCAGGCTGAGCTGATGGTGCGCTTGGCTAGTTTTAATCCCCAAGAACAACTGGCAGCTACTACCCCAGATTTGATTGCAATTGGCCCAGGCTTGGGTTTTTCTGCTCTTGCTAGAGACTGGCTGAGTACAGTTTTGAGCTACCCCAAGGTGCCACTAGTGATCGATGCGGATGCCCTCAACTTAATAGCAGATACCCCTCAATTTCTTGATCTTCTGAAACAGCGTAATCAGACATTCCCTGGGACGAGCGTTCTTACCCCTCACCCCGGAGAGGCTGCACATCTTCTGAATACAAGCGCAGCATCAGTACAAGAAGATCGTATTGCCGCTTTATCCAACTTAGTAAAACTCACCAACTCCATTGTGGTACTAAAGGGTCAGCACACTCTCATAGCTTCACCCACAAATGCAGCCGTGCAATGCGATCAAGGCAACCCAGGTATGGCTGTTGGCGGAATGGGCGACGCCTTAACTGGCAGTATTGCCGCAATCGCCGCCCAAGGTATACGCCACAATATCAACCTTTGGGGGGCTAGTTGTATTGGGGTGCAGTTGCATGCAACCGCGGCGGATAGTCTGGTTGCTCAGCAAGTAGGCCCCATTGGACTCACTCCAACAGAAGTCATTTTTGAGATGCGAAGCCTGCTCAATAAGCTGTTATAAAACAGCATGCAATCAGCAAGCGGAATTCTTCTTCATCGTCGTTACGTATACGGCCTTTTTATGGCCGGCCTAGGCTCAGTGCTATTTTCCGGAAAAGCAATTCTGGTCAAGCTTGCATTTACTTATGGCGCCAATGCTGAAACCCTCATTGCCTTAAGAATGCTAATGGCCCTACCCCTCTTCTGGGGAATTTATTGGTGGCAAGCACGCAGGCAAGTAATGAGTCCACTGACCAGGTTAGATCACGTAAAAATATTTGCGCTGGGATTTATGGGTTATTTCTTTTCTAGCTACTTAGATTTTCTGGGTCTTCAATACATCTCAGTTGGACTAGAGCGCATCGTTCTCTACCTCACTCCAACCATTGTCTTATTGATCTCTTACTTTGTTTTAAATAAATCGATTAGTCGCCTGCAATGGTATGCACTAGTTGTAGGCTATCTTGGTGTGATCGTGGTGTTTATTCAGGATGCGAGTTCAGCCGGCTCGATGGCCTTGCTCGGCATGTTGCTGGTCTTTGCCAGCGCATGCTCATATGCAATCTATATGATTGGCTCTGGCGAAATGGTTCGAAGAGTGGGGAGCGTACGCTTAGTGGTGTATGCCAGTTCTGCCTCAGCACTACTCAGTGTTATTCAAATTCTGATTTACGATCCGGCAGCGGTATTTGTCCAAGTACAACAGATCTATTGGCTGAGCTTACTCAACGCGAGCTTGTGCACTGTTATCCCCATGTTGTTAATCATGATTGCAATCAATCGCATTGGTTCGCCCCTGGTTGCTCAAGCTGGAATTCTGGGGCCCATCTCCACATTATTTATGGGCTGGATAGTCTTATCCGAACCGATTACTTGGATTCAGATTGGTGGAATGGCTTTAGTAATTGGAGCGATGTGGCTACTAGTACGCAACGATGCTCCGAGCAAGCAAAAGGGGTTGAACTCCAGAAAGTCCGTAGACCTTGAGGGATCCGACCCCTTAAATTAATAAACTTAGTGAATTGCTAAGTTCAATGCTGACAATTTACTGCTGAGCCGCTGCTGGCTCTTGAGCTGCTTTTGCTTTCTTCTTAGACTTCTTCTTAGCTTTTTTCTCGGCTTTTTTGTCCTTCTTTGTCTTCTTCTTAGCCTTTTTCTCGGCAGCTTTTTCGGATTGAGCAGCTGGTGCTGGAGTCGCAGGCGTTGCTGCTGGTGCACCCGCTGGAGCTGGATCAGCAGCCATCACTGCGAGAGGCGACAAACCAATGGTGACGGAAATGAGCGTGGCTATACTGAGTTTTGCAAAACGAGAAAGCATTTAAGACTCCCAAGAGGTTTATGGATAATTTGATCATACCCAATTATTTGTCACAAATCCTTCATTTAATAAAGGTTTTCCATGAGTCCATTTCCGACCGATATCTACACTGAGCCCCAAGGGTACTCAGTTAATACCCTAGAAAATCTTGGGCCTCTCTCACGCTTAGCGGGCATCTGGGAAGGTCAGCGGGGCTTAGATATCAAACCTAAAGCAGAAGGTCCAAAGAAGCAGGTCTATACCGAGCGGATTGAGATGCAGCCGATTGACCCACAAACTAATGGGCCACAGCTGTTTTATGGTTTACGGCATCACCTTCATATCACTAAGCCTGATCAGGTGAAAACTTATCATGATCAGGTTGGCTATTGGCTGTGGGAGCCCGCAACACAACTTATTGTTCATACGCTAACGATACCCCGAGGCATGGTCACCATGGCAACAGGTAAAGAAGCTGCAAGCGCAACCCAGTTTGAGTGTATCGCTAAGATTGATGATCCGACCGCCGGTATCTCGTCTAGCCCATTTTTAGACTACGCCTTCAAAACGATTGAGTACCGCATCATGGTGACCCTCTTGGAGGATGGCACTTGGTCTTATGAGCAAGATACGGTAATGATGATTCAGGGGCAGACTGAACCCTTTCATCATCTCGATACTAATGTGCTGACAAAGGTGGGAGAGGCAACTCCCAATCCACTGGCATTAGAGGCAATGAAAAAGCCGTCCTAAGACGGCCTTTCAGACTGAAGCAATTTCTACCGCTTAAGCTGGCTGCGCTTCAGTCTCGGTAATTTTTTCTAATGCCGCCTCAAGGTGACCAACAGTACGATCAACATGAGCTAACTTCTCCAGGCCAAATAGGCCAATGCGGAATGTACGGAAGTCTGGACGCTCATCACACTGCAAAGGAACGCCAGCGGCAGTTTGCAAACCAAGAGCAATAAACTTCTTACCTGACTGAATATCAGGATCCTTGGTAAAGCTCACTACTACACCGGGGGACTGAAAGCCCTTTGCTGAAACTGAATGGTAGCCTTTAGATACCAATAAGGCGCGAACCTTATCACCCAATTCTTGTTGCTTTTCTTTAAGAGCTGCAAATCCTAGGGTCTGCGTTTCTTGCATCACATTGCGTAAGATTTTGAGAGCATCCGTCGGCATAGTGGTGTGATACACATGACCACCCTTTTCATAGGCTTCCATAATTTGCAGCCACTTCTTGAGATCCATTGAGAAGCTACTGCTTTGAGTTGACTCAATGCGCTCGCGTGCTCTATCACCCATAGCAATCAATGCGCAACATGGTGAACTACTCCAACCTTTTTGTGGCGCGGTAATTAACACGTCAACATTGCAAGCTTTCATGTCTACCCACATTGCGCCTGAAGCGATGCAATCAAGCACAAACAATCCATTGACTGAGCGCACCGCTTCACCGACCGCCTTAAGATAGTCATCTGGCAAAATAATTCCGGCAGAAGTTTCTACGTGCGGAGCAAAAACCACTGCTGGCTTTTCCTTTTTGATGAAAGCAACGACCTCATCAATGGGTGCGGGCGCAAATACGCCTTGCACTGAATCCTCTAATTGCTTACCTTTAAGGACGCTAATGTCCTGTGTAATGTTTGCCAAATCAAAAATCTGAGTCCAGCGATAACTAAACCAGCCATTGCGTAATACGAGGCACTTTTCATTATTGGCAAATTGGCGGGCAACTGCCTCCATGCCGAAAGTGCCGCTACCCGGAACGATGACTGCAGAGCTAGCGTTATAAGCGTTCTTCAGGACGCTAGAAATATCCACCATGACTTTTTTGAATTCTTCAGACATGTGGTTCAAAGAGCGGTCGGTATAAACAACCGAGAACTCTAATAGACCATCTGGATCAACATTCGGGAGTAAGCCTGGCATAGTAATTTCCTAGTAAATCAAGTGATTAGTTCTAAATGATACTGATTTAGTGCCATATGGGTAGCGCAACCCTAAAAACTGGCCCCAAAGGGCATTTAGGGCAAATGGGATAGGTTAATTGCTTGGTTGCCTGCTGGAGGAGATCAATATTCCGATCACAATTAAGGCAAAAGCGAGCCCATGGAAAAGCTGGGGAGGATCCCCCAAAATGGCAGCCGAGAGCAAGGCCGTGAAGAGCGGAATCAAGTTGGCAAAAAATGCGGCCATCGTTGGCCCAGCACCATTAACCCCCAAACCCCAGCAGCGGTAGGCAATCAAGGATGGTCCGATTGCCACAAATAGGATCAAGGCGCCAGTAAAGTAATTCAGTTGAATAAATGCATGCCCAGTAGCAATCTCCATGCCATCAAACAGCATCGTCCACAGAAAACCAATCATGACCTGTGCCATCAAAAACTCAGCCCACGGCCACTGCCGCTCTGGACTCCGCCCAGGACGACTAATCATCCAGCTGTAGAAAGCCCAGAGAATCGTAGCTAACATAATGAGTAGATCACCCGTTACCACTTGCAGGGCAAGCAAGCTAACGGGATCGCCTCGCGTTAAGACCACAGTAACTCCCACCAAGGAAACAATCGCCCCCACAAGCTGAAGAAATGTCGGCCTTACTTGATAAAAAACAGCGCCAATAAAGAGCATCCAAATGGGCATGCTAGCGCCAATCAAGGTGACATTAATCGCAGTTGAAGTCTGCAATGCAAGATAAAGCAAAACGTTATAACTACCCACCCCCAAAAGTCCCAAGACCAAAAAGCGAGTCTTGTTTTGCCATAGGGCACTGCTCGGCCTGAAAACTCGCCATCCCAAGGGAAGCAGCATCAAAGCCGCAAGGCCCCAGCGAACTGCGCTTAAGGTGATGGGGGAAATACTTCCAACCAGCACTCGCCCCGCTACCGCATTACCAGCCCACAAGATGGTGGATAGCGATAAATAAAACACAGTCGAAAGGGCTAGGTGAGGCATTAAAAGGTATTTGGAGAATAAGTGAGGATTTTGACCCCCAAGAAGGGCCTTGCCTACGCATTGTAGAAACAAATGCCCAGTATTGCTAAGATAGAGCTTAAATTAGCAAAAGCTATCAGGTAATAGTGATACACAAAGGGGCTTAAGTGGCAATCATCACCAATATTGAAGACTTACGAGTTTTACACCAAAAACGCACCCCTAAGATGTTCTATGACTATGCAGACTCTGGGTCCTGGACTGAATCTACCTACAGAGCGAATGAGTCTGATTTTCAGAAGATCAAATTACGCCAGCGCGTAGCTGTAGATATGACTAATCGCACCACCAAGACAACCATGGTGGGTCAAGAAGTTGCTATGCCAGTTGCGCTCGCGCCTACTGGGTTAACGGGCATGCAACACGCTGATGGCGAAATTCTCGCTGCCCGTGCTGCAGAAAAATTTGGGGTTCCCTTCTGCTTATCCACCATGAGCATTTGCTCTATTGAAGATGTAGCAGAGAGAACCACTAAACCTTTTTGGTTTCAGCTCTATGTCATGAAAGACCGCGGCTTTATTGAGCGCCTGATTGAGCGCGCCAAAGCAGCCAAGTGCTCTGCCCTAGTGTTGACTTTAGATTTACAGATTTTGGGACAACGTCATAAAGATTTAAAGAATGGATTATCTGCGCCGCCGAAACTGACGATTGCTAACATGATCAATATGATGACCAAGCCACGCTGGTGCATGGGAATGGCAATGACCCCCCGCAGAACCTTTCGCAACATTGTTGGTCACGCCAGTGGTGTCGGCAATATGTCCTCGCTCGCCTCTTGGACTGCGGAGCAGTTTGATCCAGGCTTAAGCTGGGATGATGTGGAGTGGATTAAGAAACTCTGGGGCGGCAAGTTAATCATTAAAGGTATCTTGGATGAAGAGGATGCTCGCTTTGCCGCGAACTCCGGCGCAGATGCTTTGATTGTTTCTAATCATGGTGGCCGTCAATTAGATGGTGCAATCTCTAGCATCAAAGCGCTACCAGGCATTGTGAATGCAGTTGGCAAAGATATTGAAGTCTGGATGGACGGTGGCATTCGGTCAGGGCAGGATGTTCTTAAAGCCTGGGCGCTGGGTGCACGCGGTACGATGATTGGTCGCCCTTTTCTCTATGGCTTGGGCGCCATGGGTGAAGCTGGCGTTACCAAGTGCCTCGATATTATTCATAATGAATTGGATATCACGATGGCCTTTACAGGTCACCGCGATATCCAAAATGTGACTAAAGATATTTTGTACCCAGGAACTTTTTAAAATTCCACACTTAGCCAACTCTCCTGAACTGGTCTTTGCCATTTCTGCTGCAGCCCTTGCAGGCTCAGTGTGGTTTGGCAATGCCGTGTTAAGTAAGTACCGCACAAAAGATACTGAGACATCGGCAGACCTAGGGATTATTCAGACAGCAACACTGACCTTACTTGGTTTGATCATCGGTTTTACCTTCTCGATGGCAATTGCACGATATGACTTAAGGCAGACTTATGAAGAGGCTGAAGCCAATGCAATTGGTACTGAGTTCTTGAGGGCGGACCTCTTACCCAGTAAAACCGCAGAAACCATCAAAGGGCTTCTCAACGAATACCTTGATCAACGCATCTTGTTTTACTCCAAGCAAGATCAAGAAACGATCCAGCAAATCAGACGGCGCACTAATGCCTTAGAGGGTGCCCTATGGAATGAATTGCTGCCCATCGCACGCACCCAACCAACCCCTACTATCGCACTAGCGGTCTCCGGCATGAATGATCTCATTAACTCGCAGGGTTACACACAGGCAGCCTGGTGGAACCGTATCCCCGGCGCCGCCTGGTGGTTGATGGCGGCGATTGCCATTGGCGCAAATATTTTAGTAGGCTTTGGGGCAAGAAACTTTAAGAGCAATGTTGGTCTCTTTATGATATTTCCAGTAATGATTTCAATTTCCTTCTTCTTGATTGCAGATATTGATAGCCCCAGAGGCGGTGTTATTCGCATCGACCCACGCAATCTCATTGACCTCAAGCAGAATATTGCTCCGAAAAATAGCGCTACCCACTCCATAGGCGATCAAAAATGAAACGAGTTGTAGATGTATATAAAGACAGGGGCCGTGAATTGGTATGGACTTATATCATTCACCTAGGCAATATTGAATTTCATCCAGCTCAAACTGACTTTGAGCAAGAGGCACTCAGACTTTCTCAATTGGATAAGCGTGGGGCTCCTGGTGAGCTGAGCGCGAAAGCTCGACTAGCCGTTAAATAATATTTAAATAAGAACCCTCTCCCATGAAAGCACTCAGTAAAAAAGCCAAGATGGCAATCGGATGGACCATCTTGATGACAGTGATCGGAACTGCGATGTTGCATCAATGGCAATTCTTTGTCATGGGTTGCGCTTCGATCGCATTACTATTGGTTGCGAACCACTATGACCTTCTAAAGGATCCTGAAGATAAAAAATAAGGCCTCCTTCTTCCGAAAGAGACCTTACTTGTCTTGTCCTGCTTCAGATTTTTATTAAAGCTTATAGAGCTGGGTAGTCGGTATAGCCCACCTCAGCCCCACCATAGAATGTCGCGCGATCATACGGATTCAGGGGCGCGCCTTGCTCAAATCGCTCTGCTAAATCCGGGTTAGCAATATACAAACGCCCATAAGCTACGGCATCAGCTAAGCCCGCATCCAATACGGCCTCACCCATAGCCTGGTCATACCCACCAGCACTAATAAATTTACCCTGATAGGCCGCTCGGAAAATCTCTGAAGTAATGGGCGCCTCTACATTGACTTGATCATTGCCGCCCGCACTAGTAGAGCGTGGCTCAATCATGTGCACATAAGCAAGTTGATAACCATTCAATTTCTGAATGACCGCATTAAACAAGGCGATTGGATCGCTATCACCCATATCATTAAAGCTACCATATGGTGATAAGCGAACACCAATGCGATCACTGGGATAGACCTTAGCAATCGACTCAATCACCTCACCCAATAAGCGCATGCGATTGTCTATAGAGCCGCCATATTCATCGGTGCGTTGATTGGTTTGATCTTGCAAAAATTGATCCAATAAATAACCATTGGCAGAGTGGATTTCAATGCCATCAAAACCAGCGGTCTTAGCATTCTTGGCGGCCAATTCAAAATCCGTTAAGAGTCGCGCAATATCTTCACTAGTCATCGCTTTGGGGGCTTCATAGTCATGCAATTTCCAATCAGCGCCATAAGTTTGACCAGCTGGAGCGATCGCAGAAGGGGCTTCGGGAAGGCCTTGCTCTGGATGCAAGGATGAATGAGAAATACGCCCTACATGCCAGAGCTGAGCCACAATCTTGCCGCCCTTTGAATGTACCGCTTCAACAATTTCTTTCCACGCTACCGTTTGCGCTGCAGAGTAAATTCCAGGCGTTGCTGGATAGCCTTGACCAATAGGAGCAATTTGAGTTGCCTCGCTAATAATGAGTCCTGCACCCGCCCTTTGGCTGTAGTAAGTTTTAGCCAGAGGATGGGGCACTTCACCAGCAATAGCACGCATTCTCGTCAAAGGCGCCATCACTAAGCGATTCTTTAATTCAATAGCGCCAAGCTTAATGGGTGTAAACATGATTTCTTTTCCGGACATGAAGCTCTTTCTTTTTTACTGATAAATTATTTAATCGTCGACTTTAGCAAGAAAGATGGGTTCTTGCTGAGGCTCACTTAATCTTTGCGTAAGCCCTTCACTGCTCCACGACTACTCTTTGCACCCCTTTTGAAGCGCTCTTGGATGCAATCAGAAAATACCTTGAACTCCTCTAAATGAGCGGTAGAGGATCGAGCAAGCAAGGCAATGACTCGCTTAGGCGCAGGAGGCGCCAAGGGTCGTGCCACCAAGCTCGTACCATTTAATAGGCCACCTCTAACAGCCATCTCTGGCAACAGTGCAATCCCCATACCAGAGTCCACCATCTGCAGAAGTGTAAGCAGGCTAGTAGCCTCCATGCCATCAGCCTTGCGAATATCGGAACGCTTACATGCCTGCAAAGTGTGCTCCCTCAAACAGTGCCCCTCCTCTAAGAGCAATAAACGCTCAGCCATTTTTGCTGGCAAATGAATTTCTTTTCCTTTGAGCGCTGGATCATCCTCTCTGGCCACCAACCAAAACTCATCATCAAATAGTTCTTGAACAAGCAGGCCTGAGGTCTCATAGGGCAATGCAATCAGAATAAAGTCCAATTGGTGCTCAGCCAACCTAGTTAAGAGGTTGGCTGTCAAATCCTCACGTAAGGCAATTTTCAAACTGGGGCAGCGCGTACGAATATCGGGCAATACATTCGGCAGTAAAAATGGTGCAATGGTTGGGATCACCCCAAGTCGGATCGTTCCAGCCATCGGCTTACCGGCGGCATCAGCGTATTCCACCAAATCTTCAGAGGCTGCCAAGATTGCCTTTGCCCTATCTAGAATCTCAAAGCCGACTGGAGTAAGCGCCACGTTTTGCCTATCCCGCTCCACCAAGCGGACACCTAGACCATCCTCAAGCTCCTTTAAGCCCGCACTCAGGGTCGATTGCCCTACAAAACAGATTTCTGCAGCCCGAGTGAAGTTGAGCTCTTGAGCAATAGCCACAAAATAGCGGAGCTGACGCAATGAAGGAAGAGCGGTCATAATTTACCTTTATCCCTATAATCAATTTATTAGATAAATAATATCATTATTATTTAATTGAATGATTGACATTTTAGGTTCAGAATTCATTCCATGGTGCTTAAACACCCCCTACCAACCAACCCAAAAGGAATGAAAATGGCTCGCCCAGAAATTAAAACCATCCAAAATTTAGAATCCGCCTTTGCAGGTGAATCTATGGCACATATTAAATATCGCTATTTTGCTAAATTGGCTCGCGCCGCTGGTGATATTGAAACTGCCGAGATCTTTGAGGCAACCGCTGATCAAGAAGTGATGCATGCCTTTGGCCATCTAGATTTACTCTATCCCGCCAGCACCATTACCCCAACTCGCGCATTGGAGATAGCTATCGAGGGTGAAACTTATGAATACACCGAAATGTATCCTTCTTTCCGTAAAACTGCGGTAGATGAAGGTAATGCAGCGGCTGTAGCAGAAATTGATGAGCAAATTGCAGAGTCAAAAGAGCATGCCGAGCAATTCGAGGCGATGTTGTCGAAAGCAGCAAAACGCTTTGCAGCCCTGGCCAATGTAGAGGAGCGTCACGCTAATCACTATAAGAAGGCCTTGGAAAAAGCTAAAGCATTTACCGCTGCTTGAGCAAACTCAGAAATAAAACGTAATTAAATCTAAACTAATGCAATTATCTTAAAGGAAATATCATGAACTCTTGGCAATGTATCGTATGTGGGTTTATCTATGACGAAGCAAAAGGCTTGCCTGAAGACGGCATCCCTGCCGGCACTACTTGGGCCGACATTCCAGAGGATTGGGAATGCCCTGACTGTGGCGTAGCGAAATCTGACTTTGAGATGGTTCAGATGGGTTAATTCACCCGCAAACTACTTAGACTCTATCAACATTAATTAAAAATATTTAACTGCATTATTAGGGGGCCCAGCTTTGGATCATCAGAATCAATCTACTCAATCGGGCATCGTCATTATTGGCAGCGGATTGGCCGGATATACCGTCATTCGCGAGGTTCGCAAACTCAACAAAACTATTCCAATTACTTTGTTGACCCGTGAGCCCGCTTACTTCTATTCAAAGCCGATGCTTTCTACAGCACTAGCTAGCAAGAAGACTCCAGAGCAATTGGTGTCTACCAGTGCTGAGGGCATGGCAGCTCAACTGGAAGTTACCATTCTGGGGGATGCCGATGTTTCTGCTATTAACACCGCTTCACAAACCATTGAAACCTCCAAAGGAGTAATTTCATATGGAAAGCTAGTGCTCGGTTTGGGTGCCGATCAAATTCGCCTACCCTTACAAGGCAATGCAGCTAATGAAGTGATCACGGTAAACGACCTTGAAGAATATGCCCAATTTCGCCAGGCAATTGAAGGTAAGAAGCGAATCGCTATTTTAGGTGCCGGCCTGATTGGCTGTGAGTTTGCGAATGATTTGGTTTTAGGCTCTTACGAAGTGGATGTGATTGATCTGGCGCCACAAGCTTTAGGTCGCTTACTTCCTGAAGCAGCAGCACAGGCTCTTCAATCAAAATTAAGTGAGGCTGGAGTACGCTGGCACTTTGCCACCACCGTTCAATCGATAGATCGCAATGGCGAATCCCTCTCAATCACTCTCGCAAACGGATCGATCGTTAGCAGCGATGTATTTTTATCAGCAGTTGGCCTAAAGCCCCGCCTTGATTTAGCTAAAGCCGCCGGAATTGCAACGGACATTGGCATCACCGTTAATCGCCAACTTGAAACTAGCGCTAAACATGTATTTGCCATCGGCGATTGTGCTGAAGTGGATGGCTTGGTTCTGCCTTACGTCATGCCGATCATGCAGGCTGCACGAGCTTTGGCGCCCACTCTACTTGGCCAAGTAACCGCTCTTAGCTACCCAGCTATGCCAGTCATGGTGAAGACTCCAGCCCTCCCAACCATTGTCTCGCCACCAGCCAAAGGTGCAGTAGGTGATTGGAAAATCAATTCCCTGAACGATGGACTCGAGGCGCGCTTTGAATCCAGTGATGGCAAGCTATTAGGTTTTGCTCTGCTAGGTTCCGCCACCGCTCAGCGTGGCGCACTCACAAAAGAGCTTCCACCGATACTGCAATAAAAGAGGTCTAAAACTAGCAGTTTAGTATTTTGTTGCAAAAGAAAAGGCCCGCAATTGAACTGCACCACAAAAGTTGGACACCCCTCCAACCCACTAAGGTGCAGTTTTCATGTCCAAATACAGCAAAGAGTTCAAATTAGCCGTTATTAACCACTACCTATCAACTAGGGACGGATTTAGATCAACGGCAACCCTCTACGAGGTCAACCCTGCCTTTATAAAAAAATGGGTTTATGCCTTCAAGATACATGGGCAAAGTAGCTTGATTCAAGGCCATAAAACCTACACGGACATCTTTAAACATTCTGTTTTGCAATATATGGCCGAGCACCAGCTCTCCATTAACCAGACTGCCGCCCACTTTAATATCGCCTCTCCTGCCACCCTTGGGAGATGGCAAAAACTCTACAATGAAGGTGGTCTTGCAGCCTTGCAAGCTAAGCCTAAAGGACGAGCTCCCATGCCCAAACCCTTCAAACCGTTCACCCCAACCAATAAGCCAGTGACTCAGATGACTCCAGATGAGCTCATGCAAGAGCTTGAGTACCGCAGGATGGAGACCGATTACCTAAAAAAGCTCGAAGCCTTAGCCCAGCAAAAGCACTTGGCAAGCAAGAACAAGTCCAAGTAATTACGGGGTTAAGGCAAAAATACCGGTTACCAGCCATCTTGGCGATGGCTGGGATGCCTAGAAGTGTCTATTACTACCAGGCGAGTGCCCTTAGTAAAGCAGATCGCCATCTTGAGGCGAAGGCGCAGATCCATCAGATCTTCCACCGGCATCAGGGGCGGTATGGGTATCGACGGGTGCACTTGGCATTACGCAATGAGCAGCATTACCTTGACCCCAAGACAGTGCAAAGGCTGATGGGGCAACTGGGGCTTAAATCCACCGTGCGCCCTAAGCGCTATCAGTCCTATAGGGGCGCTGTTGGTAAAACAGCTCCCAATTTACTGCAGCGTAAC